>CALFBB010000010.1 GCA_937944885.1 uncultured cyanobacterium
GGTCTCGACAGCGAAAGGAAAGTCAATCCGATGCAGGGCAAAACCGCGACTATTGGCCGTTCTACCAGCTTGAGAGGTTGGTTCGGTACAAAGCAATGGCGGCCGGCGTAAAAGTGGAGGGGGTGCGTCCGCAGCATACACCCAAGGCCTGCCATCGTTGGGGAGCGCTGAAGGCAGGAAAGAAACATGCCTATGTCTGCAGTTGGTGCGGATACGGGGCGCACGCCGATGCCAATGCTGCGAGGAAGATCCGGGACTGGCGCGAGCTGTGCTGCCTGCTTGAGCTTGATGTTCAGGCGGGCGGGCGGAATGACCCAGCCCTGAAGCGTGTAAGCCCAACTGCTGCGCAAGCGGCGGCGTAGCGAGAAGCGCAACCAACCCCCTTCGGGCGGGGGAGGAGGTCAACTATTTTCCTAATGTTGCCTCTGTTACTTCCTCAGCAATCATCACCGGAACACTAGAGAAAGATTGTTAGCAGGCATGGGAACCACCTCTTTTGACGCTCATCCCATTCGCGTGAGCGGGCCGGAGGCCTCAGAGCGCCAGCTGCAAAACAGCGGCTTCATCTAGTAGGGGGCTCCCCCTTCAGAGAGTCTTGGCTAGAACCTCTCCAGGGGCGGACGGTGCACCCCACCGGACTTTTTGCATTGATTTTGCAGCACCAATGCACCGACAGCAAGGCATTCATGCCAACCGGTTCTCAGCGCCTCGTGGGCTCCCCGATGATGAGGATACTCCCGAGAAGCCCCTACGGCTTTCTCCTGCACCATAGCCTTGCCCAATACGCCCCCACCTGAGGCCGATGCGATTCAACCTCTCAACCCCAATCACCTCAGCCCCATCACCGGTGAAATGAAGGTGAAATGAAACTGGCCGCATTTGCCCCCCGGGGAACCCAGCCTCTACCCCGGTCAAACCCTGCGTCCAACCAACCTGCAGCTAGGCTTGGGCCTGAACCGAAGCCGAGTCAGCCTTGGTCTTCCTCTTATACCAACTCGGTCAGCACCTCTGGCAAACAGACCTTAGTTCCCCCTAAGCCACAGTAACCACCGGGATTTTTAGCCAAATACTGCTGATGATAGTCTTCGGCGTAGTAAAACTCCGGTGCATCCAGAATTTCTGTGGTGATTTTGCCGTATCCCTGTGCTCGTAGGGCCTCTTGATAGATATCGCGAGTTTTTTCTGCCCATTCCCGCTGGGCCTGAGAATAAACATAGATGCCAGAACGGTACTGGGTGCCGACATCGTTACCTTGGCGCATCCCTTGGGTGGGATCATGGTTTTCCCAAAACACCTTCAGCAGCTGCAGATAGCTCACTTGCGCTGGGTCATAAATCACCCGTACCACCTCATTGTGTCCTGTGAGGCCGGTACACACTTCTCGATAGGTGGGGTTGGGAGTAAATCCACCGGCATAGCCCACAGCAGTGGTGAATACCCCGGGTATCTGCCAAAACTTGCGCTCTGCCCCCCAGAAGCAACCCATGCCAAATAGGGCCCATTCCATCCCTTCTGGGAAGGGCGGTTGCAGCGGATTGCCGTTCACAAAGTGCCGGTTGGTAATCGGCATGGGCTCAGCCCGTCCAGGTAAGGCCTCAGCTTTTGTAGGCATAGAGGTTTTTTTGCCAAATCCAAAGAGCACCATAGAGACAATCCGATACGTTTGTTCAACATTTCTTAGTCTAGCTCATGTTTCTAGCAAATGTCCTCGGCAAGGATGTGCAGATCGTTGAGGGCACGACTGTAAGAAATGATGATTAGAATAGCAGCCCAATCAAAACGCCCTTTGATGATCCTAAATACAGTCCTAAGTGTACTTCAATCTTTGTGGGTAAAGCTCCTGAAACTTGAGTTGCATTTACTGTAGTTGCAAAAGCATATCTTTTCATCTTATTTGTTATTTGTCTTCCTCTGAGAGTCTTGCTGGTTAAAGGATTGTTTCTGTCTCTTTTTGAGTTTCAATGCTTAGATTTGCTCATACAGCTTCTGCCTAACCCTCAGTCCTTCTCTCCTCAAAAGAGGGATCCCCGGTCTGTCCTGGCTGATCCTGCCCAATATTGTTTGTGTTCAGCAGGCCAATCTGGAGGATAAAGCCTAGTGGCGGTTGCGCAGGCGGTAACTCTCAAGGGTATTGTGCAACAACATGGTTACTGTCATCGGTCCTACACCTCCGGGCACAGGGGTAATGGCAGAGGCTACCTCCTTGACCTCTTCGTAACACACATCCCCCACCAATTGGCTGGCTCCTGAGGGGGTGAGGGTGCGGTTGATGCCGACATCGATAACCACGGCTCCCGGTTTAACCATGTCGGCAGAGAGCAAATGGGGTTTACCCGCCGCCATGACCACAAGATCAGCACGACGGGTTACCTCTGCTAGATCCGGGGTACGCGAATGGGCTACGGTAACGGTGGCATCGGCAGCCAAGAGCATCAAGCTCAGGGGCTTGCCTACCAGAATGCTCCGCCCCACCACAACAGCTTGCTTGCCGGAAAGCGGGATCCCTTCTGTTTGTAACAGGCGCATCACGCCTAGCGGGGTACAACTTTGTAAGCCTGGTTCCCCCCGTACCAAACGCCCCAGGTTCAGCGGGTGCAGACCATCCACATCTTTGTCAGGGTCGATGGTCAAAAGGGGCGGGATGGGATCCCAGCCGGAGGGTAAGGGGAGCTGGACTAGGATCCCGTCCACCCGCTCATCCTGATTCAGCCGGTGGATGGTGTCCAGCAACAGAGAAGGGGATGAGTCGGCAGGGAAGTGCTGACCCAAAGAGACCATGCCCACCCGCTGGCAGGCCCGCTCCTTTCCCCGGACATAAGCAGCACTGGCGGGATCCTCTCCAACCCGCAACACTGCCAATCCTGGTGGACGACCCACTTGAGCCGTCCAGGCTTGCACCTGTTCTGCCATCTCAGCTTGTAGGCGGGCCGCCAGGGCCTTGCCATCCAGGATCTTTGCGGGCATTGTTCAGCCAGTCTCCCAGGGTACAGACAAAATCATGACAGAACAAGCACGCACAAGGGATCCCCAAGCGCAAAACCCAGGTCAACAGAGGGATTCTATCGGCCTGTCTGCAGGAGCGAGCGAAGGGATCCCTAAAACGGTTCTGGCTTCTCTGCTTCCGCAGGCTCCGATGCATTGGATTCCTCGAGTTCCTCAATGAGGATCGCCACCTGTTGCCGCTTTTGCTGTAAAAAGGCTTCGCAGGTTTTCAGGGTTTGAGCCGCTTGCTGAAAGCGCTCCACCACTTCCGCCAAATCCAGCTGCCCCGATTCAATCTCCTGGATCAAGGTTTCCACTTGGGCAATGGCTGCTTCGTAACGCCAGGGATCCTTACTTTTACGCTGTTTCATCCCTCTTCCCCCTGGACCTTTACCCATACCTGTCCTGAGGCCAGTTGTATCACCAAGCGGGTCTGAGGTGGCAGATGGTGGGTGCGGATTAGGGATCCCTGTTCATCCCGTACCAGCGCGTAGCCGCGTCTGAGCACAGCTTCTGGGTCAAGGGCTTGCAGGTGCTCCCGCAGAGCCTGCTGCCTTTGCTCCTGCTGCTGGAGATGATGCTGCAGGGATTGAATCAGGCGTTGGCGCTGTTGAATCAGGCGATCTTGGGCCACCCTGAACAGCCGTTCTGGATGGACAAGGGCCAGGTGCTGCTGGCTGTGGCTGAGGTGTTGCTGGGCGCTGCGCAGAGCTTGCTCCACGCGGTCGATTAGGGTTTGCCGCAGCTGGTAGACCTGGCGAGACAACTCTTCTAAATCGGGCACAATCTGCTCGGCAGCTGCAGTTGGGGTATGGGCCGCATAGTCCGCCGCACAATCTGCCAAGGTTTCATCCCGCTGGTGGCCGATGCCTGTAACCACCGGGATCCGACACTCAGCAATGGCCCGTACCACCCGCTCATCGTTAAAACAGGCCAGATCCTCACTGGCTCCTCCGCCCCGCGCCAGCAAGAGCACTTCCGCCCGTCCATCCTGTTCCACCCGTCGAATAGCCCGCACAATCGATTCAGGTGCAGCCTCCCCTTGCACTTGGGCCGGGGAAAACAGCACCCGTAAGCCTGGGTAGCGACGGTTGAGGGTGCGCTGAATATCTCCCCAGCCAGCGGCATGAGGGGAACTGACCACGGCAATGCACTGGGGGTGAGCAGGTAGGGGCCGTTGATTGTTGAAGAGCCCTTCAGCCCTGAGGCGGTCTTTCAGCTGTTGAAAGCGAAGCGCCAGCAGCCCTGCTCCCGCCGGTAAGACTTGCCAAATGACCATGCGATAGGTGCTGCTCCGGCTGTAGATCCCTACCTGCCCCAGCACGATCACCTGCTGCCCCACTTCCGGCCAAAAGCTGAGCTTGGCCGCTTGGTTCTGCCAGATCACCCCACTCAAAGCGTCGCCGGTTTCCGGATCCGTCAGGGTGAGGAAAAGATGCCCATTGCGGCTGCGGTTGCAACTGGAGACCTCCCCCGTCACCCACAGACGCACGAGGTAGGGATCCCCGCTCAGCAAAGCGCGCAAATAACCGGATACTCCGCCCACAGAAAGAAGAGGGGCTTCCTCCGTCAGATCCGCTAGGGCCAAGGCTGCTTCTAACCAAATGGGATCACGCATAAATCGGAAAGGGGAGCCTGATCAAAATCCTTGCAGCCAAGAGTCATCTTAGAGCAGGAACACCGCGGGGATTAGGGCAGGCCATCCCCCCTTTCGGCACGAATATGCGACGATAGGGCGAACAGAGGAGTTGGGTTGAGCTGTGACATTCGCCCAGTGGTTGGGGTTGGGGGCATTGCTGGGGTTGTTGGTTCTGCTCTGGCAGATCCGAGAGATTGTCCTGTTGGTATTCGCAGCCATTGTATTGGCAGTAGCACTAGATACTCTGGCCCAGATCCCGCAACGCTATGGGTTTCGCCGTGGCCCCTCGCTTGCCATCACCGGTCTAACCGTGCTGGTGGGGGCAATCATGGTGGGGCTGATCGTGGTGCCCCCCCTGGTGGATCAGCTGGGGCGACTGTTTACCGATGTGGTGCCGGATGGGATCTTGCAGGCGCAGCAGCTGATGGAGAGCTTCATCCTTTCCTTACCCACCGATATTGAGCTGCCCACCTTGAGAGAATTAGCCAATAGCTTGGTACCTCAAGCTACAGAGTTGGTGCGCCAGGTGCGAGACTTTTTCTCGGAGTCCTTCACAGCCTTTTTCGCGACTTTGATCAATCTGCTGTTTGTTATTATCCTCACCATTTTGCTGTTGGTGGATCCGCAAGCTTACACGCAGGCCTTTGTGTCGGTGTTTCCTGCCTTTTATCGCCCTCGCATTCGCTACATCCTCAAGCGCTGCGAGTTGGCCCTGCGGGGTTGGTTGATGGGGATCATGCTCACCAGCACCTTGGTGATGCTGCTGAGTGGGATTGGGTTGTGGATTTTAGGGGTACCCCTCATCCTGGCCAATGCTGTGCTGGCCGGGGTGTTTAATTTCATCCCCAATATCGGCCCAACTCTGAGTGTAGTGGCCCCGATGCTGGTGGCCCTGACGGATGCTCCCTGGAAATCCCTGGCTGTCCTGGGTTTGTATATCTTGATCCAACAGCTGGAGAGCAGTGTCTTCACCCCGATTGTGATGTCGCGGCAGGTCTCCCTCCTGCCGGCACTGACATTAGTAGCCCAGATTACGTCTGCTTTTTTCTTTGGGGTACTGGGCCTGTTTCTGGCCGTGCCTTTGGCGGCGATTATGCAGGTGTGGATTCAGGAGGTGCTGATTCGGGATGTCTTGGATCCTTGGCAAGGATCCCGGACACGCCCCTTATTGAGTCTGGACAATGGCCGAGATGAGTGTCTCGATAGATCGAATAGCCTGCCGGCGGAAAGTCGCCCTGAACTGCAGCCGGAAGGTTCGACACGGGAGCGTTGAGGCCTTTCCAACCCAGATTGAGCTGTTTTTGTGACGCTCCTTAAATTTTTCGCGCTAGCGGCCAGAGGGCTTTTATAGTGAGGATCCTGCACCTGTTTTGATGAGCAGCTCTGCTGAACCATGTCTCATTTCACGACGATTCAAGTCCAGATTAAGGATGGGGAGTTGCTTGCCGAAACCCTGCAGGAGTTGGGCTATCGGGTGGAGCGGAATGCCAGCCTACGCGGCTATCTCTGGAATCGCACCCGAGCTGACTTTGTCATTCGCCAGAAAAATGGCTATGACCTGGGCTTTCGGCGCAACGGCGATCACTACGAGCTGGTGGCGGATCTGTGGGGAGCCCAGATCGATCAGCAGGCTTTTCTGGCACCGATTCTGCAGCGCTACGCCCACAAGAGTTTGCTGCGCTCGGCTCGACAACAGGGCTATACCATCGAGGCGGAAGAGCAATTGGAAGATGGCACTATCCGTGTTGTGGTCGGGCGTTGGGTATAGGTTAGAGCAGCTCGGCATCCGCTCATGACAGGTAACTCCCGGCCGGCTGTTCAGGTTAGCGAGGGATCCCGGCCCAGCCCTTGGGATCTGGTTTTGGGGGGGCAACCGGGTGCAGCCCCTGCTCATGCTCTGGTGCTGGGGGGTATCGAAGGGCTACAACGGCAACTGACCTATGGTGAGGAAGCCGTGCGCCTGGCTGCCCTGCCTCGGTTGCTCAACTACGGCTCGGTGGGTCTAACCCATCTGATTGAGGCTTTGGCTGGCAATAGCTCTTGGGCGGTGCGCTTGGCGGCTTGGCAGCTGTTATCCCAGTTGCAGTCTGCTGAGGCTGAGGCTGCCTGTCGCACCTACAGCCCCTTTCGCCCGGTGGGGGGATCCCAGGGGGTGATTGCGGCCTACCGGCGGGGGGAACGAGATTTTTCTTATGCAGATTTGGAAAAGGCTGATCTCCAGGAAGCCCGCCTGGGGGGCGTTCATCTGCTGCAGGCCAATCTGAGGGGATCCCAGCTGCGCCGGTGTAACTTCAACGGTGCCAAGCTGCAGCAAACTGATTTTCGCAAGGCCGATTTGCAACAGGCCAAGCTGAGTGGAGCTGATCTGCAAGGGGCGGATCTGCGAGGAGCGGATCTGCGGGGAGTCAAGGTGAGTGGCACCAGCCTCAGGGGAGCCCAACTCTCCGAAGAGACCCTCCTGGAGGAACGGCTGCGCCACATTTGGCATTTACAAAACGTGGGGGGGCAGGGGCAAGATTTCTCCGGTCAAGATCTAAGCAAAGCAGATTTGCGAGGACTGCAGCTCTGTCAAATTCAGTTGCGAGCCTCTAACCTCAGGGGAGCAGATCTAAGGGGATCCAACTTGCAAGGGGCGGATTTGCGGGGGGCCAATCTGCAACGGGCGGATCTGCGGGGGGCCAATCTGCAAGAGGCTAACTTAGAAGGGGCAGATCTCACCGGCGCAGAACTGCGCCACGTTACCCTCCAAGGAGCCAACCTGCGGCGGGCAGATATCAGCCGCGCCAACCTAGAACAGGCCAACCTTCAAGGATCCCTGATTGAAGGGTTGAAACACAGCGGCACTCATATCGCGGGAGTGATCTTTGCCGACGGCACCCCTCTCAAACCCTGGTGGTGGTGAGTTAGATTGCGCTTGATGAAGTTGATCCCAGCCCCACTCTCTTCCAGAACAGCCACTTAGAACCCAAGACCATCTGCCCCAGAGGTAACCACTCCTTTTTCTGCATTCAAAGTAACAATTGCTCCATCCCGGATTAAGCGAGTAGCATCCTTTACCCCTACCAACACCGGTACCCCCAAGCGGGAGCCGATCACCGCCGCATGGGAGGAAGCCCCTTCTTCTTCAGTGATCACCCCAGCTGCCTGTTTGATCGCCTCCACATAACCGGCATCCGTAGCCTGGGCAACCAAAATATCACCGGCAGTAACCTTACTGGAATCGAGACTGGATTTGATAATACGAGCCGGGCCACTAACTGTGCCTTTGCCAAAGCCTTTTCCTTGGGCCACCACTGATTTCACTACATCCACCTTAATTAGATCCGTAGAGCCGGCTACACCTGGTAAGGTGCCGGCACTGAGCACCACCAAGTCTCCATCGTGGAGCAAGCCCTCCTCTTGAGCCAAGCTAATGGCTGCCTGAAACGTCTGGCGGGTGGTGGCAAAATCCATGACCAACAGAGGCCGCACCCCCCACACCAGCTGCATCCGCCGCGCTACTTCCACATGCGGGGTGATCGCCAGGATAGGGGTGCGGGGACGAAACTTGGAAACATTGCGGGCGGTAGCTCCGGTTTTGGTTAAGGTCATCACCGCCACAGCATCCAACTCACGGGCAATCTCCCCCACCGCACGACTGATGGAGTCAGGGATCAAGCTTTGTCGAGCCGGAATATGGCCATTGTGCTGACCCAATTCCTGCAGGGTGAGGGAGCGAACTTGCTGGCGCCGCTCTGTGTAGGTTGGGCCGAAGTAATCCTGCTCCATGCGCACGGCAATACGGGCCATGGTGGCAACCGCTTCCACCGGATATTTACCCACTGCCGTCTCATTAGAGAGCATCACGGCATCGGTACCATCCAAAATGGCATTGGCCACATCCGAAATTTCGGCCCGGGTAGGGCGGGGACTATGGACCATGCTGTCTAGCATTTGGGTGGCCGTAATCACCGGGATCCCCAGGCAGTTGGCCAATGCAATCATCCGCTTCTGTAAGATGGGCACCTCTTCAGCAGGCAGTTCCACCCCCAGATCCCCACGGGCTACCATCACCCCATCGCTGAGGGCCAAGATTTGAGGCAGTTGTTCAATCGCCTCATGTTTCTCGATTTTGACAATAATCGGCACCCGTTTGCCCACTGCCGCCATCAGCTCGCGCAATTCCAAAACATCAGAGGGATCCCGGACAAAGCTGAGGGCTACCCAGTCCACCCCTTGATTGAGGCCAAAGTAGAGATCTTCTTTATCTTTCTGAGTGACCGCCCGGATGCTGAGGCGAACCCCAGGGAAATTAACCCCTTTGTTGTTGGAGAGAGTCCCGCCAACAATGGTGCGACAGAAGAGTTCTCCTGCATCGGGATCCACCGCTTCCACCCGCATTTCCACTCGGCCATCATCCAGGAGGATGGTTGCCCCCTCCGGTACCTCCTGGGCCAGCTTGTCATAGGTAACCCAACTGCGTTCCTGGGATCCAGCAATCGGTTTGCTGGTGAGCACAAAGGGATCCCCAGCCTTGAGGGTAACCGAGCCTTCGGCAAACTTACCCAGGCGAATTTTAGGACCCTGGAGATCCTGAAGAATGGCCACTTGAATGCCCAAATCCATAGAGGTTTGGCGGATCAGGCGAATGCTGCGGCGGTGCAACTCATGATCCCCATGGGAAAAATTGAGGCGAAGGGTCGTGGCCCCTTGCAGGATCATCTCCCGCAAAATCACCGGATCTAGGCTGGAGGGGCCAATAGTAGCGACAATCTTGGTACGCCGAAATGAATTACTTAGGTGCATATCTCATGTTGCCGAGGGAAAGCAGCCTGGACTCTCCCCTCACACAGGGATCCCCTTGATACGATAACCCGTTTGCTCACTTTTAGCCCTCGCTTTTGAGGAATTCCCCAGATGAGAGAATGGAAAAGTCCCAACCCGGAGTTGAGCAATGCCCTTAGCACCTGAATATGCTTATCCATTTGAGCACCATCAAAAGTTCTCCCTGGATAACCCGACCATTTCCAGCCCAGGGCTCTCTAAGCGGGAATATGTGGCCAGCCTCGTGTTACAGGGTATAGTCAGTAACCCCCAAACCAACCTTGGTGATCTCCAACCTGAGCAGCGACAAGCTATGGTCTACACAGCAGTGCTCTTGGCAGATGATCTGCTGGCTGCTCTTGCTGCCCAGTAGTTAAACAGGTGGTGCCGATTGGCTTTCAAATGGGGCTGAGCCGCTGCACCAACTCCTCTCCTAAACGGATAAAGTTAGCAATAGCTTGGGGTTCTAGCTGCTTGCCACTACGCCAGAAAATCAAATGGGATCCGCATCCCTCGGCAGCACAGTTGGGATGCTCTTCCAGAAACCTCAAGACCCCTGGGTGAAACCGCAGGCGAACTTGCTCTTCATCTTCTCCTCGCAATAGGTAGCTGCGAGAAAAATAAGGATGACTTTCAAAGTTGATATCTTTCATCCCAAAAGCCTTGGCAATGCCGTGAAAAAAAGTATTTTCAGGGTGTAGGCGAAAGCTAGGCAGGTGCAAATCCTCTCGATAGGCAGCAAAAACCGATAGACGATGGGTGTTTCTCCTGTGTCCACTGCCAGTGGTGTACTGGTAATCAAATACAGAAATTTCAGTGCCATTGATCAATCGTTTGCTTAAGCAATTGTAAAAACGACGTGCACTGCCCCGCTGCAACAGCTCAAAACCTGCCTCTGCCAAACTAGGGAGCTGGATGCCATTGGCCGTAAATTGCATCCCCAGGTGTGAGGCCAACTGCTCTAGAGCTTGGCGACGTTTCTTCTCCTGGTAAGAAGTATAGGCCAGCAGCGCAACAACCAAAACAACAAACACAATCAACATCAGAGATATAAATGCTCCCAGACGCATATGCTGCTCTCCGCCCCCAAACTCAGTTGCCTACCCTTAAGAATACCCAAAAGTAAACAAAAAAAGGATCCCCTCTACAACCCAGAGAAGGGACCCTGTTTGTGGATAGTGATGCGCTACAGAACTAGTGCTGAAGATTACCTCTGAAATAAGGCTCGATCAAGCATCAAAATAAAGGGCAAACTCATAGGGATGAGGCCGCAAGTTGATCGGGTTAATTTCATTGTCAATTTTGTACTCGATGTAGGTCTCAATCAAGTCTTCGGTAAAGACTCCTCCCTCCAACAGGAAGGCATGATCCTTTTGCAGGTTTTCCAAAGCATCCAACAAAGATCCAGGCGTAGAAGGGATCTTGGCCAGCTCTTCCGGCTCTAGGTCGTAGATATCCTTGTCCAGGGGCTCACCGGGGTGGATTTTGTTCTTAATCCCATCCAGGCCAGCCATCAACATCGCCGAGAAGGCAATGTAAGGGTTGCAGGTGGCATCCGGACAACGGAACTCCAGACGCTTGGCTTTCGGGCTGCTACCGGTCACCGGAATGCGAATGGACGCAGAGCGGTTACCCTGAGAGTAAGCTAGGTTCACCGGCGCCTCAAACCCAGGTACCAAACGCTTGTAGGAGTTGGTGGTGGGGTTGGTGAAAGCCAGAATTGCCGGGGCATGCTTGAGCAAACCCCCGATATAGTAGAGAGCCGTTTCGCTTAGGTTGGCATAGGTGCCTTCACTGTAGAAGAGAGGCTGGCCATTCTTCCAAAGGGATTGGTGGGTGTGCATGCCGGTGCCGTTGTCGTTAAACAGGGGCTTAGGCATGAAAGTAACTGTTTTGCCATGCTTACGGGCCACATTGCGGATCACATACTTGTAGACCATCATGTAGTCAGCAGCAGAAATCAAGTCGGCAAAGCGGTAACCCAGCTCCCCTTGTCCGCCAGTAGCCACCTCGTGGTGATGCTTCTCAATCGGCACCCCCAACTTGCCCATGGTCAGCAACATCTCGGTGCGAATGTTCTGGTGCGCATCGGTGGGCGGCACAGGGAAGTAACCCTCTTTGTAGCGAGGTTTGTAGCCCAGGTTGCCCCCTGCTTCTTCTCGGCCCGAGTTCCAACGCCCTTCAATAGAATCCACAAAGTAATAGCCGGAGTTTTGGGTTTGATCGAAGCGAACATCCTCAAAAATGAAGAACTCTGCTTCTGGGCCAAAGTAAGCCGTGTCGGCAATGCCTGTCGACTGTAAATAGGCAACTGCACGAGCGGCCAAGCTGCGCGGGCAACGGGAATAGGGCTGACCGGTGCGCGGCTCAATAATGTTGCAGATAAGGCTAAGGGTGGGCACCTCCAGAAAAGGATCAATCCAAGCAGTCTTGGGATCCGGCACCATAAACATGTCAGACTCATTGATCGCTTTCCAGCCCCGAATACTGGATCCATCGAAGGCTAGCCCCTCGCTGAAGGTGGATTCTTGGATCATCGAGGTGTGGAAGGAGACGTGCTGCCAGGTGCCAAAGATATCCACAAACTTGAAATCTACCATCTGGACGTTGTTGTCCTGGATCATCTGAAGCACTTCTTGGGGCGTGGATGCCATTACTCTCTCCTTATTGGATTTGCAGTGAGAATTAGGGTGAACTAGGGTGGGTTCGGGTAAGCCTACACGGGATCCCAGCCACTGATCCCCACGTTTCAACCCGAACACGGCCAGAAACGCTCACTCATCCTAGAAAGGCCGACACCGGCATTTTGTTATTTCTGATACAAAACTTGGTCAAGCTGGATCTCCTCCTCCGCTGGTTGGGTTTCTTGAGTGGAACCTTTTTAGGGAACTTGAAGTCATCATCGGGATTGGTGGCGGTGAGCCTTGAGGAGGGGGGCTTGTTTGCGGTCCTTGTTGGGGATAATTCCTCAATAGGCAGGCCAGACAAAACCGGGATGTAAAGATGGGCTCGGCCATGCTAGAGATAAAGCAGAAGAGGAACAGGCAGAGGGGTCAGGTTCCTTGGCTGGGTTCCCTTTCTAAGGCTTAAACAGATTCGGTGAGGGCTCCCGGGTGGCTCGATCTTGGATGGTGGTGGGAACATCCTCCCATGTGGGCAAAACTCTGCTGGTGACAGCCCTCTGCCGCATTCTCAAACGAGCCGGGAAAAGGGTTACCCCCTTCAAAGCTCAAAATATGTCCCTCAATGCCTACGTGACTGCCGATGGCAAGGAGATTGCCTATGCCCAAGCGTTGCAGGCCTGGGCAGCCGGGATCCCGCCGGCGGTAGAGATGAACCCCATCCTCCTCAAGCCCCAAGGCAACCTCACTTCTCAAGTCATCCTCAATGGAGTAGCAGTAGGTACCTACAAAGCCGGAGAGTACTACGAGCGCTGGTTTGAGCCCGGTTGGCAAGCGGTCACAGCAGCCCTAGCGCACCTACAACGGCACTACGACTGGATTATCTGTGAAGGAGCTGGTAGCCCGGCAGAGGTGAACTTAAAACATCGGGATTTGGTGAACATGCGGGTGGCACGGCATCTGGGATCCCCCACTTGGTTGGTGGCAGACATTGATCGCGGTGGGGCCTTGGCCCATGTGGTGGGTACCCTCCAGTTGCTGGAACCCGAAGAACGAGCCTTGATCCGCGGCATTGTCCTCAACAAATTTCGCGGCTCGCGGGAACTGTTGCAAGCGGGCTTGGATTGGCTAGAAAGCTACACCGGTATTCCTGTGGTGGGAGTTTTACCCTGGCTGGAATTGGCTCTGCCTCAGGAAGATTCCCTAGGGATTGGCGGGAGCTATCCGCAGCTTTTGGAGGATAGACAGGAGGGATCCAACCGCAACACCTGGCAGGGATCCCGGCTGGAGATAGCCGTGATTCGACTGCCGCGGATGGCCAATTTTTCTGATTTTGACCCTTTGCTGGCAGAACCCAGTGTGCGCTTGCGGTGGGTTAACCCCGGCGAAGCCTTGGGATCCCCCCATGCAGTGATTCTCCCCGGCAGCAAAACCACCCTTGCCGATCTTTTTGCCCTAGAAAAGACAGGTTTAGCCCAGCAGCTGCAGCAGTATCCCGGGCAGATTGTCGGCATCTGCGGTGGTCTGCAAATGTTAGGGGAGCAGATTACCGATCCAGAAGGAGGAGAAGGGGTTACCGGCACCTATCCCGCTCTGGGGCTGCTCCCCCTGACCACCACCCTTGCCCCCACCAAAGTGACCCAACAGGTTCAGGCTCACATCCGATGGCCTACCCTTACCAGCGTCCAGGGCTACGAAATCCATCAAGGCTTTACCCAAGCGGATCCCCGCAGCTGCCTGTCCTTGTTTGAGCAGGAGAACCTGGGTTGGCGGGATCCCTCTGGGCGCATTTGGGGCACCTACCTGCACGGCCTTTTCGACAACCACCTTTGGCGACGGCAATGGCTAAACCATCTTAGGCAGCAACAGGGCTGGGATCCCTTGCCAGAACTAGAAGGCCACTATGCTCAACAGCGAGAAGCGCTTCTGGAGGAACTGACAGACCGGTGGCAAGATCACCTTAACTTGAGTCTCTTTCTAGATGGGTTGTAAAACCAAACCCGACCTGAGAGACTCAGAGCAGCCAGCTTTTGTAGCAGTAGTGCATCGTAAGTAATGCTGAGTTAACAGATAACTTCTGAGTTTCCGAAGAAGAATAATTGTGGTGCAATGCCCCAAAGGCAACTCAAGCAGCGTCATCAAGAAGTATACGCAATGGTGCAGCGCTAGCATCGCCCTTCCTGTCATTGACAGTTTGTGCCTAACTCTCCTCAGAATTCAACATTTCCGAGACAACAGAAAACTTTTGCTATGCCTAGTAGGTGTGGATCAGGAGTTGGCTGATCGCCACATTGAATCTATTTTGCTCTCACTATTTTGCTCTCAACAGTCTTTAAGAAGTTTGAGCGGCGTAAATTCATTCGTCATATGGAAGAACTTACCCTGAACCCTGTACTCTGGAAAACCCTCACTCAATAGGACAAAGCTGACCTCAAACAATTAGCTAAACCACCTTGGTAGGATACGATCAGCGTCTGGAAGTTCACCCTTCATCTACTACTCACCATGACGACCGAACGATGGGGTAAGCTCCCTCCCCTGGAAAGTGGCGACCGCCTCACCCGCAGTGAGTTTGAGCGGCGGTACGAGGCCATGCCCCATCTCAAAAAAGCTGAACTTATCGAAGGGATTGTTTACGTGGCATCTCCCTTGAGAGCAACAGCCCACGGTGGCCCACATGGAGACATTGTGGGATGGCTGTGGACATACAAAGTTGCAACTCCGGGGGTTGATCTTTATGACAACCCTACCGTACGGCTGGATGCTAGCAATGAAGTGCAACCGGATGCTGTTCTACGGCGGACAAGCGGTGGGCAATCCTGGATTAGCCCAGACGACTACATCGAAGGTGCCCCCGAACTCGTAGCAGAAATTGCCGCCAGCAGTGCTTCCCACGACTTGCATGACAAGCTGCGGGTCTACTCTCGTAACGGTGTCCAGGAATACATTGTCTGGCGTACCTACAGCCAGCAGGTGGATTGGTTCTACCTAGAAGCTGGGGAATACAAACCTCTGCCTGCAGATGCTCAAGGTGTTCTCTGCAGTCGGCAGTTTCCGGGTCTCTGGTTAGCGGCCCCGGCCCTGCTGGCGGGTGAGCTTGCTGCGGTGTTGCAAACGTTACAACAGGGGATTGCTACCCCGGATCACCGAGCTTTTGTTGAATCCCTCCGGTCAGCTCCCTTGTGATTTACCTTGGCGACTTGTATCAGCAGCCTCAAGAGCATGGGTCGGTAGAGAATCTGCGGGTATTGATCCCAGGGATCCCCAGTAGGGCGGTGATTGCCAGGGTACGCCATCAGCTAGGGATTTCCACGGGAGCCGCTTGCTCTAGTGGGGTGGAGGCTCCCTCTCACAAGCAATAGAGTTGCCTGAAGCTGGGATTGAGGGGCATTACAGATAGGACTGGGCAAGTTCACCCCAGATGCAGAGGTGGAGCAGGCAGCTGAGATGCTGTTGCCTGCACTAACGGCAACCCGGTCTGCCTTCAACCCAGCAGCATCAATCCAATGGCAACCCCTATCCCAATCAGACTGAACACCCATTGCCAGAAGAGAGGGTGGCTGGTTACAACCTGGCCTCGATAGCTCTGGAAGCGAGCCAAATCCACCCAGGGGACCACACCACGGCGGAACCAACCCACTGCGGATCCCTGCTCACCGATCAACCTTTGCACCTGATTGGCGCCGAACAGGAAGTTACCCAAGGGTCCAAATCGAGAGGCATAGCGTAAGAAGATCATCCCAGACTCATCCTGAAACTTCAGATCGGAGCCAAAAGCATAGCCAGCATCGCCCCGCCCGATGATCCGGCCTTCCAATTGCATGGGTAAACCTCGCAAGGGGCTGGCATAGGGGTTGCTCATCGCCTTCAACACATTCAACACCGGAGGATTATTGAGGCTAGGGTACATGACCCCTGTCTGCAACAACTGCCCAACGCTGGCCCCCAAGATCATCAGACCCAGAAGAGTATTGAACTGACCTGCCATGGCGGCCGGGATCCCCAGCAGCACTCCCAAAATCGCTCCTATCCAAACTGCATTCAACAACACCAGATCCAGCAGAAAGCCCCCGTAGAGCTGTTGTCGATTCAGGTGTTTGCCCTGGGCCACCACGGCTGCCATATCAAATTCTGTTGGCAGATCCAGTTGCTCAGCATAGGTACTCAAGGCCCGCACCCGTTTGCCCGTCAAGGGGTGGGTGGAGTTCAGTTCCATCCACCCGGCCCAAGGGTTAAACAGATCCCACAAAAAGACCTTGCCCACCTGAGCGGGATCCGCAGCTACCCGATAGGCAGTCCCAACAGTTGTTGCCGCTTTAGCATCGTAAATGCCCAAAGCACGAGTTCCTTCCAGCAAACGTCTACTGCGCTGACGGATCTCATCATCTTGTTCCCGTTCTCCTTCTTGCACAATGCCATAGGCAATTTTGACCAAGGCCCGCGCCAAAGCATTGGGATTTCCCGTTACTTCCGCTGCAAAATGGTCGGCGAAGTACTCCCGTACCCGCGACAGGTAAAGCAATAGGTAGGATCCCGCCACATAAAAGATGTAAGCGATAAACGCTAGATTGTGAATCCCTTTAGTATCTTTGTTATCCTTAGGACGAGAATCACGGGCATAGATGTAGATTAAGTAGGTGATTTGCACCAAGGTTGCAGCCAGGGTCATGATGGCAAAGTCCCAGTGGATGACGTGCCCCAACTCATGGGCATAGACAGTCGCTACTTCTTCATCCTCCAGGTAGGTGAACAACCCTTCACTGACGACGATGCGAGCAGTATTCGGCAGACTACCATAGGTGAAGGCAGTGGGGTTTTGGTCGCGGATCAATCCCAATTTCGGTTGTTTCAACTTCTGTTTTTGACAGACTTGCTCAATCACTGTAGCTGCTTCTGGGCTACGGCGTTTAACCTCCGCCAAGCTGACCCATTCGGTGCGATACAGCCAGTTTTGGGTTAAGTCCATCAGAAAGGGTGACAAAAAGAAGATCAGCCCATTGAAAGCAAGGGTAATCAAAATGGCAAAAATTAAATAGCCAAAGGAAAAGCTGCCCTCAAGGCCGACCATAATTGCCAGCGACAGGACAAACACCATCCCAAACAACAAGCCCACGGTCACTGCAGAGGCCACGGTTAGATTGCCGGCAAAACTGGCCAGAGTCAGAGGGATCCCCATCTGAGGGCTGCGGCTGCTGCGTTTGAGTTGTCCTGTGGTCCGCCCAGATGTCAGGTCCGCCAGGGTGGTGTTGGGGTCGAAGCAGTAGCGGCTTAACCAGATGCTCAGCAGGCGCAGCTGTTGCTGGTTCAGGGTTTTGAGAGGTTCTATCCACAGGGCTGCCTCCACCGAGAGCAGCACCGTTGAGACAGAAGTAGGATTCTCAAACAGGGTAGGCAGCAGGGGCAAAACCTCCCGCTTTTGCTCGTCGCTGAGGCGATGGAAAGCCAGGATCGCCTGAGAAAGCAAACCTGGCGGCTGGGGTAAGTCGCTGGTCAGCAAGCGAGGATCCTCGATAAAGCAATAGCTGCTGAGGTTCAAGGGCTCATCGGTAGCAATCTGCGTGGACATGGGATCCACGCTCGGGGCCTGGGGAAGCTTAACCTGCCTTTTCCAGTCAGCAGCATGTTGGCCGAAGGGGCGACTGTAGAGGGTCAAACTTCTCACCTGCGGATATTGAGCCGAAACTGTAGCTTGGAACCAAGTGGTCAAGCTGTCATAATTAAGCTTGAGATCAATAGGGCGGTTAATCATAACCATCAGGGCGTAGGCTCCTGCCGGGCCACCCTGAAGCGTCTGCACCTTCACTTGCAGCTTAAGTCGTGGGTTGCGTAATGCCTTTTCTAGCCACTGAGTGATTTCCAGTTCGTTCATTGCCATCTCCTGAGTTTGAACTCCAACCTAGAGAAGAGCAGCCATTCACCTAGAGAACCGTCGACCTCTACGGTGGCTATTCTGGCATTTCGGTCAGGGATCCCTCTCTAATTCCAGGTCACCTATACATCTTGGCGAGGGTGAACCATGCCTCTTTCTGCTGCTATTGGACTTGATGGGGATCCCTATAAATTTGGGATGGCAATTCGCTCCCTTTGGGGGCTGGAGCCAGAGGCCATTTTTTTGAACCATGGCTCCTTTGGGGCTACCCCCAAGTCGGTACTGGCTGTCCAAACTCAGTGGAGAGAACGTCTGGAAGCTCAGCCGGTGCGGTTTATGGGCGAGGAGCTCCCCCAGGCTCTGCGAGCTGCTGCTGCCGAGTTGGCCGCCTTTGTCGGAGCCAAGCCGGAAAATTTGGTGTTTGTAGAAAATGCTACTGCTGGAGTCAATGCGGTCTTGCGCTCCTTGCCATTTCAGCCTGGGGATGAGATTGCCTGTACCAATCAGGGCTATGGAGCAGTGCGTCAGGCGATACAGTTTGTCTCTGCCCGCTCGGGATCCCTTGCGGTTGAAGCGCAGATCCCTTTTCCGATTGAGGGGCCAGAGCAGATTGTCACAGCCTTCGCGGCAATTCTCACTCCACAAACTCGTTTGGCGGTTTTGGACCACATCACCTCACCCACAGCCCTGATCTACCCATTGCCTGAGCTGATCAGCCTCTGTCGGGAGCGCGGGATCCCTGTTTTGGTGGATGGTGCACATGCGCCAGGGATCCTTCCTTTGGAGTTGGAGAGCCTGGGGGCCGATTGGTACGTTGGCAATGCCCACAAGTGGATGTTTGCTCCGAAAGGCTGTGCTTTTTTGTGGGTAGCTCCCCATCAACAGCCTTATACCCACCCGACGGTGATCTCCCATGGTTTTGGTCAAGGATTTCTAGCCGAGTTCGATTGGGTGGGCACCCGGGATCCCAGTTCTTGGTTGGCCATTTCCGCAGCCCTGCAGTTTATGGAGGAGTTGGGGATAGAGTCCATACGTCGGTACAACCACAGCCTACTGCTGCAAGCGCGGCAGCTGCTGCTGGATCGTTTTCAGGGGATCCCACCTGCTCCGGAGAAGATGCTGGGCTATATGGCGACTTTGCCTCTACCAGCGTTCTGGCAGGAGTGGATACCAGACCAACCTCTGGACCGGCGCGCCCGCCTGCTTCACGATTATCTCTGGACAACTCACCACGTTGAAGTACCGGTTATCCCTTTTGCAGGACAACTTTGGCTGCGCATCTCTGCCCAAGTTTATAACCACCTGGCTGAGTACGAGAAGCTGGCGATGGTCCTGGAACACCTATCCAAGCCCAAGGGTTAGTTAAGGAGCAGGGCTGGGAAACCCAGTGGGAGACGGACTAGGAAAGGGGCTCGGTGATGGACTAGGGGATGGCGATGGACTAGGCGTCGGAGAAGGACTAGGGGATGGCGATGGACTAGGCGTCGGAGAAGGACTGGGGGATGGCGATGGGCTAGGCGTCGGAGAAGGACTGGGGGTTGGCGATGGACTAGGCGTCGGAGAAGGACTGGGGGTTGGCGATGGACTAGGCGTCGGAGAAGGACTGGGGGTTGGAGTCGCTACAATGCGGATGACCCGTTCGCCGGCTGAATGGGGAAATTGAGTTGGTCTTACCAGGAGCATGGAGCCAAACCCAGAAATCTGGTTATCTTCCTGACGAGTACCCCCCGGATCAATGCGAATGCGATCCCCAACTTGGAACCCGACGATGCTAGAAGTGGGTAGACGGGTTACCCCTGCCGGGACAGACTGGTTAACAAAAGTCTCGCCCGGAGAGGAAGGAGGAACTGTTACAGAACGACTGCTGCTGCCGCACCCTGCCGTAATCACAGGTAGCAGCATCAGGAGTGCTCCCAGCACAAAGCTCACTATCCAGGTCAACCAAGACTGATGATGTCGATGACTCATTAATCACTCCACCCAGACCACACACGCAAAGTTAGTTAAATGCAAAAGTTAGCCAAGGCTGAAACCGGCTACTCTGCTAGGTTAACCCCTCTTCCTCTCTTCCACAATGCCCAGAAACCTGACCAAAATTGAGGAAAGTTCTACCCGCTTTCTCCGCTTCAGGTTGCTGAGGTTGCAGGGATCCCTCCTAATTTTTTCATATGCTTCCAGCACTTGAAGGCTGTATCCTGCTTGGGCTAGAGTTTTCGCAGCAGCTAGCCTGGCCCTAATCACCAAAACCGTTGGCCCTTGGGAAGCCTGTCCTTTGCGAGTGCCTAAGCTGGATCCCCAACCTATCCTGCACTATCCTGCTAGGATCACCTAACTCAGCTTAAAAAGCTGACGACATCTGAAAGCACCCACACAACACCCTGAGTCGAACGGTTCACCCTAGCTCAGGAAGCAGCCAATTCAAGGGGATCTCCACCCTGCTCTCCGTCCACATGTCATGTATTGAGATCAATTGCTTGAGCTGCTCGCTGCAGACCAAACCTTCTAGGATGGATAAAGTGCTTATCGCTGACCCAACGCAATGGAGGCTCTTCAGCATGAACCCCAATGAAAATCCGGATCCCGGTACCCCCAACTAGGATAAGCCAATACCCCCGGCTCCGATCGAGTAAGATGTAGAGGAGTTTAAGATCAGCGGAGATGATTTGCTAGCCAAAATCCGGGAGCTGATCGAAGAGGCCAATGTTCGCCGTATTCTCATCAAAGATGCCGAAGGTCACACCCTGATTGAAATTCCCCTCGGGGTGGGTGTAGCAGCAGGGGTTTTGGGAGCAACCCTGTTCCCTGTCTTGGCAGCTGTGGGGGCGATTGGCGCTTTGGTTGCTAGGCTAACCATTGTAGTGGAGCGCACCATTCGCGATGAGGATCCCTAGGGCCAAGGCCAAAGCCTGCTTCCCTCGGCCAAGGGATCCCGTTCACGCCAGCGTCTTCTGGAGAGGCTGAATCCCTTTGCAACCCAAAAAGAGGATGGAGCGATTGCGGGGCTTCTGGGCAGCCCTAACTTTTTACACCACCTTGCCCTTGGGAAGGTCGGAAAACCTAGAATTTACGGGCATTGCTGCCTGGTTGCCGGCGGTGGGGTTGGTCATCGGCGGGATCCTCTGTCTAATGGGAAGGCTACTGCAGGCTTTTCCAGATCCGGTACGTGCTGCTTTGCTCTTGGCTGTGTGGGTGCTGCTGACGGGGGGCTTACATTTGGATGGGGTAGCCGATACTGCCGATGGCCTGGCCATCAATATCCACAAAGACGCCTGTCCTGAAAGCGATATAGAAACAGGGGCAAAGGGATCCCGTCGTCGCCTGGAGGTAATGCAAGATAGCCACACAGGCGCCTATGGGGTGATGGCCCTGGTGCTGCTGCTGCTGCTGAAATTTGCTGCTCTCATCCCTTTGTCAAGTTGGCCGCTGTTGCTGTTGGTACCGGCTTGGGGTCGCTGGGGTCAGTTGCTGGCCATTGCCCTCTACCCCTATCTGCGCCAGCAGGGATCCGGGCGCTTCTTAAAAGAGTCCACCCCCTTTCCTGCGGCTCTCTGGCCGGGTACGGTTCTGCTTCTGAGCTTAACAGTTGGATTGGTCTGGACAGGGATCCTAGACGGGACATTTGCATGGCTCTGGACGATGGGGGTAGCGACAGGAGCAGCTGGGGTAGGCTATTGGATCCACCGTCAGCTGGGGGGGCACACAGGCGACACCTACGGGGCCACCTTGGAATGGTCGGAAGCAATAGCATTGTTGTGGGGATCCCTTTTTGGGTCTAGGTCATGACAGCCTTGTTCATTTCTCTTGCCAATGTCTGCTTCGCAAACCTCCTTTCAGATCACCCTGGCTTCACTGCTTATCAAGCAGGCGCACCAAAAAGCATCACCCTGAAGCAGAATGCCCCCATTTGGAAAAAGGAGCACTGGCAGGATGGCTCAAGCGAGTGGGTGAGCATTAGCGCCTGTGAGGGTGAGCATTGATCCTGGATCCCCTGCCCGGTTCAGCGATAAAAGTAATCACAAGTCATTAAGAAAGCAAGTCATTAAGAAAGCTCCAAAAGCTGACGTTGCTGTTCCCCCAATTTTTGGGAAGGAAACCTGACATTGCCGGTTTTAATGCGGATCTGAGGTAGACATTCGGGGTAATGGGTTTGCATAAACTTCAGCATCTGTTCCCGCACATCACAGCGCAGATCCCACGCTTTCGGAGAATCCATCGCACTGAGCAGAACCCGCAACTCGACGGTTCGCTCCTTCAGTTCCGTGACCTGCAGACAGTAGACTCGCCCATCCCAGAGGGGATGATTCCGCACAATCTCAGCAAACTTTTGCCGCAACACCTCCACCGGAATGGTGTAATCAACATCCATAAAGATGCTGCCGATGATGGAAGCCGAGGTGCGTGTCCAGTTTTGGAAAGGCCGTTCGATAAAATAGCTAATCGGCAGCACCAAGCGCCGCCAATCCCAGAGTTTGATCACCACATAGGTGAGAGTAATCTCTTCAACCCAACCCCATTCGTTTTCCACAATCACCACATCATCCAGCCGAATCGGTTGGGTAAAGGCAATTTGGATCCCGGCCAATAGGTTCCCCAGGGCTTTTTGCATGGCAAACCCGATGATGATCCCGGCTACACCGGCTGAGGCAATAAGCGCCTGTCCGAACTGCCGCACAGGAGGGAAAAACAACAGTACAGCAGCAATAGTGAATAACCCCAACAAAAACAGACCAATGCGCTGAATCACATGTACCTAGGTATAGATGGCGCGTGCCCTCAGGTTGTCGGCAGCAGAAATATCGAACTTGCGCAAAATAATATCGTCCAAATTGAGGAAAAACTGGGCCGCCACCCAAGCTAGGCTAAGAATACTGACTACCCATGACAAAGCTGCAGTGGTCTCTTGAAAGGCAGCAGGCACAGGCACCAATTGAAAAAACACCAGCACCGCCAACAACGGCGTAACCACCTCCAGACAACGGGCCGTCGTCGGGATCCAAATTGCGCACAGAAAGGAGTCCTGTTTAGCCTTACGGGCTACTGCTTTGGCCCGATTCCGCACCTGCTCCAGCACCAGCAACGTAAACCACACCCCACTTGCCACCGAAGACCCGACAATCAGGTAGTGCAGCAGCCTAAACATCTGCCGCCCTGAGATGCTGTGATGGTGCTGCAGATAACTGAGCAAAGGAGCAATCGCCAAGAAGCCCCCATAGATCCATATTTGCAAGCTGAGTGGACGAATCAGACTGGTTAACAAGGTGCGGGTGAGAAATGGCCGTACGCGGTGGCGCCGTTGCGGTTGCAGCTCACGACGAATAAAGCGGCGTACCATCACCACCAAGCCGGCGATCAGCGCTATCAATACCCCTGTGGCCACCAGACTCTTCACCCCTGAAGGGATCCCGTCCGGGTCAGCACCCACCAGCTGCACCAACCTTTGCACCCCCTGCAAACTGAGATGGGTTACAAAAGCAGCCACTTGACTGAGAAATTCCCCGGTAAAGCGGGAGGGGAGAGACTCGGAAGTTTCCTCAAGGGTGAGGATCCCATCCAAAAGCCTTTCGTCAGGAGTCGATATCATCCCCATTGACCCTAGGAGGAAAAACTCCAACATTTGTAACAGAAGCCGTCCAAATCCGCCCCCACCTTAGCAAGGGATGCGCTCACATCCAAGCTGAGTCCAGGCTAGGGGTCCTCTATCCCAATAGGGCAGGATCGGTTTCCGACAAAAAGCTCAAAGCCACCGACAAAAATGCCTCTGCTGCTTCAATATGAGGAAAAGCTGCTCCTGGCAGGCGGTAAATCGGTACATCTGGGCGCAGGAGACGGTAGCGCTCCGTCTGTTCTGGGCTTGTGAGGCGGTTGCGTTCCCCCCACACCACGGCCATGCGCTTAGAGACCACCTGAAAGTCTTCTTCTATGGCTAAATTCAGCTTGCCGGTGAGAAAAGAGCGGGGGGCAAATTGGGCACCTGCTTGGTGAGCAGCCTGATAATAATAATCCACCACCGCCGCATCGAGGGTGTAGCCGGGGGAGAATAAACTTTGTTCCGTAAATAGGCGCACATTCCAAGGGGCGGTAATGCCGTTGTAAAGAGCCAATCCCACTACTGGCAAGCTGAGTAATGCGTAGACAACCTGAGCCAAAGGGATCCCAATACTCTCAGGCACCAAACTGTTGTCTCCTAAAGGGGCAATCAGCAGCAGCTTTTGCCAGTGATGGGGTTGTAGCCGCGCTGAGCGCAGGACAAACCCGGCCGACAGAGAATTAGCAATAGCGTGGGTAGGTCGCCCGATCACCTGCCCAACAAAATCCTGAATCATCTGGGCATAGAGGTTACCGGTGTATTCCAAATCGGGACGCTCGGAGTTCCCCCAACCCAACAAATCCAGAGCATAAACCTGATAGTGCTGGCCCAGTTCTGCCATAATGGCACGAAACTCGTAGCTAGAGGATCCTGCTCCAATGCCGTGAAGCAGCAGCAGCGGCTCACCGGATCCGATAACCTTGTAAAACAGGCGATGGCCCCGCCAAAAGTAGACCTTCTCCTCTCCGGGCAGCACGCTGGCTAGAGGTTGAGTTTGGGCCGAGATCCAGGCATTGAGAATGGCCAAGGCACCCACGCCCACAGCAGTGGCCCAGAGGCCGGTTCTTAGAACTTGGCTCAGCTCTTTCATAGGAGACAGCCCTAGACAGAGAATCTAGGCAAAGATGGCGAACTCACTTTTTCTTGAGGCGGTAAGTAATACGGCCTTTGTTCAGGTCGTAGGGGCTGAGCTCCACCTTAACCCGATCCCCAGGCAGAATCTTGATGTAGTTGCGGCGAATTTTCCCAGAGATGTGGGCAAGCACATTAAACCCGTTGTCCAAATCCACCCGGAACATCGCATTGGGGAGGGATTCTGTGACCACTCCTTCCATTTCAATCGCATCTTCTTTAGACAATGAACCCTCCTAAAAACAACACAAACAACATAGCGGTGGCTTTCAGCCACAGCAGCCCTGTGAGGATACTTGTAAGGATCCTCAACATCTCCATCCTAGCTTCTACCGGAGATTGCTTAGGATTGGAAAGGGGTGCGGTCGGTTAAGATTTCCGCCCCAGACTCGGTGATCAAAACCGTATGCTCAAACTGGGCCGACCAAGAGCCATCTACGGTCACCACAGTCCATTGATCCGCTAGCACCCGGGTTGCTTCCCCACCCACATTGACCATCGGTTCAATCGCTACTGTCATGCCGGCGCGCAGTTTCGGGTTGGGCAGATCAGGGGTGCGGTAATTGGGAAATTGCGGCTCTTCGTGCAGGTTACGCCCCACACCGTGGCCGACATATTGCTTCACCACCGAGTAGCCCCGCCCTTCAATGTAATCTTGAATGGCCCCTGAAACATCCTGCAGCAAAACACCATGACGGACATGGTTAATACCTGTTTGCAGCGCCTGGGCAGCAGTATCGATTAAATCT
Organism: uncultured cyanobacterium; assembly: GCA_937944885.1. Taxonomy (GTDB): domain Bacteria; phylum Cyanobacteriota; class Cyanobacteriia; order Thermostichales; family Thermostichaceae; genus Thermostichus. Next base: position 25,382 of record CALFBB010000010.1, read on the forward strand.
TGGGCAGACTCACTCAAAGGCTCTAGCCCAATGGTGATACAGGAGTCGGCATGCCACCCCTCAAAAATGGCACCAAAATCCACCTTCACCACATCTCCTGCTTGGATCAACTTGCGCCGACTCGGGATCCCGTGTACCACTTCGTGATTGACACTGACACAAACACAAGCCGGAAACCCGTAGTACCCCTTGAAGCTGGGTAAAGCATTCAGCTGAGCCACCCGCTTTTCCGCATAAGCATCGATATCAGCCGTTGTCCATCCCGGCTCTAGACGCTCCGCGATCTCCTGCAACACCTGAGCCACTACACGACCCGCCTGGCGCATCTTCTCCACTTCCCGCCGCGACTTAATCTCAATCAGTTGCATACCCCGCCGCCGGGATCCCACTTGGGAGGGATTTCCAACTCCTGCTCTGATCATCACGCTTTCCCCCCTGACCTGTGTGTCTCTGAGAGGCCTTGCAACAGTGCCTGAAGATGCTCCTGCACCGATTCCACAGGTTGATCGCCGTTTACCCGGTGCAAGCGGCCCTTCTGTTTATAAAAATCAATCAAAGGAGCGGTTTGCTGCCGATACACCTCTAGGCGCTTCAGAATCACCGCTTCATCCACATCGTCGCTGCGCCCCTGTTCCTGTCCACGCGCCCGCAGCCGCGCCAACAAGACATGATCCGGCACATCCAGATTGAGGACATGATCGTAGTCTTGACCCAGCTCTTTGAGCAGATCCTCTAGAGCTTCTGCTTGTAGCAAAGTGCGGGGAAAACCGTCTAGGATCCAGCCCTGCTCAGGAGACTTTTCCAACTGCCCCCTCACCATTCCCACTAGCACCGCATCCGGCACCAGCTCTCCTGCATCCATATACACTTTGGCTTGGGAGCCAAGAGGGGTTTGAGCTTTCACTTCCGCCCGCAACAGATCTCCTGTAGAAATCTTAGGCATGTGGTAAATGGCCGCCAACCGCTCCGCCTGAGTCCCCTTACCTGCCCCCGGTGGGCCCAAAAAAATTAACCGTGGCACTACTGCTTCACCATCCCTTCGTAGCGTTGCGAGATCACATAGGTCTGGATCTGTTTGGAGGTTTCAATGGCTACCCCCACCAAAATTAACAGCGAAGTAGCTCCCAAGCCTTGAAAGGTAGTGATGCCAGTGGCCCGCTCTACAGCAGTGGGGATAACAGCTACAGCACACAGGAAAATTGCACCCAACAGAGTCAGTCGGTTCAGGATCCCTTCGATGTACTCTGCCGTCGCCTTACCAGGCCGTACCCCCGGAATGCTGGCCCCCATTTTTTTCAGGTTTTGGGAAAGATCGACAGGGTTAATAATCAAAGAAGCGTAGAAATAACTGAAGAAGAGAATCAGGACAAAATAGAAGGGGATGTAAAACCAAGAGGTGGGTGCTAGGAAGTTGGCCACCTGCACCAAAGTCAGGTTCTGGGTGTACTGGGCCAAGGCCAGCGGTAAAGACATCACTGAGTAGGCAAAGATGATCGGCATCACGCCCCCCTGGTTCAGACGCAGCGGCAGGTAGCTTTTCTGCTCACGGAACAGCTTGTTGCCCACCTGACGTTTGGCGTAGACAATTGGGATCTTGCGGCTCCCCTCCTGGACAAACACAATGCCGACAATGGTCGCCAGGAAAATAGCCGTTAGGAGCAGAATGCCGCCAATGCTGCTGCTGTCAGCACGGGCCAAACTAATGGTTTGACCCAGGGCACGAGGCAAGGTGGCAACAATGTTCACAAAAATCAATAGCGAAGGGCCGCTGCCTACACCTCTTTCGGTAATCATTTCCCCCAGCCAGACCACAAACATGGATCCGGCTGCCAAGGCTAGGGTGGTGGAGGCCATAAAGGCCAGCTCATTGCTGGTAGTAGCAAATTCTCGCACCCAGAAAGAGATGCCAATGCCTTGAATGATCGCCCAGCCTAAGGTGACGTAGCGGGTGTACTGAGAAATTTGTCGCCGCCCCTGTTCCCCCTCGTTTTTCTGCAGATTCTCTAAAGCTGGAATGGCTGAGGTTAGCAACTGCATAATGATCGAGGCATTAATGAAGGGCAGGATCCCAAGGGCAAAGATTCCCAAGGCCGAAATCCCCCCTCCGGAGAACACGTCCAACAACCCAAAAACGGGGCTATTGGCGGCTTCTGCTGCAAATCGGGCTCGGTCAATGCTGGGGATGGGGATATAAATACCGAGTCGTACCAGCAGTAACAAACCCAGCGTCAAAAACAGACGACCCCGCAAACCAGACGCTTGAGCCATCTGCATAAAAGTCTCTTGGGCAGAGGGAGTGGAACCTCGTGTGTCAACCATGGAAAGGAAAACCTCGCAGCAGCGGAAAAGCAGGGTGGACTATTTACCACTCTACGCCTAGGGTAGGTCAGTCGGCAAAAACCAGCAGTCTAGAGTGGAAGATCAGCGGGTATTGAGAATCTGGACTTGACCGCCTGCCGCCTCAATTTTGGCTTGGGCAGAAGGGGTAATGGCTGCGGCAGTGACCATCAGAGGAACGTTTACCTCTCCGTGACCGAGAATTTTCAAGGGGCCATCGTTGGTGGTGACAATCCCCAGCTCCATCAGGCTTGCCAAATTGACTTGGGTGCCGGCAGGTAGCGCCGATAGAGAACGCAAGTTAATCAGGGTATAGACCGGGCGCCGTGTGTAACAGGGAAAATGCTTTAGCTTGGGAACGCGGCGGTAGAGGGGAGTTTGCCCCCCCTCAAAGCCAGGACGAGTACTCCCCCCCTTGCGGGCTTTTTGTCCACGCATGCCTTTCCCACAAGAGGCACCCTGCCCTGCAGAAACACCGCGACCCAACCGCCGCCGCCGCCGTGTGGATCCCTCTTGGGGTTGAATGTCTTCCAGTCGCATGGTCACCTCTACTTCACAGATTCACTTTTTCAAGGATTCGGGATGGCTGACTTGCCTTGAGCTGACTTGTTACTTACTAAACAGGCGGCGTATGTCAATACCTCGATCTTGGGCCACTTGCTCAAAAGTTCGCATCCGCCGCAGTGCATCGACAGTAGCACGAGCATTGTTGAGGGGGTTGCTAGAGCCCAGTTGCTTAGCCAAGCTGTTGCGCACGCCCGCCAGCTCTAGAACAGTGCGTACTGCCCCCCCTGCAATCACCCCAGTGCCGGGGGCAGCTGGCATAACCAGTACAGCTGCACCACCACCCACCCCACGCATAGGATGGGGGACAGACAAACCGTTGGTGAGGGGCACATCGATCAAGTGTTTCTTGCCATCCACAACCCCTTTGCGCACCGCCCCGATTACATCGTTGGCTTTGCCTACACCAACTCCAACTTGGCCGCGCTCGTTGCCTACCACTACAACGGCCCGGAAGCTTAGCTTTTTGCCGCCCTTGACCACTTTGGTGACGCGGCGGATCTGGATCACCCGCTCTTGCCACTCGCTGGGTTGCTCTTCGCGGCTTTTTTTGGTTCTACGACGCTCTCTCTGCTCAGCCATGTGTGATTTCCTCTGTAACAGTTGGGATCCCTTGCCCGCATGGGTCATGTTCGATAGGTGATTTGTTGGGCTACCTGTCGGCTTCTCGAGGATCCTAAAAGCAAGGATCCCGTTTCTGAAGCCAAACCTTAAAACTGTAAGCCTGCCTCCCGCGCTGCCTCAGCTAAGGCCCGGATGCGCCCATGGTAAAGCTTACCTCCCCGGTCAAAGACCACCTGAGAGATGCCCGCCCGCAAGGCCCGCTCGGCAACAGAACGACCGACTAGGGTAGCAGCCTCTTGTGTGGCGGCTCCGATTTCTCCCAACTCCTGCCGTAGCTGGGTGTCTAGGGTGGAAGCTGAGACCAAAGTATGCTGGGCTACATCGTCGATGACTTGAGCATAGATGTGTTGATGGGAACGAAACACAGCCAGACGGGGTCGCTCGGGGGTGCCAGAGACCTTGCGGCGAATGCGTCGGTGGCGGCGTTGAGTGGTGGTTTTGCGGTTGGTTTTCATGGCTATTTCTTCGCTTTTCCAGATTTACCTGCCTTGCGGCGAACTTGCTCCCCTTGATAACGGATCCCTTTCCCCTTGTAGGGTTCAGGTGGGCGAGTGGCCCGGATGCGAGCAGCGGTGTTGCCTACCAACTCTTTGTCGATGCCGGAAACCACAACAGTGGTGTTGCCTTCAACAGCAATTTGGATCCCTGGAGGAAAGGGAATCTCCACCGGGTTGCTGTAGCCAACGTTCAAAATTAACTTGGTACCCTGGATGGCGGCCCGGTAGCCCACACCCACCAGTTCCAACCTACGCTCAAACCCCTTGGATACCCCATCCACCATATTGGCAACCAAAGTACGGCAGAGGCCATGCAGCTGACGGGCTGGACGAGACTCATTGACTCGACTGACGGTGAGCATCTGCGCCTGCTGATTGATCGAAATGAGGGGAGGCAAACTGCGAGACAATTGCCCTTTCGGGCCTTTTACCGAGATTTGCTGACCCTCGATCTGAACCTCCACCTTGGCAGGAAGGGTAATGGGGCGTCTACCGATACGAGACATGGGAATACTCCTGACAAGACAGTTACTCAATACACAAAGCAGAGCACTTCGCCGCCAATGCCGTTCTTACGGGCTTCCCGGTCGGTCATGATGCCGCTGGAGGTGGAAATGATGGCAATGCCGATGCCCCCCAACACCCGGGGCAGCTCCTTGTGGCTGCGATACACCCGTAAGCCCGGTCGGCTCACCCGCTTCAGGCCGTTGATGATCGGCTTACGACCTTTGCCTTTGTACTTCAACCGCAGTATCAATTGAGCCCGGATCCCTTCTCCCTCTTCTTTCCATTCGCTCACAAAGCCCTCCTCATACAGGACGCGAGCAATGTTGCGGGTCATGCGAGTCGCAGGGATCGCCACCGACTCGTGCCGAGCCATGGTGGCGTTGCGAATGCGGGTGAGCATATCGGCGATCGTGTCGTTGGTGTGGGCCATGGGTAGGTCGGTGCTCCTTGGGGGATCGATCAGTGAAACGAGCGTAGACAGTTAAGTACTGAGGCTAAGAGGTAAAGGGCATGCCGAACTCCCTGAGCAGAGCGCGCCCTTCCTCATCGGTTTTGGCGGTGGTGACAATCGAAATGTCCATACCCCGTATCTGGTCAATAGAGTCATAGCTGATCTCAGGGAAAATGAGCTGCTCTCGAATGCCCAGGGTATAGTTGCCGCGTCCATCAAAAGCTTTAGGGCTAACGCCGCGAAAATCTCGGATGCGCGGTAAGGCAATGTTGATCAAACGGTCTAGAAAAGCGTACATGCGTTCCCGTCGCAGGGTCACCATCAACCCCACCGGCATCCCCTTGCGGATTTTGAAGCTGGCGATTGCTTTTTTAGCCCGAGTAATCACCGGACGCTGACCCGTGATGGCACTGAGCTCAGCGATGGAGGATTCTAGGGCTTTGGCATTTTGGGAAGCATCCCCTAGGCCACGGTTGACCACGATTTTCTCAAGACGCGGTACCTGGTGGATGTTGGTGTAGCCCAGATCCTTTTGCAACTTGGGGAGAATGACTTTGGTGTAGTGGGTTTGAAGACGTTGGGGCATGGGGGTTTCTCCTTACGGCTCTGGGCTGGGTCAGAGCCAAACCAATAGAGGACAGCAATTCTGACTAGTCGAGGATCTCGCCCGTTTTCTTGAGAACACGGACTTTGCGACCGTCAGCGGTGATCTGATAACCAATCCGGCTGGCGACCTCCTGCTTTTTGGAGTAGGCCATCACTTTGCAAACAGGTATGGGGGCTTCTTTGGTTTCAATGGTGCCGCTTTCCCCTTCCCGTTGGGGCTTACGGTGGTAAGTAACAATGTTTACACCTTCTACCAAAACCATGTTGCGTTCAGGAAAGGCACGCAGCACCTCGCCAATTTTGCCTTTGTCCTCTCCGGAGATTACCTGAACGGTATCTCCCTGCTTGATACGCATCTTGTACCGCAGGCCATTGCGGTGCTTACGAATGCCGGAACGCTCGGTCAGGCGACGAATTTGACTGGGTTTGAGAGGACGAGCCATTACAGTACCTCCGGAGCTAGCGAGATAATCTTGGTGTAATTTTTCTCGCGCAGTTCACGAGCCACCGGGCCAAAGACTCTTGTGCCCCGTGGGTTGCCTTCGTTGTTGATAATCACGGCAGCGTTGTCATCAAATCGAATACTCATGCCATCAGGGCGACGTACGGTGTCGACAGTACGAATGACAACGGCTTTGACGACATCAGATTTCTTGACAGGCATGTTGGGCAGAGCATCTTTGACAACGCCGATGATCACATCCCCTAAGCTGGCGTAGCGGCGGCCACTGCTGCCCAAGACTCGGATGCACATCATTTTGCGCGCACCGGTGTTATCGGCCACTGTCAACATGGTTTGCTGCTGAATCATAGTTTCTTCACCTCCCTTAGGATTTCGGCCACTTGCCAACGCTTGGTGCGACTGAGGGGACGAGTTTCAGTAATTCGCACCAAGTCCCCTTCTTGACAGCGGTTTTCCTCGTCGTGAGCCTTGAAGCGCTTGGTCTTGACGACGATCTTGCCGTACTTTCTGTGGGCAACTCGATCTTCAACCGCTACGACCACTGTCTTCTGCATCTTGTTGCTGACAACGATGCCAACCTTTTCCCGAACAGCCATTACTTTTTCTCCTCTCGACGTTCGCCCCGCTTGCGTTCCCCTTCAACGGTTAACAACTGGGCCAATTTGTGCTTGCGCAGCCGAATCAGGTGCGGTTGATTTAACTGCCGTGTCGCTTGCTGCAGGCGCAGCTCAAACAACTCTTTTTTGACGGCGTAGATCTCGTTGCTGAGTTCCTCGTCTGATAAAGCACGGGCATCGGCAATTTTTGGCATGGGCATGGCTTATTCTCCTGGGACGCTGGTGGCAAGTTCTACTGCCTCACCCTTAGGGGGCGCTTCCTCTGCAAAGTCAGCTTTGGTAACAAACTTAACTTTGATCGGCAGCTTCTGGGCGGCAAGGCGCATCGCTTCTCGGGCAACTGACTCCGGCACTCCTCCCATTTCAAAGAGGATGCGGCCTGGCTTGACCACAGAGACCCAAAATTCGGGGTTGCCCTTACCGGATCCCATCCGTGTCTCGGCAGCACGCTGGGTAACGGGCTTGTCAGGGAAGATACGGATCCAAATCTGGCCACCCCGGCGCACGTAACGGGTCATGGCACGGCGACTGGCCTCAATCTGCCGAGCCGTAATCCAAGAAGGCTCAGTAGCAACCAAGGCATATTCCCCGAAGTTGATGCGATTGCCTCGGGTGGCCTTACCTTTCATGCGCCCGCGCTGCTGCTTGCGGTATTTGGTACGTTTGGGGCTTAACATGAGCGTTCCTCAACTGTGAAGCAATGGGGATCCCTGGCCAGGTCTCAAGCCTCTGCTGCCGAGCGATCTTCGAAGGTCGGCCGCCGCCGTTGTTGCCGACGTTTGGGCTGCTGTAGAGGTGGTTTCTGTTCGGGGCGCTCCTGTCCGGGTAAAACTTCTCCTTTGAAGACCCAAACCTTGACCCCGATGATGCCAAAGGTGGTACGAGCAACGCGCTCGGCATAGTCAATATCCGCCCGCAGGGTATGCAGGGGGATCCGTCCTTCCCGAGTCCATTCGGTACGGGCAATCTCTGCCCCGTTCAATCGACCAGCAATTTGGATCTTGATCCCCTGCACGCCTGCCCGCTGTGCCCGCTGAATCACCTGACGCACAATACGGCGAAAGGCAATCCGCCGTTCCAGCTGCTGGGCGATGTTTTCTGCGAGTAGGGCTGCTTCTGCATCGGCGCGGGTTACCTCCACCACATTAATGCGAATGGTTCGCTCACTCCCACCCCGGAGACCGAGTTCTTTTTGCAAGCCCTGACGCAAGGCTTCTAGGCCGGATCCACCTCGACCAACCACCACCCCGGGGCGAGAGGCTCGGACTTCCAGATCAATCTGATCAGCTTTGCGCTCAATTTGGATGTCTGCCAAGCCGGCACCGCTGAGTTGCTTGGTTAAATAGGTACGAATGTGCTCGTCCTCCTGTAACAAAGCCGGATAACGAGCCGGATCGGCAAACCAGCGGCTGCGATGTTCTTTAATGACGCCGAGGCGGAAACCGTTGGGGTGGATCTTTTGTCCCATGGTGGTGTTGGTGTAAAGGGCTAGAGATAGACAAGTTTAGGAGGCTGTTGCCGTCTCGTTTTGCACGGGCCGAACAGCAATGGTGATGTGACAGGTACGCTTGCGAATGGGGTAAGCCCGTCCCTGGGCACGGGGACGGAATCGTTTCAAGACGGGTCCTTGGTCGGCATAAGCTTGGCTTACCACCAAGTCGCGGGGATCCAAGCCGTTGTTGTGTTCGGCATTGGCTACTGCTGAGCGCAGCACCTTGCGAATGGGTTCGCAGGCGGCATAGGGCATGAATTCCAACAGGATGAGGGCATCGGCATAGGTGCGGCCACGGATTTGATCCAGCACCCGCCGCACCTTGAAGGGCGACATACGGATGTAGCGAGCTACCGCTTTGATGTCAGATGAAGAATCAGCCATGATGCTCTCCTGTTGGATCACTCTTCAATAAACTCAGCCTAGTTCAGCGGCGAGCTGCCTTCTTATCACTGCCCGCATGGCCCCGGAAGGTGCGAGTTGGAACAAACTCCCCTAGCTTGTGACCAACCATCTGATCGGTGATGAAGAGGGGCACATGTTGCTTGCCGTTGTGAACTGCGATGGTATGGCCGATCATCACGGGCAAGATGGTACTGGCTCGCGACCAGGTTTTTATCATTTGCTTCTCATTACGCTCGTTCATCCGCTCCACTTTGAGAAGCAGCTTGGCATCAACAAAAGGGCCTTTTTTGAGTGAACGTCCCATGAGAACCTCGACAATCCAATAACCAATAAAGATTGAATAGCACTTCAACAGGTGGGTTTCTATTGAGCTGTCCGCCCACCTTTGTCACGACGGCCACCGCGACGCCGCCCTCGCACGATTAACTTATTGCTGGCTTTGTTGCGTTTGCGCGTTTTGTATCCCAAAGTGGGCTTACCCCAAGGGGTGACAGGGCCACTGCGCCCAATCGGAGCCCGCCCTTCTCCACCGCCATGAGGGTGATCCACAGGGTTCATCACCGAACCGCGCACTTTTGGGCGACGACCTAACCAACGGCTACGACCAGCTTTGCCAAGGCTAAGGTTGCTGTGATCAACATTACCCACTTGTCCGATAGTGGCGTAGCAATCGGAGCGAATCATGCGCACCTCGCCAGAGGGCAGCTTGAGAGAAACATACTTGCCTTCTTTGGCCACCACCTGAGCTCCGGCCCCGGCGGCACGAACAATCTGTCCACCCCGACCGGGATACAGCTCAACATTGTGTACCACCGTTCCCAGTGGGATCCGTTCTAAAGCCATGGCATTGCCGATTTCAAAGGGGGCATCAGGCCCAGCCACAATGGTGGATCCCACCTCTAAATAGCGTGGGGCAAGAATGTAGCGTTTCTCACCATCTTCGTACTGCACTAAGGAAATGCGCGCGTTGCGGTTAGGATCGTACTCAATGGTCTTAACCACAGCAGGGATCCCTCGCTTGTCACGGCGAAAATCGATGATACGGTACAGGCGCTTGTGACCCCCACCCCGTCGCCGACTGGTGATCACACCGCGGTTGTTGCGCCCTTTCTTGCGATGGATAAATCGCAACAGGGACTTTTCCGGCTTGTGGCGCTTGCCATTTTCATTCCGAGACAGCTCCTCGAAATCGGAAACTGTCATGTGCCGGGTACTGGGGGTGTAGGGTCGGAAGGTGCGAATGCCCATGATTGCCAGGGGGTGAAGGACTCAGTGCAAGTGGATCAAGAAGAGGAGAGGGGATTACTTTAAGTTAAGTGTCAGGGAAGAGAGTGATAGAATCTCCTTCAGCCAAAGTAACCACGGCCCGCTTGGGACGGGTGCGGTAGCCAACAAAACGACCAACTCGCCGCTGTTTACGAGGCGGTTTCAGGGTGTTGACCGAAGTGACCCGCACCCCAAACATCTCCTCGACAGCAGCCCGGATGAGAGGTTTGGTGGCGGTGGGCATGACCTCAAAGGTGTACTTGCGCTGCTCCATCAGCACCGTTGCTTTTTCGGTAATGATCGGGCGCAACAACACGTCCGCCAGAATCCGCTTACTCTCGGTCATCGCTTTGCTCCTCTGCTTCTGCTTCCACTACTGCCGGTTCAGCTGCTTGCGCAGATGGCTGGGCTGACTCGGCTGCTACCGGAGTAGAGGGAGAACCGTTGACTGCCGTTGTGGTGGGTTCTGCTCCCGCCACTGCCGTAGGCTCTGCTCCCCAACGGACCTTGATTTGTTCCAAAGCAGAGGTGGTGATCAGCACCCAGTCCACGTTGAGCAGATCAAACACATTGATCTGATCCAGGCCGATCAGCTTAACTCGAGCAATGTTGCGGATGGCCCGCTCCAGGGTCTCCGTTCGCTGCGGAACAATCAGCAGTGCCGATTGATCTTCCATAACCCCCCAGCGCAGCAGAGCTTGAGCCACCGTACGGGTTTTGGGAGGGTTAAGCTGCTCCTGAAAATCTTGCACCACAATCAGGTCTTCCACCCGGCTTTGCAAGGCCGTACGCAAGGCCAGCTGCCGCTCTTTGCGGTTCATGGCTAGGTTGTACTCTCGCTTGCGAGGGCCAAAAATGACCCCTCCCTTCCGCCACAGGGGAGAGCGAATCGAACCTGCACGCGCTCGCCCCGTTCCCTTTTGCTTCCAGGGTTTGCGACCACCACCTCGCACCTCAGCACGGGTTTTGGTGTGGGCATTGCCCTGGCGGGCATTGGTCATCTGACGGCGTACCGCCAGGTAGAGGATGTGACTGGCGGTTTCAGGGCGAGCCACTTTCAGGCTCAGCTCCGCATTGCCTACCGTTTCCCCTTGCCAATCTTTAACCACACAGTTTGCCATTCTTCCCTCGTCTTTGCCGTTTGGAACAGAGTCCTTTGCTCGGCAGCTTTAGACCTTACCAGGATTTCTTTCACCTAGCGTTTACTTCCCACCTGCTTAGCAGGGGTAATCTCCAATAACCCACCCTCAACACCAGGCAGGCAGCCCTTGATCAAGAGCAGATCCCGCTCCACTTCCACTCGCTCTAGCTTTAACTTGCGAATGGTAACTCGGCTGCCTCCGAGACGTCCGGCCATGCGCAAGCCGGGGAAAACCCGACCAGGGGTTGTCCCAGCGCCGATAGAACCCGGCTCGCGGTGGTTTTTGGAGCCGTGGGACATGGGACCGCGACCAAAGTGGTGGCGCTTTTGGTTGCCAGCAAACCCACGTCCAATAGAAGTCCCCGCTACATCCAACAGCTGGCCAGGGGTAAACATATCCACAGTTAGGGTTTGCCCTAGCTGGTAGTTTTCTGGGTGCTCGACGCGAAACTCCCGCAAATAACGCAAGGGCTGCGATACACCCGCTTTGCTCAGATGACCCCGCTGCGGTTGAGTAAGATGCTTTTCGGCAGTGGGTAGGTAGCCCACTTGAATGGCGTTGTAGCCGTCTGTGGCTTGAGTCTTGATCTGGGTAACAATACAGGGGCCAGCCTGTACCACAGTAATAGGAATGGCTAAACCCTCCGCAGAGAAGAGTTGAGTCATGCCGACTTTTCTTCCAAGGATGCCAAGCGCCACAAGAGCCTCCAATCGAGCCTGCACGACTCGCCTTTTCGTTAACAGGTTTAACTGGCTCAATGAGCCAGACTTCTACAGCAGATCAGACAGCAGCAGACACTCAGAACAAAACTGAGGTCGCCGCAACGAGCAACTGGGGCAGGGACAAAAGGACAAAGAGGTGTTGACTCTGGGGGAACCAACCGGCCAACCTAAGCTGACCCTTTGACTTTACTGACCCCGAATTCACACGCTAAGCTGCTTCTCCGTAAAACTGCACAGACTTGCCTGTAACAAGGCAGTATCTGGGGTAGCAGTACGCCGAAGTTGCCACCAGCCCTTACCAAAGTGGGCAGATTTATTTGGCAACAGTAGTACATCATAGTGAAGCGGAGACCTGTTTGTCCAGATTTTCACAGAAAAAGTTGGGTCGTCTAGGGGGGCCGGTGAGGATGACGCTGGGGGTGGGCAACGCTGAGGGGAAATCTTCTCCTTTTCGGAGTGTCATAGGGTGGGCGGGCAGTGGCCTGACTCAGGCTTGCCTTGATCGCTACAAGCATTTGCTGAGGACGGGATCCGATCCAGGTCGGATCCTGTTTCTGGTGCGTAGCCAACGACAGGCCCGTGAAGTTCTAGAGCGCCTACAACAGGAAAGCACAGCTTTGGTGGGGCCGTGGCGGGTGGAAACTTTTTTGCAGTGGGTGGGGCGCTCTCTGGCAGACCATTGGCCGCGGGTACAAGCGGCGATTCCACAGTTGCCTGACCGGTTTGAGCCGGTGCCCTTGGCTAAAGATTTGACCCAATTTCTCTGTGCACGGGTGTGTGTTCTTTGCCCTCGCCATGGAGAGGCCTTTGCCAATACCGGTCTGAAGGAGTTTCAGATCTGGGATCAAATCAGCAGTGCGGCCTACATTGCCGGAGCCTCGGGGTTATCTGCTGAAGAGGTGGGATCCCGGTTAGCACAAGCTTGGCCACCAGATGCGGATCCGGTGCGGGCAGAGACCTTACAGGCGATGGGCTGTTGTGTAGGGCGGTTGTGGGCGGCAGCGCTGGAGTTGGGAGCTTTTGATTTCGGCTTGCAACTTCGTCTGTTTCGGGAACACATCCTACCTTTGCCAGAGTTTTGGGCGGAGTGGGATCACCTGATCGTGGATCAAGCGGAGGACAGTTGTGCTGTGGCGTTGGAGTTTTATCGACAGGGACAGTCCCATCTGCAAAGCCAATGGTTTAGCTACACGATTGGGGGTGGGGCCTCTTTCACTGCTGTTCCGGAGGGAGTGGCCCATTTTTTAATGGAGAAAACCCAGGTTCAATTCCTTGAAGGTAGCTATCGTGCTTCAAACAGGATGATTCGATTGGGGCTAGAAATTGCCCGGGCCCTGGATCCACAGTTTTCTCCTCCTCTATCTACGCTGCCAGGCAAGGGTTTACCTTCCTTTGAGGTTTTGGAAGGAGAAACCCAGTTTGCGGCGCTAGAGGCGATGGTGGCTCAGATCAAGCGTCTCCTAGCAGCCGGTATCCAGGCACGCCGCATCGCTATTCTGTTGCCCCGCATGGATGTCGGCATCAGCCTCAGTTTGCAGGAGCAGTTGCCAGAGGTTTGGCCAATTGCTCCACTTCCGGCTTTGATTGGTTATCCGCTGGTGCGCGCGGTGTTGACGGCGGCGGAACTGGCCCATCCCGAGTGGAGGGCTTTTCCCACTCTGCCGCAGTGGCAGCTGATGCTGGGGCTGGTACTGGGGTTGGATCCGGTACGGGCGGCTTTGTTGGCAGAAGATACGTTGGATCCGGTGAGACGGTCTTTGCGCCCGCAAACGGCGGTGCGGCAACCTGAGCGGGTGGGGTTTGCCAACCTAGAGCGCTACCAAAAGCTCTTGCTCTGGTTGCAGGAGTATCCTTCTGAATCTCCGCTGGATCACTTCTTCCAACAGTTTTTTACAGATCATTTGGCCAATGGAGCAGCTTCTCCTCAGGAACAAGAGTTGCTGCAACTGTTAATCGAAGCAGCACAACGATTTCGACAAGCATTTCCCACTGAGACGGGTCCCTCTTTCTTGAGCATGATTCGTTCGGGACAGACCCCCAGTAGTAGTCGCTATGAGCCTGACTATGGTCAACATTTGGTTGTCGCCACTCCTGTAGCCTATATTAACCGGGGCCTAGAGGCAGACTATCAATTTTGGTTTGATATCACCAATCCCAGTTGGTCTCGCTCCCTTTGGCACACCCTCTACAATGACCGAGTGCTCACCCCAGATTGGGATGGCATGGTTTTTGATCCGGTACAAGACTTGCGAGTTCGGCAGCAAATTCTAGGCCGTACCTTGCTCAATCTTTGCTGCCGCAATCGTCACGGCCTATGGCTAGTACGCTCAACCTTCAATTATCGGGGTGAAGAAAATACCAGCATCTTGGATTGTCTAATTTTGAAGGGGTTTCGGGCATTGATGGCTGCCTAGCGTAAAGATCACCCATACCTTGTGCAAGGACCAGATGCTACTTTTCCTTTTCCCTAGGTTGCTCTCCCCCCTGGGGGGAGACTTTGAAGGTGTATGCGGTGATCCCTAGAGGGCTGTCATTTCGGTCTGTAAACTCAGCCAGTCTAAGGGAAGCGGCTATCGCCCTTGTTGTTCTATGGTTCGGCGTAGTTCACTGGCCATTTCCATAAACTCTCGAGGGTTCCCTGCCGTGCCATAGGAGGCACGGTCGCGCACCTTCTTGCCGCTGCCTTGACGGGTGCGGATATTTAGTAGAGAACTGGCCATCTCCATGAACTTAGCAGGACTTCCCTCACTGCTAGCCCGCGTTGCAGAGCTGCGTCCGCTACGAGTGATCGCCATAAAGACCTCAATTCTCACAAATGAAATGCTTGTTCATATTTTCCCACAAAGGATCTCAGATCAACCAGGCCCAATGCTTGATCTTGTCAAGTAGCTGCAGGGTAGATGGGGGAAGAGCAACACCGTCTCTGACAGAATCAGCCAAGGCCACCGGGAGAGAGATGAGAGAGATGAACCGGTGCAATATGCCGTGTCAAGTGAAGAAGCAAGTCAGGAAGGACAATGAACTAGAGGTAACCTTTATCTTGTAGACATTGCATCACTTGCTGAACACTTTCAGCGATGCTTTGTTCGGCGGTTTTGCAGATTACTTCCGGATTTTCTGGCGGCTCATAGGGGTCATCAATGCCGGTAAAGTTCTGGATCAATCCAGCTCGTGCTTTTCGGTACAGTCCTTTCACATCGCGGCTTTCGCATACTGCCAATGGCGCATCCACAAAGACTTCAATAAAGTTACCAATCTGTTGACGCACCTCCTGGCGGGTTTGCCGGTAGGGGGAAATGGCGGAAACCAAGACAATCACCCCCTGCCGGGTCAAAAGCTTTGCCACAAAGCCAATGCGGCGGACATTCTCATCCCGATCCACTTTGCTATATCCCAACCCTTTGCTGAGATATTGCCGCACCACATCTCCGTCTAGGACCTCCACTGGCAGTCCCCAGGCCCGCAACTGCTGAGCTACCCCTTGGCTAAGGGTGGTTTTGCCTGCTCCACTTAGCCCCGTAAACCAGACTGTGACCCCTCGCCGTGACATCAAGATCCCGCACCCTTTGGCCTCGTTAGGATATCATTCCGAAAGCTAGGGTGATACACTCGAGAGGCTGCACATCTTGGCCACGCCCTAGCTCTTTTTTCGGTTATGTCGCCCCTGAGTTCTAGCTTTGCTCAGACCAACACGGGATCCCCCACAACTGCGGATCTGTTTGCCGAGCATGTGATGTCCACTTATGGGCGCTATCCCCTGACGCTGGTGCGCGGGCAGGGATGTCGCGTTTGGGATGAACAGGGGCGGGAGTACCTGGATTTTGTGGCCGGTATTGCCACCTGTACCTTGGGCCATGCTCACCCGGTTTGGATCCAAGCTTTAACTGAGCAGGCTCAACAGCTGCACCATGTTTCTAATCTTTACTACACCCCCCCCCAGGCACAACTGGCCCAATGGCTGACCCGGCACTCTTGTGCGGATAAGGTATTTTTCTGTAACTCCGGGGCAGAGGCCAATGAAGGGGCCATTAAGCTGGCCCGCAAATACGCCCACACCGTGCGCGGGATCCAGGAACCGGTGATTCTCACCGCCCATGGCAGCTTCCATGGCCGTACCCTGGCTACTGTCACTGCTACCGGCCAGCCCAAGTACCAAAAAGACTTTGCCCCCTTGGTTCCCGGTTTTGACTACATTCCCTACAACGACATTGAGGGGACGGAAGCTGTCTTGAACCGCTGGGGGGAGCGGGTCTGTGCGGTGTTGCTGGAGCCTCTCCAGGGGGAGGGGGGGGTTTTACCCGGGGATCCCACCTATTTTCAGTGGTGGCGACGGGTATGTAATGAGCGAGGCATTTTGCTGATGCTGGATGAGGTGCAGGTGGGCATGGGCCGTACCGGTAGGCTCTGGGGCTACTGCCACCTGGGGGTGGAGCCGGATATTTTCACGCTGGCGAAGGGCTTAGCGGGTGGGATCCCGATTGGGGCTTTGTTGGCTAAGGACTTTTGTGCGGTGTTTCAACCTGGGGATCATGCCAGCACCTTTGGGGGCAACCCTTTGGCTTGTGCCGTGGGCTTGGCGGTTTGTCGCACCTTGATGTTGGACAGTTTGATTTGGAATGCTCAACAAACGGGGGCCTATTTGCGTCAGGGCCTGTCTCGACTGGCGGAACAATTCCCCAGGCTGATCGAGCAGGTACGGGGCTGGGGCCTGATTCAAGGGTTGGTGATGCGGATCCCGGCAGCAGAGGTGGTTAAAGCGGCGATGGAGATGGGCCTCCTGCTGGTGCCGGCGGGGCTGCAGGTGGTGCGCTTTGTACCCCCCTTGATCGTTACCCCAGCAGAGATCGACCAGGCGCTGGCTTTACTGGGATCCGCTTTGGAAAGGTTGGCAGCTTCTCACTGAGGGGCGGCAGCCTAGCTGGGGGGGAGCTGTTGCCAAGCTTGGCGCAAAAACTCCTGTAACAATTGGCGAGCTACCAGCCCAAAGTCCTCCGGATCCCTGGCTTGCTCCAACCAGGGCAAAACCTCTTCGGCATAGGCCGGCACAAACCTGGCAGCCGGCCAGAGCAAATCAGCAGTTGAGCGCAGATGCCACACCTGGGATCCCTGTTGAAGTAAGAGGGGCCGGACCCAGAGCATGGCCGGGGATCCACTTCGTGCCTGAGATCCTGGGGCAACAGACTGAATCAGCTCCACACACAGGGTTGCCTGCAGCCCCTGTAGCTTGAGAATGGGGCGCGGCGGCGGCGGGTGCACATTCACCGCATCTGGCACGGTACGCCCCTCTATACCGAGAGTCTCACCAGAACTACATTTGGCAGGCAGACGGGGCAACAATCTTATACAGACCCTCAACTTAACTCAACATCAATTGATACAGACTATCTTGATCCTAGCGGGTGCTGATCCGCCACTCGCCGGGCTAGGGATCCCAAACCCAAGAGGATCGGCCCATTGCAAGCATTTCGGGAACTTAACTTTGTGGCCTTGTGCTAGACCATTCTTGATGCCGATTCCATCGCTCTTGCCATGATGCACACCTTTGTTCCACCGCACCGCTTCTTTCCCTACCTGACTTGGACCGAGATCCAAGCCATGCCCGACAAAGAGGACGTGGTGATTATCCAGCCGGTTGCTTCCGTTGAGCAGCATGGACCGCACCTGCCGCTGGTGGTGGATGCGGCCATTGGTACGGCTATCATCGGGCGAGCGCTGGAAAAACTGGATCCCGACATCCCGGCCTATGTCTTACCTACCCAGTGTTACGGCAAAGCCAATGAACACTGGCATTTTCCCGGCACCATCACCCTTACCAGTCAAACTCTGATGGCGGTGCTCACAGAGGTGGCGGAAAGCATTTATCGAGCTGGGTTTCGCAAGCTGGTCTTCCTCAACTCCCATGGGGGTCAACCGCAAGTACTGGAGATAGTGGCACGGGATCTGCATCAACAGTACGAAGACTTCATGCTCTTTCCGGTATCCGTCTGGCGGGTTCCCCACGCAGGGAAGGAGCTGTTTACGGAGAAAGAACGGGAACTGGGCATTCATGCCGGCGATAGCGAAACCAGCATCCTCATGCACATTCTGCCCGAGACCGTTCGTACCGATAGGCTGACATGCGAGTATCCTCAGGATTTGCCTGAAAATAGCCTGATCAGCATGGAGGGAGCAATCCCCTTTGCTTGGGTAACCCGCGATCTCAGTCAAAGTGGTGTCCTGGGAGATGCGACTGCTGCTACAGCCGAAAAGGGCAAGCTCCTGGTGGAGTCGATGGCGGAGGGTTGGGTGCAACTCATCCAGGATCTCTACAAGTTCCGCCAGCCCCAGGCCTGGCGAAAAGGAAGAGCCGGTGCTGCTCCGCTTTCCAGCCTGACGTAAGATTGCTACCCAAATTCCTCACCGTGTTCCCGGTATTCTGGGGTTAGCACCTGGAGAACCTTAAGGGCCAACTGAAACCAATAGGCCACTATCAGCAGAAGAACAGCCCGGAAAAGGCCCTGGCACATGCTTCAACCCCTCTCCCGAGAGCAGCCTGTGTAGCACTGAACTTCCCCGCAAGTAGTGTCTGGTTGGTGTTGGGTTCAGGCAGCCTGGGGAAGCTTGACAATAAGGTGGCGATGCTTGTCCAGCATAATCCACTCCTGCTGACGAAAGCGGTTTAGGAGACGGGTAATGGTGACGCGGGTGGTACCAATGGCATTGGCCAGATCTTGATGGGTTAGACGAACCTGAAGACGAACCCCCCCAGCAACCGGGGATCCCAACTCTAGTGCCAACAAAGAGAGCAACTGTCGCAACCGATCTTCCACTCGCCGGCGTCCTGCCAAGGCCAGCAAAGCTTCCGTTTGTTGCAAACGGCGCACCACTTGCTTGAGCAAACCGTGGCTTAGAGCTTCTGAGGCTTCCACTTCAGCGGCCGATAGCCGCAACACATCCACGGCCGTCAAGGCTGTTGCCTGATAGGGATCCAAGAGGGTAAGAGGGGATCCCAGGGGCATGGAGGGCCCGGCAAACCCCAACAAGGCTTCCGTACCATTGGGGTAGCTGGTTGTGATTTGGACGAACCCCCGGCAGACGATTACCCATTCTTCAGGAAACAAGGGGATCCTCTGACCGGAAGCATAGGGAGTCAAATTGCGTTCCCGATAGAGATTTTCCAACACTTGGCGTTCCCGAGCTGTCAGAGTGGCGGTAGAATAACCGAAAACTGTTTCAGGCATAGGCTGGCTCCGATAGGGCAAACTGAGGACACCTAAGACCAAGCTTCTTTCCATAAGCCAGTAGCAACGCGCCAAGACTACCTGCGCCGCTCTTAACCCTGACTTGTGTAGCCAGGTGTTTCTGACAACACATTACCGTTTACCTCAGGTATCTGAAGTAAAGACGAGGTTATGCTTAAGTTAAGCTTGATTAAATCTCCTCAGCTCCGCCAAGCAGGGTAGACAGCCTAGCACCAGTCTGCGAGGCCCACAATGCCGATGTCACGCCGCCGGGAAGAATCTGGCTGTTGGCCAGGAACTGCTTGGGGTAGCCTCCCAGTTCGGCCATTAGAGTCCTTGAGCCTAGGGCTTGCGAGGAAAATCGCTGAAACGACCTATCTGCGTTGAGCCGCTCGACACCTTGCTGCATAAGGGTTTCAGGCCTCTCAGACCCCTCCTCAAGCTCCCATTTTTGCCAAGTTGGCCGACCCCCTCGCAAATGGCTCTTGCATCCCTTGCCCTGACTGGGTTTTAATGGACGCTGTCCTCACTCTGTGGGGATCCCTATAAGTTGGAAACCGAGATCTTGATCCGATTCCAACAGAGCCTGTTTAAGTCCTCACTCTGTGGGGATCCCTATAAGTTGGAAACCCCCTCTTGGTTGGGCGGAATCAGCCACCGTGTTATGTCCCCACTCTGTGGGGATCCTATAAATTGGAAACTTAAGGAACTGCTCAACCACCCGCGGCCAGAGACGCGGGTCCCCACTCTATGGGGATCTCTATAAGTCTCTATAAGTTGGAAACAAGAGAAAGCAGGAGCAGAAAGGGTGAAGTGAGAAATAGACGTCCCCACTCTGTGGGGATTTCTATAAATTGGAAACCTTTCTCTGCCAACAGACTGTGCGAACACAGTCTCGGAAGTCCCCAATCTTTGGGGATCCCTATAAATTGGAAAAAAATTGGAAAGAAGAAATAGAATCGGAGCGAAAGGATTTGAACCTTCGACCCCCACTACCCCAAAGTGGTGCGCTACCAAGCTGCGCTACGCCCCGACGCACTCAACAAGAGAGAAAACTCTAGGAGTGCTTTGCTAGTGTAGCATTAGATCCCGGCAGGCGTTAACCCCAGATTGCGGGATCCCCTGGGGAACATGCTAGCTTAGTTGAACTGTTCAAAAATCACACGCCTGAACCATCGGGTGTCCTTGACCGGGATCCGTTCAGGCGGAGGCTAACCCGCAGGAGATTCACATGAGCGTAGTCAGTTTGCCTCAGCTATTGGAGGCAGGTGTTCACTTTGGCCACAAAGCCAGCCGTTGGAACCCCAAGATGCGGCCTTACATCTTTACAGAACGCAATGGCATCCACATCATTGACTTGGTGCAGACGGCCCGTTACCTTAACGAAGCTTACGAGTATGTGCGAGATGCCGCCGACAAGGGGTGGCGCTTCCTATTTATCGGTACCAAGCGACAAGCAGCCGGGATCATCGCCCAAGAGGCACGTCGCTGTGGTAGCTACTTCGTTAACCAGCGTTGGCTGGGCGGCATGTTGACCAACTGGGCTACCATCAGAACCCGCATCGACCGTCTTAAAGAGATTGAAGAGATGCAGAGCAGCGGCACGATGGATCGCTTGCCCAAACAAGAATCGGCTCGGCTAAAGCGGGAACTGGCCAAGCTGGAAAAATACTTAGGCGGCATCAAAACCATGCGCAGGCTGCCGGATGCGGTGATCATTGTGGATCAACGGCGGGAAGCCAACGCGGTACAGGAATGTATCAAGCTTAACATCCCGATCATCTCCTTACTAGACACCAACTGCGATCCGGATCTGAGCGATGTCTTTATCCCTTCCAATGATGATGCCATTCGTGCCATCAAGCTGATCGTGGGTAAGCTAGCCGATGCCATCTACGAAGGGCGACACGGGCAGCTCGACACCAGCGAAGAAGAGGACTATGACTACGAAGGTGCTATGGATCTCGATGATGATGGTTTAGAGGATCTGGATGAAGATGAAGAAGGAGACTCAGACGAGGAGATAGAGTAGGCCCTAGGCAGGGATCCCATGGATTTCCCTGCCTGCTTCTTACCCTCAAGCCTGTATCCTTAAGGCATGTAGGTTTTTAGGTTCTAGCACTTATCCCTGACTTTTCATTCGGCTTGGCTGTCACCCCTTGTTGTACGCTGTGAGACTTGAGGAACCCTCATGAGTATTGATGCAAAATTGGTCAAAGAGCTGCGCGAGAAGACAGGCGCAGGCATGATGGATTGCAAAAAAGCCCTTGTGGAATCAGGTGGTGACATGGAAAAAGCCGTCACCTGGCTGCGGCAGAAGGGATTGGCAGGGGCAGCCAAGAAGGCCAGTCGCATTGCAGCAGAGGGGGTTGTGGATAGCTACATCCACTTTGGCAATCGGATTGGTGTGCTGGTGGAGGTGAACTGCGAGACCGATTTCGTAGCCCGCAACGAAGACTTTAAGAAATTGGTGCAGGATATCGCCAAGCAAATTGCCGCCTGTCAGAACGTGGAATATGTCAGTGTAGACCAAATTCCGGCTGAGGTGGTGGAGCGGGAAAAAGCGATTGAGATGGGCAAAGAGGACTTAGCCAGCAAGCCGGAGAATGTGCGAGAAAAGATCGTGCAGGGTCGGATTGAAAAACGCCTCAAGGAGTTGTCACTGCTGGATCAGCCCTTTATCAAAGATTCTTCCATCACCGTTGAAGAACTGGTGAAGCAGCACATCGCCAAACTGGGAGAAAACATTCAGGTACGGCGCTTTGTCCGCTTCGTGTTGGGAGAGGGCATCGAGAAGGCAGAGGTGGATTTTGCGGCTGAGGTAGCTGCCCAGGCAGGTCTCAAACCGGCAGAATCTCCAAAAGTAGAAGAGTCACCCCAGGCGAGTCTCGAACCGGTAGAAACACCGGAACAGACACCTCCTATTCCTGAACCCACCCCTACTGCTGCTGTCGAGAGCAAACCGACCCAAAAGGGATCCCCTAAGAACAATAAGAAAAAGAAATAAACCCATGTTGGAGTTGCACTGCCACACCACCTGTTCTGATGGATCCCTGAGTCCATCACAATTGGTGGAGGCAGCCGCTCGTGCCGGTGTGAAAGCCCTGGCTATTTCCGATCACGACACTCTCGCCGGTTGGGATGAAGCGGTAGCGGCAGGATCCCGTTGGGGCGTTGAGATTATCCCGGCAGTGGAGTTAAGTACCGTTTGGCAGGGGCGGTCCTTACACCTGTTGGGGTTTTATCCCCGACCAGAGCAGCTCACCCCTCCTCTAGAAGAACGTCGCCAGGGGCGGATCCGACGCGCCGAGGCCATGGTGCAGCGCTTGGCAGAACTGGGTTATCCGATTCCTATGCCCAGCACCCATCTGATCCCCGGTCGGCCCCATTTGGCGCAAGCTTTGGTGAGAGCGGGTCATGTGCGTGATACCCGCGAGGCCTTTGAGCGCTTTCTGAGGGATGATGGGCCGGCTTTTGTGCCCTACGAGAAGTTCAGCGCCCTAGAGGGGATCCAACTGTTGCGTGCCTGTGGAGCGGTGCCGGTGTGGGCACATCCGGGACTCTTTCAGGGAGATACTCTGGAGAATACGTTTGCGGCCCTGTTGGGAGCGGGGTTGATGGGTCTAGAGGTTTATCATCCGGAGCACAGTGGGCGACAGAAACGGCAGCTGTTGAAACTGGCCCAGAAGCACAACTTGGTGGTAACCGGAGGCAGCGACTATCACGGGCCAAATCAAGCCGGGTTTCATCTGAATATGATGAACCTGAGCTTAGATCTGCTGGATGCTCTGAAAGCGGCCCACGCCCGTCTGTCTGCTTAGTGGACTTTTCCGGTACTAATTAATCTTGGCAGGGTTAACTCGAACACGCTAAGGTAACAGGCGGCCTTTTGGGATCCCGGGCATGAGCTACGTCCTCCGCAATGCGCTAATTCCCACGAGCACAGGTTACGAGACCAGGGATGTACACATTGAAGGGGAGCAAATTGCAGAGATTGGCCCTAGCTTGGCCGTAACCGGCACCGAAGTGGATGCCCGCGATAAGCTGCTTCTGCCGGGTTTTGTCAATGCCCATACCCATTCCTCAGAGATGTGGCAACGGGGGATCATCCCTCCCTACCCTTTGGAGCTGTGGCTGGCCCAACTGCAGGAATATTCACCCTTGGACACCGAGAAAGTCTATCTGAGTGCTTTGGGTACTGCCGTGGAAACCCTGCTCACAGGTGGTACCTCAGTGGTGGATCACTTGGTGTTGATCCCGGGGCAAGAGCTGGCCACCATTGCAGCAGCCGTCCGTGCCTACCGAGAAAGTGGCATCCGCGCCTTTATTGGCCCACTGATTCAGGACCAAGCCCTATCGGCAGGGGTACCGAGTGGGGGAAGCGCAACCTTGCAGCAGGAGGCTTACCCTCTCACCACTGCAGAAGTCTTGGGGATTGTAGAAGAGGCAGTGCGGCAATTCCACCGACCAGAAGAGGGAATTACCTTGATGGTGGCCCCGACCGGGATCCAACTGTGCTCTGATGATCTGTTTAGGGGCTGTGTGGAGCTGAGCCAAAAGTACAACCTACCCCGGCATTCCCATCTGTTGGAAACCCGTGCCCAACAAATGCTGGCCCAAGAAAAATATGGCTGCAGTGCCGTTGAACATTTGCAACGGATCGGCTACCTGGACAACAAAACCTCCTTGGCCCATTGTGTTTGGCTGACGGATGCGGATATCGAGATTTTGGCTCAGACAGGCTCCACCGTTGTCCACAACCCTTTAAGCAACCTACGTCTGGGTAGCGGCATTGCCCCGATCTTGAAATATCGGCGGGCAGGGGTGAATGTGTCTTTTGGCTGTGATGGAGCTGCCAGCAACGACTCTCAGGATCTTCTGGAAGCCATCAAGATCGGCAGTATCCTGCACAATGTCACGGACTTAGATTACCGCCACTGGATGACTCCTCGCGAGAGTGTAGAGATGGCGGCACGGGGTGGGGCTAAAGGTCTGGGCATGGCGGAGCAATTTGGATCCCTGGCGGTAGGGATGCAAGCGGATTTGGTGCTCTATGATCTCACCCAGCTGTCGCTGCTACCCCGTACGGATCCCATCGGGCTTTTGGTTTGGGGTCGCCCTACTCAGGTGGTGGATAGGGTTTGGGTGCGCGGCCGGCAAGTGGTTGCAGCGGGAACTGTAACCACGGTGGATGTCAATAAACTCCGACGGGATCTCTTTGCCCACAGCCACTGGGATCCCTTGCGTAAGTCGAAGCAGGTCAAGCAACTGGAAGCCCACTATCGCCGGGTTATGGGGTTGCCAGAATAGCCTAAGCAGCAGGAGGGATCCCCTATTGAGGGAAGTAGAGCCATCCCAAGTCACAGAGCAAGTGAAACAGCAAGCCCTTGCCCTTGGCTTTGACAAAGTTGGTGTTGCCAGTGTGACGGATCCCCCGGATTTACAGGGCTTGCGCACCTGGCTAGCCGAGGGCATGGCTGCCGATATGGACTGGATGCAGGATCCACGGCGAGAGAATGTGGAGTTGGTGCTGCCAGGTGTCCAATCGGTGATCTGTGTGGCCGTGAATTACTACACCCCGGTTCAGCACAGCTCGGATCCCGGCCATGGCAAGCTCTCTCGCTACGCTTGGGGACGGGATTACCACCGTGTTTTGGGGCGACGGCTAAAGCAGCTCCACCTGTGGCTGCAGAGTCAATTTCCAGACTACACTGGCCGCTTTTATGTGGATACCGGCCCGGTGATGGAAAAACCCTGGGCTATGCAGGCAGGTCTGGGGTGGATCGGCAAAAATAGCCTTCTACTCACTCGTGAGTACGGCTCCTGGGTCTTCTTGGGGGTGTTGCTCACCACCTTGCCGTTGCTACCGGATCGACCCCACTCTTTCCACTGCGGTACTTGTACCCGTTGCTTGGCTGCTTGCCCCACCCAGGCAATCGTTAGGCCAGGACTTGTGGATGCCCGTCGGTGTATTGCCTATCACACCCTGGAAAGCCATGCCGAAGGGATCCCCTGCGAAATTGCCCAGCACCTGAACAATTGGGTGGCCGGCTGCGACATTTGCCAGGATGTTTGCCCCTGGAACCAGCGCTTTGCTCAGCCCACGTGGATCCCAGATTTTCAGCCTTACCCCTGGAATAGAGCTCCCGACCTAAAGGAACTGGCCCACATCGGTGAAGCAGACTTTAACCAGCGATTTCCGGCTTCTGCTCTGCGTAGGCTCAAGGCCAAACGACTGCGGCGCAACGCCCGGGCTGCTCTAGAGAATGCACCTGAGAATGCACCTGAGAATACCCCTGCCTCGAATACAGAGGGGGTTAACCCTGAAAACTCTGTTCCGCTCACGTGAACAGCAGAAAATTCCCTCTACAGCAGTAAAGGGCGGGTCGATTTGACCTGTAAACCTTCACCCAGGACCAAACCGGCGATACCTTGATGAAGAATTGGGGGATGAAAGAGAAAAGGAATGAGTGGAAAAATAGAAACCAGGATCCCTAGGTGGAGCGCAGTTGCACCGGCATAACCAAGTAACACAAGCGCATTGCTCCAATCGGCCTCCAAATGGCAGGTTGTACCGCACCGTTGAGATCCAAGCTCACCTGCTGAGTGTGAAATACCTTGAGAGCATCGAGTAAATAACGCACGTTAAAAGCCAGCTCCAGATCCGGTCCCGACATTTGGATCGGCAGAGACTCTTGGCCACTCCCCACATCGGGAGCTTCGGTGCTGATCTGAAGGGTCTGGGCTGCTGCAGAAAGCTGGAACTTGACGATATCATTCTTCTGAGCAGCAAACACGCCCACCCGCTCTAGCGACTCTATCAAGGGCCGACGCTCTAGGGTCACTTGTCGCTCAAATTGGGTGGGAATCAGGCGTCTATAATCAGGATATTGCCCCTCCAAGAGCCGGCTGATGATTAAATGACGTTCGAGGCTAAACTGCACCTGGGACCGGTCAAAGCGCAGCTGCACGGTCTCGGCCACTTGGTTGCTGAGAATCCGCTCCAACTCTCGCAAAGTACGGGCGGGAACCGTGAATTCTAAGCCCCGTCCCGGAAACTCACTCAGACTTTCATCTCCAGCGCGGAGCATCATCAGCTCAGTCTGCACCGTAGCCAAACGATGCCCATCCGTAGCCGCAAACTCCAACAATGGGGGATCCCCCGGTAAGAGTTTGACGTGTACCCCTGTCAGCACCTGCTTGGTGTCATCCCCAGAGGCAGCAAAGAGGGTTTGGCTAATCCCCTGCAACAGGCTCTCAATGTTCAGCTCCAAAGTTTGTGCTGCTCCATCCCCAGCACCTACCTCAGGAAAGGTAGGGTAGTCCTCAGCAGACAATCCCCGTACCTGGTACTGACCAACTGTCGAAATCAAGGTCACGGGAGCATCCTCTCGTGGCTGACTCAGGGTAACCTTGCCCCCGGGCAGGCGGCTGACAATGTCGCCAAGTAGCCTGGCCGGTAGGGTGGTACGGCCGGTGACCTCCACCTGAGCATCAAACTCACTGCGGATACCCAAGCTTAGGTCAAAGGCAGTTAGGGCCACTCGTTGCCTGTCTGCATCCGCTTCCAGCAGCACATTGGCCAAAACCGGCATGGACGGACGACTGGCCACAGCCCGACCCACCAATCCCAGGTGCTGACTGAGATCCGCTTGCTCACAGGTCAGGTTCAAAGAGAAAGAGCGGGCGGAATCCCCTCCCGAACCTGCACCAAAGCGGCTCTGAGACACATCAGCGTTGTCTGTCAGGCTTTGGGCTTGCACCATGACGAGCACTTGAGGACTGAATATGCACATCCTACACCGATCGGCCCGCTTCGGATCCCTAACCCTGGCAGTAACTTCAATCGCGCGTGAGAAGTTTAAAATCTCGATCCCTACTCTATCTAAAAATTTTGATCTAGTAGTAGTAGGGGCTGTGGAAACTGTGGAAAGTGATCCTCAACACCTTGTGCCACAAGCTTTTGACCTTATTCCCCACCTGTGGAAAAAATGTGGAAAACTAGCCTAGTTTTCCACAGAGTATTTATACCTGTTAATAACTTAGGGGGTTTTTCCACAGGTTTTCCACAGGTTTTTGGGGTTTTTCCACAGGTTTTCCACAGGTTTTTGGGGTGGAAATGTTGCTATTTCCTGACAAATTCACAAAACTTAACACACAATCAGTGTTAGATCCCCTAACCTGGTGAATCCTCCCTCTAGATGTGGTCAGAGATTTCATCGTGGTTTGGGCGAGCCACGATGGATTTCCACAGGTTTTCCACAGGCTGTGAAAGAAAGTTTCGCAGTGGTGTTTTTCTTTGCTGGGTTAGCAATAGTCATTCGCGCAGGAGGGGAACATGGATGGGTTGGTCCTGGCATTGCTTAGCTTTAGAGGGGGAGTAGACTGCCGGTAGGGCAAGCAGGGATGCTAGAGCGATGGTAGGTTGTCTGCCTTGATCTGTCCCTTGCGACAGCGGTGGGTATCACCATGGCTGCAGGGTTCGAGATGGTGTAGCACCAACTAACTCGGTCTACTCAAGCAGGTCTGCGGTGGGGTGCACTGTGGAGGTTCAACTCAAATGCTTCTATCAAATGCTTCTAGAGAGGTTCTGGTGAGGAGTGGAATTGCTCACTCCAGCCGAGGCGCTGTGAACAGAGAACCTCTTGCTATCTGCTTAGCGTTGGCAGGATGAGCCTCCGGCGTTGGACAGGGAGATAAACCGTAGCCGTTCTGCCAGGTTTTGCAGTTGTCGTTCAAATTGCAAGCTTTCCCGTTGCAACTGGGCCACCTTCTCGCAACTGTAGAGAACAGTGGTGTGATCTTTACCGCCAAAGTAATCACCGATTTTGGGCAAGCTGAGGTTGGCGTGGTGACGCATGAGAAACATTGCAATTTGGCGAGCTTGGCTAATCTCTCGTTTGCGGGAGGTTCCTAGTAAACTCTCGCGGTCGATGCCAAACTCTTCACAAACCACTTTGACCACCATATCGGCCGTGATCTCTTTCGGTTCTGTGGGTGGGTTAAGGATTGGCTGAATGGTCTCTACACTCATCGGTAGGCCGGAGATAGAGACATAGGCTACAGCTCGGATCAAAGCCCCTTCCAACTCACGGATGTTGCTGGTGTAGGTGGTGGCAATGTACTCAATCACCTCAGCAGGCAGGTTCATGCCCTCGTACTCGGCTTTTTTCTTGAGAATGGCCATGCGAGTTTCAATATCTGGGGATTGGATCTCGGCAATCAAGCCCATGGAAAACCGGGAACAAAGCCGCTCCTGCAGGCGAGGGATCAGATGGGGGGAGCGATCGGCAGCTAGGACAATTTGTTTGCCGGATTCATGCAGAGTATTAAAGGTATGAAAAAACTCTTCCTGAGTGTACTCTTTGCCCTCGATAAACTGGATATCATCCACCAGCAGCACATCTACAGCTCGGTAATGCTCCCGAAATGATTGCATACTATCCCGACGGATAGCATCGATTAAATCGTTGGTAAAGCGCTCTGTGGAAACATAAAAGATCTTGGCGTGACGATTGGCTTCCAGTTGATAGTGACCAATCGCCTGCATCAGGTGGGTTTTACCCAAACCAACTCCACCACAGAGA
This sequence comes from uncultured cyanobacterium, assembly GCA_937944885.1. Classification (GTDB taxonomy): domain Bacteria; phylum Cyanobacteriota; class Cyanobacteriia; order Thermostichales; family Thermostichaceae; genus Thermostichus. The sequence continues at coordinate 53,882 of CALFBB010000010.1, forward strand.
AAAAGAGGATTGTAGGCACGACCAGGTTTATCGGCTACCGCCAAGGCAGCAGCGTGGGCCATGCGGTTGTTGGCGCCCACCACAAAGCGGGAGAAGGAATACTTAGGGTTGAGATCCGGCGCTCGCATCGGCAGGCTGCTCCCCACTTCCAGTCCTAAAGTGGCGGAAGTAGGTAAGTTACTGGGAGAGGGCAAGGAAATGCCGGTGGCTTGTGGTTCCTCCTCGGTTAAGGCCTGGGGGGAAACGGAGAACTCCACCTGTAAAGGGATCCCGGCTACCCGTTGCACAACCTCTGTGATGGTGGGGGCATAGTGTTTCTGCAGCCAGCCCCGTGCCCATTCACTGGGCGTACAGATGGTCAGGCGATTATCCACCAAGGATTCGGCTCGGGCCGTTTTGATCCAGGCCTCGAAGGTTGGACGGCTAAGCTGCACCTGTAAGTGCCGCAGAGCCTCATCCCAGAGTTGATCCAGGGAGATATCCACGCAACACACCTAACGCGATAAGTCAATCACCCAGGGGATCCCTGGGCAGGGATTCAGGATACCTCAATTTAGCTGCTTCAGTCAGGGTGAAGGCAGACCCCCTTCCCAGCTGGCCAGAGGTACGAAGTGTCTCAATGCCGGATGGAAAGCCACTCTGGCTAGCCTTCATCAGGTAAGCGTGTAAACTTGGGCCGTGGAGAGGGTACTGGGTTGTGTGAGGAGACGGCCCACTTGGCAGGGACAAAGGTGGTATCCGGCAGAGAAGTCAAGATTCGGGCTATCACCCTTGGTTGGCAGCTAGGACTGAGCCAGCTGTTGCTGAGCCGCTTGTCGCATCACCGCGATGGGTACAGGCTTGCCTCCCAGCCACAGAGACAAAGCCTTGGCACCCTGTTGAACCAGCATTTCCAGGCCGGTGATTGGGGTGTGGCCTAGCTCGGCGGCCATGCGCAACAGCGGCGTGGGATCCGGCACATAGATCAGGTCATAGACAATTGCGCCGGTGGGCAAAAGACGCAGTTGCTCCCGGCTCAGGGGGGAGGCAGTTGGGCTGTGGGCATTGGATCCCGCTTTCATGCCAATTGGCGTGGTGTTGATCAACAGCTGGGTTTGCGCCAGATAGGGATCCAGCTCCACCCAAGGGAGTACCTGAATCTGGGGCCAAGTCTTCTGTAGCTCGGCCAACTTCTGCGGGGAACGCCCCGCCACCCGCAGCGGCTGCAGCCCCCCTTCTAGGCATCCCTGGATCACCGCCCGTGCCGCTCCACCGGATCCCAGTACCAGAGTTGGGATCCCCTTCAGCCCCAGCGATATGAGGGGATGCAAAAAACCATCAATATCGGTATTGGTTCCCGCCCACCCACCCTCAGGCAGCCGGTACACCGTATTCACTGCTCCCACAGCGGCGGCGCGGCTATCGACATGCTGCAAGAGGGGCAGGATGGCCTGCTTGTGGGGAATGGTGACATTAAAGCCCTGCACCCCAATGACCGCCAAGCCGGCAACCGCTGTGGCCAGCCGGTCTGAGGCCACCGGAAAGGGCACGTAGCAGTAGTCTTCCCCCAGCGTAGCCAAAGCCGCATTGTGCATGGCCGGAGAGAGACTGTGGGCAACCGGATCCCCGATGAGACCGAGCAGCCGAGTTGTGCCTGAGATCCTCCCCGTCAAGGCTCCGCTGCCTCCCCCTCCACCCGCTGCAAAGTCTGTTGATAGCGGTCACGCCAACGGCTCAAGGACTCCTCCGAAAGATGATCGACGATATCCGATATATTGCGCAGCATCTCATAGGCTTGCTGAAAATCTTGAGACTGTCCATGGGCCCCTTCCTGACGTAACTTTGCCATGTAAAGGGTCATTTTAATAACTTGCAATTTATTTTTAATCAGATCCTCTAGCATGTCTTGGACTTGCTCGATGGCCTCTGCTCGCACTAGCCGCTGACGACGACGGATCAGCCAAAACAGCACCCCATGTAAAATCCCCACTACCACTGCTGCTACAGCAGTAACTTTCCAAAACTGCAATTCGGTATTGCCCCCCAGGAGCCCGGCCAGGAGGATAACCACCAAACCAAAAGCCGTGAGGAGCAGCTCAATCTGGTTGAGCAGAAACGTTTTGATGGTTTGCGGTTTTCTAGTCATGGTTTGACAAACTCAAAGACAAAGCCTGCAATCCCTCTCATCCATGTCAGCTCAAGTTAGAGGATTCCTTTATTCCTTGAATCGATAGGCGATTAACGGTTGGGAATAGGGGATCCCTTGCAAGCCCACGGTTATGCGTATTGTCGTCGAGATCTTCCTAGGATCAGTACAGATCTTGCTCAGGTTAGAGAAGGTATGGACCGGCTCCCAGCCATACTAGCTTGTTTCTCCGTACCGGTAGGAAGGGTCTTTCAGCATTTTTTGACCAGTGAAAAAGGGATCTGTTGAAACATTGGTCGGTTTGAAAGCCTAACCCTCCACCTTGGATCGCCCAGAAGAGCGTTTAAGATTAAATGGGGCGAAGAGCTTTCCGCGGCACAGACCAACCTCTTTTGTGCAAAGGTTTAGAGCGTAGTGTTCGCTTCAGTCGCCGCCGCACAGATCGAGAGGCAGACGGACTGGAGGAACGCCGGGGAGAGAGAGTTGCTTCAGAGGTCAAGGCTTGAGCCTGTTGTTTCAGCTGCAGATTTTGTGCCTGCAGATCTTTGAGCTCTGCAAGACGGTGCTCCAGCTCTTGCCGCAGCTTGGTGTTTTCTGCTTGCAACTGCTCTAGCCGCTTGAGCACCCCTTCTGAGGCAGCTGGCGGTTTGGCAGCTGTAGGAAGCGTGCTGTACACATTGCGGCTGTCTCGCATGGCTTGGGCAGCCCGGCGCAAGAGAGCAACCCCCTTGGGATCATCATTCTCCATCAGACTGGCGGCCCCAAAATGCAACTGCACCGGCAGGGTTTGTCCGTTCACCACAAAGGGATCCTGAACTAGGCGCTGACAGCAGCGTTCGGCAGCCATTTGTGTAGCAGCTAAGGTACTACCTGCAACGAGAACAATGAACTGTCCCTCGTCGTAGCAAAACAGATCATCTCTATCCCGCAGGGTGTTAACTAGGCGCTCTGTCAAGAGCTGGAAAAGAGTGGCCCGAGCTCGGCTATCCAACCTCTGGCTGAGGGCACTGAGGTTGGCAAGACGCAGGCCAAACAGACTGAGAGGCTCCGACTGAGAGCGGGCTTGAGCCACCCGCAAAGGCAGACGGGTTAACAAATCCTGGCGGCTGCCCACTGGCAAGCCAACCGACTTTTCGGGGGATGGAGCTGGCTTTTGCCCGGTTTTGAGCAGATGTTGTTGGCGGCGACCTTCCACAATGCGCAGACCCGCTCGTACCCGTGTCATCAACTCCGCAGCTTGAAAGGGCTTGGAGAGAAACTCATCAGCCCCTGCCTCCAAAGCCCGCTCCATGTTATCGTTGCCCTCACGGGCAGTCATGATGATGTAGTAGATCCAGGCGTACTCTGGGGATTGCCGCAACTGCCGACAGAGTCCCAAGCCATCCAGAGAGGGCATCACCCAGTCAGCAATGATCAAATCGGGTGGCCGGCGACGAATTTGCTCTAAGGCAGAGAAACCATCCAAAGCATAGGAAATGCTACAGCCCTGCTTGCCCAAAAAGTTGGACAACATCTCTGCCACCATGTAGCTGTCATCCACAATTAGAACATGGGCCTGAATCGCGCTATCCTCGCTTTTACTTGCGGGGAAACTTGCCTGAGCATGCTCAGACTGAGGGGCAGAAGTGCTCTCTGGGTTAGGATCCATAGGCAAACCAGATCAGGACAAGCTCCAGGGTGAGAAGGGCAAAAACTTGTTCCAAAGACATTCTCAAGACCTTCTGAGTGGCAGGTATTAAAAGCAGAGGTGATACCTACCAATGTAAGATCTATAATTCCCTGCGCCCCTCGTTAGTTAACCCCCTGAGATGCTAGGGATCCCTCCTAGCCGTTCATAGGATTTCATTTCTTGTAACATCCTGCCTGTCCAACTTCAGTAACGAATTCAGTAACGAATCTCCAGGGTGACTTGGGTGCTCACCCTCTGTTCTCCCCCCTCTACGGGTGTAGAGGCTATCTCAGAGCGGGCAAAATCTGTCAAAGGGATCGGTGGTGGGGCAATACGGCTATCACTGTGAATCTGAATGCGTTCAACTGACTTGGGGGTAAGATTCAAGGCCCCCAATACATCTTGAGCTTGACGTTGAGCATCTTCCACAGCTTGTACTAGAGCACGGCTGCGCGCCTGGACTAGGGTAGCGTCATCAGCCCGGAAGCTGACCGATTCCACCTGAGTGGCTCCAGCACTAATGGCTTCATCCAGGATTTGTCCGGCACCAACCACCGGCACTTCGAATTGCACACTGTTTTGCCCCTGCACGCCTACCAGGCGGGATTGACCGTCCTGGTACTCGTATTGCGGATAAAGGGAGATTGCTGTGGTTTGCAAAGCATCAACCTGTAGCTCCTTGAGGCGGTTGACCAAGCGCTGGGAACGTTCTGCCACCTGTTGTTGTACGGTTTGGGCTGAGTCTCCGCGCAGCACCACCCCAAGGCGAATTTGGGCAATCGAGGTTTGCACTTGGGCAGATCCCTGCCCGGTTACAGTTAAGACCCGGGATCCCTCTCCAGAATTGGCCATCACCCCTCCGTGACTCAGCAAAGTCCAGCTCAAGACAACGGCAACCAACAGCATCAGCATCATTCCCAAGGCTGTTGCTAGGGAGCCGCGGGGCCGCCATGTCCACAGTTTGACCATCTCTGGGGTTCTCCCGTATGCGAGCAAGGATGGGAGGAAGGGATATGGTTTGCCGGACACTGAAGCAATTCTGGAGGCCGTTTCTGCTTCCCAAGATTACTCCAGACGACAAAGCCAACCTCACCGATTTTAGAAGGTTCACTCTGGGGGTGGCTCCTTCGGCTACAAAAGTTATCGGCTACAAAAGTTAGGTGATTGTTGGCATGCTAGGGATCCCTGGTCAGCTACCTCAGGTCGTATCATCGAAGGTAACGGGATCAGCCTCTATTGGGACCTATTCAAGAATGGCCGAATCGAAACTGCGGCAATTGCTGCACGAGCTGGATGCAGAGCTGCAAAAAACGCCTACCCTAGATGAGAAACAGCGACAACAGATTGCCTCCATCCGTCAGGAGGTGGAGACAGTATTGACAGAACTGGGATCCCCCGCCCGAAGCAAGGATCGCATTGGGGAAGCCATTGGTCTGTTTGAAACCTCTCACCCCAAGCTGACTCTGATTCTGGAGCAGGTCATCGATACACTAGCCGGCATGGGTTTGTGAGACTGACCGGAAACGTTCAGAAGCCATATTCCTTATGAAAAAGAGCCCAAGTCGGGCCGGCCCAGATCGGGTGGAGCAATTGTGGGTTGCTGTAGCTGAGCAGACTGCTGCCCATGCTCAGGAAATTTGCGGGGAAGCGATTCGAGAAAGCCGCGCTGAATTTGCAACAAACTGCTGTCCATGCTCAGGGGTTGAGAGAGCTGCAACAAGTTGTCAGCAAGACCCGCGCTGACCTTGTCCACTTTGCGGAATGGGCCGAGCAAGTCACGCAACTGCTGGTCAAGGTCTCGGCCTTGCAAGAAAGACAAGACCTAGCTCTAGAGCAGATGCGTCGCTCGCTATCGGGCAGAAGCTGACCAAAGATTTTATGTCTTGCTTGAGTTCTGCCCCTGACATGTCTATCTGCTTGATTCTGGAATCCGCCCCACAGCAAGCCTACTTCAGCTGTGAGCAAAAATCCCAAATCAACTACCTGCTCTGGCGACAGCTCTACAGTGAATTCGAACCAGAGGCTATCGACCAACCGGCTTTCGCCCTGCTCGGAGGACAGGTCTAGGCCGAACTGCCCATGGTTACCCAGACAGCAGGAGGGTTTCTAGGTCATTTCTTGGAGACGAGAGCAGAGAAATACGCCAAATCGCTTAGGTCAACATCCGCGTAATCAACGAGTTTAAAGAATACCCAAAATTGCATACTGAAAGTACAGGTAAAGCAAATCCATACAATGGAAAAAATATACAGGCGATTATTGACAAAGCCTTTCAAACACGGGTGCTAACCTATCGGCAGCAGCGGCATTTGGATGCCTTGCTGATACGCCAGCAATATACCCTGCGGAGCTACGGAGTTTACAGCAACTGCGCCAAGCCCTAGCGGAGGGCAAGGTGGTTTTTGGCTCGGATAGTTTGGTTCTGATCAGGGAGTCTGCCTAGTTGGTTAAAAACGCGAAGTCTCGGAAACGAGATGGAGAAGCCCGCCTCGTTGGTGCAGCCTGGCCACAGGGCATAATGTGAATGCATTATGTGAATACATTTTTGGCTCAACCCATGAAACCCTTTGCTCTGCCGGATCCCTGGGGCATCTATTCTGTCTGGCGTCGGCATGCAGAAGTGTATCGCAAAACGTGGCTGGTCAACTGTTTACTCCCAGTTACCGAGCCTCTGGTCTATTTGCTGGCGTTTGGTTTTGGTTTGACTCCTTTGGTAGGAGGACTGGCTTACCTGGGGCAGCCCACCTCCTATCTGCAATTTATTGCCCCGGGTATGATCGCGGTGGCTATCCTTTTCCAGGCTTTTTTTGAAGGGGCCTACGGCAGCTTCATTCGCCTCAACTATCAACGCACCTGGCATGCTCTCCTTACTGCTCCCCTCAGCTATACCCAAGTGTTTTTGGGAGATTGGTTCTGGGCGGCTACCCGTGGTTTGATTTCTGGTCTTGTCACAGGGTTGGTGACGGTAGTAACCGGTCTTTACCCCCTACAAGGGTTACTGGGATCCCTGCCGATTTTGGTCTTGGGTAGCTTGGTATTCGCTGCAATGGGGTTGCTGACAGCCGGACTGGTGGTCACGGTGGATCAGGTGAACGTACCGATCTTTACCCTGGTGGTGCCGATGTTTGTGTTGTGCGGCACCTATTTCCCGCGCAATAACCTGCCGGTTGCCCTGAACTGGGTGGCTAGCTTTCTGCCACTCTCCAGTTTGGTGGATCTGGTGCGTTGGCCACTGGGGTTACCGAATCTGTGGCTACTGGAATTGACTTGGTTGATCCTGTTGGTGATTGGGGTGGGAGCTTTGGCCCATTGGCAGCTGGCGCGACGGTTGTTTAGCTGAGTGCACCCACATCCCTTCGCCCTTGGGCAGAACTCTGCAAGGGCCAGTATCGGTTCACACAACTACCGCTTCCTCTCCCCTCTCAACAGGAAGGGATCCTTTGCCTAGATCTGACTCCTTTTATTGGTTCCACCTCTAGTTAAACTTCTCCGTTCCGTAGGATGCGGAGCATCAATCGATATCCGCTCCGCTCTCGGCAAGGGATCCAGGGTCGTCAACCAAGGAGGTCCTCCGATAGGCTGCAATTCCGCCTCGGCTAGACCCTACCTAGAGGGTGAAACCCTTGTCCAGCAAGCAAAAGTGTTACGCACCGCTAAGGGAAGAATCAGGGTTTGAGCCCGGTCGGGCACCCTGTTGCTAAAATCATCAGAATAGAGCCTTATAGTGCCTTGTAGTCATCTTTTGGGCTGAAATGGAGGGGGATCCCCTTGGGGCAAGGGTTCTGACCAGAACCATCACTCGGAAATGGGTCATACATTCACCCAGAAAAAACGTGTTGGCTCTGGATCGGCTGAGAAGAGCTGCGGCCACAACAATTTCTTGTCAAGGTTTCTTATCTTTTTATCTTCTTATCAAGGTACTGCCGGTTGGGTACAGGAATTTGTTGGGTACAGGAATTTGCTGAATGTTCACCACAAGCCATCCAACACGTTGGGATGATGTACTTTGCACCGTAGGGTTATCCTGTAGAAATGAATAGGATGTTTCTGCACGAGTCTCAACCCGGCTCAGCCTTTCCCTGTCAGCCTTTGATCGGCGTTACCACTCGTAATCGTGATGGCGAGGGCAACTTTATTGCGCCAGGTCGTTATATTGATGCCATTCGAGCAGCAGGCGGCATTCCGATTTTATTTCCGCCAGGAGAGAGTGAACCGCAGGTTTTGCTGTCTTTGGTAGATGGGTTGCTGCTGACAGGGGGTGGGGATCTCTGTCCCAGTACTTATGGTGAGGATCCCAAGCATCCTCAGGTGCGCTATGTCAACCTAGAACGGGATCGGTTTGAGGTGGCTCTTGCAGAAGCAGTGATGAAGCAAGGGATCCCTGTGTTGGGTATTTGTCGAGGGATGCAATTGTTGAATGTGGTCAGTGGTGGCAAGCTAATCCCGCATGTGCCGGATGTGTACGATGAGCTGGATCACTTTAACCCGGAAGATCGCCGACCGATTCACCACAAAGTCAGTATCTTTCCCTCCACCCGACTCCATCAAATTATGGGTGCTGAGGAAATCTCGGTGGTCTCTTGGCATCATCAGGCCATTTGTCATGTACCGGCGGGGTGGCGTTTGTCCGCTTGCTCTGCCGATGAGCTGATTGAAGCTATTGAGCACGAGACTCACCCTTGGGCAGTGGCTGTACAGTGGCACCCGGAGTTTACCTTTGAGGAGGCGGGGCATTTTCAGCTGTTTCAAGAGTTTGTGCGGGCAGCCCGTCAGTTTTCTCCCCGCTTGGCAGGTCGGGGGGTGGCGAATCCTGAGCAAACACCTCAGGTGGCCTAGTGGAGGCTTGTTCATCTCTTTTGTTTGTCTTGTCAATCCTTTAGGATGAGCAGACTCAAAAAGCGAATCTCCTATGCACCGAGTTGCAGCGATACCCGGGGGATGGGATCCCTCTATGGAGGGGGTGATCTTTGTTGAGCAGGATCCGGCGCCGATGGTTGTGCTTTCGGCAGCCGATACTGATCTGACGGCCTTGAGCAAAGCTCTTAACCTGTTGCCCTCAGGCTTTCCGGCAGTGCGGGCGGCCAACCTGTTGCAGCTACAACAGCCCTTGAGCATTGATGACTACGCAGAGAGGGTGTTGCGGCAGGCGCAGCTGATCCTGATTCGGCTGTTGGGGGGGCGAGCCTACTGGAGTTATGGTCTGGAGGTGGCCCGCCAGGTTGTCGAGGAAACAGGATCCCAGCTGATTGTTATCCCGGGAGATGATCGTCCGGATTGGGATCTGATCGGCCATTCGACTGTCAGCCTGGGGGTAGCGGATCGGGTGTGGCGCTACTGGCTGGAGGGGGGAGCTGAGAATGTAGCAGCCAGCCTGATCTTTTTGGCTAAGGAGCTGCTGGGCTATGCCTACCCTGTCCCGCCGCCGCAGGTGTTACCGCGGCTGGGGATTTATTCTCCGGCTGCGGTGAGCCAGGGGGATCCGCAAGCACCCAAGGTGGGCATTTTGCTCTACCGGGCCCATGTGCTGGCGGGCAATACGGAGCCGGTGGATCAACTGGCGGCAGCCTTGCAGGAACGAGGAATGCAGCCCCTGTGTCTGTATACCTCCGGTCTGCAGGATCCGGATTTACCGCAGGCGATTCGGGATCATTGTGCTGGCCAAATCGAGCTGCTGCTCAACAGCACCAGCTTTTCTCTGGCGCGGTTGGATGGCGATCAACCCAATGTTGCCCTCTGGCAGGAGCTGGATGTGCCGGTGGTGCAGGTGATCTTGAGCGGCGGATCCCGGCAGCGCTGGCAAGCTTCTACGCGCGGACTGGGGGCAAGGGATCTGGCTATGAATGTGGCTTTGCCGGAGGTGGATGGACGGATTATCAGCCGGGCCATTTCCTTCAAAGCCAGCCAAAACAGGGATCCCCGCCTACAGACGGAGGTGATGACCTATGAGGCGGTGCCGGATCGGGTAGCATTTGTGGCTGATCTGGCAGCCAACTGGGTGAGATTGCGGCGGACCCCTGTGCCTGAGCGGCGGCTGGCCTTGATCCTGGCCAATTATCCCGGCCGAGATGGGCGGCTGGCCAATGGCGTCGGTCTGGATACCCCCGCCAGTTGTGTACAGATTCTCCAGGCCCTTCAGACAGCAGGCTACGGGATCCCCTACCGACCGCAAACCGGAGATGAACTGATCGCTTGGCTGACCGAGGGCCAAACCTATGACCCCCTGGGATCCCTGCGGCCTGCCAGACAATTCCTGGGGGCTCAAGAGTATCAAGAATGGTTTGGGCAACTGCCCAGCACGATGCAAACCCAGCTCCTCGAGCAATGGGGGGATCCCCCCTCTCAGGACATCAGCATTGTTGGGATCCAACTGGGGCAGGTATTTGTAGGGATTCAACCGCCACGGGGGTATGACCGGGATCCAGCCTTGAGTTACCATGCTCCCGATTTGGTGCCCCCCCACGAGTATTTGGCCTTTTACCTGTGGTTGCGAGAGGTATTTGCAGCCCAGGCCATCGTTCATGTGGGTAAGCACGGCAACCTAGAGTGGCTACCGGGTAAGGGATCCGCTCTTTCGGCCAGTTGTTACCCGGAGATAGCCTTGGGACCAATGCCCCATTTTTATCCGTTTATCGTCAATGATCCCGGCGAGGGATCCCAGGCCAAGCGCCGTGCCCAAGCAGTAATTATTGATCACCTCACCCCACCCCTGACTCGCGCCGAGTTGTACGGCCCCTTGGCAGAGTTGGAGCGGCTGATGGATGAGTATGTCACAGCAGAACAACTGGATCCGGGGCGTTGTCCTTTGATCCGGTCTCAGATTGAGCAGATTGCCCGAGCGGAGCACCTGGATGAACGCTTTTGCTTGCAGACGGAAGCCGATCTCAACCAGCTGGATGCCTATCTGTGCGAGCTGAAAGAATCCCAAATTCGCAATGGCTTGCATATCCTGGGCCGCATCCCAGAAGGGGATCAGCTAATTGATTTGCTGCTGGCCTTGGCCCGCTACCCTGGCAACGGCCAACTGGGCCTGACCCAAGCCATTGCCCAGGATTGGGGCTGGACCTGGGATCCCCTAACAGCCGATCTAACGGATCCCTGGCCAACCGATGCCGGCGAGCAACCCTCATAGCAATAAAAAAAGAGCTGACCGGGATCCCCCATCAGCTCCTCAACAAGAGTCTGGAGTGAGTAAACCTACTACTCAGCGATTGTAAACAGACATGGACAGAAGGGGCCAAGAACCTCAGTAGCGGCTCTGGAAGTTGCGACGACGATCCCCACCACTGCCAAAAGCAGGACGTGTCTCCCGCGGGCGAGCCTTATTCACCTTCAGATCGCGCCCCATCCACTCTGCTCCATCTAGAGCAGCAATGGCCGCCTCTTCCTCAGCCTCTGAGCCCATTTCCACAAAGCCAAAACCTCGAATACGGCCTGTTTCCCGGTCAGCAGGAATCTGCACCCGCTTCACAGAACCATACTCAGCAAAAACAGCGGTCAAATCCGCTTCCGTCACCTTAAAGGAAAGGTTACCAACATAAATCGACATGGACAGATCTCCGAAAACGAGAGAAAAACAACCGAGATATTGAGATATTCGGAGAGCCGTCTACTAATACAAAACGTGAAAACCCGTCAAGACCAGAAGAAACGAACACTGCAACCGACAAACATCTCGTCCCATATCCTAGCACGTGGACAAGCCTCTGCTGTCAACAAATTTTCCAAGCCATCTGCGCCAAGCTAGCCCTAGCCTCCCCCCTCAAGCGGGGATTCCAACTCAGCTGCATTGAATCGGGAAGAAGAGGTTAACTTATGTTAACTTAGGGACATCTTACCTTCGTTCGCGCCGTCCCTATGAGCACGCAACTTCCCCACTGGCTTGAGCTAGCCCTACCCTTTTTTCATCCGGTTTTGATGATTGTGGCCTTTGCCCTCGCCCTTTATGCTCTCTACCTGGGGATCCAGGCACGGCGGGTGCGCACCGTTTCAGCTGATGAGCGCAAGGAGTTAATCAAAGGGAAATTCGGCCAGCGGCATTTTCTGGCAGGCTCTCTATTTCTGCTATTGATGGTCTTTGGTGCCCTCGGGGGTATGGCCGTGACCTATCTCAACAATGGCAAGCTCTTTGTCGGGCCGCACCTGTTGGCGGGGTTAGGTATTGTAGCTTTGGTGGCCACTTCCGCTGCCCTTGTTCCCTTGATGAAAGATGGGCAAAAAATTTGGGCCCGCAATCTGCATGTGGTTTTGAATGTCGTCATCCTGGGGATACTTGGCTGGCAAGCAGTCACCGGCTTCCAGATCCTCCAGCGCATCGTTAACCAGATGCTCACTACGCCGCAAGTGGCTTAGGCCTTGCCCCGGCCTAGGCCTACGGCCGACAATGGATCAAACCCCAGTCCGTTCCGGGTAACCCATGTCTGTCAGCCCCCTTCCCAGTTGGGTCAAGCGCTCTATCGGCAAAGCCAGCGACACGTCCGCTGTGCAGCAGGTGATCAAGCAACGAGGCCTGCACACCATTTGCGAAGAAGGGCGCTGCCCGAATCGGGCCGAGTGCTACAGCCAAAAAACCGCTACCTTCCTGCTTATGGGGAGGGTCTGTACCCGAGCTTGCTCTTTTTGTCAGGTAGAAACGGGGCGGCCTGGGCAGTTGGATCCGCAAGAACCGGAGAAAGTGGCCGAGGCGGTGCAGCTTTTGGGATTGCGCTACGTAGTGCTCACCTCTGTGGCCCGAGATGATCTGCCGGATCAGGGATCTGGTCGCTTTGTGGAGGTGATGCAGGCTGTTCGGCGGCGTTGTCCTGAGACCCTGATTGAGGTGCTCACCCCCGACTTTCGTGGCAACCGTGACTGCATTGCTCGCGTGGTAGCGGCCCAGCCCGCCTGCTACAACCACAACATCGAAACAGTGCGACGGCTTTCGCCGGCGGTGCGGCGCAGCTCCGGCTATGATCTGTCCTTGCGGGTGTTGAAAACCGTGAAAGAATTGGATCCCAACCTGCCCACCAAGTCCGGCTTAATGCTCGGCCACGGCGAAACCCGTGCAGAAGTGCTGGAAACCTTGCAAGATCTTCTGGCTGTGGGGTGTAATCGGTTGACTTTGGGGCAATACCTGCAGCCTTCCCTAGCCCATCGCCCGGTGGAACGCTACTGGACTCCGGCAGAGTTTGCCGAACTGGGTCAGATTGCTCGTCAGATGGGCTTTCAGCAGGTGCGTTCTGGGCCATTGGTGCGCAGTTCCTATCACGCTGCCGAGATGGGTCAAGAGTAGGGTCGGGGTAGCCACTACCTCCCCTGTCAGAGGGCTGTGCCGGGATCCCTTGACCTGAGAGGAGAGTCTTTGCTACCTGGCTGAGTTTGATAATCCCTTCTACAGCCAAGCCCGGTGGTAAAAAAGGCACCCTAAAAGGGCACCTGCTGCTCCGAGTAGCCTTTCCGAGTAGCCTTGTTGTGTCCATTTATGCACATTCCATTCTATTTATGCACATTTTGTCGGTGACAGAGAAGCTAACTTTTCGTTATCATTAAAAACCGCTGTGAACGCTCGGATCAGGTTCCAAGACCCAGATGGGCACCTGTACGGCGAGGAGAAACCATGACTTATGCGATTGTTGAAACCGGTGGCAAGCAGCTTTGGGTGGAGCCGGGGCGCTTTTACGATGTAGAGCGCCTACCCGAGACTGAAGAGAACAGCCCTCTGGAGTTGCCCCAGGTTCTGTTGGTGAACCATGAAGGGCGAGTAACTCTGGGTCACCCCTACGTTTCCCAGGCAGTTGTTAAGGCTCGTATCTTGCACCATCGGCGCGGCAGCAAGGTCATCGTCTATAAGATGAGGCCGAAAAAAAAGACCCGTAAGAAGAAGGGGCATCGGCAGGAGCTAACCCGTGTGCTGATTGAGGCAATTGAATTAAACGGTGTTACATTGGCCGCTGCCAAACCGACAACCGAGTCAACCGGGACAGCTCCAGGGATCCCTGAAGGGGGGGAATAAACAATAAACCTTGAGACTTGGCACGGACTCTGTGGATGGGGTTAAGCAAGTGAACGTGTAAGACACACAGGAGGCGTTATGGCTCACAAGAAAGGAACAGGCAGTACCCGCAATGGTCGTGACTCCAATGCCAAGCGGCTAGGGGTTAAGTGCTACGGAGGTGAGCTGGTCCATCCCGGTTATATTTTGGTACGGCAGCGGGGGACCAAGTTTTACCCCGGCACCAATGTCCGCATCGGTGGGGACGACACCCTCTTTTCGGTGGTGAGTGGTATTGTTACCTTTGAGCGCTACGGCAAGCACCGCCAGAAAGTAAGCGTTTATCCACTGGCAGCGACGGCTGAATAGGGACAGCAAACGTCCTTGCTCTGAGTAGGGATCCCTATTAACCTGAACTTGCAAAGGCTCCTCTCTCGATCTGGGCGAGTTTAATTGTTGCTGCGGGCCACCTCAACCTAGAGGTCATTTCCTAGGAAAGCTTGTGCAGGATGTGAAGCCGACACGGTTGCATCTGTTTCGATGGATAGGTGCCCTACACCTGGCTGCTGGGGGAGCATATCTCTATTGGCGGCTAACAGCAGGGTTAACGGGTTGGGGATCCCTGCTTTTTGGGTGTGCAGAGTTGTTTGTCTGGTTGGCGGCGGCTGCCTTTTACCTAAGTCGCTTTCGTGGTGAGCTCAGCCCTCGATCCCTCCCTACGCCGGAGGTATTTCGACGAGCCTTCTTCCAGGTGCCACGGGTGGATGTGCTGGTGATACGCCGCTGGGATTCTATTGAGGCAACTCAACAAACAGTACTGGCTGCTTTGCGTTTGAATTACCCGTGGGAGCGGCTGTTTGTGCATGTGGTGGATTTGGCAGAAGATGAAGAAATGGCCGAGGTAGCCCGCTCCATCCCCTGTGAGTATTTGGCCTGCCCTGAGCCGACTGTGGATCCCCTTAGCTATGTACTTCAGTCGGGGAAAGCTGCCGGAGAGTATTGGCTCCTCATAGAGCCTGGCCATTTCCCAGAGCCGGGCTTGTTGTGGCAAACCTTGCCCTTCTTTTTCGATTCTCCAGAACGGGCTCCGATTGCCAATTCCACAGGGTTTGTTCAGGTGATGCTGCGAACCCTAGGCCAGCCGTCAACCGTTCACCCTCTGCAGCAGGTTTTGGCTGTCGGGGAGCGAGGCTTTCAGGCAGCACCTTTCCTGGGATCCGGTTGTCTGGTTCGGCGGCAGGCCCTGCAAGGGATCCCCAACCTAGACTTTCGCCGGCCGGTGCGATTGGGCTGTCAACTGCATCGGCAGGGATGGATATCCCACTTGGTGAGAGAAACGCAGGTGACGGGGGCTTTGTTACCGTTGCGCAACCGACGTATCGCGCTCCTGGCCCTTTTGTCTGCTCTCAGGGAAAACCCCTTTTGGGGGGAGAAAACCAACCCACAGCAACGCCTGCAATACTTGTGGTTAACCTTCTGGGCAGCAGGAGGATTGGCAGAGCTGGCCTATTTGGTGGTGCCAGTGGCCTTTTTGGGGGTAGGTTGGATGCCGGTACCCGCCTTTGATGGGCGGTTTTTTGCTTGGTTTTTACCTTACCTGGTGTTGGGGCGAATCAGTTGGTTGCTGGCTTTTCCGCCCCAGATGTGGTGGGCAGCGTGGCACTCGGAGCGCCAGACGGGCAGTCAGTTTTTCCAGTCGATTCAGGCGTTGGTGCAGGCGTTGCAAGGAGTAGTACCCGACCCAGAAAAGCCATCACAGCTGTCGTTGGGGCCACAGGCCCTAGCGGTTCTGCTCACCCTTTTGGGGATCGGCGTGGGAGGGGTTCGCTTTGCGGGGGCATGGGATCCGTCTTGGGCCGGTTTTTTATTTGGTCTACTTTGGGCGGTTTATAACCTTTGGATTCTGACGGTGCGCCCGGATGATCACGATCCTGCCAGCTGGCAATTCACCTAATCCACGAGAGGCCCGCGTTGTACCGGAACGGTCAGCGTTGGCGGGAATAGCGGGCAAGGCGAAGGGGTTCAATACCCCTGAGTCTCGCAAATAATGGGGTATTGCTGGAGCTGACTTTCGCCGGCCAAGTGGAGGCGGATCCCCTACCGGATCTCTCCCCTGGTCGAGCCTATGTTGCCGGGGATCCCTTCTTTGATCTGCAGGAATACCAGATGTTGAGCAAGCCTTTAGCGGGATCCAACGAACCGCTCCACTCATTGCGTTAGCTGTGCCTACCCCTCCAACCCTGCGTGTAGCCCCCAGGGAGCAATTGAGGTGTTTACCGCATTGGATAAACTTTTTGTCCTCAGCTCCTAAGAGACAGGGTGTCTTTTGACGATTCAGAAAGCTTTTGAAAAGCTCAAGTAGGATCCAACTTCAAGGCCCTGAGATGTTGTCACCTTTGTCGAAAGCCTCTGTGCTCTTTGCCTCTACTTTGGTTGTGGGTTTGGCCGCTGGAGTGGGGCTAAGGGTGGCTGCCCAAGCTGAAGAACCGGTTACGATTCGCTTTGCAGCCCAAGTAGGGGATCAGCCCTTTGATTGTGGAGAAACCTACGAGCTGGGATCCCCTGCTGCTCCTATGAAGGTGTCTGATTTCCGCTTTTACGTATCCGATATTCATCTTTTGGATAGGACAGGCAAAGCTGTGCCGGTCACCCTGCTACAAGACGGTCAGTGGCAGCACCAGAATGTGGCTCTGCTGGATTTTGAGGATCGCTCGGGGGCTTGTGTCAACGGCACTCCGGAAACCCGGGATCAGGTGGTCGGCACAGCACCCCGCGGGGACTATGTTGGTTTGCAATTTAACTTAGGGATCCCCTTTGAGCTCAACCATGAGGATGCGGCTTTGGCTCCTTCTCCTCTGAACCTCACCTCCCTCTGGTGGAATTGGCAGGGAGGCTACAAGTTTGTGCGCATTGACCTAGAGCCTGCTCAGCCGCAAGCTGCGGGAGAGAGTTCTACTCTAGTTGCCAACGCTCAGCCTTTGGCCCAGGGTCATCATGGTGGTGGTCACGGACACGGTCATGGTAGCTCCCGCGGATTCTCTATTCACCTAGGAAGTACCGGTTGTCCGGCCACAGGCACTGACCAGCGACCTACTCAGCCTTGTGCCTACCCCAACTTGGTGGAGGTGGTCTTCCCCAACTTTGACCCGGCTAAGGATATTGTCGTGGCTGAGCTGGCAGCCTTGGTGGAGGGAACCGATGTAACCATTAACCAAGTGGATACGCCCCCAGGCTGCATGTCCGGTCGCAACGACAGGGATTGTGACCTCATCCTGAAGCATTTTGGGATTACAGGAGAGCAACGCTTTTTCCGGCTGCAATAGGCCAGAGGTATTTTATTTCCATTAAGCCCGGGCTGCAGCAAGCTTAGCTATGCCGGCCGCAGCTTGCCTTCTCTGAGTTAGAGAATTACTCCCTCATGGCAAGGATTGCAACAACAGGCACCCTGAAGCGCAGACGAAGAGGATCCCGCTGGCTCAGCTTGGTCTTAATGGCTTTACTCTCTGCCTGGATAGGGATGGGGTGGGGAAGTTGGGGCCTTTCTTCCCCGCATCCAGAAGCGGCTGAGTTTGACTGGGGGATCCCTTACAGCTTACCGGCGCCACCGGTACCTGCCGATAACCCCATGAACAGCGCCAAAGTAGAGCTGGGGCGACACCTGTTTTACGATCCGCGCCTCTCAGTTACCGGCACCCTCTCCTGTGCAGGGTGTCACCATCAGGAGCTGGCTTTTGCTGAAGACAGGGCCGTTTCTATAGGTGCCACCGGGGAAGTTCACCCCCGCAACAGCATGAGCCTCACCAATGTCGGGTACACACCCGTCCTCACCTGGGGTAACCCTTTGTTGCGTCGCTTGGAACAGCAAGCCCTGATTCCCTTGTTTGGAGAGCACCCCGTGGAAATGGGGATGGTTGGCAGAGAAAGGGAGATCCTTCAGCTTTTGCAGATGGATCCGGTTTATCAACAACTTTTTCCCCAGGCTTTTCCCGGAGATATAAAACCAACGCTGGCCCATCTGGTGCGAGCTTTGGCAGCTTTCCAGCGCACCCTAATTTCTCTGGGTTCTCCTTATGACCGGTACCGCTTTGGTAGGGATCCCAATGCCATCTCAGCTTCAGCCCGGCGAGGGGAGCAACTTTTTCACGGTGAAAAACTAGGTTGCTTTCATTGCCATGGTGGTCTTAATTTTAGTGATTCCCTACAACATGAACGCATGAAATTTGTGGAAATTGGCTTCCACAACACCGGGCTCTATAACCTAGATGCTCAAGGAAGCTATCCTTTCCCCAACACCGGTGTTTATGAGATTACCGGCAACCCGGCGGATATGGGACGCTTCAAGGCTCCCACTCTGAGAAACATTGCCCTCACTGCCCCTTACATGCACGATGGCAGCATTGCTACCCTAAAAGAAGTGATTGCCCATTATGCTGCCGGGGGACGAACCCTTCATGCCGGGCCTTGGGCAGGGGTAGGGAGCAAAAATCCCTGGAAAAGTCAGTTTGTAACCGGCTTTGAGATTACCACCCAAGAACAAGCCGATCTGCTGGCCTTTTTAGAGAGCCTTACAGACCTAAGTTTTACCACGAACCCCAAGTTGGCCAATCCTTGGAAAGGATAACCCTAGCTTGATCAGGGGGGGTCCACTGTGCAGGCAAGAAATAAAAAAGAAATAAGAAAATAAGATCATCTGCATCATGGCTTGGTTCTCAAGCCTCTTGCGCCTCTGCAGAAGACTTTACCACTCGAACCGGTACTCCTAGAAAAGAGCCAAGCCGATGGGCCAATTTCTGCAACTCTTCTAGCTCTCTGCAAGGGAGGAAACTTATGCGGATCGGATCTAGTGATCTTCCAACTAGGCTAACGTAATAGTTAGTAACAGGATCCCCATCGCTGTCAACTTCATTTTTTTCTTCAAGCTGAATGGAGTTAATGGAACTCAGAGGTATCTCGGTAACCCGATACTGAAAAAGACCTACCTTGTAGATCTTGAGTTTACCTGTTCTCTTATCAAAAATAAAAGCCGGGCGAAGAAACAAAAAAATCAGAATACTAGAGCCCACAAAGAAAGTCAAGGCACCAAAAAAACGTAGATCCCATACTGATTCCGTAATAACCAGTTCAGTTTGATCGGCTTGACTTAAGTAACCTTCAATTTGACGAGCAGCATCTGTACCAGCCAAATCATAAACTCCCCAATTTGTCTTCACCAGAGTGTAGGAGGTACAACCTTCATCATCACAGCTTTCTTCAATCGATGCACCCTTCAGATTTCCAATGGGAAGGGTTCTTGTTCGGGTTAAGCTGGTATAAGTCATCTCACATTCAGGAGGTCGGTCAAAAAAGAGACGCCGACAAGTCAGTTTTTCTGCTTCAACTTCAAAAAATAAGTAGATGGAGGTAGCAAACAACAGCAAGAAAAACACAAGCGATCCAAAAATAGATTTGTGTTCTGCGACACGCATAACCTCAGGATGAGGAGTGCTAACCTGAATACCTTCCATGGCTATACCCTAGAGAGTCTCGTCTCAAAAGTAGCAAACCAGGAGATAGTCATCTACTGTGGGATCCACTGTAGGTACCTCAGAGGCCACTTTGTCAAGAAGTTAAGAGCTTGTTAAGATATTTTGTCAAGAAGTTAAGAGCTTGTTAAGATATATTTTTCTGTGTGGCTTCGGTCAATAAAACACTTTGCCCAACTGATGGTAAGAATGCAGCTGATCAGCAGCAAGCTACTCTGCTAACTGCTAACAGTATCAGGAGATGATTTGAGCTTTAGAATAGCTGCGGGAGCTTTCTCCTGGATAAACCCTGTAAATAGAGATTTTCTCAAAAATGTTCGTAAATACCCCATCAGACCAATGGTTCTATAAAATCTTGCTGATGTTTAGCTAGAGAAAGATTAGAGGTGTTTGACCAAGATTGGTTAGCATTACAGAACAAACCTCATATACCCCCCGGGCAATCCCAATGGCACTCAAGAAAGTAACCATCCGTAAAATCCACCGCATTCTCGCCCCTATCCTGTTTTTGCCGTTTGTGGTGACCGTACTGACCGGATCCCTGTATCAAATTGCCCTCCTCAATCAAAACTTCGACTACTACTGGCTCATCCAGATTCACAAAGGCAAATGGGGTCCCCTAGATCTACAGGCTGTTTATCCTTTCCTAAATGGATTAGGACTGTTGATTATGGTAACAACCGGCCTCAGTCTGTGGTTACAAACTAGGCCTAGCCACCGCCCCTCACGCCCTAAATCTTAAACAGAAGATTACCGATTCTTAAATAGAGGTTACTCAAGCAAACTTGGAGGGAAAATCCCCCAAAGATATTCTGGAAAACCCTACCTTTACCTGGGAAAGCTTACCTATACTGGAAGCATAGGGGCTTTACTAGAGCCTCTGGAAGCAACGATAGAGTCGAGCCAAGCCAGTTAATCTACAGTTAATCTAAAGTTAAATTGAACTCATGAACTCAAATCCAAGTTAAGTTCTGAGTCAAGTCCAAGCAAAAAAAGCAACAAGGAGGGTGAGTTATGGTTCTTGGTCTCTGGGATCCATTTCGTGAAATCAATGAAATTCAAAGGGAAATGAACCGCATGTTCGACCGGCTGGCAGCACCTCGCACTGCGACCGGGGAAAGTGGATTGGCTTTTCTACCGGCGGTGGAGATGCACGATGATCCGGAAGCCATTACCCTGAAGCTGGAGTTACCCGGCATAGATGCCAGTGATTTGGATATTCAGGCTACTGCAGAAGCAGTCTCCATCAGTGGGGAACGGCGGTTTGAAAAACGTACTGAAGATAAGGGGGTGACCCGCAGCGAGTTCCGCTACGGTCGTTTCCAGAGGGTGATCCCGCTACCGAACCGAATTCAACACGATCAGGTGAAAGCGGAATACAAAAATGGGATCCTCACCCTAACTTTGCCGAAAGCGGAATCTGAAAGGGCTCAACTGGTGAAGGTGAATGTGGTTAGCTAGTCTTTTGGAAGTCTTGCAGTTTTGGTAAACCTGTTGAGTTCTCCTTCTAAAATTTGGTTCAAGGTAGGTGATGAGCCTACCTTTTTTCTTTATTATTGGCTTACTGGGTTGACGCTAGCATTCTGGCTTATATTTATTCATGCTTGTGATATACGCTTGTGATATGAGATGACTCTTCTCAAGCTTGCTCAGCCCCGAGAGGATGAACGGATGAACTTAAACGGATGAACTTAAGTTGTGGACTTTGCCTGTGACTGCTAACGGGGTTGAAACCGTCGCAACCGCAAAGCATTGATAACCACAGAAACCGAACTAAAGGCCATAGCTGCCCCTGCCAGCATTGGATTGAGTAGCCAACCTGTGAAGGGATAGAGCACTCCTGCCGCAATCGGGATACCAAGGGTATTGTAAATAAAGGCAAAGAACAGATTCTGCCGAATGTTGTTCCATGTAGCCCGGCTCAGTTGAATCGCAGTTACCACCCCGCGCAAATCCCCCGACATCAGGGTTATATCACTGGCAGCAATAGCTACATCGGTACCGCTGCCAATGGCAATGCCGATATCCGCTTCTGCCAAAGCCGGTGCATCATTAATGCCATCGCCGACCATTGCTACCCAACCTTGGGACTGTCGTAAATGACGTACATAGGCTGCCTTCTCTTCGGGGCGCACCTGAGCGATGACCTTTTGTATGCCGGCCTGATGGGCAATGGCGCGGGCAGTCCTGAGGCTATCCCCTGTAAGTAGGATCACCTCTAGGCCCATCTGTTGCAGCCGCTGCATCGCTTCCGGGGAGGTAGGTTTGAGGGGATCGGCAAGGGCCAGTAACCCGAGTAAGTGCCCCTCTTGGGCCACTCCGATTACCGTTTTGCCTTGTTGTTCCCAGCTCTCGACCTGCTCCTGAAGGGAGGGATCCCAAGGGATCCCTAGCTTTTGTAACCATCCCAGTTGTCCAACCTGCACCTGCTGATCTTCCACCCAGGCTTGGGCCCCATGGCCAACGAGGGCTTGAAACTGCTCTGCTGCTGGAATGGTAATCCCCTCAGATTCAGCTTTCTGTACCACTGCCTGAGCCAAAGGATGCTCCGAGTGTCGTTCTACAGCTGCAGCCAGACGCAATATCGCCAGAACCGAAGGACCCCTGGTGCAAATATCCGTGACCGCAGGACGACCTTCCGTCAGAGTGCCCGTCTTATCCAACACCACCACCCGTAAACGATGGGCCCGCTCCAGGCTATCGGCACTTTTAATCAGCACTCCCAATTCTGCTCCGCGGCCAGTTGCTACCCTGATCGAAGTGGGGGTGGCCAGCCCCAACGCACAAGGGCAGGCAATGATCAAAACGCCAACCGTATTGACCAAAGCCAGGGTCAAATTCCCTGCCAGCCCCCACCACAAGACAAAGGTGAAACCGGCCACCCCGATGACCGCTGGTACAAACCAAGCTGTCACCCGGTCTGCCAACTCCTGAATTGGAGCTTTGGAGCCTTGAGCTTCTTGAACCAAGCGGACAATCTGGGCCAAAACTGTGTCTTTACCCACACGGTGGGCCTGCATGACAAAGCTACCCGTCCGGTTCAAGGTTGCTCCAATCACCTCATCCCCGACAGACTTTTGTACCGGCAAGCTTTCTCCTGTCACCATTGATTCATCTACGGCTGAGGATCCCTCGAGAACCACCCCATCCACCGGTATCTTTTCTCCGGGACGCACCCGGATGCAATCCCCCACCTGCACCTCCCGAATTGGGATAGCCTCCTCGCGACCATTGCGAATCACCCGTGCTGTTTTCGGCTGCAACCCGATTAACTTACGAATCGCTTCTGACGTTTGTCCCTTGGCCCGTTGCTCCATCCACTTGCCCACCAAGATCAAGGTGGTGACCACCGCCGAGATTTCGTAGTACACATCGGGGTGCAGCCCCTGGCGATGGAAGTAGCCAGGGAAAATCGTCGGGAACAGAGAATAAAAGAAAGCCGCGCTTGTTCCCAAAGCCACCAGTGTATTCATATCCGCCGAGCGCCGTTGCCAGGCCGCCCAAGCGCCGTGGTAAAAATGCTTGCCCACCCAAAACTGCACCGGCGCCGTCAACAGCAACTGCAACCAGGGATGGTGCAGCCACATAGGAAAACCCGGAATCTCTCTCCCCAGCATCATCGGCAGGGATCCGATCACCAGTACCGTACTGATGCCCACCCCAATCCCCACCTTTAGTTTCAGAGCTCGTTCTGCTGCCCGCTGGGCGATCCGCTCCGCATCACTGGTCTCGGAATCCTGCCAATCCTCTTGGAGTAACCGCGCCTGATACCCTGCCTGCTGTACTGCTTGAATCAACCGCTCCGGGTTCACCCGTTGTGGATCCCCTTTGAGGGTGGCTTGTTCGGTGGCAAAATTAACGGAGACTTGAGAAATGCCCTGCACCTGAGCCAGAGCCTGTTCAAGGCTGTGGGCACAAGAGGCGCAACTCATGCCCTGTAAGGACAACCGCCAAACCTTCTCAGGAGAGGAGAGGGAAATCGGTGAGGTCCCCGGTATTTCCTCCGGCGTATCTGAGAACACTTTACGAGTGGACATGGTAACACCTGAGTTAAACAACATAGAAAGCAGTCATCAATAAATCATCAAGATGAGAGGCAACAAAAAAGGATTTAGAACAGAAAAACAAACACAACAACAAACATGACAGTAGCTATGAAAACATCACCAGATATGCTTTAGCAGTAATCGGAAAAGAGCAATGCAAAAATTCCGCAAACTCAATTGAAAGCACAGGAGAGGACATCAAACAGGCTGAAGCTTTTCTTGGTAAAGGGAAACCCAGTATAGACTGTTATTGATATTGCCAACATCACCCCTCAGACTAACCAAAAAATAGCCAGCCCCCTGATCATGGATGACTCTGATGCTGCCGAAGACCTTGAGAGATCTTTGACGATCTAACTAAAAATCAACTCAGAAACTAGAAAAATGGATTACAAAAATCCCTAGGCTGGTGGATAACCCACTTGAGTCAAGACCTGCCGCAGCTCCTCTGGAGAACATCCACAGCTGATCACCACCTGCTTAGTTTTTAGATCCGCTTCCAGTTGTGCTTGAGGATCCCGCTGCCGGATCGCTTGGCTAATGGTTTCCACACAGGCAGAACAGGCCAGCTTCGGCACGGTGAACACCGTTTGCATCCCGACAAAACCTCCAAACCAGAGCACACCTAGGGGGATCCACCCAGATCTATTTGCAGATCTAGTTCATGAATCCATCCCCATTGATTCAGATGCTAAACTTTACAGTTAACTGGAGAGTCAAGCAGGTTTGGACTATCACTCCTCCATGTTCCAGCGGTGATCCACCTGATAGCCCCGTTGCCGCCAGTCTTCTTCCAGTTGCAACTGTTGGGTCAGGGCCTTGCGTAAAGAGTTAATCAGCTCCTGGGTACGGGCTCGGTTGCTAAAATCTTGTTCTTCCACTGCCGGAAAGGTTTGCCGCTCCAGGACCCGTAGCAGAAATTCGTAGTGGACATGGGCAGGCACAGGGATACGTTTCATCGGGCTGAGTGATCCTTGGGATCCATCGATCCTCATTCGGTGGACAACAGGTAACGCACAGCTTGGCCAGGATCCGGTTGTTTAACTAGGGATTCTCCCACCAATACTGAGCGGACACCCCAAGTCTGGAGCTGTTGCAAATCGGCGGGGCTACTGATGCCGGATTCGCTGACAATAGGCAGATCCCCCAACTGCTGCCGACAGATGCTCAGCAACCGATAGGTTGTCTGCAGATCTACTTTAAAGGTTCTCAGGTCGCGGTTGTTGATCCCGATCAACACTCGCCTTTTTTCCAAATCAGGCAAGTGCAGTACCCGTTCTAGCTCTGCTTGGGTGTGCACCTCCAGCAGGGCCGCCATACCCAACTGATCAATCAGCTTGAGAAAATAGCCCAAATCTGCATCCGAAAGGATAGCGGCAATCAAGAGCACTGCATCTGCCCCTAGCGAGCGGGCCCAGAGGATTTGGTAGGGGTAGAGAATAAACTCCTTACACAGCAGCGGCAGCTCCACCGCTTGGCGAATTTGCCGCAGAGACTCACCGCTGCCCTGAAAAAACCGCTCATCTGTGAGCACCGATAGACAGCTAGCCCCTGCCGCTGCATAGCTTTGGGCAATGGCCACCGCATCAAAGGGATCCCGCAGAATGCCGCGGCTGGGAGAGGCCTTTTTGACTTCGGCAATCAGAGACACCGGGTGGGGAGATTGGGTAAGGGCAGCCACAAAATCTCGGGGGGGCGGAGCTTCAGCCACCTGCTGCTGCAACTGCTTGAGGGGAAGCTGCTGCCGCTGGCGTTCTACTTCTTGCTCCTTGTGCCAAACGATCTCCTCTAGGATGTGGCGGGGCTTGGCGTCAGGGGAGACGGTTCGGTACACCTGAGAGGCCACTACCACCTCTGGGGCAGGGGAACGGCGACGAATGGTTAGCGGCTCATCCTGGGGCTGCATGGATCCCTTCAACAGAACTCCACAACCTAAGACTACAGACTACTCTAGTTTTCCAGTAGCAGTTTGAACAACTGCTCCAGCTCTTCCCAAGTACGGCCTCAAGAAAGTGGTTTTTGGGACCGGCGAGGGTGAGCGAACACGGCAGAAGTGGTTAAACTCCAGGTTAGGATAGGGGCTAGTTGCCAAAGATGTGGATTGATTGAGATAGACAAGGGGGCTGGCTGCTGAGCCTACATGGCTTGAGTGGCTGCATCCTAAGCATCATCTATTCCGACCAAGTTCTCAAGATGAGGAGTTCGTTTGGCTAAAGTAAGATTTGGATTATTGCCGTCCATACTCTTTTGAGGAGTCCAGGTGTGCTGTATTTAGCAGAGCTATCCAAGCCAATTGGGTTTGCCAAGTCGTCTCTGCAATTGCTGGCCAAGCAGCAGCCAGATAACACCTGGGTGGCGGTCAACGAAGAAGCCATCACCCTGGAGGGTCGTATTGCCCAGGAGGCGAATCGTTTTAAGGATGGATCTTTAGTCCTGGCGGAAATCTCAGGTAGCCGTCAAGTTTCCCGTATTGGCGAAGCTGCTCGCCAGCTGGTCACCTATCTGCAAAATTTCAGCCGCGTCCAAGACAAGGCCCGCAGCCAAGAGGAAGAGATTGAAGTTTGGAAGCAATCGCTCACCTTTCAGGCACAGGAGCTTACCCGCCGTGAGATGGAGCTAGAGGGGCGGGAGGAGGAAGTTCAGCGGCTGTACGAGCAATACAAGGGGGTAGAGGAAGAGCGTAAACTGCTGGACAGCCTCAGACAAGAGCTGGAGACCCAGCAGGCCTACTTGGCCGAGCAACAACGACTCATCGGACAACAACGGGAGGCTCTCTATCAGCAGCGGCAGGAACTGGAAGCACAGCTACAGGAGGCCCGTTCTAGCCGATTGAGGGAGGAAGAAGCGGCGCAGCTGCAGGCTTTGATCCAACAGCTGCAGGAGCGTTTACAACCTGCTCAGGGGGTCTTTGCGCCTCTGCAGGGCTTGAAAAGCCAAATCCAACAGCGTCAAGAACACCTGAACCAATCGATTGCAACTCTAGAACAGGAACGACAACAGGCGAAAACCGAACAAGATAGGCTGGATCAGGACTACCGCCTCTGGAAGGAGCGCTGCGCTGCTTGGTGGGGATCCCGTCAATCCTGGGAGCAAGCCCAAGCTAACTGGCAAGCTCAGCAGGGATCCCTGCGCGCCTACCAAGAGCACCTGCAACAAGTTGTTCAGCAACTGCAACTGCAGGAGACTCTTTATCAGCAAACCTATCGCCTTGTGGAAGAATACGATTTCATTACTGCCAGCGGTACCGAGCCTGGTGAAGCCGGATCCCCAGACTCTGTTATCTCCCTGGAGGAATTGGCCAATTTGGTCAGCCAGTTGCGGCGGGATTACGAGCAGCGTTCTGCCCAGGTCAACCAGCAACGGGCAGAGCTGGAGCAGAGCCGGCAAGCGTTACGGGAGTTGCAAGAACGCTTGGCGACTGCCTCTCCTGAGGAGCGGTTTGACATTGAAATGGACATTGACTACGCTCAGGCCGCCTGTGGAGCTTTGGAAGAGGCTCTACTGCCTCAGGAGAAAAACCTACAACGAGACTACGAGGAGCTTATCCGTCAAGAGGCCCGCCTTAGCCAGCTGCAAGGTCAGTCCACCGCTGCTCTACCCACCGTTGAGATTGGGCCCCTCTTGAGCCAGATCGACAGACAGAAGCAAGCCCTTGGGCAAGAGCAAGCCCGCTTACATACCCTGATTCAACAGCTCGAATCTTCTCTCAAGGCTCAACAGGAAAATCTAGCCCGCCAACAGCAAGAGCTGGATCAGCAGTGGCAGCAGCTACAGGCAGAGGAGGAATCCCTACGGGCATGCGCCCAAGCGATGGCAGAAACCTGGGGAAGACTGAACCACCTCCAGGCCAGTCTCTACCTGGAGAGGGATCTATGGATGGAGTTAGGGGCACAGCTGGCACAGCTGGAAGCAGACCTGCATCAACATCAGCAGGAAACGTTGACGGCTCGGGCTCATGTGGAGCAAGTGCAATCTCTACTGGTCACCCTTGCTCAAGCATGAAGCAAGCATGAAGGGATCCTTTTGCGTGAGGATCCTCTCCTGTTTGCCTGTCGATCTACGGGCTCAAGCGAGAGGGCAAATCTGGTAAGATTTGCTGAGACCGCCTTGGCCCACTTGATAGCACTTTGCGCCCATCAAAGTCTAAGTGCGTCAAGGTAAGGGAACTTAAGAGTGATTTGGCTGCATTGGTCGGC
The DNA here is from genome assembly GCA_937944885.1 of uncultured cyanobacterium. Lineage (GTDB taxonomy): Bacteria > Cyanobacteriota > Cyanobacteriia > Thermostichales > Thermostichaceae > Thermostichus. Next base: position 81,407 of record CALFBB010000010.1, read on the forward strand.
AGGGGTATTCCAGTGTGAGGTCAGCTTGTGCGAATTGCAGTTGATGCGATGGGGGGCGACTACGCTCCGGAAGAGATTATTAAGGGTGCCCTGCTGGCCCATCGGCAGCTTCAGGTTGAGATTGCGCTAGTCGGTCGTCCGGAATCTCTACAACCTTTTTTGCCCCCGACCCTACCGGTTGGGATCACCATTGTGCCTGCTGAAGATGATGTGGGCATGGCGGAAGAGCCCCTAATGGTGCGTAAAAAGCCCAAGGCTTCTATTAATGTCTCGATGCAGCAGGTGCGGGCCCAACAGGCGGATGCAGTGGTGGCAGCCGGGAATACGGGTGCAGCCATGGCTGCTGCTTATTTAAATCTGGGGCGATTGGCTGGGATTGATCGGCCTGCGATTGGTGCTCTTTTGCCCACCCTGAAAGGCAAGCCGGTGCTGCTGCTGGATGTGGGAGCCAATGTCGATTGTCGGCCCCGCTTTTTGGAGCAATTTGCCCGCATGGGATCCCTCTATTGCCAATGTGTGATGGGGGTTGATCATCCGCGGGTGGGTCTGCTCAACATCGGTGAAGAGCCCAACAAGGGCAATGATCTAGCGGTGGCCACCCATCAGCGTCTGGCCCAACTGCAGGGGATCCACTTCAGCGGCAATGCCGAGGGGCGGGATGTACTGACGGGTGAGTTTGATGTTGTGGTCTGTGACGGCTTTGTGGGTAATGCTCTTCTCAAATTTGCCGAAAGTGTCGGTCAGGTGATCACCCAAGTGTTGCGTCAGGAACTACCTCGGGGTTGGCGGGGTAGGCTCGGCACTTGGCTGCTCAAGCCCAACCTAAAGCAGGTGAAACGGCGGATTGACTATGTGGAGTATGGCGGCGCTTTATTGCTGGGAGTCAATGGTATTTGTGTGATTACCCACGGCAGCTCCAAAGAGGCGATGGTTTATCATGCGATTCGGCTGGCTAAAGAGGCGGTTGAACAGAAGGTTTTGGAACGGCTACAGACAGAGATGGCAGATAACGACAGCTCAAAGTCTAACCCAAGGCTAAGTTCTCGGCCTAGTGGGTCTCAGCCCTCCGACCCTAGCCACGAAGTGTGGCCGCTGCGGCCCTTGGATCGAGTGGAAGGATAAAGCGAATGCCCAGTGATAGCTTCCCAACGGTACGGTTGGTGGGAGTAGGTGCTGCTCTGCCGGATCCCTGTCTGCACAATGACGATCTCAGTCAGCTGGTAGAGACCTCTGATGAGTGGATCTGGCCCCGCACCGGTATTCGGGAACGACGCATTCTCCCACCCCAGCTGAGCCTAGTGGATCTGGCTACTCAGGCAGCTAGGCAGGCGTTGGCCCAAGCCCAGGTACACCCGCAAGAGCTAGATTTGATCCTGTTGGCTACCTCCACCAGTGCCGACCGCTTCGGGTCTGCGCCACAGGTACAAGCTGCTCTCGGGGCAACACAGGCGGTGGCCTTTGATCTGACTGCTGCCTGCACCGGATTTGTGTTTGCAGTAGCTACTGCAACTCAGTTTTTGCAAACCGGGCTGTATCGGCGGGCTTTGGTGGTAGCAGCTGATGTTCTTTCCCGTACAGTGGATTGGACAGACCGCACTACCTGTGTATTGTTTGGGGATGGGGCGGGAGCTGTTGTCTTGGAGAGGGAGGCGGCAGGTCTATCGCCTTTGGATAAACCACAAGGTATTTTGGGCATTGAGTTGCGCAGCGATGGCAGCGGCAGTGAATTGCTCACGCTCAGCATGGAAACAGAAGCCAGACCGCTAGTGGGATCCCTGCGGGTAGGGCAATACCGTTGTCGCCCGATCACCATGAACGGTCGTGAGGTGTATAAGTTTGCCGTGCAGGCGGTGCCGGAGATCATCGAAAAATCCTTGTTCCGAGCGGGGATCCCGGCAGAAGCGGTGCAAGGGTACTTTGTGCATCAGGCCAATCAGCGCATTCTCGACGCAGTGGCCAAACGCCTGGGGGTGGATCCGGCTCGCATGGCCAGTGTACTGGAGCACTACGGCAACACCTCCGGGGCCTCGGTGCCGATTGCTCTGGCAGATTGGGTGGAAAAAGGTCGCTTCGGCCCAGGGGATCTGGGGGTGATGGTGGGTTTTGGAGCCGGCCTCACCTGGGGAGCGATTGTGTTTCGTTGGGGGAAATCATAGATGACCATTGCCTGGATTTATCCCGGCCAGGGGTCCCAAGCCATCGGTATGGGGAAAGACTTACGAGATTGGGAAGGAGCTGCCCAAAAGTTGGCCTTGGCTGTGCAGCTGCTGGGATGGGATCCCTTGGCCCTGACGGAGGCACAGATTGACTGCACCCGCTACACACAACCGGCTTTGTTTATGGTTTCGGCTCTGCTGACCGATTACCTCTATACCCAGGGGCGGACCCCTACCTGCACAGCAGGGCACAGCTTAGGGGAGTACAGCGCCCTTTATGCTGCTGGAGTGTTGGATTTTGAGACCGGCTTGCGCTTGGTAGCCTTGCGCGGCCAGCTAATGGATGCAGTGGGAGAAGGGGATCCAGCAGGGGGTATGGCAGCGGTAATTGGGTTTGACCGTGCTAAGTTGGAGCACCTATGCGAAGTCATTCCTGATGTGGCCATTGCCAACGACAACAGCTCGGATCAGGTGGTGATCACCGGCCATGTTGATTCTGTGAAAGCAGTCTGTGAGCAACTGAAGGCAAAACGGGCAGTTCCTTTGAAGGTGAGTGGCGCTTTTCACTCCCGGTTTATGCAGGCGGCTGCTGAGAGATTTGCTCGTGCTCTCGAGACCGTTCATTTTCACACACCGCAAGTACCCGTCTACAGCAACTGTACTGCCGTGGCCAGCCGGGATCCCCACGTCTTGAAGCAGGCGCTTTTGGCGCAGATGACCTCTCCTGTGCGCTGGCGAGAAACGGTGTTGCAGATGGCTGCCGATGGTATCCAACAGGTGGTAGAGATCGGGCCAGGGAATGTCTTGACGGGTTTGGTGAAACGAACCGTGCCTACACTGGAGCGGCAAAACTTCAGCACGCTCAGTTCCTCCCTTCCCGCGTGATCCATTCCCGGCTGTGGGTAGTTTAGTTTCCTGACCTTGAGAGCGGGAGAGAAGTGCGGATAGATAGCGACGAACCCATGGGATCTGACGGATAAGGACCTGATAGAATTGTATCGACAACGCCTACTCGCGGCGATTTCTGGATAAGGCGTCCCCCGCTAAGGCCAACAGTACCACCAACGCTTGGGTTACCTCTGCCACCGCTAGCGCTAACTGTAAAATTGATTCCCGAACACCACCCGACCTCAACAAGCCGGCCTGGGCATGCAGAGGGATCCCTGAAAACAGGGGTACACCCCTTAGGTACCCCCCTCGCCGGGAGTAGAGCTATTCTCGAGGTATTCTCATTCTGTGCCCTAGCCTTTCGGGAGCAGTTGTTTCGGACAGGCGGCACGGATGTGGGATTCACTCAGATCGGGCATGAGGGCCAAAGCCCGCTGGGCATCGATTTGCGCCTCACAGACGGCTTCCAACACCTGTTCTGCCATCAAGGAGAGAGGCATATCGGCGGTTTGCTCCGGGTCAGTATCCACGGAAATCTGGCGCAGGCTCAGGGGCGGTGGCGGCAACACCGGATCCGGCTCCTGAGGTGGCATTGTGGTGGAGGTACCCAAATCCAACTGCAATTGGGCAAAGGTCAGATCATTCCCTAGCATCAGTAGGGATCCCAGCAGCAGCCCTAATCCTAGAAGTTGGATTCTTCCGGTCTTCATGTCACCTCTCCGGGAGCACCCTTTCTCTTCAGAATATCCAACTGGCTTTGCCTTGACATCCTCATCAACCAACTTTCCGAAGAAGATTAATTGCGGTTGCATCTGGTAGGCTATTTTGGTTAATTAGGCACTACAAGGTACAACTGCGGCTCCTTCCCCGCCAGACTCTCTGTGAGGATGTTCCCCATGGCTCGGCTATCCCAGGAGCTAGCCCTGTTTTCTCAGATTCCTAGCCTCAGCTTGTCAGATCCCCTCGGTACCTCTGAAGAGGGATCCCCTGCAGAAGCAATCCAGGTTGAGCAAATCTTGAAACGGTTAGGGGAGCGCAGCTTTGGGCTATTTCTGGTGATTCTGTCCTTCCCTTCTGCTTTGCCGGTACCTGCTCCAGGCTACTCAACACCCTTTGGCTTGCTGATTGTATTGCTGGCAGCTCAGTTGGTAGCAGGGCGAACCATTCCCTGGCTGCCGCCCCAGGTGTTGCAGCAATCCATTCCCCTTAGGCAATTCCAAAAACTGGTGCAAGCAGGGATCCCGTGGTTGCAACGCATTGAGAAAATTGCTCGCCCCCGCTGGACTGCTCTATGTACAACTCATGTGGGCCAAGGAGTTTTGGGCACCCTCATTGGCTTGATGGGGGTTTCTATGATCCTACCGATCCCAGGGACTAACACCTTGCCTGCCATGGGGGTTTTTGTAACCGCCTTCGGTTTGATGGAAGAAGACGGTATCTTATGCAGTTTTGGGGCCCTAGTTTGTGTGGCCGGTGGATTGCTCACGACCTCAATTTTGGTAGGGCTATGGCTAGGAGGAACAACCCTGCTGGATTGGTTTTCCAATCTGTAGGGATTGTAGGGATCCTCAATGAGTGGGGGACTCCAGCCCCGGTTAGGGCAAGGGTTACAGGGGTCATTGCGAGGGGGCTAGCCGAACCTTCACAATCATCAACAAGAACACGACCCAGATAAAACCAGCGGCGGCAGTGGGTCATAAGGCGGCAACAGTGGCTCAGAAATCAGAAAATCCGCCTGAGGGCGATCACCACCTCTGGGGTTGCGCAGTAGTTGTAGGAGAATGGCTCAGGCGTGATTTGAACACGCGACCAAGGGCTTATGAGTCCCCTGCTCTACCGCTGAGCTACTGAGCCAGATCAGCGTTCAACTAGGGTAGCACTCTCTGGCAAATGAATGCTTCATGATTGTGATTTACGTGTGATTTACCCCTCCGCGCCATAAAGCCCCGCCGTACCGCTGCGCGGAAGCAAGCCAATAGGGCAGGGAGATAAGGCGCATCTTTCATCGTGAGGCAAGATTACTCTGATTTGCGTGGCAACACTCACCAAGACGCTCAAGCTGCCGTTCCT
>CALFBB010000011.1 GCA_937944885.1 uncultured cyanobacterium
ACCCCTTGAAACGGCCAAGGCTTATATTGCTTATATTGCAAACCAAAGTAAGCCCAATGGCTAGTCGCCATCCATCCCCAATCTGCTGCGCTGTAGACCGTAGGTCATTCCTGATTGGGGACTTCCGCTCGCATCGTTAACCCTCCCGATTCTTTGACAATGGCCATGGCTTTGCAGCTAGAACCAGTTCGGGAGAGTCGTCGTCAGTATGTGGATGTGGAATGTCGAGGGAAGCTGACCCGCGGCTACAGTTTGCTGGATCGTTCGGGCATCCCGGGCCGGCCTGCCAATGCTGAGGTTGGGCTCAGAGCGGACAAATGGTGGGGCTGACCCTAGGTTGGCTAAGGAGAAACTAAGGTATCTTGGGCTACCAAATAGTCTACAACTGGGATCCCGCCCAACAGGTGCTCCTGCAAAATGCGCTCGATCACCGCCGGGGTAGCAGAATGGTACCAAAACCCGCCCGGATAAACCAGCAACACCGGCCCAGGGATACCATAGTCACAGCCCCGCAGACAATTGGCTTTGGTACGGTATACCCGTGGCGATCCTGCGCCCCCAGACTCTAAGTTTAAAACCTTGATGCGCTGCTTAAGATAATCCCAGGCTTCTAGGCCGAGAGCTTTCTCGCAACATTTGGGTTTGCTTGGGTCGGCACAGAGAAACACATGCCATTGATAAGGAGGGATGGAAGCTCCTCTTTTAGAAAGGGTTTCTTGACCGGGGAGAGCAGACGGGTTGACAAGTGTCATAAGGGATCCCTCAAGCTACGGTTGCATTATCCTCTGCTTCTGAACAGGTTCTCATGTCTGCTTCCTCTCCCCAACTGCCTTCCCACCGGCGGCGCCTTCTCACCTTTCTGGCCTTGCTCCCGCCCCCGACCCTACAGGAGCAGGTGCGAGCACTGCAACAGGAGTTTGTGGTTCGGTTTGCCAGTCGTGCTGCCCTTCGTTCTCCCCCTCACATCACTCTGGTACCGCCCTTTGAGTGGCCGGAATCGCAAGGCTCCGCTTGGCAGGGATCCCTACAGGAATTTGCCGCCAGCCAAGCCTCCGTTGCAGTAGAGCTGTCCGGCTTTGGTGCTTTTGCCCCCCGTGTCATCTACATTCATGTTGAGCCTTCAGAACAACTGCAGCAGCTGCAATCAGCAGTTCAGACGCTCATGCAGCCCTTGTTGTCTCGGAAAAATCCCGCTACTTCCTCGCGTCCCTTTGTGCCCCACATCACCCTAGCCTTCCGAGATTTAACTCCAGGCAACTTTCGCGCCGCTTGGCCGGAGTTCCAACTGCGGCAGTTTCAGGCTGCTTTTGAGGCTACAGACCTGACACTCCTGCAACACGATGGTCAGCAATGGCAGGTTGTGGAACAGTTTTCCTTCAAAACCGGCCCCAGATAGCAGCGGGAGAGAATACCAGTTTGGGAATCAGGGATCCCATCTGCTGCACAACCCGTAATCCGGTAGGATCAAAGACGTCAAGCTCAAGCTTCCAGGAGAACCTGCCGTGACGCTGATGGTTCGCGTGATCACCCCTGACCGCATCGTTTGGGATGCCCCTAGCGAGGAAGTGATCCTCCCGGCCACCTCCGGTCAGTTGGGTATCCTAACCGGACATGCCCCTCTTTTAACCGCCATCGGCAATGGCGTGATGCGGGTAAAGGCCGGTGGCAAGTGGTCTGCAATCGCCGTGATGGGGGGCTTTGCTGAGGTTGAGAACAACGAAGTGACCATCCTGGTCAATCGGGCTGAGCGGGGAGAGCAAGTGGATAAAGCAGCTGCCCAAACCCTTTTGGATGAAGCCGGCAAGGTGCTCAGCAGCAGCAGCGACAAGCAGGAACGCTTGCAAGCCAAGTTGGACCAGCAGCGGGCCACAGCCTTAATCCAAGCCGCCGAAATGGCCAGCAAAACGGCCTAATCTACCCCGTTTCTCCCTGTCTGGGACACAAACCACCCAGAGCAACCCAAAAAAGAGGAGCTCATGAATGGCTCCTCACCCAAAAGGATTTTATAGAAACTATTGATCAAAGCTTAAAAAGAAGTTTGACCGCAGATGTTGAGAAGCTCAATGCCAAGGCCAGATCCTCTAGCACATCTCATTCTGCACTAAACCGCAGAGCCTCAGGATCCACATAGTAACAGCGGGCATTGTCGACACAAATCAATGCCCAGCCATTTTGGTCAGCATCGACTAAGGTGTACTCAGACTGTGGGACAAAATACCCCTGGTGGTTGCGAGTATCGCCCTTGATCCAAACGGTTTGACGGTTCATCTTAAAGTTCCTCCAATCTGGGGTCAAAATTAGGTGAGATCCAAAAACAAAAGCAGCAATGCAATACCAATACAATACACAAGCTGCAAAACCATTCACCAAATCACATCAACTCAGAACCCAGCAGTTTGAGCAAGAGAAGCAATGAAACCTAACCCATTGACGATGGATTGATTCCATCCCGTGATTTGGTAAGTGAAGTCTAGCACTCACCTCATGAGGATCTTGTTAAGAGTTGTGGGCTGCTGTAACACCCTCTAGCTTTTCCTAAAAACTTGTTACAAGTAGTGGTCGGAGCTGCTTAACCTTCTTCAAAAAGCCAGTGGTGAATTTTGCTCAACTGGGGCCAAGCGGGGCGGCGCTTCCCTCCCTCCGCCAAGTTGGATTTAATGCCATCAATCTGCTCGGGATCCCGTACCAGAATCTGCTGGATCACCTCCACCTGCTGACGTACCCCTGTTTTTTTTAACTCCAGCATCGCCAAGGTCAGATTCACGCGCGGCTGCGCATCCACCGGATCCAGTTTCACCGCAGTTTGAGCAGCCTTCAGCGCTTTCGCTGCCTGCCCCTCTAGCAGGTACAACCACGACAAACAGGTCCAGGCGGCAGCAGCTTTCGGGGATCCCTTACAAATCGACTCAAAGGCCGGGATCAAAGCCTGGGCAGGTTCCCCAGACTCGTAGCGTCGAATACACTGCTGAAATAATTCTTCAACTTTTTCACTCATACTTTCTGAATCACGCACAATAACGTATTGACAAAATCAAGAAACTATGCATTCAAGCTTATTCTTGCTTGCTCGCTCATTTGTTGTAGTGTATCGCGTTCAGGCAGAGGGATCCCCGGCCCCTCCGCCAGCCACAGCCAGTACTCAATATTGCCGGCAGGGCCAGTGATGGGAGACCAAGTGTACCCTTGCAGTTGCCAACCTTGGGCTAGCGCCGCCCGGATAACTGCCTCGATCACCTGGGCATGAATGGCGGGATCCCGAACCACCCCCTTTTTGCCCACCTGCTCCCGACCGGCTTCAAACTGGGGCTTGACCAGCAGCAGCGCCTCGCGCGGGGAACGCAACAAGTTCCAGAGAGGAGCCAGCACCTTGACCAAGGAAATAAAGGACAAATCCACCACGGCCAAATCGGGCCAATCTTCCCTAGGTAACTCTGTTCCGTACAGCTGCAGCGGCTGCAGATGACGCAGATTGGTACGCTCCTTGAGGATCACCCGGGCATCGGTGCGCAAAGACCAAGCCAGTTGCCCATAGCCGACATCTACTCCGTACACTTGCTTGGCTCCCCGTTGCAGCAGGCAATCGGTAAAGCCCCCGGTGGAAATGCCGGCATCCAGACAAACACGCCCTTGCACCCGCACCGGAAAAGTCTCCAGGGCACCTTGGAGTTTCTCCCCTCCCCGTGACACGAAAGTGGGCTTGGACTGGATCTGCACCCGTGGATCCCCCTGAACCCAGGTGCCGGTTTTCTCCGCCCGCACCCCGTTCAAAAACACTTCCCCCGCCAAAATAGAACGCTGCGCCTGCTGTCGCGACGCAAAGTAACCCCGCTGGACCAGCCAGCTATCTAAGCGCACCCGATCGGCCATCTTGTCCCTGGCAGGTTCCTTCATCCACCCGCCCCTGCGGCCCTCATGGTAGCGAACCGGGCCAGCCGATTAGCCAAATCTTCCACTCACATATTCTTCCGTTTCTCGATGGGCCGGGGAATTAAAAATCTTCTCTGTGCGATTAAACTCCACCAGCCGCCCGTAGCGAACGCCGGCGTCATCAATTTCAGTGTTAAAGAAGGCCGTAAAGTCAGATACCCGTGCTGCCTGCTGCATATTGTGGGTAACAATGACGATCGTGTAGCGACGGCCTAACTCTTTAAGCAGCTCCTCAATGCGCAGGGTAGAAATCGGATCCAACGAAGCACAAGGCTCGTCCATCAGAATCACCTCCGGTTGGATCGCCAGGGTGCGGGCAATACAAAGGCGCTGCTGTTGACCGCCAGAAAGAGAAAGCCCACTCAGTTTCAGCTTATCTTTGACTTCATCCCAAAGGGCAACCTGCCGCAGAGTCCGCTCCACCAGCTCATCCAAATCCCCTTGATAGCCATTGATGCGCGGCCCAAAAGCAACATTGTCGTAAATGGATTTCGGAAAGGGATTGGGCTTTTGAAACACCAAGCCTACCCGCCGTCGCACCTCAGAAGGATCCACCTCAGGGTCATAAATGTTTTGCTTTTGGAAAATTACGGATCCCTCTACCCTAGCAGAAGGGATCAGATCATTCATGCGGTTAAAGCAGCGTAGCAGAGTACTCTTGCCACAACCAGAAGGGCCGATGAAAGCCGTAATTTGGTTTTTGGGGATTTTCAGGGAAACCTGCCGCACCGCCAAATGGGATCCGTAATAAACGCTGACCTCCTTCGTCTCCATTTCAACCGCCAAGCGGGTCTGTTTTTTCTGAGAAGGGGTGTGCGAAGAAGCAGGACGCATAGTGAAAACCAGAAAGAATAAGATAAAAATCGGGAACAACAAAGCTGCGAGTAGGATCCCCTAGAGGATGATGTGTTCCTCCCGTCGACTCAGCAGCAAGCGGAAAGTAACCGTAGTGATCAAAACCAGGATCACCAAAGCCAAAGCCCCCGCCCAGGCAATCTTTTGCTGGTTCTCAAAAGGGACAATAGCAAAGTTATAGATCAGTACCGCCAAAGAGGCCACCGGCCTAAGCAAACCATTTGGCCACAAAAAGCTGAATAGCGCTGTAAAAATCAACGGCGCCGTTTCTCCCGCCGCTCGGGAAATAGCCAGCGTCACCCCTGTCAAAATCACCGGTAGGGCTGCCGGCAGAACGACGCGAAACACCGTCTGCACCTTAGAAGCACCTAGGGCATAGGCAGCATCCCGCACCTCCCTCGGCACCAAACGCAGCGCTTCTTCGCAGGAGAGAATGATGATCGGCAGGGTTAACACCGACAGGGCTACTCCTCCCGAAAGAGCAGAGAAAGTTTTGGTGGTTAACACCAGCACCCCGTAGGCAAACACCCCGGCAATGATCGAGGGTACCCCCGTCAAGACCTTAATGATAAAGCGCAAAGCAAAAGCCGTAGGACTGTTTTGGCTAAACTCCGACAGGTAAATAGCCGCCAGCAAGCCAATGGGAAAGGTGATCAAAATAGCAATGGAAACCACAATAACCGTTCCCAGCACCGCATTGCCAAAACCCCCCACCTGATCTCCAGGAGGGGGAGGCAACTGAGTCAAGCCCTGCCAGTTGAAGCGCTCAATACCGTTGATGAAGACGTAGTAGAGGATTAACGCCAAAACAAAAATGGCAAAAGTGCTGGAGATAGAGGTAAAAACACTCATGCCCCAGTCGAAAATCAGTCGCTGAGAACGCTGTTTGCGGGCGAGTGGATTTCCCTGTCTTGCCACCTGAGTTACCATAGTCAACTACTCCCGCGAAGCCGTTAGAGCAAACTTAACGCTACGCACCAACCATTCAGCGATAACATTGACCAACAGCGTCACCAGCAACAAAATCAAAGCAGCATACATCAAAGCAGCAATCTGCTCACCACCCGCCTCCCCAAATTCATTGGCCAGCAAAGCCGGTATATTGCTAGCAGGGGCAAATAGAGAAATGCTGATGCTGCGAGAGTTGCCAATCAGCATTGCCACCGCCATCGTCTCTCCCATAGCACGGCCCAGGCCTAGCACCACCGCCCCCAACATGCCCCCAATCGCTGCTGGCAAAACCACCCCAAAGATAGCTTCCCAACGGGTAGCCCCCATAGCGTAAGCCGCTGCCCGCAACTCCGGTGGCACTGACACCAACACTTCCCGCGCAATCGCAGTGATAATGGGAATAATCATGATCCCCAACACCACTCCTGCTGTAAGCATGCCCGGCCCAATCGGTGGCGTGCTGAAAAGTGGGATCCAGTTGAGCCGCTCATAGATCGCCATTTGGATTGGACGAAAGAAGGGAATAAATACAAATAAACCCCAAATGCCGAAAACAACACTGGGAATGGCAGCCAGGAGCTCCACCACAATGGTCAAGGCCAGACGTAAAGGCTTAGGCAGAAAATCCTCACTCAAAAAAATGGAAATGCCGAAACTAAACGGGATCCCAACAATCAAAGCAATCAAAGAGCTGACTAGAGTACCGTAGATCTGGGCCCAAGCCCCGTAGTTGTTCTCCACCGGATCCCAGGTGGCACTCCAAAAAAAGCGCAAGCCAAATTTCTGAATCGCCGGCAAAGCCTGGATACCAATCTCCAAAGATAGCCACAGCAGCAGAAAAGCTGAGAAAAAAACGGCAATTCGAGTAGCCCAAACAAACACCCAATCCCGGCGGCGCTGAAAAGCTGACTTCGGCAGAAAGACTGATTGAGACTCAGAAGCAGTAACCGTCATAACCCAAGGGATCCCTTGAACAGCACTCAATTATCAGAGAAACCTCTTCACTTCTCATCAAGGTGTAATCGTTTCTACCGCAGCCAGCGATTTTTGTAGGGTCTCCGCCGGCAAAGGTACGTAGCCTAGCGGTTCGGCAAAAGCCTGACCTTCCGAAAGAGCGAAGCGCAAAAACTCCTTCATAGCCTGGGAAGTCTGGGCGTTTGGATAAACCCGGTAAGCCAGAATCCAGGTGTAGCCCACAATTGGATAGGAGGCTTCTCCAGCCGGATCGGGATCAACCCCCAGCAGACGTTCATTCAATTGAATCTGGGAAAGCCCGGCCTGCTCCGACTCAACCGTCGGCGTAACAAACTTGCCAGACCGGTTTTCCAAGCGAGCTACATCCAATTTATTGAGCTTGGCAAAACCAAACTCCACATAGCCAATGGAGCCAGGAATTTGCTTGATCTGCTCAGAAACCCCTTCATTGCCGCGGGCTCCTACCCCAACTGGCCAGTTCACAGAAGAGCCACGCCCCACCCGTTCCTTCCACTCATTGCTGATAGCATTCAAGTGGTTGGTAAAAATCTCTGTGGTGCCGCTGCCATCAGAACGATACACCACCGTAATCGGCAGGTTGGGGAAATTGACACGGGGGTTGAGAGCCGTAATAGCAGGATCATTCCAGCGCTTTACTTTACCCAAAAAGATATCCGCCAATACCTTTCGGGAGAGGCGAATTTCTGAGCCGACACCAGGAATGTTGTAGGCTGCCACCAAAGCCCCCGCCACCATGGGAATAGCAACCATGCCCTTAGGGGGTTGCGCTTCATTCTCAACTTGCTCAATCTCCTCAGGGCGAGGAACACTATCACTGGCCCCAAAATCCACAGTGCGAGCCACAAACTGCCGCCGACCGGCACCACTGCCCACCGATTGATAGTTAACCTGGATGTTGGGGTTTCTCTTGCCGAACTCCTGTGCCCAAGTTTGATAAATCGGAGCAGGGAAAGTAGCACCGGCACCGTTTAAGTTGACCACCTGCTGTGCAAAAACTTGACGCCAGCTAGCCTGACTGGCCGCAAACCCAGCAGCAGTTGCAGACAAAGACTTTAGAAAAGAGCGGCGACCAAGGGATCGTTTCAGCACCGTAGGAACCTCCGACGTGGTAGAGTCAAGTCTGAGCTTGAACTTGTCTGAGCTTGAACTTGAAAGTTAGAAGTTGGCAGCTCCAAAAACAGATTAGTTAGACAACATTTCTCAAAAACTCTAGTCACCTCAACTGGCTATCTAACTCAATTCCAGTCCGTCTACTCAACATCAGAGCCGCAGCATCTTCAAAGACAGTGCATTGAACCATGTACGTCTACTCATAGTATCAAATAGTATCAAAACGCCTAGCCCCCAGCAGATGCCTGCTGAGCTGTATACTTTTTGCCTCATCGCCAATTTAACGTAAAGCCAATTACCTATGGTTAAGGTAAGATTAAAATCAGGTTATAAGCTCAGAGTTTTTTCTGAAGCTCTTAGGGGTTTCCAGGGATCCCTTTCTGGGGGAAAGAGCCTGCCTATTCCTGTGTCTAGGAACACTCGACTTGCGTATTTTTATTGAGAAAGAGGAGTGGCCTCGGACGGTCCTGGTAAAAGGATCAAGGAGCAGCAGGGAAAGGTATCCACCGTCACTGACCGATCAATAGGTCTTGAATATCCCTTGGGGAGAGGAGATCGGCTCTCCGGGAGGGTGTATTCTCGTGCTTGGGCTGACGAAGCAGCTGCCGGCCACTTACAATGGAAGGCTGTCGAGAAAATTAGTGCCTTCCCCATGTCGAAACGTGATATGCAGGTTGTCCTGCGCCAGCCCATCCCGGGACTAGGCAAACCTGGAGAAGTGGTCAGTGTTAAACCTGGCTATGCCCGCAATTATCTTTTCCCCCGGCAGATGGCGGTACGGGTTACGCCTGGCTTGCTCAAGGAGCAGCAGATGCGCCTAGAGCAGGAAGTAGCCCGCAAGGTGGCGGAAAAACAGCAGGCGGAAAGCTACAAAACGGCCCTAGAGACCATTGGTCGCTTTGTGGTTCGCAAAAAAGTGGGAGAAAACGATTTGCTCTTTGGGCAAGTGACCAGCGCCGACATTGCAGAAGTGGTGTTGGCCACCAGTGGTCTAGATATTGATCGCCGCAACATTTCTCTGCCAGAGGAGATCAAGAAAACCGGTGTTTACCCTGTGCAGGTGAAGCTACATCCCGAGGTAACTGCCACCCTACGCATTCAAGTTACCCCTGATTGAAGGGATCCAACCTCAGGGGAGCCCTGAACTGAAAACTGGACTGGAATAGACTGAAAGGGCCAGCTCAACAGGATCCCTGGGTTGCGGGTGGTAGGTATGGTTCCGTCTACGGAACGAGTGGGTATGCTCAACCTAGAACCCTGCATCAACAAGCAACTTAAGAGGCTAAGCTGACGTGCTCATGTGCTGTAAGGCCATTGAGCCAGAGCTGGGTTCTTCCTTTATCCTGGCTTGCGGTGATCAGCGATTACGACCTGACGGGCGGAGATCGGCTTCCTCCCCAAAATGTAGAAGCGGAAGAGGAGATCTTGGGTGGGATCCTCCTGGATCCGGATGCACTGGTACGGGTGGCAGAACTGTTGCGCCCAGAGATGTTTTATGTTTCTGCCCATCAAGAGATTTATCGGGCCGCTCTTCAGCTGCACAATCAGGGGCAACCCACTGATTTGATGACCGTTTCTGCCTGGTTAGCGGATCATCACCTGCTAGAGCGGGTAGGAGGAACAGGGGCCATCCGTCGTCTGCTGGAGCAAACGGTTAGCAGTGTCAACATCGACCAGTATGCTCGTCTGGTCCTGGACAAATACATGCGCCGGCGACTGATCCAAGTGAGCAACAACCTAGCTCGTTTGGCCTACGACACCAGTCAGCCACTGCCCCAGATCATGGATCAAGCGGAACAGCAGGTGTTTGGTCTGACCCAAGAGCGGGTGCAGCGCAGCCTCATTCCTGCTTCTGACATTTTGGTCAACATCTTCTCGGATCTAGAAGAGAAGTTTCAAAGTGGGGCTCAGATCCCAGGGATCCCTACCAAATTCATCGATCTGGACAACCTTACCCAAGGCTTGCAGCGTTCTGATTTGTTGATCTTGGCGGGGCGCCCTTCCATGGGGAAAACCAGCCTAGCCCTCAACATTGCTCAAAATGTGGCTGCTTATTCCAGACAACCGGTGGCCATTTTTAGCTTAGAAATGTCCCGGGAGCAACTGGTGCAGCGTCTTTTGGCCAGTGAGGCCCGCATCGACAGCAGCCGTTTGCGTTCTGGGCGCATCAGTGAAAACGAGTGGCAACGCCTCGGGCAGGCGATCGGCTTTTTGTCGCAGCTGCCCCTTTTTATTGACGACACCCCCAACTGCACCGTCACCGAAATTCGCTCCAAGGCGCGTCGTCTGCAGGCAGAACAGGGAGGAAGCTTGGGGATGGTGTTAATCGACTATCTCCAACTGATGCAGGGATCCACCGCCGACAACCGCGTGCAGGAGCTCTCCCGCATTACCCGTGGGCTGAAAGCCCTAGCCAAAGAGCTAATGGTGCCGGTGGTGGTGCTGTCTCAACTCAGTCGGGCAGTGGAGTCCCGCTCGGATAAACGCCCACAACTGGCAGATCTGCGGGAATCAGGCTGCCTGGCCGGAGATACCCAAGTGCTGGATGTGGATCGGGGCAAAGTGTGGCGATTAGAGGAACTGGCTGCCGGCCTAGCTGCAGAAGCACTACCCCGTCTCCTTAGCTTGAACGGGCGTGGCCGTTTGGTGCCTCAAAAGCCGGTGAAAGTGTTTTGCAGCGGCCACCAACCCACTTACACCCTGAAGACCCGTCTTAATTTTTCTGTTCAGGCTACCGGCAACCATCCTTTTTTTACCCCGCAAGGTTGGAAAGCCCTCGATGATCTGCAACTGGAGGAAGAAGTAGCAGTAGTGCTGCAGGAGGAGTTGGTTTGGGATCCAGTTATCTCGATTAGCGAGCCGGGAGAGCCACAGCCGGTCTACGACATCGAGATGCCCCGCCACCACAACTTTGTTGCCAATGGCCTGCTGGTTCACAACAGCATTGAACAGGATGCTGATCTGGTAATGATGCTCTACCGCCCGGAGTACTACGATCCCAATACCAGCGATCGGGGCATTGCTGAGGTGATTGTAGCTAAGCATCGCAATGGCCCTACGGGTACAGTGCGGCTGCTGTTTGAAAACCAGTACACTCAATTTCGGAATTTGGCGGATCCCAACCGTTAGGACAGAACCTCCCCTGTGCTGAGGGTAACCCCACAAGTGTTAGCTTGGGGTAGCTCTACCCAAGCAGTGATTCATCGGGAACCCCCGCGGGATTAAAAATGTTTAAGAATCTCTTGATTGCCACCGATCGCCAAGATGGCTTGCAACGGTTTGGTAAATGTTTAGAAGACCTACACAGCAGCGGCATTGAGCGCATCGCCTTTGTCCACAGCATCACTTGGCAGGAGGACAGCATTGGTATTCCCGAAGACATTACCCCGGAAATTCAGGCCCAGCAGGCGGAGTTGCAGGAGCTGTTGGGTACTATTCCAGCAGGTCTGGAGGTGAAAGCCTTGGTACAGGTGGGCAAGCCGGTGGATCTCATCTTGAAAGGGATCCAACAATACGGCTCGGATCTGTTGATCACCGGCATGGGTACCCACAATTTACTTACGGAAAAACTCTTCGGCAGCACCACCATTGCCCTGTTACCGAAGCTGAAGATCCCGGTGATGGTGATGCGCCCGCAGCTGATTGCCACTTTCACCTTGGAAGAACTGCGGTTGCGTAGCCGCCATCTGTTCCGCTACATTTTGGTCCCCTTCGACTTTGAAGAACCGCGGCGAAAATTGCTCACCCATCTCAGTCAGCTGCTGCCGAATACTCCCCAGTGTCAAGCGGTTACCCTGCTCTATGTTATCGATCCCAGCGCTCGCCGCAACCAAGGCTCCGATTTGCAGGCGCTCAAGCGCAAGGCTGAAGCCGACCTGGCCCAGGCCATCCAACCGCTGCTGGAACAGGTTCAGCCGGTGCAGCTGCGCACCTCGGTGCGGGTCGGCTCTCCCCTGAAAGAGATCCTGACCACTGCTGCTGAGGAAGATATGACTGCGATTGCCACTGCTTCCCCCAATGTGGGCAGCTTCTGGGAATGGTCGGTGCGTAGTTTAACCGGAGAAATTCTGCGGCAGAGCTGGCATCCGGTGTTGTTTTTCCCGCGCGGAGCTCTGGCCAAATAACCCAATAACAACCCAATAAGGTGTTGCTTTGAACGAACCCGTTATGGCTTCTGAACAGACGCTGCGGCATCTGCTGCAAGCGGTAGCTCAGGGGAAACTCTCCCCAGAACAGGCCCTGCAAGCCTATCGGTTCTTACCTTTTGAGGCAGTGGGAGACTTTGCCCATGTGGATCACCACCGCTCCCTGCGCACCGGTTTTCCGGAAGCTGTGTGGGGACCGGGCAAAACCCCAGCACAAATTGCCCAGATCCTGGAGCAGTTGTACCGTCAGGGAGCCTTTGCCTTGGCTACCCGGATTGAGGCCTCAGTCTATGAACAGATCCGGTGCCAGCTGCCCCAGGTGCAGTATTCTCCAGTGGCACGGCTGTGTTGGATCCCGCGCACCCAGAAGATCACTTATCCCGGCCAGCTGAGTGTGATCTCCGCCGGCACTGCCGATCTGCCGGTGGCCGAGGAAGCAGCCCTGACTGCCGAGCTATCGGGGTTTCAAGTGAAACGCCTCTGGGATGTGGGGGTGGCCGGGATCCATCGCTTGCTGCAAAACCGACAAGCTTTGGAGGCGGATGTGCTGATTGTGGTGGCCGGCATGGAGGGGGCTCTAGCCAGTGTAGTAGCGGGTTTAGCCAACTGCCCGGTGATCGCGGTACCCACCAGCATTGGCTACGGAGCCAGTTTTCAAGGCCTGGCCGCCCTGCTAACCATGCTTAACTCCTGTGCAGCCGGCGTAGGGGTAGTCAACATTGACAACGGCTTTGGGGCGGCCATCCTAGCCGGCCAGATCCTGCGCTGTGGCCAGCAAATGGCTGCTCGCCTACACTCTGCCTCTGCAAATCCAGAAGCATGACTCAGACCTAGGATCAGCTAGGCAGATCACCCAGATTGGGCAAAGATTAAGTAATGTAAATAAACCTTGGAAAATAAAAGCTATACTCAGGCCATATCCGGCTCCCCCTGCCGGCGTTATCCTATCTCCACAGCAGGGCTGCAGTTGGGGGACACTCCACCCAGAGTTCTTCATCCTGCTGGGTCAGCTGCTAAAGTTCTGACGGAGAAGGATGGCAACTTTTTTCTGAACTGTTTTCCCTCGGTCAAGCCAATACGCCGATATGTCAATGGATGCAATCTTGGGTTTTCCACAAAAGATCATTTCCTCTTTTAGCTGGACCGATCTCTTCTTGATAGGAGCTTTAGTTTTCTTAGAAGCGGCTCTCTCTGCCGACAATGCTGTTGCCTTGGCTGCTTTGGTGAAGCATTTGCCCACTCCCCAGCAGCAAAACCGCGCCTTACGCTGGGGCATTGTGGGTGCCTATGGCTTTCGGATTGCCATTGTCTTTGCGGCGGTTTGGCTGGTGGAGTATCCACCGGCCCAGTTTTTCGGGGCCTGTTATCTGCTTTGGCTGGCCTGGCAGCACTTTCGTGGAGAAGAAGCAGGGGAAGAACAAGACCTGACGCGCCATGCCAATTTTTGGCAGACCCTGATTATGGTGGAGCTGACGGATTTGGTGTTTTCCTTTGACAGCATCGCCGCTTCGGTGGCTGTCTCCCGCAAAGCTTGGGTGATCATTGTTGGGGGGATTCTGGGTATTACCTTGATGCGCTACATGGCCTCGCTCTTTTTGCGCTGGTTGGATGAGTTCTCCCGCTTGGAAGATGCTGCTTTTGCCATCATTGCCCTGGTGGGGGGCACCATGTTGTTTGAGGTGTTTTTCCCGCACATTGAAATCCCAGAGTGGGGAGTGATGGTTGCGGTCATTCCCCTATTTATCTGGGGCTTCTCGCGGCGGACGGGATCCGACCCTGAGGAGGAGGAAAACCTATCCATGCCCAACCTGAATGTGCTGTGCACTGCTGGCGGGAATGAACGACAAGAGCAGGAAGGGATCCCCTCTGGCCCTGACGGCGAGGCTACCCCAGAACTGCAACCGGATTAACCGCCGGCTCTGCTTAACCCCACGTTGCGTTGTCGGGCAGGGATCCCTAGGCTGACAGGGGAAGGCATAGAAATAGTAAATGAAGTATCTTAACCGGTGGGCGAAGCGCAACAGCATGAGCAGCGGCCAACAGACCCAATCTGCGAAGGTGAGTGAACCTCCGCTTGCAGCTTCTGCCGGGGAGCCTGTGCCCCTGGTGGAGCTGCGCCAAGTTAGCAAACGCTTTGGCTCGACGGTGGTCTTTGAAGATGTGGATCTGAAGGTGTATCGGGGTGAGGCCCTGGGCCTGGTGGGGCCATCCGGTACGGGCAAATCCACCCTGCTGCGCATCATTGCCGGGCTGACAGAACCGGATGCCGGAGAAGTATTGTGGTGTGGGATCCCCTTGCCGGAGATTCAAGCCCATCATCGGACTCCCCCTTTGCGGGTAGGGATGGTCTTTCAGCAGGCGGCCCTATTCGACTCTCTGACGGTGGAGGAGAATGTTGGCTTTTTGCTCTATCAACACTCCCGCTTGCCCCGCTCCCGCATTCGGGAATTGGTAGCCGCTAAGCTGGAGGCTGTGGGGCTAGCAGGCAAGGAGCACAACTTACCGGAGGAGCTCTCGGGCGGGATGCGCAAGCGGGCTAGCTTTGCCCGCGCCATTATGGAGGATCCCTCTTTACCTCAGGATGAGCCCCAGTTGCTGCTTTACGATGAGCCAACGGCAGGATTGGATCCGATTGCCTCCACCGTGATCGAGGATCTCATTCGGGATCTGCAACAGGTGAAAAAAGCTTGTGAGAGCTACATTGTCGTTACTCACCAACACAGCACTATCCGACGAGCCACCGACCGCATTGTGCTTCTTGCCCAGGGAAAGGTGCAGTGGGAGGGATCGGTGCAGCAGATTGAAACGTGTGACAACCCCTTTGTGCGGCAATTTTTCAGCGGTAGCGTAGAAGGACCCATTCAAGTGGCGGGGCAGGTGTGATGCGTTCACGGGCAGTACGAGAAGGAGCCGTAGGACTGTTAATCCTGGCGGGAGCCTTGGGATTTGCCGGTCTATTCCTCTGGATTTACAACCTGCGCTTTGGTGGCCAAGGCTTCCGCTTCACCGTTACCTACACCAACGTGGCCGGCCTAACCGAGGGATCCAGTGTGCGGCTGCGGGGGGTGAATGTGGGTCGGGTGGAGCGCATTGTGCCCCAACCTGGGCAAGTAGAAGTACAGGTCGCGGTGGACCAGCCCTTGGCCATCCCGCGGGATGCCATCTTCTTCACCAGTCAGACCGGCTTGGTGGGAGAAACTGTGATGGATATTCTGCCCCGCAACAGCGGCGATATCCAGGCTCTGGCGGGATCCCCCTTGGCAGAAGATTGCAACCGCCGCCAAATCGTCTGTGATGGGGATGTGGTGGAGGGAACCCCCGGCGTGGATTTTGGCCAGTTGCTAACGCAAATGGATCGGCTGATTACCCGGGTCAACGACGATGCCCTCTTCGAGAACCTTAACCTCACTTTGGCAGGGGTCACCCGTCTTGCCAATAGTGTTGCCGATTTATCTGAGACTTTAGAGGAGCGTGTCTCTGCTTTACGCACTGAGGATCTGGATCTTTCCCAGTTCACAGTTGCTGCCACCGCCATCCAAGAGGCTGCTGCCTCCGTTAGCCGAACAGCCCGCAGCTTTCAATCGGCTTTCGATGAGCTCACCCGCCTCGTTGAACAAAACCGCACCTTTCTAAATGCTTCCTTACAGAATGTGCAACGGGTCAGCGAAGATCTACAAGCCATGTCCAGTGCAGTGCGCCCCCTGATCACGAATCCGCAGCTGCAAACGGATGTGGAGCAGATTGTAGCGAATGTGCGGGTGGCCTCCGCCAATGTAGCTGAGGCTACAGAGGATCTGCGACAGATTTCCGCCAACCTCAATGATCCGGGCACAATGGCCACCCTCAGGCAAACCCTCGACTCCGCTCGAGTGACCTTTCAGAATATCCAGAAAATCAGCGCCGATATTGACGAGCTGACGGGGGATCCTCAATTTCGCCGTAGCTTGCGAGATTTGGTGCTGGGTTTGAGTGGTCTGGTCTCCAGTGTTCCCGGGGATCCCGGTGACCCAGTTCAGCCTGCAGCAGCAGAGTACCATTTCCGGTTTGTACCTGTTTCTTTTGTGGATGCAAATGCAATCGCTAGCCCATCCCAGTAAGTCTTGGCAGGTACCTGTAATAATTGAAAGCAAACCGGGTTACGGGCAGCGCCGCTTGGACCTATCCCCCAGCTGAGAGGACCTTGACGGTTCCAGCAACTGGCTTCTGCAGAGGTCTGAGGGCAGCTCCCCCTTTCCCAATGCTTTGTAGGTGCTTTATAGGTGGTGGATCTGACCGCCGACAGGGCCTGTATCTCAATTTTGGGGTCAATTGAGTCCATCTACGGGATCCCTTAGACTATCCCTTACTTGGATGGGTATTCCCATCCTTTCCCAACCCTTGCCATGTCTCAACCTACACTCGAATCCATCCTGCAGGAGAACCGCCTTTTTCCGCCTCCTCCTGCTTTTGCCCAACAGGCCCGCATTACCCCGGAGCGCTACCAGCAGCTGTGCCGGGAGGCCGAAGAGGATCCCTTAGGGTTTTGGGAACGCTTGGCACATCAGGAATTGTACTGGTTTAAACCTTGGGCACAGGTGTTGCGGTGGGATCCGCCCCAGGCGCAGTGGTTTGTGGGGGGGCAACTCAACCTCAGTTACAACTGCCTGGATCGCCACCTGGAAAAGGGACGTCGCCACAAAACCGCACTCATTTGGGAAGGGGAACCGGGGGATATTCGTACTTTTACCTATGAGCAGCTACACCGGGAGGTTTGTCGTTTTGCCAATGGCTTGAAAGCCTTAGGGATCCAAACAGGGGATCGGGTAGGGATTTACATGCCGATGATCCCGGAAGCCCTGATGGCGATGCTCGCCTGTGCCCGCATTGGGGCCACCCATACAGTGGTGTTTGGGGGCTTTAGTGCTGAGGCCCTCAAGGAGCGGCTGCGGGATGCGTCAGCCAAAGCTGTGATCACTGCTGATGGGGGCTGGCGCAAAGAGGCTATTGTTTCTCTCAAACCCCAAGTGGATGTGGCTCTCGCCGAAGGGGTGCCCAGTGTCGAGAGGGTCTTGGTGGTGCAGCGAACCGGGCAAGCGGTGCAGATGACCCCGGGCCGAGACGTGTGGTGGCATGAGTTGGCCACAACGGTGAGCGAGGACTGTCCGGCCCAGCCGATGGATTCAGAGGCAATGCTATTTATCCTCTACACCTCCGGTACCACTGGCAAACCCAAGGGGGTTGTCCACACCACTGGTGGCTATAACCTCTACACCCACATCACCTGCCAGTGGATCTTCGACTTACGGGAGGAAGACATTTACTGGTGTACTGCCGATATTGGCTGGATTACAGGCCATAGCTACATCGTCTATGGCCCGCTTTCCAACGGGGCTACAGTGTTTATGTACGAGGGAGCCCCCCGTCCCAGCAAACCCGATTGCTTTTGGGATCTGATCGCTCGCCACCGGATTTCCATTTTCTATACAGCCCCAACCGCCATTCGTGCCTTCATGAAAAGTGGGGAGACTCTACCTCGCCAGCATGATCTTTCTTCTCTGCGCCTGTTGGGTACCGTTGGAGAGCCGATCAACCCTGAAGCCTGGATGTGGTACCACCGCGTGGTCGGCGGTGAACAGTGTCCGATCGTGGATACCTGGTGGCAAACCGAAACCGGCGGCATTATGATTGCTCCTCTACCGGGGGTCACCGCCACCAAACCAGGCTCCGTTACCCGTCCTTTTCCCGGTATTCAAGCGGATGTGGTGGATCTGGAAGGGGATCCTGCTCCGGCAGGGGGATATTTGGTGATTCGCCAGCCTTGGCCAGGAATGATGCGTACCGTGTACGGGGATCCACAGCGATTTCGAGCCAGCTACTGGGAGAAGATTCCCCCCAAAGAGGGCCAGTATCTGTACTTTGCCGGGGACGGCGCCCACCGAGATGAAGACGGTTACTTTTGGGTGATGGGCCGAGTGGATGATGTTATCAATGTTGCGGGGCACCGTCTGGGTACCATGGAGCTGGAGTCAGCCCTGGTTTCTCATCCTGCCGTAGCCGAGGCTGCTGTGGTGGGCCGACCAGATCCGATCAAAGGAGAAGCAATTGTGGCCTTTGTGATTTTGTCGGAGGGTTGGGAGGGCAGTGAATCCCTGCGCCAAGAGCTGATGCAACATGTTGTTACGGAAATTGGGGCCATTGCTCGACCGAGTGAAATCCACTTTAGCGAGGCTTTGCCCAAAACCCGTTCTGGCAAAATTATGCGTCGCCTCCTGCGGGATTTGGCCGCCGGGTCCGGCATCAGCGGTGATACTTCCACCCTCGAAGATCGCGGGGTGCTGGAACGGTTGCGGCAAGGTGTTTAGGCTCGATTTGGATGGGTTCTGCAGGCAAGCTCCGGGGTGGAGAGCACATGGGTTAAGTTGGAGCTAGGCCCGGCCTGTTGCTAAGCTGGCCACTGGCCATACTTCTGCTCTCCTGCATGAGTGAGCCTATGGGATCCCGCACCAAATTTTTCGGTACAGTTTTGGCAATGCTGGCGGTGAACAGCATTTATGTGCAGCTACAGCAGCTTTCTATGACCTTGCAGTTGGAGCCTGTCCCCTCGGAGCAGTCTTCTCCTGAGCCACAGCCCACCTCTGAACGGTTGGGCCTCTTACAGCCTATGGCACAAGTTTTGCAGGTGCTGGGGTTGAGTGGGGCTGACTTTGTCGGGCTCCTACCGCGTACATCCCCCTAGAGCCGTCAGCATCAGGTAAAGAAGAAAGGGGAGGGGTAAGCGTAAGCTGACCCCTTATCGAGCGGGAGAGGATCCCATCCCACTTCTCCAGGTTGGGTGCGATAATTTTGAGGTTATGAAGTCTTGTGCGTTGAGTATCCATGCCGCCAAAAGATCCTGCTTCTCTGCCCAAACCACCGGAATCCGAGTCGCCTAGCCCTTCCGGATCCCGCAGCTGGTGGCAGAGCCAGCGGGAAAACTTATTAACCCTTTTGTTGGCGCTATTGTTGGCTCTTGGCATCCGTACCTTTGTAGCAGAGGCACGTTGGATCCCGTCGGATTCCATGTTGCCGACGCTGGTAGAAGGGGATCGCTTGGTGGTGGAGAAAATAAGTTACCGCTTTGGTTCCCCTCAACGGGGCGATATCATTGTTTTCAACCCGCCAGCCAAGCTCAATTTTGACGGTGCTTACATCAAGCGGGTGATCGGCTTACCAGGGGAGCGCATGCGCATTGCCAATGGCAAGGTTTTCATCAATAGCATTCCCCTGCAAGAGGACTACATCTATGAACCGCCTAACTATTCCTGCCCCGGTGAGCGCTGCCCGGGCGTGAGGGTGTGGGGATCTGAGTCCGATTTTGTGGTGCCGCCGGGTTCTTACTTCGTCATGGGAGACAACCGCAACGATAGCCAAGACTCCCACGTTTGGGGGTTTTTGCCGGAAGAAAACATTATCGGCAACACCATTTTCCGCTTTTGGCCCCCCAACCGCTTACACTTTTTCGTAACCCAAAAGTACCCAGAGTTATCTCCCGAAGCTCAGGTGATGCAGCCTTTCGTTGAGCAAAAAGCCCGCAGCAGCCACTAGCGCAGTCGCTCCAGCACGTAATCTACCATCTGAAACAGAGCACGCCGGGCCATGGAATCAGGCAAGCTGTACAAAGCCTCAGCCGCCCGGTGAGCATAGTCACGAGCCAACTGACGAGAACGCGGGATC
This sequence comes from uncultured cyanobacterium, assembly GCA_937944885.1. Taxonomy (GTDB): domain Bacteria; phylum Cyanobacteriota; class Cyanobacteriia; order Thermostichales; family Thermostichaceae; genus Thermostichus. The sequence continues at coordinate 19,677 of CALFBB010000011.1, forward strand.
CCTTCACTTTGGTAAATCCATTCCAGGACTTGCTTTAAGTCCTGCGGATCCGTCAGCTCCGTCAGAATCAGCTCCCGCATCTGGGGAAATTCTTCGAGGGCAAACAGCACAGGTGCGGTTAAATTACCCTGGATCAGGTCGGATCCCACCGGTTTACCCAGAGCCTCCGCCGAGGCAGTGAAATCCAGCAGATCATCAACAATTTGAAAGGCAATGCCCAGATCGCGACCAAAATTAAACAGGCACTCCGCTACCTCGGGTGTTACACCGCTCAACAGCCCAGAAGCCTTGGAACTGCCGGACATAAGGGAGGCGGTTTTGTAGAAGCTCTTGGCCAGGTAGTCTTCCAGGGACACATCCGGATCAAAGCGGGTCAAGCTCTGGCGCACCTCCCCCTCCGGCAGATCCATAATCACCTTAGAGAGCAGCTTCACCACCTCCAGATTATCCAAATTGGCCAAGTACCAAGCCGCCTGCCCAAACAGATAATCCCCCGCCAGCACCGCTATCCGATTGTCAAAGAGGGTGTTAACCGTATCAATGCCGCGCCGCACATCGGCTGTATCAATAACATCGTCATGCACTAGGCTGGCCGTGTGGATCATCTCGGTAATTTCCGCCAAACGCCAGTGGCGGGGGGTGATTTCCCCATCCGGGGTGGTGGCACGGGCGATTAAGAGGACAATCGCGGGTCGGATGCCTTTCCCCCCCGCCGAAAAGAGGTGCTCGGCAGCTGTGGCTAGAATCGGGTGTTTGGCACTGACCAACCGGGTTAGGTTCTGGCGTAAACGCTCCAGATCCGCTTCTACAGGGCCGAAAGGGGAAAGCACAGAGGTCATGGAGCCGCAGTACGAGGGGTTTTACAAAATTTCATATCTCTTCTTATTGTAGAGCACCCCACCGTTCTCGGGGGAAACCCAACGGTATTATGCAAGGAGCACTTAGCTTCTCTATGCCTGATCCTGTCCCTCCTGCTCACTCTCCCACTCCTTCCCATATTCCCACTTCCGGGATCCCGGAAACAGAATTGGATTGGCAAGAAGATTGGGAACTGGCTTTGCAGCAGCCTCCCCTATCCGGGCGAGCCCACCCTCATCACCATGATCCCGACTCACGCCGCAGGTTGGTCAATCGTCTGGCGCGAGTTGAGGGGCATGTCCGCGGGATCCGCTCCATGATCGAGCAGGGTCAACCCTGTCCGGATGTGCTGCTACAAATTGCGGCAGTCAAGGGGGCGCTGGATCGGGTGGCACGGCTGATTCTGGATGAGCACATCCGCCATTGCATCCGTCATGCCATGGAGACCGGCAATCTTGAAGTGGAGCTAGAGGAGCTCCAGCGAGCTTTGGATCGGTTTATCGGGTGACTCCAGATTGAACGTAGCGCTCTAGCAAAGCCCTGCTTTTGAGCTGCCACTGCAACCCCATAAAGGCCCAATCCAGAAACTCGTTGATTTCTTCCTCGCTAAACTGCATCGCCTTGCCAATCTCCAAAATCAGCGCCTCCTCTTTTTCTGTAAACTCGTTATTCACCACGGCCATGGCTGCCAGATCCCGTAGAATCAAGGCTCCGGCCGAGTTATGCATGGGCGGGATGCTGCCGATATCTAGGCCCGCTGCTTCATCCGTCAAATAGGTTTGAGTCAGTTGAGGATCTAGCCCCACTCCTTCCGCCACCTGGGTAAAAAAGTTGGTTTCTTCCTCATCCAATTGACCATCCACTCGGGCTACTGAGATCAAAGCTTTCAGGTAGAGCTGGCGCTGGGCATCGGTGAGATCAATGTAGTTGACCATGGGGCTACCGGCTGAATGTGTGCTTCCCCTTTACTGTGCCACGAAGTTCGCCCACTCAGACAAGGGGAAACTTTTTTCAAACACTCAAAAAATCGCTTATAATAGAAAGCCTGTGTTTATTTGCCAGCAGTCAAAACCCTGGAGCTTTGGCAGGCTTGGCAAGACAAAACCGTTCCTCTCATTTTCTACAGCTTGTGAAGCACCCCCAAGGAGCAGATCACCACCATGGTAAAATTGCGACTCAAGCGCTACGGAAAGAAGCGGCAACCGAGCTATCGCATCATCGCCATTGAAAGTAAAACTCGCCGTGAAGCCCGTCCGCTCGAGGAGTTGGGCTACTACAACCCCCGCACTAAGGAGACCGTTTTGGAAACGGCTAGCCTGCTGAAATGGTTGCGTTTTGGGGCTGAGCCTACCGAGACCGTGAAGGGGATCCTCACAAAGGCCGGCATTTACAATATGCTGGCAGCAGCAGAAGGTGGGGTTGTGGCTTCGATTCGCATCCCGGCTGTGGCCAAGCCCGCAGCTGGGATCCCTGAGTCTGGTGAAGAGCCTGCCATTACTGTTGTCGAACCTGAGGCTGTGAATGTTGCTGCGGCCCCTGAAGCTACTGCTGAACCTGGGGCCGAGGTGGGTGGAGGTGAAAGGGAAACCCCCCAACCCTCAGAAGCAGCAGCTGGGACAGCAGTGGAAAATCCGGCGGAGCCTAAAGCTGAGGAAGCAGCTGAGGCCTAATGCCACATTCGGCTAAGCTTGCCATTAGACCTGGCCTTAATGGTTTTTCCCCATGCCGGACTACAAAGCGCTTGCTCACCTTCTTATTGAACCTCTGATTAGCCCCGCTCCCTTACGGATGGACCTAGAGACCACCTGTGCCGGGAAAAAGGTGTGGCTACGGCTGGCTTTTGATCCCAAAGATCGGGGACGGGTATTTGGGCGGGGTGGGCGAACCATGCAGGCCATTCGCCAGGTGATGATGGCAGCGGCTCAGTTGGCTGGGCAGTCTCTGCACATCGAAATCTATGGAGAGGCTGGAGAGCGAAGTCGGGAGGGGCGGGAATGAGCCAAATTCTCACGTTCTTGGGGAAAGGGGGGACAGGCCGCAGCACCTTGGCAGTAGCAGCAGCCCGCTTTGCTGCCCAACAAGGACGACGCGTACTGCTGGTGGGGCACCAGGCGGGGCCGGGGCTGGAAATGCTCTTGGGTGGGATCCCGCTGTCGGGGGAACCCTTGACGATTGCGGCCAATTTGAGTGTGGTGCAACTGCGGACAACCCAACTGCTGGAGCAAACCTGGACAGCAGCAAAAGAGTTGGAAGCCCAGTATGTGCGTACCCCTTTTTTCCGGGAGATCTACGGGCAGGAGTTGGGGGTGTTGCCGGGGATGGATCAAGCCCTTGCCCTGGAGGCTTTGCGTCGCTACGATGCCAGCGGCCAGTACGATTGCATTCTCTACGATGGGCCAGGGGATCTCACCACCCTACGAGCGTTTGGGATCCCGGAGGTGGCCAGTTGGTACTGGCGGCGAGCTTCCAAAGCCTTTTTCGGCTCGGATTTGGCCAAAACGCTGCGCCCTTTTGCGGAGCCCCTGCTGCGCTCTGTCAGCAATGTGGAGTTTTCCTCCCTGGAGGATCTGCCGGATCGCATGGGAGGCATGACCAACATTCTGGAGCAGGGGCGACAGGCCATTGCCGATCCGCGACGGGTCTTGGCCCATCTGGTCACCACCCGCGATCCGATCGCCATTCAAACCGCCCGTTACCTGTGGGGCAGCGCCCAAATGGTGGGGGTGACGGTGGGGGGGGTGTGGGTAACCCCCATTGGCTCAGCAGAGGTAGCTGCTGCAGACTTCGCTCCTCTCCCTGTGCGGGTTTTGCCCAGCCATCAAGGTTTTGGGCGGGATAGCGGGATGGAGGGGTCTGATTTGGAGGCGGCGGTGGGTGGTGTGTTTACGGTGCCGGATGTGCCTCCCCCCTTGGCCATTGACGAGGGATCCCGTACGGTGAAGCTGTTTATTCCAGGCTTTAGTAAAACCCAAATTGAGCTGAGCCAATCGGGGCCGGAGCTGACGATTACTGCTGGTGATCAACGGCGCAACTTATTTTTGCCGCCTAGCCTGGCCGGTCGGCAGGTGACTGGAGCCAAGTTTCAAGAACCCTTTCTGCTGATTAGCTTTGGTTAAGAGCCTCAATTAACCCACCGACGGAGAAGGCGATGCTGGCCAAACGGATCATTCCCTGTCTTGATGTGGCTGCTGGGCGGGTGGTGAAAGGGATCCAGTTTGTGCAGCTGCGGGATGCCGGGGATCCCGTGGAGCTGGCGCAAGCCTATGACCGGGCTGGGGCCGATGAGCTGGTGTTTTTGGATATCACCGCCACCCATGAGGAGCGGGCCATTTTGCTGGAGGTGGTCCAACGGACGGCGGAGCAGGTGTTCATTCCCCTGACGGTAGGGGGTGGGATCCGCAATCTGGAGGGGGTACGAGCCCTGTTGCGGGCAGGGGCAGATAAAGTCAGCCTCAACTCTGCGGCGGTGAAGGATCCCGACTTGGTTACGCAGGCCAGCCGTTGGTTTGGATCCCAATGTATTGTGGTGGCTATTGACGCCCGTGCCAAAGCTGACGGGGAAGGGTGGGAAGTCTATGTGCGGGGCGGCAGAGAGCCCACAGGGTTGGATGCGATTAAATGGGCAAAACAGATGGCAGAGCGGGGGGCAGGGGAGATTTTACTCACCAGTATGGATGCAGATGGCACCCAAGCCGGCTATGACCTGAACTTGACCCGTCAGGTGGTCGAGGCGGTGCCTGTGCCGGTTATTGCTTCCGGCGGAGCCGGTAATTGCACCCATATTCGCCAAGCCCTCCAAGAGGGAGGAGCAGAAGCGGCGCTTTTGGCCTCTTTATTGCACTATGGTCAATTGACGATCCCCCAAATCAAGGCAGACTTGGCAGCCCATGGGCTGTTGGTGCGCACCTAACTCTGATTGCAGCAGCTAAGAGGCCTTACCCATGTTCAACCCTCTGCAAAGCAGTGAGCTGGCTGAATGGTTACCTCAGGTGGCTCGTTTATCGGCAGCTGCGGGCGAAGCCGTCTTGGAGATCTACCGCAAGCCAGAGATTCAGGTTACTACCAAAGTTGATCCTGTTGGGCAGGATGGGGAGGAGCGTCTATCTCCTCTCACCGCTGCCGATCTGGCTGCTCACCACCTCATCTTGCAGGGCTTAAAAGATCTAACCCCAGGGATCCCCGTGCTCTCAGAAGAAGCTGCCGACATCCCCTACGCTGAACGGCAACATTGGGGACAGTTTTGGCTGGTGGATCCCTTAGATGGCACCCAAGAGTTCCTTCAGCGCAATGGTCAGTTCACGGTGAATATCGCCCTGGTGGAGGAAGGGATCCCGATTTTGGGCGTCGTTCATGCGCCGGTTTTGCATCTCACCTACACGGCTGCCCGGGAGCTGGGGGCCTACCGAGGGGACACACGCATCCACACCTGCCCCTACACCGGTGGATCCTTGAAGGTGGTGGCCAGCCGCTCCCATGCCAACCCCAAAACCGAGCAATTCTTAAAGCAGTTGCAAAGCCGTTACGGCCCCCTTGAGGTGAGCTCCCTCGGTAGCTCCCTTAAGTTTTGCCGAGTTGCCGAGGGATCCGCCCATCTCTATCCCCGCTTTGGCCCCACCATGGAATGGGATACCGCTGCTGCCCAATGCGTTGTTGAGCAAGCCGGAGGAAGCGTGACCAACTTGCAAGGGGATCCCTTGCGCTACAACAAACCCGATCTGCACAACCCCCCCTTTATGGTGGCGGCTGCAGCTGGACTCTGGCAAGAGCTGCTGATCTAGCTGATCTAGGTGTCTAGGTGCTCCGCAACCTACATGCCCATTTCGGCAGGGTTAAACCCATCTGGGAACTTGGTGTACTCATCATAGAGAGCACCACGAAAGTTGGCGTTGGTGATAATGGCTTCCCGTAGATCGGCCCCAATCCGCAGATCAGCCCGGCTGAGTTCGGCTTCAGTTAAGTCGGCTCGTAACAACCTAGCTCGGTAGAGGTTGGCTCCCCGCAGATCTGCCTTCACCAACTTGGCTCCGATCAGGTTCACCCGCCGCAACTTCGCCCCCCGCAGATCGGCAGCCGTTAGATCGGCCCCCGATAGATCCGACTCGCGCAAGTCTGCCCCGCTCAAGTTAGCCTCCCGGAGGATGATGCCCTTCAAATTAACCCCGCTCAGCTGCACTCCACTGAGATTGGATCCCGTGAAATCTCGCTGGCCAGAGGCATAAGCCTGCAACAGTTGTTTGGCATTCAAGAGAGGCTTAATACTCGCTGTTGTCATTGCTGTTTGTGGCCTCACATAAGCGCAGGTAGACTATCGTGCGTGACGTCCCGGCAACTAACTGTAATCACCAGCAAAGGGCGGATTTCTCGGCTCTTTCCACCCAAAGTGAGGTGACGTCCAACCCCACTTCCCCCATTCTACCGATGTACTGAACCTGTACCAAACCTCTTCCCAACATTTTCCTGCAGGGGGGCAGAGGGAGCCTGGCGGGGAGGCTGACTCAGGACCCAACCTGGCTAAAGCTAGGCTGAAAGCCTCGGTAGCTGTCTAGCTGATTACCTTGTGCCCCCTCAAGCAGCTGCCGGAATTGCCCATGGCTCAGAGCTGGTCGAGCTCTTTGCGCAGATTTTCCAACTCCAGATCAACCTTATCGCCCTCAAACGATTGGGCCGCCGGCTGTTTCTTCTCCCCAGAGGGCAACTGGCCCTGTACGGCAGCTTTCAGCATCATGAGCTCGTGATCCACATCGGATCCACCTGCTTCTAGGGCAGCAAATTGGTTTTCGAGCCTGTCCACTGATAACTCTGCTACTGCTGCGGATTGGGCCTCGAGAGCGTTGACCTTTTCTTCCATGCGCTCAAAGGCAGCAAAGGCATTGGTGGTGTTCACCCGCCCGATCACCTCGTTGATTTGCTGGGAGGCTTTGGCCGAGCGAGCGCGGGCAATCAGCATATCCTTTTTGGTCTTGGCTTCGGAGATTTTGCTCTCCAGCTTGATCATGTTGGCTTTTAGCGTTTCCACCTGCTTAGTCTGCTCATCCAACTGCCGCTTCATGCTCTGGGCGGTTTCACTGAAGGTTTTCTTCCGCACCAGGGCCTCACGAGCTAGGGCTTCATTGTTGTTGCGCAGGGCTAGCTCGGCGCGGCTTTGCCATTCGTTAACACTTTGTAGCGCCTGCTCATACTGCCGTTCCATCCGCTTTTGGCTGGCAATGGCCTGAGCTACCGCTTGCCGCATCTGGTAGTGATCCTCGGACATATCTTGGATGGTTTGGTTCAAGATTTTTTCCGGATCCTCAGCGCTACTAACCAGCGCGTTAATGTTGGATCTGATAATGCGGCTGACCCGATCGAACAATCCCATCTGATCTGTCTCCCTAGCAGTCTGACCTCATGCTACCCTTGCCACTCTGGTAACTTCCAGTCTTTTTTATTCCAGCTCAGGCCAATCCTAGCAAGTAAACCAATAGTTGGTGAGTGTGGGATGATTCCCCACACCTGTGGGCCCCAGATAGGGCCAGCTGCTGGGACGGGATTGTCAAGGGTTGTCGGTACTTGGGAAAACCTAGGTTCTGGGAAGGGTTGGTGGCTGCCTTTACTCGCCTTTACTCACATTGAGATGAACAAACCTAATGATGGACTCAGTCAGACAGATAAAAAAACTCCTAAAAAAACTCCACAATATCGCTGTAGGAGCGAGGGAAAATCAACCACACTTGCAGTTGGGTTTCCACCAGAGCACGCACCAGTGGGGAAAGATGAGCAATTTCTTCGTAGCCCCGCTCGGTTTTGAGTTGGATCCCTTGCTCGTAAAGGCTGTAGCCTTGGGTATGTGCTGAGCGGATCCCTAGGTAACTTTCTGGATCCAGGCCATCCTGCTGCATCTTTTCGCTCACAGCAGCGATCAGGGTTTGGCGGCCTTCTGCCGACAAATGGGTGATATTGCGGGCCTTAAATAGATCCCGATCCAGGTAGCGCCGCGACAGATCTGACAAGATGGGATCCTTGCCCATCATGGCCCAAAAGCGTAAAGGGTAACTAAAAACAATATCATCCGCTGCCAAGTAAACCGATAAAGGCAACTCAAAGGGATCCCCTTTTTGCACAGCAATGGCAGCCCAGGACCAAGCTGTCAAGATGGGATCCAGTTCGATTTCTCCCCTTTGCAAGAGAACCTGAACCCGCTTAAACAGCCGATCCAAGATAAAGCGGGCGCACAAACTCTTCGGGTGCTGGTAGACCTGGGTATACATGAAGTAGCGCACCACCAGGTAATGCTCGATTGCTCCTAGTCCCTTGCGGGCTGGGATGCACAGGGATCCGGTTTCCGGGTCGTAATCGAGCACCGTAACAATCCGATCCAAATCCAAATGGCCGTACTGGGCGCCTGTGAGCAAGCTATCCCGCATCAGGTAATCGAAGCGATCACAGTCGAGTTGGCTAGAGATCAGTTGCCCCACTAGGGGCAGGGGAAACTGCTTCTGCAACACCTGCTGCAGCTGCAGCGGTAGCTGCGCATCAAACTCCGCTAGCAGAGCAGAAACCTGTGGATCCTCTTGGAGGATGCGGGCGGTCCAGGTTTCGTGCTGACAGCCGAAGATCTCTTCTCCAGCATGGCTAAAGGGGCTATGGCCAATATCATGCAACAGGGCAGAGGTCAGGGTCACAGCGCGGTAGGGCCGCAACTCAGGGTAGCGGCGGGCCAGTTTGTCAAAGAGGCGGCGGGCAACGTGCAGCACCCCCAGGGAGTGGGTAAACCGGGATCCCTCTGCTCCGTGAAAGGTAAAAAAGGCCGTATCCAACTGACGAATTCGGCGCAAGCGCTGAAAAGCGGGGGTATCGATTAGGCGAATCAGCAGTGCTTCGATAGCATCCCCTCCATCGAGGCTGATGGCGCCATGGAGAGGATCGTGATAGGTGCGGGATTTGCAAAAACGCAGCGCCATACCCCAGGATACTCCTTTTTTCCCAGATTCCGGGTCTAGCTGCTCTCTATCGGGCTTTGGAAAAAAGCTGCAACTGAGTTTGATTCTTGTTTCAGCACTGGCGGAGAGAAACCGTTAGAGTGAACAGGCAAGGATTTCCTGTGTACAGGGATCCACCTAATCTTGAAGGGGAGGACAACCGTCATGTCCACTGGTACTCTTGTCCGTTGTGCCTGTGACCATTGCAATTGTAGTTTTGACAGCAGCCAAGGCTTTGTCTACGAAGGGAAATTCTATTGCAGTGAAGCCTGTGCCACCCACAACCATGAGCATCCCTCCGATTGCTGTGTTGCTGCCCATTGTTGTCAGTAAGGCTCCCTTGCTTGGGTTTTTCTAGCGGGATCCCTTTAACCTGATCAACTTGGCCGACCCATTCCATCCATCCAACTCTCAACTGAGCTACTGTCTGGTTTTGCTGCTGCCTGGCCCCGAGGCAGGGCAGTTTCTGATAGGCTCCTGAGGGTTACTTTTTTTCTGATTCAGTTCATGCACTACCGCTGGGATTTACTTCCCACCCCCCCTCAGTTCAACCTGGAGCTGAGTCGCCAATACGGTAAATATGTAGCCAAGCTATTGGCGCTGCGCGGGTTGCATACCCCAGAGCAGGTACAGGCCTTTTTGCATCCGGAGTGCTATATCCCTACTCCCCCCGAATCCCTACCGGATTTGGAGAAAGCTGTGAAAAGGCTGTTGCGGGCGCGAGAGTCAGAGGAGAAAGTCTGGATTTGGGGGGATTTTGATTGTGACGGGGTAACTGGCACAACTTTGTTGCTGTCAGCGTTGCAACCGCTGGGGTTCCAGGTGCAGTTTACCCTGCCCCTGCGCAGTGGAGAAGGTCACGGACTGAATCGACCGCGGCTGGAGCAGATCTTGGCCCAGGGCTGCCAGGTGCTGGTGACAGTGGATTGCGGGGTGAGCAACAGGGCTGAGATTGAACTGGCCCAATCTCAGGGGGTTGATGTGATCGTGACGGATCACCACACCCTACCGGATCCCTTGCCGCCAGCCTACGCGGTTGTCAACCCGCTGCGCTTGCCACTTGAACATCCCTTGCGCTTCTTACCGGGGGTAGGGGTGGCCTACAAGCTGGTGGAAGCTCTCTACCAGGTGCTTGGGATCCCGGAGGTGGAGAAGTACCTGGACTTGGTGGCAGTGGGGATTGTGGCGGATGTCGCGGTGCTGCAGCGGGAGTGTCGCTATCTGGTGCAACGGGGGTTACTGGTTTTGGCCAATACCCAGCGTCTGGGGCTGCGGGCTTTACTAGAGCGGGAGATGGGTCAAGTACAGCGGCAGCTCTCTGCTCAGGATATCGGCTTTCGCATTGCCCCCAAGCTGAATGCCATTGGGCGTTTAGAGGATGCCAGCTTGGCAGTGGAGCTGTTGACCACGACGGATCCGGTGCGGGCAGAGGAGCTAGTGCAGCAATTTGTAGCCACCAACGAGGAGCGCAAACAGCTTACCGAGCAGGTCATCCAGGAAGCCAGCCAACAGGTGGAGAGCTTGGATCTGACCCAGGAACGGGCCATTGTTTTGGCAGCATCCGGCTGGAGTCAGGGGGTGGTGGGCATTGCCGCGGGGCGCTTGGCCGAGCAGTACGGCTGTCCGACGGTGTTGATTGCCAAGGATGAAGCTGTGGGGCGAGGCTATGGGTCGGGTCGTTCTATTCCGGGCGTGAATTTGCTAGAGGCCATTGAGGCAGTACGCCCCCTGCTGCTGGGGGGAGGAGGGCATCCTATGGCAGCAGGGATCCAAGTGGATCTCTCTTGCCTACCGGCCTTGCAACTGGCCTTGCGGCGGGAATTGGCCGCTCGCGTTAGCCCAGATCAACACACCCGTGCCCTGAACATCGAGATTGTCATCGATCTGGCCCTGCTGGAATTCCAAGGTCGGGATGCGGTGGCGGAGTTGGATGATCTCTACCAACAACTGCAGCTGCTACAACCCTTTGGGCACGGTAACCCCCTGCCTACAGTGGCACTGATGAATTTTCGTCCCAGCCGTTCCAATCCAAAAGCCTCGAGAAATGGCCAACACCTCAGTTTTCATCTGCAGGGGGCGCAGGGATCCCGTACCCTGTGGTTTTGGCGGGAAGGGGAACAACTGGCCAGTTTGGGACAACTGCCGGCTTTGGACATTGCCCTTTACCTGGAGGCCAGCCACCGGGATAACTCACCTTGGCAGGGGAGGGTCCTGGCGGTGCGGCCTGCCGGCGATTGGCAGGCTCCGGTCTCCACCTCTAGCAACCTACAAGTGGAGGACCGACGAGACAACCCTATGTTGGAGCCCATAGGGTCTGCTAGCTGCTACGACGGACACCGGATCCCCCCTCCTGCCCCAGAACTGCTGCTGGCTCGCTGGCCTTGGTTACCGGCAGACTTGGCGGCGCTGTTGCAAGAGGTGCAACCCCAGAAGTTGATCTTGGCCGCTTCGGGTCATCGATGGGAGCAGATCCCCACCCAACTCACCCAGCTGATACAACTGTGGCAATCCGGGCAACGGGATCCCCTCTATTTGTCTGAGGTGACGGGCTTTCCCGTCGAGTGGCTGGCAGAACTGTCTAGCTCCAAGCCAATCGCTCCCCTGCTGATGAGCCGAGTTCAAGAATCCCAAGCCTTTCACCGCTGGTTAGATGAGGCCAGTCCCCAAGACATTCGCCAACTGTGCCAGCGGCTGTTGCGACCGGATCTGCTTTTGGTCGGTGCCGAGATAGAGCCGGGATCTGATTCCCATGGGTCAAGACAGAAGGCTTGAAAAAGCGGGTGTTACGCCTTTCCGGCCGGAGGAGCAGGTTGCTGCAACCGCTGGAAGTCTTTGTAAGCTAAATAGACCGCCTGTACGTTGTACCAATTCAAGAAAAACAGCCGGCACAGCTCCAGGGCCAGTTGGGGGTGGCCCCGATCTATGAGCCAGCGCAGCAAAGGTTCCACTCGTTTTTCATTCAGCCACCCCCCCAAGGACAACACCCCCCAAAGGATTTGGTGTAGGGGCGTCAGTTGGATCATCAGGCGTACCTCCCAAGTAGGATGCTTTTGATAGAAGAGGATCGCCATACGAGCCCGCTGCTGCTCCCGCTCAATTAAAGCAGGGATCTGTCTTAACTCAAAAGGAGGATGCCAGTGGTAACCGGTAGCCTGTGGACATTTCACCAAGCGCAGACCCAAGCGTTTGAGCCGTACCCCCAGTTCTAGATCTTCCCAGCCGTAGAGGTGAAACCGCTCATCAAAAGGGCCAGCTGAGGTCTCACAGGCCAGTTCTAACCAGCGGCGGGCAATAGCCACATTGCCGGTGGCAAAAAAAGCTGCCGAAAAGTCAGTCGGCTTAAAGGGCTCAGAACGAGGATCCTGAAAATTGCTGGTGTTAATCACCCGCCCGTAGGTGAACACTTTACCCTCATCGGCCCGCTGCGGATCCCCGGTTACCCCTTGCTGCCGGAGCGTCTGGGCATGGCTGGCCAAGAAATGCTCCACCACCACCAAATCACTGTCGATAAAAACAATCACCGATCCCCGCGCATGGCGGAAGCCAAGGTTACGAGCAGCAGCAGGGCCTCTATGCTCCTGACGCAGCAGCTGGAGATGGGGAAGCAGCACAGGGTTGGTTTGCAACCATTCCACCGTGCCATCTTCAGAACCGTCATCCACAACCACCACCTCATAGCCTTGGTAGAAGCCAGGCTGCTGCTGGGCCAAAGCCTGCAGACACTGGGCCAAAATGGGACGGCGGTTGTAGGTGGGGATAATAACGCTAAAGTACACCGGGGATCCCTGCTGCTAAGTGAATCAAGTTGATCACAAGCAGAAGTGTTGATAGAAAACTTAAGAGGGCAGAAGAGAAGCAAGAAACATCTCGTACCCTTTCCCTACAAAGATCCTTAAAAGAATTAAAAGATAGCTAACATAGCTTGACATCTTTCGCAGCTATTGTCAAGTCCATCCCCAAGCACCTGATCCCTTGCCGCTACTCTGTCCTGAACGCCCAACTCCTCTTCAAAATTTGGCTAACCAGTATACTTGATCCAAGTTTGAGTTGCAGGAGAGCACCGTTCTATCGGCTAAAGCCCTCAGGAATTAGGGTATGTAGGTCCACTTGCTGCAAAGCCAATCAAACTGGAAAAAATTATTGCCTTTGCAAGACCTATAGCTATCTAATGTTGAAGGTCAAGCAAAACCATAGTTACTCAATAGTTACTCATCAGAGGTGATGTTTCTTACTAAATGCGTCAGTCATCATACTTTATTATACTAATAATGAATTATACTAATAATAAGCAAGATATTTTCTACTATGATAGTTATCATTAAGTAAAGCTCTTGAATGAGTTTAGCATGAAAGAAAAAATACTGTGCCAATTGTCATGCCTAAATGGATAGAGGCCTAAACGCTGGAATCAATCTGAAGAACTGCCCAAGTGCCTCAAGCTCTGGGGGAATTGACGCCTGTGCAGAGGCAGACCCACTTGGGGGTGTAGCTCCCAAGGCTTCCTGGAAGGTAAGTATCAAGCGGGTTCCACTCAGTCCTTGGGAGCAGGTTGGATAGGTTGGGATAGGTCTTACAGAGCGGTATCCGTATTGTGTTCAGCAGGGGTATCCGCTATAACCCAGTCAGGGACCCTAAAGGTCTGGATGGATACGAGGGGTTGGACAACACAGAGGAAATGGGTGGCCGGGCTGGCGCTTCTAGGGGGAGTGGCGGTTGCCTGTCGCACCACCCCGGTTTTCTTCTCCAGGGAGGTCGTCCCGCTAACGCAAACGGAGGGGGTTCAACCTCAGAAGGCGATTCGCCAACACATCAGCAAAGACGGTACCCGTTTTCAAGCTTCTCTGGGGGATACTTTTGCTCTTCCGGCCCACTTTCCGGCTTACTTGCAACTGCCTGGGGCTATCGTGATCTCTTCCGGTCAGATTTGGGATCGCGAGGGGGGCATTAGCTCCCTACTGTTGCAAACCTCTCTTTCTGGGCAAGAGATTGGCACTTACTATCGTCGCCATCTTTGGGGTCGAGGCTGGGAGATCCTCTCGGATATTGAGCAGCCAGGCGGGATCCGCACCCTGGTGTTTGAGTCACCCCAGCGCCTGCCGCAAATGTCGCAACAGGTGGTGATCCAGGTGGGATCCCCCCGCCAAGGCACAGACCCAACCCAACAACGGGATATCCTGATTCTGCTCAGCACAGTCCCTACCGGCGACCCTGGGATCCGGAGTGAGGGATCTCCGGTGAAAGGCTGGAGCAAAAGCACACCTTTTCCTTCTCCCTAGAAGATGCCTCTGTACACCCAATCGATTCAAATTGCTGCTTCCATCCCTCAGGTGGATCGCTGTATCACAGACCTAGAGCTGATGAAACGTTGGCTTAACCCCTTGTTGCAGTGTGAGGCAGTGGGATCCCCTACAGCCAAGCTGGGCAGCCGCTACCGCTTCCGGTTGCGCATCCCCTGGCTTGCCCCGCAGCTAGAGTGCGTCATCACAGAGCGGGCCCTGGGGTTGGTGCAGTGGCAGTTTGAAGGATTTTTCCTAGGAACCGACCGCTGGGAATGTCAGGCAGAACCGGGAGGAACTCTGTTGCTGAATCGGTTTGAGTTTTGCATTCCCAATCCCTGGGTAGCAGCAGGATTTAACTTGGTAGCAGCAGGCCTAACCCAGCAGGATATGCGAGCTCAACTCCGCCGACTGAAGGCGGTAGCAGAGTCTTTGAGTTAGGCTGGAGCCAGGTAGTAAAGAAATGTGACAGGCTGCCATGAGCCCCAACACCGGACTGTTTAACCGTCGTTTTGCTGAGAACTTTATCCCCCAACCGGCCAACACCAGCCTGGAAATTGGCCAGCTGGCCCCTGATTTTCAGCTGCCGCGCGTACAAGGGGATCCTGTCCGTCTGTCGGATTACCGGGGTCGGCAACCGGTGATCTTGGCCTTTACCCGCATCTTTACAGAAAAACTGTTTTGCCCCTTCTGCTACCCCCACATCCAGGATCTCAAAGCCCGCTACGCCGAGATTCAAGCCCTAGGAGCAGAACTACTCATGATCACCAGCACCGATCCGGTGCAGAGCGAACAGATTCAAAAGGATCTGCAACTGCCTTATCCACTGCTGGTGGATCCCGACTGCACCACCTTCCGCCTCTACGGTGTTGGTCAGGCGCTAGGAGCACCCCTACCGGGGCAATTTGTAGTGGACAAGATGGGTAAACTGCGCTACAAGCATCTCTTTTCTTTTGCGGAGCCCAATGCCGACACGGACGAGGTGCTGCGGGTGTTGCGGGAAGGTCTGGAAACGGGTTGGGATGGCACACGCAGAGCAACCCCGATTCCCTTCTTGTAAAGTGGTGCGAGACCATCTGTAGGGGGAGAAAGGCTGTGGTGTTCGCTCGTCTGGTCCCGCGTCAGGCCGAGATCCTAGAGGTGGTCTTGCGCCATGGTTGGGATTACATGCGGCGTCTGCTGTCTTTCGGCAAAGCGGGGGAACCGCAACTGCCTCCGCCCATGGTGCTACGCAATATCTTGGTGGACTTGGGGCCGGTCTATGTGAAGCTGGGCCAACTGTTGAGCACACGCCCGGATCTGTTGCCACGTGAGTACATTGAGGCTCTCAGTACCCTGCAGGCCAATGTCCCCCCTGTGCCCTGGAACACTGTAGAAATCCTCCTGCGGCAACAGTTGCGCCAACCTCTGGAGCAGGTGTTCAGCAGCATTGAAACAGAATCGGTGGCTGCTGGATCGATTGCCCAGACCCATCGCGCCTGTCTGAGCAGTGGAGAATGGGTAGCCCTCAAGATCCAACGGCCTGGTTTGGAAGCCGTCGTGGAGCAGGATACCCGCTTGATTCGCAGTATTGCCGAGCTGGTGGCCCAAACGGAATTTGGCAAGCTGGCGGATGTGGTTTCCTTAGCCGATGAGTTTTGTCGGGCCATTCAGGCGGAATTGGACTTTACCCAAGAAGCCCACCATACCGATCAGTTGCGGCAACATTTGCAAGGCAGCCGTTGGTTTGACTCTACTCAGTTGGTGATCCCCAAGATTCACTGGCCCCTCACCACCCCGAAAGTGTTGGCGATGGAGTGGATTGACGGTCAACCGCTGCTGGAGGCGGATCGCAGTGACGCCGATCCAAAAAAGATTGCCCGCATGTTAACCCGGGCTTTTTTTCAGCAGATCTGTATTGATGGCTATTTTCACGCCGATCCCCATCCCGGAAACCTGTTCTACCTGGGATCCGGTCGGGTAGCGCTGCTGGACTGTGGCATGATTGGGCGGCTGGATCCCCGTACCCAGCAAATTTTGTTGGAGATGATCCTGGCGATTGTCAGCTTGGATGCTCAGCGCTGTGCGGAATTGACCTTGGAATTAGCTCCCCCTGAGCAACCGGTCAGCTTAGCCCAGTTGCAAAACGACTATGAGCGCCTGTTGCGGCAGTACTACACCTTGAGTGTATCGGAGTTGGATTTTAGTGAGCTCTTTTACGAGGTGCTGCAGGCGGCCCGGCGCAACCACATCCGCATCCCTGGCAATTTGGGGCTGTGTGCGAAAGCATTGGCCAACCTAGAAGGGATTGCCCGCCAGTTAACCCCGGACTACAACTTACCGGAGCAAATTCGCCCCCTGATGGCCGATGTCTTCCGTGCTCAGTTGGTGGGAGAAGCTCCCTTGCCCTCCCTGTTGCGCACGGCGCTAGACCTGAAGAATCTCTCTTTGCAGTCCCCCCGTCAGCTGGAGTTGCTCCTCAGCCGCATCACCTCCGAAACCCAGCGTTGGAACTTGAGCTTGAGAGAACTGGAAGGGATCCGCAGTAGCCTAGATAACTCTGCCAATCGCCTTTCCTACAGCATTGTGGTGGGCTCGTTGATCATTGGAGCAGCCATTATTTCCGCCCAAACGCAACGGTTTCAAGTGTTTTGGTTGAGTGAGTTGCTTTTTGCGGCAGCCAGTGTACTGGGTCTATGGCTGATTATTAGCATTTTGCGTTCCGAGCGTCTGCGAGGTTAAGAGAACCTCTGATTGGTCGCAGATTCCTATTCCTTTGCTTGACCGGTTTGTGAATCTTTCTCCATCTAGGCTGAGGTATGGCCAGAGCATCTCCTACACTATCCCATACACTTTTGGACTCCCTCTGTCCCTCAGCAGGAAGCAAGCAAGTAGGGCGGGGAAACAGCAAGCCTTGAGCAAGACTTGCCATGAGCCAGGGACCTCAAGAAGGTTGTAGCCGCAGGTGCTGTACTAGAGCCTGTAACCCCAACAGATAGCTTTGTGGCCCAAACCCGCTAATTTGCCCGATGGCCACCGGGGCGATGTAGGAGTGTTGGCGAAAAGGCTCACGGCGATGGATGTTACTCAGATGGACTTCTACGGTCGGTAGGCCCACCCCAGCAATAGCATCTCGCAGGGCAATGCTGGTATGGGTATAGGCGCCTGGGTTAATTAAAATGCCCTGGTGCTGCTGGCGGGCCCGGTGAATGGCATCAATCAACACCCCTTCGTGGTTGGATTGCAGAATCTCCAACTTGGCCCTCAGGGAGTGGGCCTGCCGGTGTAGAGCTTGATCAATCTGTTCCAGAGATATCGTTCCATAAATGCCAGGCTCCCGAACCCCCAGCAAGCTTAGGTTCGGGCCGTGCAATACCAACAGACTAAGGATATCAAGGCTGGCAGCGACAGTGGTCAGGTCAGCGACGATGATGGGATCCATCTTCTACCGGAACAGGAATTGGCTGTTGCTGTGGCTGCGGAGCCCCTAATAAGGTATCAATAACCCGTTCTACCCATTCCCGGATTTTTTCTAGAACTTTTTCTACCCAATCCATCCCAACCTGCCTTGTAGGGTTTACAGAGCCACTAAGGGGGACTACTCAATCCAGCTCTATGATAACGTTTCTTTGCGGCTGGTGTAAGTCAACCTGTGCTTGCCACCGCCGGGGATCCCCTATCTCTTCTGCGTTTGGCGGGAACCTGAAAACAATCCAAACTCTGCGATCAACAAGATCCGTGGCAGTGCTCCGCCTAGGGTTAGGGGATATGCAGAGCAAGCTCTATTCTGGTGCCGCGCTAACCCCGTTGCTGCCAGCCCACTGTAAGCATTGCAGTCAGAGGGTGGTGAGAGGATTGGTGCTAACCTTCTGGAGCAGTTGGCTGACTGCAGACCACAGGATCCCTTGTAAGAATTCTGTCTCGACTAAATCAAATCGTTCCACTTGGCCTGCCACTGTTAGGGTTACGCTGGATCCCTGCTGGAGGATCAGGGTACCACCAGGGTTGAGATCCCGCGTGAGCACCTGCTGCTCTTTTTCGGAGGGATCCCGCAGCAGTAGCAAATCACTGCCCTCATAAGCTAAGCCCTCACGCTCAAGGGTTTCCTCGTCAATTTCCACCAGCAGCAGATCCAGGTGGGGATGACGCAACAGGGTTTTCACCTGCCGGAAATGACTGCCCTGTTGTGGTCTTACCATCCGATTGAGCAAGACCCCTTCCCGACAAACGGATCCTACACACCCCTGCGGATGAGCCGCCAAAATCTGCTCCACCAAAATCTGTACCTCCCGCAGGGCCAAGCGATTGAAGGTGAAAATCGGGATACGAGCGCTTCCCTTAGCTGGGAAGAGATGGTTGAGGATCAACCCCGGTACATCTACTCCATCCCCAATGGCAGGTTTCTGGTGCATCAGGATCCCAGGTGCTGCGTTGATCTCGATAATGCCTAGGGATCCCTCCCTCCAGGAGCGTTCCAGGTCCGTGGCAATCACATCAATACCCAAACAGACCAGTGAAAACTGCTGGGCAATGGTTTGGGCCAAAACAATGTTGTCAGGATGAACGCTGGCAGTAACATCCCGACTTACCCCTCCCGCCGAAAGATTAGATACCTTGCGCAGGTAGACTGTTTGTCCTGCCTCAATCACACTGTCTACCGTCAGCCCTTGTTCTGCCAAAAAGTGCTCCATAGCCTCATCCCACTGGATCGGCCCTAAGGGGGAAGTCGGAGTATCCCAACGGGCGGGATCCTGATTGGCTTGGTGGATAAGCTGGCCAATAGTGCTCTGACCATCTCCTGTCACTGAGGCCGGACGTCGTTCTGTGGCGGCGACAAAGCGTCCGCCCACGCACAACAGACGAAAATCACTGCCCTGCAGGTGTTTTTCTACAATCACCTGAATTGGCTGTTCGCAAGGAATGGCATCCACTGCTGTGTCGTAGGCAAACTGCAACTCCTGGGGGGTACGAATATGGGCGGTGACCCCGATTCCTTTATGACCGGCCACCGGCTTGAGGACAACTGGATAACCTATCGCTTCCGCCTGCTGGAGGGCCTCTGCCAAAGAGGTGACCACCTCCCCTGGCGGCACTGGGAACCCTTGAGCTACCAAAAAGGCTTTGCAATGGTCTTTACGAGTCGTGAAAGCGGAGTCGAGGTGGCTGTCGGTGTGAAAGGTGGTGGCGACCCCACGTACTTGCTGGCGTCCATAGCCATATTGCATCACCCCTTCATCCCACAGGTAATAGGTAGGGATACCCCGTTCGTGGGCAGCTCGCAACAGGGCGTACACTGTCGGCCCCCCATAGACCGATTCCCGAAACATCTGCTGTAATCGGCGCAGCTCACCTTCAAAATCAAACGCCTGCCCTTGTGTGATCGCCTCCAGCCAATCCCAGGCTAGATAGACAGCAGCACGGGTGGTGCGGCCATGCAAGGTTTGAACGGCAATGCGCACATACTCTGGAAAAAGGCGGAAGCTCCAACGGTACAGGTGTAAGCCCATTTGCAACCGGTTCACCTCCGCCACCAGATGAGCAAACAGATGAGCATAGGATAGATAGGTTTCTCCCCGCAGTTGGGGCAAGTGCTGACCTACCTCAGCCAGATAACTCTCAATAGGAAGCGGTTGCGGAGAATAGGTGAGAGTGAAGTCGAAGGTAAAAGCAGCGCTATTCAGGTAAGGATTGGGGCCAAGGTAGTGCTTAAAGTTGAAAATATCGAAAGCATCCAACTCACGCGCATTGATCCGGGGCGTGCCAGCTGCGGGGTGCAAAACCATAATCGACCTCAAGCAACAGAATGAAGACAGCCCGCAGTCAGGATCCCTCCGGGCCGCTTTTATTATTCCTGATCTTTCCTTTGTTGCTGAAAGCGTGCACCTAAGGACAAGGGATCCCTCTCAGGCAACTTGATCGCGTTAGCGGAGCGTAGTTCTTTTGCAACCAAGCAAAGAGGTTAAAAGAGGGCACTCAAAAGCACAAGATCCACAATCAAAAGCGCCCCCGAAAAGGCCAGTAAGCCCCGCACAATCATGCGCTCCCGTTTGGAGCGATGGGAAGCTCCTAGACGCAACCAGCGGGGGAATTTGGGAAAGGAATAGGACATAGCAGCGATGTTGGGTAAGGGTAGTGTCGAGTTAAGGTAGCGCAGGGGCATTCTTTCGCGCTAGCCTTGCCGAGTGACAAGGTGATCATGCCCTATTCTCTTCCGGTTGCCTTTCCCCACCCTTGGGGGGTGCAAGCAATCCACCCGGTCTTTTTCCCTCACACTGGGGAGTTTTCCGGAGAGACAGAAGGCCCTATGGGGGACAATTCCCACTACAGTGAGATGAGCTGTTGCGGGTGTTTATGAGCCCTCCCTTAGTCGAAGCGGAAACTCTTTTGAATCGGTGCTGGGATCACTGGCAAGCGGTCACCGACCGGGCAGATTTGCAGCCGGAACAACGGGCCTTGGCTGGGTTGCGTCGGCGACTGGGCTCGCGGCTGTTTTCTATTGCAGCTTTTGGTTTGGTCAATCGAGGTAAATCGGCCCTCCTGAATGCCTTGACCGGAGCAACCCAGTTGCAAGTGGGGCCTTTGAATGGGGTGACGCGGCAACCGCAATCGATGCTGTGGTCTCCAGACTCAGGGATCCCCTGGCGGGTGAGGCTGATCGATACCCCTGGTTTGAACGAAGTAGAAGGGGAAGCGCGTGAGCAGCTGGCTTGGGATGTGGCCCGTTCGGCAGATTTGATTTTGTTTGTGGTTGCTGCTGATTTGACCCAATTGGAGTACCAAGCCCTGCTAGAGTTGCGTACCCTACACAAGCCGATCCTGCTGGTTTTTAACAAGAGCGATCTTTATTCTGAGGCAGATTTACAGGCCATTTATGCCCAGATCCGTCGGCTGGGTCTAGGGCTGGAGATTTTGACTGTAGCGGCTTGCCCCAAACCGGTGAAGGTGCGTACCCACTGGCCAGATGGCCGCATCACCACGGAATGGGAACGTCCCGCACCCCAGCTGGAAGCGTTACGGGGACGAATTTTGCAGATTCTGCAAACCGAAGCGGGATCCCTGCTGGCTTTGAATGTCCTGAAGCGGCTGGAGCGTATCCAGGCCCAGATCCTGCAAAAACAATGGCAACATCATGCTGATTTTCTAGAGTGGTGGAGTAAAGCCTGTAGCCTGGCCAAAGGACTGGGAATTGGGTTGGCCCCTCTAGGGTTGGATCTGCTCCTGTCGCCGCTGCTGGATGCTCTGTGGCTATGGGGCCTCTGTCTGCGGCTGCACCTGCCTTGGGGAGCCTTGAGTGAGGCCCTGGGATCCCGTCAGGAGGGCTTGTGGCGCCCTTTACTGCTAAACAGTGCCCTGCTGCTGCTGGCGGAAGGATTGGCATCCTGGCTGTGGAGAGACTGGGGCAGCGGTCTCTTTTCAGGACTGGTGGCAGGGGTCAGTTTGTATCGGCTTGGATCCCTGGCCCCGCAGGCATTGATTCGGTTGGCAAGAGGAGGGTTTGGTTTGTCAACAAGCCTCAATGCCCTGACTGGGGGAGAAAACCCGAAAACTCAGCAGGTAGGTTGATTTGCCCATGGGCCTAGGCTGAAAAGACCACACAAAGCCCCAAACCACCTGCAGGAGTAACCTTGCTTCGCCGATGCCAGGAACCAGACTTGAACTGGTGACACGAGGATTTTCAGTCCTCTGCTCTACCAACTGAGCTATCCCGGCCTAGGACCTCCTATCTTACGATCTTGAAAAGACCTTTTGCAACTGGTGGCTGCCTCGATTTTGTGGAGGCGACGAAAGCTGCGTACCGTAGCAGACAGGAACCCTCTACAGCAGGCTCACCAAGGGTGTTGGGGGTTGTTACCCAATGAGCTTCTCTAGCATGTCCATTTGGGGAATGCAGAGGATATCTCGATTGCGATCCCGCTGGATCAGAGCTTCCTGTTCTAGCTTGGAGAGCACACGGGTTACCGTTTCCCGCGCCAACCCACTCAAGCTGCTTAACTCGCGGTGGGGCAAGTTGGGGATCTCCACACCCGCCCGACTGACTCGACCCCGCGATTCAGCCAAAAACAACAATATATCCGCAACACGGGCAGTGCTGTTGGCCTCTCGCAGTTGCAGACGACGATTGATCTGGCGCAAACGCCGAGACAGCAACTGAGCCAAGCGAATCCCCACCTGGGGATCCGAACCCAAAAAACCCAAAAAATGCTGAGCTGACCAACAACTGACTTTGGTAGCCGTTAAGGCTATGACATCGGTAGAACGGGGCACCTCATCCAAGGCGGCCATCTCACCAAAGATTTCCCCCGGGCCGAGAATCGTCAGGGTAATCTCGCGCCCTTCCAAATCGTGGGTGCGTATCTTCACCCAACCCTCCAGGATAAAGTAGACAGCATTACCCCAGTCGTTTTGCAGCAGGATAACTTGATTCACCGGATGAGAGCGCAATGACATCTGCTGGGCTATCGGCTCGAGCACCTCAGGAGGAAATCCCTCAAACAGGAGCATCAGCCGCAGATCGTCAGAGGTGACATCACTCACTTTTGGGTCTCCTGCCTTGAGTAGCTGCTCATCTCACCACAGGCCGCCTACTGACCGGAAAGCTCCCCCTCAAATCGGCTAGCAGGTAGGGTTAACACCGAAACATCCGGTTTGGCCTCAATTCCGCACGACCATTCCACATGACTATTTTGACCTTACACTGTTTGAGCGGTAAATTAAAAGGCTGCCAATTGCGTTTGCCAATCTTGGCCAGTATCCACAGCCGTGACCAAAGACTGTTCCGATTCCGTAAAATCCTGCCATTCAACTTGCTGTTGGGAGAGCATCTCTGCGGTGGCATCGGCAATATCCACAGCGTAGAGCGGATCCCCAATTCCCTGAGTTGTTGGGTCCACGCCTCCCTCACGGCTTGGGCGGCCGGCCCGCCGTTGCAACCGTTCTTGTAGGGTGGCCATGGGAGCCTGACAGTGGAGGATGCGCAGCGGGATCCCCTGGGCTTGGGCCTGGGCTATTGCCATTCCCCGTAGATCTTGGCGGTCAAACTTAGCATCCAGAATGACGGTATAACCTTCCAAGGCCAGCTCCGTTCCCAGTTGGACTAGGCGCTGATAAGTTTTGGCGGTCATCTCCGGGGTGTAAATCTCCTGTCCCCCTCGTTCCCGCAAGCGGATCCCGGCCAAGTGCTTACGCACGGCATCGGAGCGAATGTGGATGGCATTGAGTTGACGAGCCAGGTAACGGGCCACCGTACTTTTGCCCGCACCGGAAAGCCCTGACATGAGAATTATCTGTCCCTGTTTGGGACGGGTGTAGCGCCAGGCAAGGCGGTAGTACTGGGCTGCTGTTTGGCAGGCTTCCACCTTGACCTCTTCCGTGGCCGTCGGATCATCCAGCAAAAAGGAAGTGACCTTGGCGCGCACATAGGCCTGGCGGTTGAGGTAAATGGGCAACACCTTTAAGCCTTCCCAATCGCCCGTTTCTTCTAGGTAAGTGTTGAGGTAGGCATTCCCCAAATCAGGACGATGGCGAGCATCCAGATCCATGACGGTGTAGGAAACATCGTACATGACATCGACAAAGCGGAAGGACTCGTTGAACTCAATGCAATCGAAAAGCAGGAGTTTCCCTTCCCAAAAACAAATGTTGCCTAGGTGCAGATCGCCGTGGCACTCTCGAATCCGGTTTTGATCCAGCCGTTGTTGAAACAGATCCCGCCGCTGGGCAAAAAATCGATCCGTATAGGCTTGGGTTTCTTGATATTGCTGGGCTGTTTGTGGTCCACCGATGTAGCGCCGGGTTTGTTGATAGTTTTCATCAAAGGCCTCCCGCACCCGTTCCGGCTGACCAAAACTGCGAATGTAATCGTTGGTCTTGGTTTGGGCATGGAAAGCCGCCACCACTCGCCCCAGTTCTTCCATGAGGGCGGCTGTCAATTCTCCTCGGGCCAATAGATTGCTCAGCAGGTTTTCCTGAGGGAATTGCCGCATTTTTAGGGTATATTCCACACAGTCTCCGGATTCTGGTGAGCCATTGAGTTGAAACCGACCGTTGGATTGGGTAATGGGCAGAACCTCCAGATAAATGCCGGGGGCACCGCGTTGATTCATGCGCAGTTCCTCCTGACAAAAGTGGCGTCGCTGCTCTAGGCTGGTGAAATCGAGAAACCCAAAGTTGAGGGGCTTCTTTACCTTGTAGGCGTAGTCCCCTGTGAGCAAAATGTAGGAAATGTGGGTTTGAATTAGCTGAATCGGAGCCTGCACCGCATGAGGGTAAAAGGCGGGATCCAACATGGCTTGGATCAACTGGGGCAAGCGGGTATCGGTCATGAAGATACACAGAAATAGAAGAACATCAACAACAGGAGCAGCCGCCTTCAGTTGGCAAAGGGCAGCGCGGCCTCTTGAGGAGAAAGACGGATGATGCTGATCCCTTGCTTGATTAGGGTATCTTGAGCTGCACCGGAGAGGGCGTAGGGCCAAACCAGATACTTGGTGTTGATGTAGTCACGCCCCCGCTTAGCGAGGCTAACCTGTTCGGAGAGCATCCGCACCTCTGGCCCGCGACCGATGATGGCTTCGGTCCGGCGAATGCGCTGCATCAGTTGGCTAAACAGCTCTTGGGGTTGCTGCACAAACACCACAATCGCCAGATCGCAGGGGTTGTAGTAGTTGCCGATGCCGCAAAGAAGCAGAGCCTCACTGGATAGAACGATGGTTTCCTCCTCCCCCATGGTTACCACTGGATAGAGGAAGGTACGTACATCCTCTGGCTGCCAGTGATTAAAGGAGTGGCTATCCACTTCCCCTCGCACCCAAGAGGACACGGCAGGGAAGACTGCTTCACTCAAGAGCCGGTAGGCTTCTTGTGGTCGCCCCAGCCAACAGAGAGCATTTTCGTAAAAGCTCTCATTCTCCAGAAGATGAGGGGTGAGGGGAGCAGCAACCATGAAGCCAGAGGTTCTCAGGGTGGTTAGGGGGTGGTTCGGGTTGGTACACCAGAGTTTTTCAGATCGGGCAATCCCACATCCCCCTGATTCAAGGGTAAGTCCTGATCGGGGCAGTGGTAAGGAGCATAGGCTAGGATGGCAGCTCCTGTAAACCGGGCAATCCCTTGCATTTGCCCCAAGGAAAGGTTGGGGGTAGCAGCAAGAGTTTCTAGGGTTTGAGAGATCCAGTCTTGGTGGGATGTGCCTCGGCGACGGGCAGCACAGTAGCGTTCTCCAATCTGGGCTCCCTGAGTGTAGAGGGTTTCGTTGAGGGTCGCTCCCTGTTGACGACCCCAAAAGTGGAGGGCAAGGCGGTAGTGCTGGTGGGCTTGTTCTGCAGTCAGGGTTTGCTGAGGGGATCCCGTACTGGCCCAGCTTGGGAGAGGGGCACAGGTTAATAGACTCAAGGCCATCACCGCCGCACCGATGGAACTGATGCCCAAGCGTGGGAACAACTTGCCGACTTGCTTTGTCATTGCTTTAATAAGCCTCACAACAGCCCCACCCTAAACACAGCCATTTGCTGCTGGGGGATTCGTTAAACTTAGGTTCAGAGTTGTGTGAAGAAGCTGTAACCCATGCCCGAAAACAGTTCTGGCTCTGAAAATGCCAGCGATAGGGTTTTGAACGGGGGTTCGGAGCAAAAATCCTACCTGCGCTCCGCCCACCCCATGCGTGCCCTTCTGGCAGGGGTTCGCAGCAGCAACAACTTGCCGCAACATGACCAGGCTTCGGTGAACCCAGTTTTATCGCGGCTCAGAAGGCTGGTGCTGTGGGGAAATACAGCCCATTGGGAGGCGGCGGGGCTGATCCTGCTGGGGAGCCTGTTGGTGGTTTACCGCTGGCGGGGCACTCTGCTGATGCTGATCAACCCCAGTTATGTGAACGTGGCCCTGTTGGCGGGGCTATGCTTACTGGGCCTGGGGATTGCTCGTTGGCAGGGATCCCAAGCTGCTATGTCCGAAGCTCATACCTCTTTGCTGGGGCCTAGGTTGGGGGCAGGGTTACTGGTTGTAACGGCTATTTTGGGATTTTGGGTGCAGCCGCGCCCTCTGTCTGGCCAGACGGCCCTCAATCGGGGGGTATCTCCCTATCTGGGGGTATCCCGCAGCCAACCCCAAGCCTTTCGTCCTCAGATTGATCCCCGTCAGCGGACCCTGTTGGATTGGGTGCGCACCCTGGATGTGTATCCGGATCCCTACAACTATGTGGATCAGCCGGTACGGGTGCAGGGGTTTGTCATACCTGAAGAGCGGCCTAACCATTTTGTGATTGCTCGCTTTTTGGTCAGTTGTTGTGCGGCCGATGCCTACCCTGTGGGTCTGCCGGTGCAGTGGCCGGGGGCAGAAGATCTCGCCGCCGACAGCTGGTTGCGCCTAGAAGGAAGAATGGCGGTAGAGCAACGGAATGGCACCTCACAGCTGGTGATTGTGGCAGAGCAGATTGAGCCGCTGCCCATGCCGACGAATCCCTATGCAGACGAATGAGAAGCCCTATGAACCGTATCCCTGCTTTAGGTCCCATTTGGCTGGCCCGCTGGTTTCCTCAACCGCTGGATCGCTGGGTCGCAGGGATCAGCCTTTGCAGCTTTGCAGTTGGGATCCTCTTGGTTTTGCTGGGTAATCATGCAGCCCCTTACGTGCAGGATTTTAATTGGCAACAGCAACGGGTGGGAGCCCAAGATTTGCAAATGGTGCTCACCTTTAACCGCCCGATGGATCCCGACAGTATTGAGGCCCATCTGGAGGTACAGCCACCCTTGCCGGGGCGGATGCGTAAGTTAGGACGCCGCTTCTTTTGGACTTTGAGCTCACCCGCTCCTTATGGTCAAACCTATCGGGTACAGTTGCAAGGAGCTGTGGATGAGCGGGGCCAGGTGATGGTTCGCCCCTTTGAGGGAGAATTTCGTACCCCGGACCGGCAGCTGCTGGGGATTGCCACCGAGCCGGCACAGGCGGGGCGACTGTTTTTATACAACCTAGAGACCCAATCCACCACGCTGCTCACTCCGGCAGGGATGAAGGTGACGCAGATGCAGCCTAGTGCCGATGGCCGCTATGTTTACTATTTTGCCACGGCAACTACCCTGCAACAGCAGGATCTCTATCGCCTTAACCTGGAGGAGCAGTCTATACAGTTGCTGCTGGATCATCAGGGCTACCAAAATTTGCGCTTTCAAGTTTCCCCTACGGGAGAACTGGTGGTTGTTGAACGGATGCCCCTGCAGCGGGATCCCTTGGGCTTAGTGGAACCGCAACTGTGGGTACAAAAAACTCACCGGGATCCTTTTCAGCTCTTGCGACTGGATACAGCCGTGGGGGGAGATTTTTTTATCAGCCCAGATGAGAGAAGCCTGCTCATTTCTCAAGGGCAAGGGGTAGGGATTGTGCCTTTGCACCCGCGGGCGGCAGCAGAAAGTTTCCTGGCTCAGTTTGGTCAAACCTTAGCAATTCGACCGGATGGACGCTTTGGGGCCCTGCTGCGCTTTAACCCCGACTATACCTGCAGCCTCTGGATTGTCAGTAACACTGGCAATAGCCAAGAGATCTTGGTGGTGGAAGGCTCGATTGGGGTAGGTGCTTTTTCCCCCGCGGCGCCCGTGTTTTATAGCTTGGTGAATAAGATTGACCCGGAAACCTACACGGAGTTCCCCCAGCTTTTGGCCATGAACTGGGAGGAGGACCGTCAGATAGAAGTGGTTCGGGCAGAGTACCCGACGGGATTGGATTTCAGCCTAGCCCCGGATGGGCGTACCCTGGCCTATACCTTGCTGCAGCCGTTTCAGGAGGGAGTATCGGATCCCTCTGCTCCCCTCAGCCGGAGCGGTCAGGCCATTGCCAGCTCGGAAGTATGGCTGTTGGATGTTGAGGAGGATGGGCAACCGATTTTCAGCAGCCGTCGTCGCCTGCTGCTGGGGAGTAGCACCCTGGCTTGGATCCCGTAAAAGATGGATTTGCTTGGGGAGAGGAGCAAACCTGCCTAGAATCAAAACAGTGTGTTGAAGGGGAGGTCAAGATGCGGGTGATCGACAGCCAAGGACGACTCTTGGGCAGGGTGAGCCTGTTGGATCTGGGGGCACTGGTAATTGTGGGAGTGGCGATTGTGGCGGTGCTGTTTTTTCCCGGTCGGCAGGCGGGCAGTGTGGTGCAGGTGGGGGGCGGATCCCCTGTGCCGGTGGAAGTGGATATGATCGTACGCGGCATCAGCAGCCGTTCTATGGAACCTTTCCAGGCCGGGCAGAAGGCTGATTTGATTATTCGCAACCAGCCCTATGGTCAGGTGGAAGTGGTGCGGGTGGAGAATGTTACCCGTACTGTGCCAGTGGTCTTCCCAGATGGTCGGGTGCAAAATTTGCCGGATCCAGAAGCCTACCGCCTTGATTTGGTGTTGACCTTGCGCGGGCGTGGGCAGCGCACCGAGAATGGCATTGTCTTGGGCAACAACCGTGTCAAAATCGGCGTCCCGCTGGAGCTAGAAACCTTTGACTACAACCTGCGGGGCACCGTGATGGATGTGCGGCTATTGCAATCTTAAAAGCTCCCCTCGGTGTGAAGACAATGCAACTCCAGGAGATTGCCCAAAAGTTGGGATGCACCTATGAAGGGGATCCCCACCTAGAAATCCAGGGTGTAGCCAGCTTGGCGGATGCTCGAGCAGGGGAGCTGAGCTTTCTCAGCGAGGCCCGTTACCTGCCTCTCCTGGAGCAAACCCAAGCCAGTGCAGTGATTGTAGCAGAGTCTACCCCCCTACCGCGCTCAATCGCCTGTTTGCGAGGCCGGGATCCCCGGTTGCTGTTTGCTCAAGCGATTGAGTTGTTTTACCAACCCTATCAGGCTCCGGCTGGCATTCATTCCACGGCAGTCATTGATGACAGTGCTCAGCTGGGCGAAGGGGTAGCCATTGGGCCAAATGTGGTAATCATGGCAGGCGTAAAGATTGGTGACCATACCCAGGTGCATGCCAATGTAACCATTTATCCCCAGGTGCGCATTGGATGTCGCTGCCAGTTGTTTGCTAACTGTGTGATTCACGAGCGTACAGAAATTGGGGATGACTGCCTGATTCACAGTGGAGCCGTGATTGGTGACGACGGCTTTGGTCATGTTCCCCTTGCCGATGGCTCCTGGCGACGCATGTTGCAGGCGGGGCGGGTAGTGTTAGAAGACGGAGTGGATGTAGGCAGCAATACCACCATTGACCGGGCAGCGGTAGGAGAAACCCGTATTGGCCGCGGCAGCAAGATCGACAACCTGGTGCAAATCGGCCATGGGGTTAAGACCGGTCCCAACTGCCTGATCATCGCGCAAGTGGGTATTGCTGGGGGTACGCAGCTGGGTCAGCAGGTCATTTTGGCTGGGCAATCCGGCTTGGCAGGGCACCTGCAGATTGGGGATGGGGTGCGCGTTGCTGCTCAAACCGGTGTTACCGGTGATATTCCGGCAGGGCAAACGGTGGCCGGCTACCCCCATCAGCCGGTGTCGGAATGGCGAAAAAGTATGGTGGCCCTGCGACACTTGCCGGATTTACAACGCACCCTACGTCAGTTGCAAACCCGTGTGGCCAAGCTGGAGGAGCAGTTGGGCCTTGATCGGGATCCCTAAAACTCAAGGTAGTACCACTTGTGCTCAGGTTGTGTTTAGGACGTCCTGAGTGATGGAGGCTATGCTAGGGTTCTCCTACCCGTTTTACAACGGCTAAGCGCAAAAATAGTTCTCACCACTTAATAACACCACTTAATAATAGACAGGAATTGGAATGATAGGAATTGGAATTGCCATAGATTCAGCCTGTACCCTTAGCGGAAGTCCCTTTTCCCAAAACAGGAGAGGGACTTCCCAGTGTAGGTGTGTTGTGTAAACTTCCCTGATCTATAAAGACAAGGCTTCCCGGAGGATTTGAGAGATAGCAAAGCTCTGCTCTGTCAAAGCTACTCAACCCCCTCAATTTTGTCTTCGATCTCCTGATACAGCTCCTGTAGCCGTTCGATATTGGCCTGCGAGGTCTGCCAATAACCACGACCATTCACCTCCAGCAGGGATCCGACAATGCGCCGGAAGGAGTGAGGGTTGAGGTTCATCAAGCGTTGGCGCATTGCCTCGTCCTTGATGAAGGTTTCGTTAGTCTCCTCGTAGATCCAGTTGTCCACTGCCCCTGCCGTGGCCGACCAGCCAGAGGTATTGACCAAGCGCTTGGCGATCTCTCGCACCCCTTCGTAGCCGTGCTTGAGCATGCCTTCGTACCACTTGGGGTTGAGCAACTTGGTGCGGGCATCGAGGCGGACGGTTTCGCTCAGGGTGCGGATCTGAGCATTGGGAGTGGTGGTATCGGCCATATATGCCGAGGGGACTTTGCCATCTTGGCGCAGACTCTGCACCAGTTTGGTGGGATCCGAATCAAAGTAGTGGCTGACATCGGTCAGGCTGATCTCGGAGGAATCGAGATTTTGGAAGGTGACATCCACCGTTTTGAGGCTGGACTCAAACAATTGCCGCATCTGTTGATTGGGCAAGTTAGAGCCAAAGGCAAATGACTTGCGGCTGAGATACATCTCCCGCAACTCGCTTTCATTCTCCCAGGAACTATTTTCAACGGCCAAATTGATGTTGGCCGAATAGGAGCCGGAAGCATTGGAGAACACCCGAGTGGCCGCTTGGCTCAGGGTTAAACCCAGCTCCTCCGCCTGTTGCAAGGCGTGCTTACGGACAAAGTTTTGCTCCAGGGGTTCCACTGCTTCCGCAGCCAGTTTTACTGCTCGGTCGATCAAATCCATTTGGTTGACAAACAGATCCCGGAATACACCGGAGCAATTCACCACCACATCGATGCGCGGGCGACCCAATTCTTCCAGCGGGATTAGCTCCACCTTGTTCACCCGACCTAGGGCATCGGGTTTGGGCCGTACCCCCAGCAAACACAACACCTGCGCCAGAGATTCCCCATAGGTTTTGATGTTGTCGGTACCCCATAGCACCACGGCAATGGTCTCAGGGTATTTACCCCCGTTGACGCTCATCTCCCGCGCCAACAGCCGCTCTACCACGATTTCGGCAGATTGAATGGCCGCTGCCGTGGGAATAGACTGGGGATCCAAAGCGTGGATATTTTTCCCGGTAGGCAACACATTCGGGTTGCGAATCGGATCCCCGCCTGGCCCTGGCAAAATGTACTCCCCTTCTAACGCCCGCAAAAGGGATCCCAGCTCAAAATCTGCCGTCAGTTGTTTGAGACATTCTTCCAGAAACTCAAACAAGGGCTTAAGCAAATCCGCATCCACATGGGGATATCCGGCTTCTTTGAGCGCCACCAGCCAAGGGGCCTGACGACCCATGTTCAAGAAATTCAGCCGTGCTACCTTGGAAACCCGCCCATCAGCATCGGTCTGTTCTTTGACCAGAGCAGTGACGGCTTTCTGGCAGGCCTTGTTGATCTGATCCAGCAATTCTGTATCTGCCAAATGCCCGCGATCCCGATTGCGATAGATCTCATCCAAATCCCGTCCCAAACTTTGGGCAAGGATGCGCGGTAGGCCAAGGATCCCTTCTTCGCTGCGGTCGATGCTGGCAATACTGACCAAGGTGGCAATGGCCTCTTCAGCCGTGGGGGGTGCCCCGATCACGTGCAGGCCACAGGGCAACAGGCGTGACTCAATTTCCATCAACTTGGCGTAGAGCTTGCCTACAACCGTATCCCGCTCCTGCAAGCTCAACTGGGCAGCATCCACCTGCGGTAGTTCCACATCTTTATCCAGGTTGACCAAGCGGGCCTTGTCGCAAATGCTGTTGACAATTTGGATGCCGCGCCCTCCTTCCCGCAGGCTTTGGTAAGAGCCGATCAACTCCCGCAATTCCTGTAAGCCTTTGTACAGGCCGGCATTTTCCGCCGGTGGCGTCAGGTAGCTAATGGTACAGGCATAGCCCCGCCGTTTGGCAATGGTGGCTTCGCTAGGGTTATTGGCGGCGTAGTAGTAAAGGTTGGGCAGCGAGCCGATTAAATTGTCGGGATAGCACTCCCCAGACATGCCGATTTGTTTGCCGGGCATAAACTCCAGGGATCCATGGGTACCAAAGTGCAGCACCGCATCTGCCCCCCAGACTTTTTCTAGGTAGGTGTAGTAAGCAGCAAAGCCGTGGTGGGGGCTAGCAGACTTAGAAAAGAGCAGCCGCATCGGATCCCCTTCGTAACCAAAGGTGGGCTGTACTCCGATAAAGACATTGCCGAAGTGCTTGCCATAAATCAACAGGTTTTGCCCATCGGTATTCAGTTGTCCCGGTGCCGGACCCCAGTATTCTTCAATCGCCTTCACATTGGGGGTGAGAGCTTCGTACTCCCGCACCGACAACCTAGCGGCAACGTTGAGTTCTGGACTGGCGTACTGGGCCTGAGCATCATGCAGGATCGCCTCCATCAGCTCCTGAGGGGTTTTGGGCAGATCGGATCCCAGGTCGTAGCCATTACTGGCCAAGGCCTGCATCACCCGGTGAATGGAAGCAAACACATCCAAATAGGCTGCCGTACCCACATTGCCCTTGTCCGGCGGGAAGCTAAAAACGGTAATGGCAATTTTTTTCTCCAGCTTGGGTTTACGGCGCAAATTGGCCCACTTGAGGGCACGACTGGCAATCAGTTCAATCCGATCCTGCATGGCGTGGGCTTTGCCCGTTGCCGCATCCCGGCCGGAGAGAATGATCGGGTCAATGGCCCCATCCAGCTCCGGAATGGCAATCTGCAACGCCACCTGCACCGGATGCAAGCCCAAATCGCTACCTGCCCATTCCTCAGTGGACTGAAACACCAAAGGCAATGCCACCATATAAGGGCGATTCAGCCGTTGCAAGGCCTCCACCGCTTTGGGATGATCTTGACGGGCAGGTCCCCCCACCAAAGCAAAGCCTGTTAAGGACACCACCACATCCACAATGGGCGCTGTTTTCTCGGCATTCCAAAAAAACTCGTTCACCGGCTTGGAAAAGTCCAGCCCACCCGCAAAAATAGGCAGCACCCGCGCCCCCCGTGACTCCAGCTCTTGCACCATGGCCACGTAGTGGGCGTCATCCCCGGTCACCAGGTGCGTCCGTTGCAGCACCAAACCCACGCAAGGAGCTAAGGGATCCTTAACCTCTGCCGGCAGATCCTCTCGCCCATTTAACCAGGCCAGATACTCCGACACCGTCTCAAACATCTTGGGGGCCAGCGGATGCCAGATACCCATGTCTGGGTAAGTCACCGGCTCAGCAAACTTGATCCGATCTTTCATTCCCGGCAGATAGCGATCCGCCAGCATCAGCAAAAAGTTCTCCAGGTTTTCGGCGGATCCCCCCAACCAGTACTGGAAGCTGAGCATGAAGTTACGGGCATCCTGCGCCTTGTCAAAGGGCAAATACTTCAGCACCTTAGGCAAGGTTTGCAACAGCTTCAGCATCCCCTCCTGAAAGCTGGAGCCCTGCTTTTCCTTGCGCTTGCGCATGAACTGAGCAATGGCACTCTTGGATTGCCCCAGCTGCTCCATGGAAAAGGATCCCAGCTTGTTCAGGCGCATCACCTCCGGCATGGAGGGGAACACCACCACCGCATCCAGTCGATCCCGTACCCCACTGACCGCCTGCACCACCTTCTGGGCAATATCTTCGATAAAAATTAGAGAGCCGATGAATACATCTGCCGTTTCCAGATCCCGCTGAAACGCTTCGTAGCCCGAGGGATCCCGCAGCTCTTCCACCAGGTAGCCGCTTATTTCAACAGCAAGACGCGTGTTCTCCCTGTTGATGCGCTGCACCGCCGCTGTCAGGGCACTCTGATACTGTGGCTCCAACACCACGTACACCACCCTCATCAATGTGCGATCCCCTAGCTCAGCCGGGGCAATATGGCGGGTTGTGGGTTTGACCAAAGTAAACATGCGGTCACTCTCCGTAGTGCAATGCAAAGAAGC
The DNA here is from genome assembly GCA_937944885.1 of uncultured cyanobacterium. Classification (GTDB taxonomy): domain Bacteria; phylum Cyanobacteriota; class Cyanobacteriia; order Thermostichales; family Thermostichaceae; genus Thermostichus. The sequence goes on from CALFBB010000011.1 coordinate 53,658, forward strand.
AGGTAGGGGGACAGGTACTTTCCCCCATCGCCTGTCTATCGTTCTACCAGAGAAAGGGATACCAAGGCGTCAAGAGTCGTTACATGCTTAATAATTCGCAATAATTTCTGGTATGTTGTAAATGCATGGTAAGGGATCCCTCATCAGAAAGAAGACTCAGCAATCCGAAGGGTTTCTAAGTCCACGACCCCTTTTGTTGAGCACAGGGGTAGAAATCAGGGTTGTCTTCACATCCTTATGCCCCAATTTCTTGTACGGTTCTAATTAACCGTTTTGAAGCAGGTGGGTGGCAAGGCTGTGGCGAAAGGTGTGGCAACCGCTTGAATATTCAGCAGATTGGAGCATCAACCTGTGGGCTAAGCGATGTAAGACCTGCTCATCAGGCGGCTGCTGTTTGTAGGGAAACCCTTCTCCATTCAGAATCTCATGCGCCACCACTTTACAGAAGCAAGCCAATAGCTAAAAGAGTATGTCAAAATTTGGTATGTCAAAATTTGGGACAAATCATTTGCATGGCAGGAGAGTGTTGATGTTGGGAAAGGTGCCACCCTGGTTGCGCGGAGTCAGTTATGCCATCTATGCCTTTTTGTATCTGCCGATCCTGTTGATTGTTATCTATTCCTTTAATCGGGCCCGCTTTGGCTTGGTGTGGACAGGGTTCACCTTCGACTGGTATGGATCCCTATTCCAAAACCGGATGGTCTGGCAGGCCACTCAAAATACTTTAATCCTAGCTCTGGTCAGTACTCTGATCAGCACGGTTCTGGGATCCCTGCTGGGCTATGGGCTGTATCGCTATCGATTCCCCGGAAAAAATACCTTTCAAGGGCTGATACTCCTGCCGGTAATTATTCCAGATATTGTGATGGCGATTACATTGCTGCTGTTTTATCGGTTCTTGCGCTACTATACCGGCTTATTTGAGCTGGGTTTATGGACGATGATCTTGGCTCATATCACATTCCAGATCTCTTTTGTGGCCATTGTGGTGCGCAGCCGCTTGCAGCTTTTGGATCCCACCCTCGAAGAAGCAGCCCATGATCTCTATGCCAATACTTGGCAGAAACTGCGCTATGTGACGCTACCCTTGGCCATACCCGGTATCCTCGCCGCTACTTTGTTGGCCTTTACCCTTTCAATTGATGATTTTGTTATCTCTTTTTTCACCAGTGGGCCAGAGAGCCTAACCTTACCCATTTTGATCTACAGCACAGCACGGCGGGGCGTTACCCCTGAGATTAACGCCCTTTCGACCTTGATTCTGTTAATTACCTTTGTGGTTGTTATGGGAATCAATATGCTGGGTCATCCTCGGCAGACACCCAATTCATAGTTCGTTATTCATCAAATGCTTTAACAAGATACTTTACACAGAATTGACCAGTAGTGGGTTCACGTTCACTGGCTATAAGATACACTTTTGTTTCGGTGCTCTGAAATTAGGTGCTGAAGTAACGAGCTACAGGATGGTAGGCAATAATTGCTGTAGTGGATTGTTCTGGATCTAGCTGATCACTTTCATCCATGGTCAGACCGATACGCTCGGCTTTGAGCAGATCCAACAAAACCCGTTGATCCGGAATATAAGGGCAAGCAGGATAACCAAAACTGTAGCGGGATCCACGATAGCCTTGGTGTAAAATCTTGCGGATATCGGGGCTATCTTCCTGGCCAAATCCCAGCTCCCGCCGAATGCGTGCATGGCACCATTCCGCTAAGGCTTCCGCCAGAGTAACAGCCATACCATGGAAGTAGAGATAGTCGGTGTACTGGTTGTTGGCAAATAGAGTTTGGGCGTAGGTGGTGGCTTCTGCGCCCACGGTTACTGCCTGCATCGGGAAAACATCCACCAAACCTGTGGAGCGATCGGCAAAAAAGTCGGCAATACAGTAGCGATTACCGGTTTTTTGGCGAGGAAAGGTGAAGCGAGCTAATTCACGGGTTCGAGGCGTCAAGCAAGGACGCTCAACCGTAGGCAATTGAAAGTAGAGGGTTGAGCCGGGATCCAACTGGAATAACTCAGAAAAACTGTCCGGATCAAACACAATCAAAGTATTACCTTCCGCCTGAGCAGGAAAATAGCCATAGACAATTTGTGGGTGCAGAATATCTTCTGTAGCGATCCGCTCCTTCCAACGCTCGATCACCGGATCCACCTGGGTAGCGATAAACTCAGCAAACTCCTCAGCAGATTGCTCACGGGGCTTACGAATTTGCCATTGCCCGGCTACTAGCGCCTGCTTATCGATGTAGAAAAACACCTCCGGCCAAGGGATTTCAGCAGCAGTGAGGACTTTGGATCCCCAGAAGGGTGGGATGGGTCGCTCCGTATCCAGGGTTACCGCCTCAGACCGACGGGTATCTTGCTCTTGGGGCTCAAGGATTTCAGGAGGAGATCCGACGGTAACTTCCGGAGCAGGCATGGGGGTGTCTGTTGCTTCGGGATCCACCTCAACCTTACCGTTCCCATCTGATAAGCCTAGCGATGATCCGGTTGCGGATCCGTTCAAAAAGCCCAAGCGATCATCCCATTGCCCTGCCGCTTTGGCAGACATCAACTGATCCATAAAGTGGAGATCGGCAAAGGCATCTCGACCGTAAATAACCTGACCTTTGTAGGTTTTCCGGCAGTCTTCTTCCACAAAACGACGCGTTAAGGCTGCTCCTCCTAAAATTACGGGAACAGTGATACCCCGCTCGTTAAAAACCTCGAGGTTCTCCTTCATAAAAGCGGTGGATTTCACCAGTAACCCACTCATAGCAATACAATCAGCCTTGTACTTCTCATAGGCCTCGATGATGTTTTCCACCGGTTGTTTAATACCTAAGTTGATCACTTTATAACCGTTGTTAGTGAGAATAATATCTACCAGGTTTTTGCCAATATCGTGTACATCGCCCTTAACGGTGGCAATCAAAAAGGTGCCTTTGGATCCATCTCCTCCCTTCTTTTCCATAAAGGGTTCCAAGTATTTTACAGCTGCCTTCATGGTCTCTGCCGACTGTAATACAAAAGGCAGTTGCATTTTGCCAGAACCAAATAGTTCTCCTACCTCTTTCATGCCGTCCAGCAAAAAGGTATTGATAATTTCTAGGGGAGGATACTTTTGTAAAGCTTCGGCAAGAGTATCTTCAAGGCCAATCCGTTCTCCATCGATAATGTGCTGCCTCAGGCGTTCTTCTAGAGGCAAATCGGCCAGGGATCCGGCAGAGCGAAGATCTTTTCCCGAGACACCCTCGAACAGTTGGGTCAATTGAGCTAGGGGATCATAGATGCAAATGCCCTCAGCGTTGAACTGTCGCCGATCCCAGATTAAATCCCGACACACCTGCTGCTGATCGGCAGGGATTTTACTCAGGGGCAGAATCTTGGCGGCGCTGACAATGGCAGCATCCATGCCGGCTTCCCGACACTCGTGCAAAAACACTGAGTTCAACACCATACGGGCGGCAGGGGTTAACCCAAAAGAAACATTCGATATCCCCAAAACAATATGAACCTCCGGAAAAGCTTGACGAATGCGGCGGATCCCTTCGATGGTGGCCGCCCCATTGGCCCGATCCTCCTCAATCCCGGTGGAAATGGGCAGCGCCAAGGGATCAAAGAAAATCTCATAGGGTGGGATCCCAAAGGCTACCGCCTGCTGATAAGCTCGCTCGGCAATCTGAAACTTTTTCTCAGCAGTACGAGCCATGCCTTCCTCATCAATGGTGCCGATGACTATACCGGCCCCGTAGCGCTTGGCCAGCTCCAGCACCTTGAAGAAGCGCTCCTCCCCATCCTCGTAGTTGGTGGAGTTGAGCAAACATTTGCCCCCGGCCACCTTGAGGCCCGCCTCCATCTTTTGCCACTCAGTGGAGTCGAGCATCAGCGGGATCTGAATCTGGGTCACCAGCCGCGACACCAACTCCCGCATATCCCGCACACCATCGCGACCCACATAGTCCACGTTGACATCCAAAACATGGGATCCCTCTCGCACCTGTTCACGAGCCAGAGCCACTAGGCCATCCCAGTCTTCGGCATTGAGCAGATCCCGCATCTTCTTGGACCCACTGGCATTCACCCGTTCCCCAATAATCAAGAAGGAGTTGTCCTGCTGATAGGGCTGAACGCTGTAAATAGAGGCGGCAGCGTGAATTCGTTCAATAGGTCGGCGTTTGGGTCGCAACCCTTGCACCGCCTGCACCAGCGCAGCAATATGATCCGGTCGGGTGCCACAGCAACCCCCCACCACCGCTACTCCCAAATCCTGGACAAAATGCTGCAGATGGAAGCGCAACTGCTCGGGGGTGAGTTTGTAATGGGCCTGGCCACCGATGTTTTCCGGCAAGCCGGCATTGGGAATGCAGGAAATCGGGAAAGGAGAGTGTTTGGACAGATAACGAATGTGTTCCGTCATGCGGTCAGGGCCGGTGGCACAGTTAAGCCCCAGCACATCAATCGGGTAAGGCTCCAAGATCGTCAGGGCTGCCCCAATCTCGGTGCCCACCAGCATCGTCCCCTGCACCTCAAACGTAAGAGAGACCACCACCGGCAAGCGGATCCCGCCCTTTTCAGCAAAGACCTGTTGCACCGCTCCCAAGGCCGCTTTGGTCTGTAGCACATCCTGGCAGGTCTCGATGATCAGCAGGTCAGCCCCCCCGTCAATTAACCCGCGCACCTGTTCGACGTAGCTCGCCTGCATTTCATCAAAGCCAATGTGCCCCAACGTCGGTAGCTTGGTGGTAGGGCCGATAGAGCCGGCTACAAAGCGAGGCTTAGCCGGTGTAGAAAACTCGGTTGCCAGACGCTTGGCCAGGCGAGCAGCCACTACATTGAGCTCATAGGCCTTTTCCGGGATCCCGTATTCTGCCAAGACAATCGAGGTGGCGCCAAAGGTATCCGTCTCGATCACATCGGCTCCCACCTCCAGGAAGCCCCGGTGTACCTTTTCCACTGCTTCCGGCTTGGTGAGCACCAACATCTCGTTACAACCTTCTAACTCTGGCCCGCCAAAATCCGCTGCCGTCAGGTTTTGGGCTTGTAGCGAGGATCCCATAGCTCCATCGAATACAATCACCTGTTCCTGGAGCCGTTGCAGGAAGGGATGCAGCTGCGTCATGGCCATGGGATCCAAACGGGAAGGAGAAAAGCCTGATTTAAGTTAGCATTGGGCCCTTTGTGGGAGCTACGCAGTTTTCCGAATGGCTGCTTTAGGATTCCCATTCTTTTCTTAGCACTGGCTTAGTGAGGATACCATTTTCTGGGTCTAACCCATTGCTGTTTGGCAAAGAGCGGGCTAATTTAGGTAAGACGTTTTGGTGTGAACGGTTACAGTTGCTTGCTAAGGCCCGATACCAAACCGGTTGTGGGTTGTTGGAGGAGAGCTTCTCCTTACACCCAGGGGTTGTTGAGGTGCTGATATCTTACCCTCTTGACTTAACGAGGTGCTCTGCACTGTATTGGAGGGTTAGGGAGAGGAAAGTTTCACAGTCTGGAGTCTCAAGAGGCCCTACTCATCAAGACGAGTTTTGCGCTAATTTCGTTGAGCCCTATGAGCGACATCTGCTTCGAGATTGACCCGAGTGGTTGGCTGTTAAGAGGGGAGCAGACTTGCCTAGAGCAGGCTAGGTTTTTGTCTGTGGTTTTTCACTCTTTGCAGTTTCTAGCTTCGTGTATATCGGCGAAGGCGGGGGTGGGGTCGCTCTTTGTTTTTTGGTGCCTAGGTTCTCTTAGTCGCCTTTAGTTGTCTGTGATCAGGATCATGAGGAACTCAGCATGACTCAAACAAAGGAATTGGTGAAATCTGGTAAAGCGGCTCTTCTCGAACCGGATTTGGAAGATTTACCTTCCGTCCCTTCGGACTCTGATCAGGAGAACAGAGCGGACACAATCGAGATGGAACTGGATGCCGATGACACCGATGCTTTTGATGAGGAAGACGAAGAGGAGATCTTAGAAGAGGATAGTGAAGCAGTCGGTGCAGATCCTAAGGAACGCTCAAAACGTAAGGCTGCCAGCAAGAAAAAGCACTATACCGATGACTCGATCCGGGTCTACCTGCAAGAAATCGGGCGTATTCGGCTGCTGCGGGCGGATGAAGAAATTGAGTTGGCCCGCAAAATTGCCGATCTACTGGAGCTAGAGCGAATTCGTGAGGGGATCTATAAACGTATGGGCCTCTGGGAAGACCCAGAGGAAGTGCCCGATACCCTCTGGGCCGAAGAAGTGAACATGACGTTACCGGATTTCCGGCGGCGCTTGCATCGGGGGCGACGGGCCAAAGAAAAGATGGTGCAGTCTAACCTGCGTTTGGTGGTTTCCATCGCCAAAAAGTACATGAACCGGGGTTTATCTTTTCAGGATTTGATTCAAGAGGGATCCCTGGGATTAATCCGAGCAGCAGAAAAGTTTGACCACGAAAAAGGCTACAAGTTCTCCACCTATGCCACCTGGTGGATTCGGCAGGCTATCACTCGAGCTATTGCCGACCAATCCCGTACCATTCGTCTGCCGGTTCACCTCTACGAGACCATCTCCCGCATCAAAAAAGTAACCAAGCTGCTTTCTCAGGAGTTGGGTCGCAAACCTACTGAAGAAGAGATTGCCACCCGTATGGAGATTACCATTGAGAAGTTGCGGTTTATTGCCAAGTCAGCTCAGTTACCTATTTCTTTGGAAACTCCCATCGGCAAGGAAGAGGATTCTCGCTTAGGGGACTTCATTGAGTCGGATGGAGAAACGCCGGAAGATCGGGTGGCCAAGATCCTGCTGCGGGAGGATCTAGAAAGTGTTTTGGAAACCCTCACTCCCCGGGAACGAGATGTGTTGAAGTTGCGCTACGGATTAGATGATGGCCGCATGAAAACCCTGGAGGAAATCGGGCAGATCTTTAACGTCACCCGCGAACGGATCCGCCAGATCGAGGCCAAAGCCCTGCGAAAACTACGCCACCCCAACCGCAACAGCGTTCTGAAGGAGTACATCCGCTAGGTATCGGTCTTCTGAGTTCAGCCATAACAATCTTTTGGTAGGGAGAACTGTTTTCAACCAGGGTGCTTAGGATGGAGAAATGCTCCCAAGCGGTTAGGTCTGTCAAGGGGCTCTGAAGTTACTGAGGGTGGAATCAAAGTCATCTGAGCTGAGGGGAAAACTCCAGAGGTTGTGGTGTAACCCTAAATCAGGTGGCTCTACCTTTCTCTTGCTTAACCTTTTCTTGACTAGAACCTGCTCAATGGCCCTGCAAGCTTTGCTAGAGGGGTGGCGGATGCTTGCGCGAGTTTTTTTCTGCTTGAGGCGGCTCTGCTGAGGCATAGTTAAGGTGAACAAATCCAAATACTGTCACTCCCCATGAACCCCACGACCCAACATCAATTGATGCTTAAAATTGTGGCCGGCTCTGCTTGGGCCGATGGACATCTTGAACCTCAGGAATTGGCCTATCTTGGATCCCTGTTGCGACGATACGAACTGGAGCACGACCCGGAACTACAAGAGCTCCTCCGGCAGCCGGTTTCAATTCAACAAACGGAACTGTGGATGGCTGATTATCTAGCTCAGGCTACCGAAGCTGAACGGATGCAGTTGTTAGGGGCGATCGGTAACCTGCTGATCGCAGATGATAATGTCTCACCGGAAGAGCACAGCCTTTTGGACGACTACCACAGCCTGATGGCCGGGATCCCAGCCCAGCCAGAATCAGCCCCTAACCTGGTGAAGCGTGTTGGCCAATTTTTTCGACGCGTGGCGAAAGCTGTAGCTGGCTGATCCGTAAGGGGTTGCCCACAGAAATCCCATCTGTCCCCTAGGTGGCTCATCTTCGCCCTCTGATCGCACGGAGCCACCCCTTGCCGACAGCGCTTGGGATCCCTATAACTGCAAATATTAAATTGCTCTAAACCGCAGAAAGATCTAAAAAATCGAAATCGTAAGATAAGGAAGTAGGGGCTCCCGAAGGAACAAGCCTTAATTGAATCGCGCCCTTTTCTTCTTGGGGCAGGTTTTTTCAGATTCAACTTTTTTTGGGTTGATGGAGGCGGCTTATGAAACTTTTTTTCCGTGGCAATACCTTTGACTACGTTCCTGCCCCCCCTCAGCTTAGCGATGAAGGGTTGCATGCTTCTTATCGCGGCCAAGCTCTGTTGGTACACCACACCAGCAAGAGTGCAATGCCTCACCCCAACCAACCGTTAGTCTACCGGGGTGTGAGCTATTAATCAGCTTCTCACGGGTAGGCGATTCTTCAACTTCCAATTGGTTTTTAGTTGTTTCTGGGGACTCTAGAGATTCCTGGGAGAGTTCTCAAGCGGCCCTGCTGGGGTCTCTTTTTTCAGAGCTAAGTTCAGCAGGAAAGCACTTCAATCTAGCCAGTTCAAGTCTTCCAGGTCGATATCTTCATCGACCGGCTCCTCTCTTTGGCTATGCACTGTGTTGGAGATGGACTTCAGAGTAGGCTAGGGGGTGCGCGGCTTGGTGATAAAGGGGGACTCTGTGATGCAATTGGGGGCTAGCCCTTGCAAAAAGAAATCAACTGTGGCTTTCTTGAGCCAGCCATTCAAAACATCACCGCACCGATGTGCATCCCGTTGATGCGGTGTTCCCGAATCGCCCGTTCGAGTTGAAGGAAGAGGAGGGAGTAGTTCTGCTGTTTGCAAACATTCCCGAGGGGCATTTTGTCTTGTCGCTGCAATAGTTTGGGCTACTGCTCCACCCAAAAAATCTACGGTTTCCTGCTTGAGCCAACCGCAGGTCACCAAAATCTTGCCAAATTGCACCCTGCAGTAGGATTGATCCTGCAGGGTAACTTGAACTTGGCCTCCGTAAGCAACCCAGTTTGCATCAACACTTGACCCAGCGGCTGTGCAGAAGGTTTTGGGGTGATCATTAGAGGGCAAGAAAAAATCGGGTTGCAAGCTGGGTGAGCCTACATTGGCGACCCTGGCCAAGGTGAGTCGGGATAGATGTCCAGTTCTGGAAGCAGGTGGATTGAGCTATGCTTGCCCAGGGAGTGGGTTTGTCTTAGGGATAAGGTGCTGCTTGGCAGAGATTCGGGTGATAATGGCTTTAGCAACTTGCCCTACAGGAACCTTCTGTAATGGAAGCCTTTTTCGAGTTTCTCTGGTCTGCTTCAGCCATCTTGTTAGTGGTATTGGTGTTGCTGCACAGCCCCAAAGGGGATGGACTGGCGGGCATTGGCGGACAGGCCCAGTTGTTCTCCAGTTCCAAAAGTGCTGAGCAAAATCTAAACCGCATGACCTGGACGGTGGCTACTCTCTTTCTGTCGATCAGTGTGGTGTTGGGAGCAGGTTGGCTGTCGGCGGCTGGCGGTCAGTAGAGGCGTCGATAGTGTGTCCGTGATCTATTTACATGGGTTTGGCTCTGGGCCGCAGTCAGCGAAGGCTACTTTTTTTCGCCAGCGCCTAGAGCAGATTGGCATACCTCTACAGGTGCCGGATCTCAATCAGGATCAGTTTTCTCAGCTCACCCTAACCCGGCAAATCCAACAGGTATGCAAGCAGCTAGCAGAGTCTGCCTACCCTTCTGTAACCCTAATCGGCTCTAGTTTGGGAGGAGTGGTGGCTGCCTGGGTAGCAGAGCGGCAAGCTTGTGTGGAGCGGTTGATTCTTTTGGCTCCAGCTTTTGGCTTTCTGGGCCATTGGCTACCCCGACTGGGGGCTGAGGCGGTTGAAACGTGGCAACGAACCGGGTTGCTACCTGTTTTTCACTATGGGGAAGGTCGTCCGCTGCCTCTGGAGTACAAGTTTGTAACGGATGCTCAAAACTACCCGGATGGATTATTACGACGACCCGTGCCTACCTTGATACTGCATGGGATCCGAGATGAAACCATTCCCATTCAGGCTAGCCGAGACTACGTGGCCCACCGCCCTTGGGCACAGCTGATCCCCCTGGAGAGCGATCATGCTTTGACCGATGTGTTGGAGCCCATTTGGCAAGCCACCTGTCACTTCTGTGGGTGGGCTGCTCCCTCTCTCTAAGGGGGTACACAATTTACACAATTTAATTTTATTTTAATTTAGTTAGCTGGGATCCTCATCATCGTGAGCTCCTCCTATGCAATCTTTTGACGGCCTGATTTTCGATATGGACGGGGTGATTGTGGACTCCGAACCTATTCATGCTCAGGCAGGAGCAACTGCCCTGCAACGCTGCGGTTTATCGATAGAGTTAGCACCCATTTCTCTCCGGTTCAAGGGCTGCACCGACCGGGACATGTTTGCTTATCTTGTTGAGCACTGTACAGATACCCCGGTGGAGGAGCAGCAGGCTGTGGTGCAGCGCTTAATTGCAGAAAAGGCCAGCGCTTTTGCCGACTTACTGGATCAGGTTTCTCTGGTGCCAGGGGTATTGGAGTTTTTGGCTGCTAGCCGTCGGCGGTTCTCTGCCCTTGCTCTGACCACCTCTGCCACCCGTCAGGATCAAGAGCGTATCTTCACCCGCTTTGATCTAGGGCGCTGGTTTGATGGGGTGATTACTGCCGAAGATATCCAACGGGCTAAGCCTGACCCAGAACCCTATCTGAAAACTGCTGCTTGCTTGGGGGTGGATCCCGGCTTGTGTTTGGTGATTGAGGACTCTACCCATGGGATCCGCTCGGCCAAGGGAGCCGGATGCTTTGCGGTAGGTATTACCACCTCTTTTGCGCCAGAAGCCTTGCGCCAGGCTAGAGCCGATGCGGTGGTGGAGAGCTTTGCCGAGTTGGCGCAGCTGCTGAATCTGTCGATGTAAGGGATCCCTAGGCTAGGGGTTGGTTGGTCTAGCTTCTGACGGTGGGGCTGCGGGCAGAAAAGAGGATCAGGAACTCAGCTAGGATCAAAGCCGATTGCTCAAGACCCCATGGATCTGAGGATGGGTAGCCAGACAATGACTTCCTTACGGCGGCGAAAATCAATTCTTGATCCGAGTAAGACCTACACGTTCCGTAGCTATTTTGAGATAGGGTTTCCGATTGACGAGATTCTTTAAGAATTGGGAGTGGGGTTTACTCGCCAAGAACTGGCGCTGTCTGAAAGTTCATCTGCTTACCGAGAGGAGGTAACTCCACATGCTCAATCGACAAAGCAGCGAATCCTCATGGCGCAAAAGCATGTTGATCTGAGTAGTGAGGCCAGCCGCTGTGAGATGTGGATTGCCCCGATTATTCTAGATATCATTCACTTGATCGATATCAAGGTCAATATTAAGCTCAATACCGAGTACAAGATTGAAGTTAATCAGCTTTGATAGGGAGATATAGATTGCTACCTCAAGTCAAAACATCATGTTTTTATTATTGAGGTAAAGCAAGGAAATTTAAGGCAAGGATTTGTACAACTTGCATTGGATAGATACAAAAGACAGGATCATTTATGGAGCTGTTACTACTGGTGATATTTAGCAACTTGGTCTACTTGATCGGGGACAAAAATATATTCATATTATATATTCATATTACACAAGATTTGATGCTCTATCGGGTATCCACCGACTTAGAGGAGGTTATGGCTATTTTGATTTGGATGCTCCAGCGGGAGGAAGATGGGTGAGTTTATTATTATCAGGACGGACAGCCATCTGGTCGGATGGGTAAGCTTCTCTCTGTACCCATTCCTATGGGGAGGGATGCTAATAGTTTCGTTCTTGGGGAGAAAAGTGGGTGATCACTACGGGGCGGTAGCTGAGGTGAGGGGATCCCTCGCGCAGGGCCACCAAGGTGTGACGCAAAAAGTGTTGATCATCCCGTTGGGGGTGGTCTTCGCGGGCATGGGATCCACGACTTTCTCGCCGCTCTAGGGCGCTATAGAGAATCAGGGATCCGACGGTAATCAGGTTATCCAGCTCCAGGGCTTCAATCAGCTCGGTGTTCCAAACCTTACTCTGATCATCCAAGCGCAGGTGGTGATCGTAGTGCTGCCGAATCTGCTGCAGTTGTTGGATCCCGTCTTGAAGAAGAGATTCTGTACGATACACGCCGCAGTACTTGCTCATACAATCTTGAAATTGTCGCCGCACCTTATCAATACGAGTATCTCCTGATTTTTCCATCAGACTCCTGATCCGCTCTGTGGCCTGTTTGAGCAGGGATCCCTCATCCACCTTGGGCAAGACTCGACTGCGGACTGCTTCTGCCAAGGCGACCCCCGCCCGTCGCCCGTAGACAATACACTCTAGGAGGGAGTTGCTCCCTAGGCGATTGGCTCCATGCACCGAGACACAGGCGGTTTCACCGGCAGCAAAGAGTCCTTCTACCGGGGTTTTGGGATCCCGTAGGACTTGGCAATCGAGCGTCACCGGGATCCCACCCATACAGTAGTGCACCGTGGGTCGCACCGGGATAGGTTCTACCACCGCGTCAATACCCAGGTGGCGATGGACCTCCTCCCAGCAGAAGGGTAGCCGGCTATGGATTTTTTCAGCTCCCAAATGGCGCAGATCCAGGTAAACATAGTCTTTGTTGCCGATCCCTCGTCCGGCCCGTATTTCCGTAACAATTGCCCGCGAAGTGATGTCCCTGGGGGCCAGCTCCATGCGGCTGGGAGCATAGTGGGCCATGAAGCGTTCCCCCTCGTTGTTGATCAGGTAGGCCCCTTCCCCTCGCACTGCCTCTGAGATCAGTACCCCCACCGGATACAGCCCCGTCGGATGAAACTGGACAAACTCCATATCCTGGAGGGGTAAGCCGGCCCGGGCCACCATTGCCATGCCATCCCCTGTGGAGGCAAAGTCGTTGGAGGTGGAGTTGTAGATGCGCCCGTAGCCGCCGGTTGCCAGCATCACCGCCTTGGCCCGTACCACCTCTAGCCGCCCGCTGGCTAGCTCCAGCATCACCACACCCTTGGCTTGGTTGTCTTCCAGGATCAGATCCAGTACGTACCATTCGCTGTAGAGCTTTACCCCAAAGCGTTTCAGGTTGTTCACCAGCTCATGTAAGATGGCATGCCCGGTTTTATCGGCAGCGTAGCAGGTGCGCCTGTAACTATGACCCCCAAAGGCCCGTTGAGCAATGCGGCCATCCGGCAGGCGGGAAAATAACACCCCCAAATGTTCCAAATCGATAATGGCCTGCGGTGCTTCTCGGGTGAGGATCTCCACCGCATCTTGATCCGCCAGATAATCGGATCCCTTGATGGTATCGAAGGCGTGAGCCTGCCAAGAATCCTGTTCATCCACATTTTGCAGAGCAGCGGCAATTCCCCCCTGGGCCGCTACCGAGTGGCTGCGCATCGGGTGAGTCTTGGCCACCAATGCCAGATTGAGACCGGGATCCTGTCGCAAGGCTTCTAAAGCAGCCCGACAACCGGCCAGCCCGCCACCGATGATGACCATATCGTGTTCCAGCATGAATGTGTGCCAGCTCTCGAAGAAGATGTCCGCCATAGCCAGGATGACGTTTCCCAATTATGCCTGCCCACCGAAGTTGGCTGATACAGGATCCTAAGCCGTGTGGGCTTCCGGATTCGGTCAAATTGGAATTTCCTCCTCCAGCACCTGACCCAAGCGGAGGGGATTGCCATCGGGATCCCGTAAATGAATTTCCCGCCCACCTCAGGGTTGGGTAATAGGGCCAAGATCGATCGGGGCCCCCCGGCCTCTAAACTCTCGGGCCAAGCTATCCACTTCGGAGACGTAGATGTAAATCAAGGCGCCAAAAGCACTCTCGGGATGTTCCGTGAGAAAGAGGCGAATCGGGCCACGACAAACCAGCAGCAAACGCGGAAATCCCGGCTCAAACTGGTGCTCCCATTCCTTAATGAAACCCAGGATCCCACAGTAAAACTCACAACTGAGTTTCACAACTGAGTTCCGCCTGTCGAATTTGGATTACGGGGACACAACTCAACAACTCCGAAGGCGCTTCCATGTCCTACCCCGCAAAATGCTACTCCTGAATGTAAAGCTGCTCCAAGTTCCAGAGGGGCCCCAAGATTGGGCGTGGATCCACCCCCTCAACGCGATTGCGTATGGCCGAGAGCACCAGAGGGTTAAAGGTGCCGATTTGGGGCAGTTGCTCCTGAATGATGATCTGAAAACGATCATAGAGAGCCTTGCGCTTTTCAAACTCCAGCTCCCGCACCCCTGCAATAAAAATGCGGTCGATTTCCCGTTCCCAATCAGAAACCTCGACTCCCTCTGCCGGGTTGTTGGGTAAATCCCCCAGGTTAAAGAGGTGTAGGCGGCCATCGCTGCGCCAGATGTTGGAGCCGTTGTTCGGCTCTGTGCCCCCTCCCCCAAAACCCAGCAGCAGGGTTTCCCAATCGCGGGCATCGGTGCGCTGCACTAGGGTATTAAAAGCAATGGGGGTAAAATCTACCGTAATGCCAATGCGTTCCAGATCTGCTTTAATCAACGAACCTGTTGCCTCCCGCTGGTTGTTGCCGGCATTGGTAATCAGGCTAAAGCGCACCCGGTTGCCCTCCGGATCCCGCAGGTGGGCTTGGTCGTCGTAGGTGTAACCGGCCTCTAGCAGCAGTTGTCGTGCTTTGTCTGGGTTGTACTCGTAGGTGGGCAGTCCCTCTGCAGGGCTTAGGTAAAAGGGGCTGGCTGGTGAAAAGACCGAGTGCTGGATTTCTCCCAAGCCTTGCAAGACGCTATCCACGTAGGCTTGCCGGTTCATGGCATGGGCTACAGCCTTGCGAAAGTTGAGATCGTTAAACCAACGACTTTTCACTGGATCCACAAAAGGTCGCCCGGTTTGAGGGTTACGGGCCCGACTGAGGTTAAAGGCAAAAAAGTTGTTATTCAGGGTCTGACCCAGGTCATAAATGGTGAATTGATCCCGCTCCTCTTCCCGCTTCAGCAGCTGAAAATCACCACCCCGCACCGATAGAACATCCGTCTCACGGGAGCGAAATTGCAACAGGGCGGTATCTTCGGAGTCAACAATCCGCAGGATCAAGCGTTCAATGCGGGGCAGCCCTTCCCCTTTCCAGTAGTAGGGATTGGGCCGATAAACCAGCCGCTGTCCGGGGGTGTATTCCTGCAGGACATAGGGGCCAGCTCCCACCAGTTCTTCTACCGGGGTATCGATGCCCCACGTTTGTAGAAAAAGGGGGTTGCCGCGGCTGTCCACCTGCTCAACGGTGGGTTCCAAAATGTGTTTGGGCAAAATCGGGGATCCCGCCTGAATCAGAAAGGGGGCAAATGGTTCCGGTAGGACAAACTCCACCCGTCGTTCATCCAAGGCCCGTACCTGGGGTAAGGCTCCCGACTCGCCAATCCGCTTCACATCCCGTGAGGAGGTAGGGATCCGCTCATCAAAAATGATGCGATTAAAGGTAAAGTCTACATCCGCTGCTGTCAGCGGTTCTCCATCCGACCAGCGCAACCCTTCCCGCAGGGTAAAAACATAGCGCAACCCATTGTCAAACACTTCCCAGCTTTCTGCCAGTTGGGGTTTGGGCAGGAGGGTATTTTCGTCAAGGGTCACCAGCCCCTCTTCAAGATAGGTGATGGCATCGCGGCTGGAACTTTCGGCAGCCAAGTAGGTGTTGAAGGTTTTGGGGTCGGAGGTGACCGTGCCGATGAGGTGGGGACGGCTAGGGATCCCACAGGCACTTAACCCAAGGAGCACCAAGCCAAGCAGCACTACACAGATGATCCCGCTGCGGATGGGTTGGGTTCTATTTTCTGTAACCGCCATCTTTTGCTCCCAATCCTGTGATGGGCTTCCAGTTTGGCATGCCCTGCTTAGGCGGCTGTCAAGAGCAGGGCGACCGCAAAAGCAGCAATTGCCTGACCTTCCCCCACAGGCCCTAATTTTTCGTTGGTGGTTGCCTTCACTCCTACCTGCCGAGGTGAGATGCCCATAGCTTCTGCCAAACGGGCTTGCATATCTGGGATGTGGGGCTTAAGTTTTGGCTGCTCCGCTACTACGACGGTATCGATGTTGCCAATTTGCCAGCCCTCTTTGCCCACCAGCTGCACCACCTGCTGCAACAGCAGGATGCTGTCGGCGCCCCGCCACTGCTCCTCTTCCGGAGGGAAGTAGTAGCCAATATCCCGCAGGGCAGCTGCCCCGAGCAGGGCATCCATAATGGCATGGGTAAGCACATCAGCATCGCTATGCCCTAGCAGCCCCTTTTCGTAGGGGATGTGAACGCCACCCAGGATGAGGGGGCGCCCCACCACCAAGTGGTGAATGTCGTATCCTTGCCCAATGCGCACGGCCTTCTGGCTCCTATAGGAAGGTGCTGTCCAGATCTTCTAGATCTTGGGGATCCTCTTGATTGTCTCCTGTCTCTGGCTTGCAGGGGATCCCGGCTACCCAGCCCGCCTGCCAAAGTTCCCGGTTTTTCAGGACGGCAGCATTCACCCAAAGGCGCACCTGCGGATCACAAACTGCCACCAGCTCGGCAAACACCAGCCCGCCTTTCCCCTGTTGACGTTCTTTCACCTGAAAGTGTCGCCAACCCAGGATGGGGTGTACGGATGTCCATTTGGAGCCCAGTAGGTGAGGAAAACGTTGTTTGCGGCGGGATTTTGGGCGAGCCATAGGATGGCGTAGCAGAGGAGGCCAGAGTTCTTCTAGCCTTCTTTTTAGCCTGATGCCCGAGCAGTAGGAAGTGCTGAATCGAGTGACAACAGCCGGCAATGGCGAAGGGGAGAGCCTTCCCGACTTGCCAATGTAGGCTCATCTCCGGCAGGGATCCCCTTTAGCCTCAGGTCTTAAGGTCTTAACTAAAGTCGAAAGAAGCAGCAGGCCTTCCACTATGATTGAAGAAGTTGGGTCTCCACTCGCCCATCCAACTGGGGGGCAATACTGGCAAATGCATTGGGCATCTTTTTCTAAGTGGGTCTTGAAAGCAGGGTTTCTGCTTCTTTTCATAGCCGGCTTGGGCTTGGCAAGTGGCTTACCCATGTTGGCAGCTACAGCTCTCACCTTATCGGGTAAACTCACTGGCCCAGAATGGTTACAGGCGGATCCTGAGGCCAAGCAGGCCTTTTGCCGCAGAGCCTTTCAAACCTTTCGTGCTTCGCCTTCCCAAAGCTACATCATTAGCTCCAATGTACAGTCTCTGACACCAGAAGGTCTGTGCCGGCGGTTGGATCAGTTTTATCAGTACCCTGTTAACGACGAAATCCCCATCAACCAGGCGGCCAATATTGCTCCATTGCTCTTCTCGGACTTGCCTTTGGAGCAACCCTGATCCTGGGATAGATACAGGATTGTAGGAGGGGTTTGGGTTCTAGCAAGCCACTGAGCCGAAAAACGGGATCCCTCTCAATCTGGCTTGAACGGATCTGGTTTTGTTAAGCTGGGAGCTCCACGAATCTGATTCTGATCATGGTTGCTTCTAGGCCTAGGGAGCATTCATCCTCTGGTTTGAAAATCGGCCAAGTAGCACTGGCGGCAGGTTTACCCATACGCACTGTGCGCCATTACGAGTCGATAGGTCTGCTCGGCCCAACGGTGGAGCGAGCGGCGTCTAGCTACCGGTTGTTTGATGCGGCGGTGTTGGCCCGGTTGGCTTTTATTCGCCGTTGCCAAAGGTTGGGTCTCAGCCTAAAGGAAATCCGGGCCATTTTACAGGTCCATGACCAGGGTCAGTTGCCCTGCCAAGAGATTCGCGATCACCTACAAGACAAGTTGCAGGAGATTGAGCAGCAAATTGCTGATCTCCAAGTTCTCAAGGACCAGATTCAAAGTTTACTCTCTGACTGGCGCATTCCCGCGGGATCCTCAACCGCAAGTGAGGTGATTTGCCCCATTTTGCAAAACCCAGGTGCGGATGAGAGCGTTTTTAACCTCCCCCTTTGACCAGGCTCCTGTGACAGCAAAAACTGCTTCCCTTCTAGGCAGCAAGGATGCCCGAAGAACTACTCCACCGTCACCGACTTGGCTAGGTTACGGGGTTGATCCACATCGGCACCACGGCGCAAGGCCATAGCATAGGAAAAGAGCTGCAACGGAATCGTATTCAGAATGGCCGATAACAGCGGTGTAGTGCTGGGAACTTCGATAATGTGGTCGGCCTTCTCCCGCACTTGAGTATCCTCTGGGTTAATCAGAGCAATCACCCGTCCGCCGCGTGCCCGTACCTGCTCGATGTTGGAGAGCATCTTTTCATAGACGGGATCCCGGGTAGCAATACACACCACAGGCATACGCTCATCGATCAAGGCAATCGGGCCGTGCTTCATCTCCCCAGCTGGGTAGCCCTCGGCGTGAATGTAGCTGACCTCTTTCATTTTCAAGGCTCCTTCCAGGGCAATGGGCGCATTCACCCAGCGGCCTAGGTAGAGCATATCTGTAACGTGATGGTACTGCTCTGCCAGCTGGTCGTAGAGAGCTGTATCCTTGAGGAGAAGACTGATTTTGCCCGGTAGCTCAATGAGCGCCTGCAGATGGGTACGCATCTGGGTGGAGCTAAGGATCCCTTTGGCCTGGGCAATCTGCAACGCAAATAGATACCCTGCCATCAACATGCCGGTAAACACCTTGGTGGAGGCAACGGCAATCTCCGGCCCAGCGTGAATGTAAATCACCCCTCCATCGGCTAGGCGGCTGGCCTGGGATCCTATGGCATTCAAAATACCCAGGGTGGGGATCCCTTGCCGGCGGGCTTCACTCATGGCCGCCAACGTATCCACAGTTTCCCCGGATTGGGTTAAGGCCAACAACAGGCTGTTGGGACGCAACACGGGGTTGCGGTAGCGAAACTCAGAGGCGTAGTCCACTTCTACAGGGGTGCGGGCAATGTTTTCCACAAAGTACTTGAGCACCAGGCAGGCGTGCCAGGCGGTGCCACAGGCTACGGCGTGAATTTGCTCAATTTGCGCTAGCTGTGCTTCCGATAGGGTTAGTCCCTCCAAGGTGACCCGGCCATGTTCAATATCCACCCGGCCGCGTAGGGTATCGGTGGTGGTGCGGGGTTGCTCAAAGATCTCTTTTTGCATGAAGTGCTTGTAGCCCCCCTTGGCTGCCGAGATTGGATCCCAGGCCACGGTGGTGCTGGTTTTACGTAGCTCTTCGCCGGTAATGCGTTGATAACGCACACTGGACTCAGTCAGGATGGCCATTTCCCCATCCTCTAAGAACACCACCTTGCGGGTGTGGCGCACAATTGCCGGCAGATCGGAAGCCACAAAGTTCTCTCCTTCCCCTTCTCCCACCACCACCGCTCCGGCATTGCCCAAACGGGCTGCTATCACCTGATCTGGGAAATCCCGATCCAGGGCTACCACGGCATTGCCCCCCTGCAATTGCTGCATCACTCGGCCAAAGGCAGCTTCAAAAGAACCCAACTCCTCGGTGTAAAGGCTGAGCAGATGGGCAATCACCTCTGTATCGGTTTGGGAACGAAAGCGGATCCCACGCTCCAACAGGTGTTCTTTCAGTTCCAGATAGTTTTCAACAATGCCGTTTTGAATAACCACAATGCGCCCACGCTCATCGCAGTGGGGATGGGCATTTTCTTCGGTAACGCCGCCATGGGTGGCCCAACGGGTATGGCCAATCCCGACTTTGGCGGTGGGCATATCGGCAGTCAGCTTCACCAGCAAATTGTGCAGCTTGCCGGTAGCTCGGACAATTTTCACCCCCTGCTCAGCATCAACGGTGGCAATACCGGCAGAATCATAGCCGCGATATTCCAAGGTCCGTAAGCCCTCCAAAAGAATTGGGGCAGCCCACTGGAAGCCGACATAGCCGACAATGCCACACATACTCACCTCACACCTACTGAACTAACCGCAAAGCCTATCTCAGCCAGGGGATCCCTTCAATGGTTTTGGGCGTAGTCCTGCTTTCATAATGGGGATCCCGGGGCAGCCCAGACGGGTTGAGCTTGTTGTCATCCCCTAGTGCAGCATCAGGGAAGTGCCTACCCCAAAGCTAGAATGCAGGTGGAGCCTCTACCGAGCAAAAAAAGAAAACCCAGGTTGACCCCTCAACCAATCTCTCCACAATCCAGAGAGACTACAGATGACAGCTGCCAACGAGCCCACCCTCAGAGATGTACTGAGTGCAATTGAAGGGATCCGCCAGGATGTTGAAGGGATCCGCCAGGATGTTTCCAGGACAAATGCGCGGCTAGAAATCGTAGTTGCCGAGCAAGCCCAACGGTGGACTGAGCAAGAGACAGAAAACCGAGTGGTATTGGATCGGATTGACTCCTATCAGAAAGCCAGTACCCAAGTGGTTAACCTAGCTTTTGCCTTGATTGGGGCTGCTACTGTGGCTTTGGTTGGGATTGTCCTTAGACTTGCCGTTAGCTCATAGCATACTCTCCAGGCCACAGGCACTATGGCGGAGCTTGCCGCCCTCCAGGTCACCCAAACGACAAAGTTGCCTTCCTCATCAACATTTCGAATCGGGGCACAAGACCCAAGTATCTTTGCTGCCTCCTCCCTGGGAGGAGTTGACCACCAGGGATCCCTTCTTAAGGGCAACACGGGTTAAGCCACCGGGGTGAACATAGATCTCCTCGCCGTAGAGGATGTAGGGCCGTAGATCCACATGGCAAGGCTCTAGGCGAGGGCCTTCCCCCCGATCCACCAAAGTGGGTACCCGCGACAGGCATAGGGTTGGTTGAGCAATGTAGTTGCGGGGCTGGGCCCGGATTTTCTCGGCAAAGGCAGCCCGTTCTGCTGCTGTGGCCTGGGATCCCATCAACATGCCGTAGCCCCCTGACTCATTGGCTGCTTTAACCACCAGCTTGTCCAAATTCTCCAGCACATAGGCTTGGTCTTTGGGATCCCAACAGAGGTAGGTGGTTACATTGGGCAGGATAGCCTCTTCACCCAAGTAGTAGCGAATCATCTTGGGGACATAGGCGTAGATCACCTTGTCATCGGCTACCCCTGTGCCCAAAGCATTGGCAATGGCGACCCGGCCAGAGCGATACACCTCCAGCAACCCCGCTACCCCCAGTAGGGAATCGGGACGAAATGCCAGGGGATCGATAAAATCATCGTCAATACGGCGATAGACCACATCCACCCGTTGTAAACCCTTGGTGGTGCGCATTTGCAAGTAACCATCTGCCACCACCAGATCCCGCCCTTCCACCAATTCCACTCCCATTTGTTGGGCCAAAAAAGAATGTTCAAAATAGGCAGAGTTGTAAATGCCCGGGGTCAACACCACCACGGTTGGGTTGGCAAGGTGGGGAGGAGTCAAGTGAAGCAGAGTTTCCAGTAAGTGGCTAGGGTAATCATCCACCGGCTGAATTCCCATGGTGTTAAAGAGAGCCGGGAAGGTACTTTTCATCACCCGCCGGTTTTCTAAAACATAGGATATTCCTGAAGGACAGCGCAGGTTGTCCTCCAGCACATACCAGGTGCCATCCCGATCCCGAACCAGGTCAGTTCCGGTAATGTGGCACCAGATGCCTGCCGGTGGATTCAAGCCAATACAAGGGCGCAAGAAGCCCTTAGCCGACTCAATCAGCTCTCGCGGTACAACTTTATCCTTGAGAATCTTCTGGTCGTGGTAAACATCATCAATAAACAGGTTGAGGGCATGAATGCGCTGCTTTAAGCCCCGTTCCAGCCGACTCCATTCGTTGGCAGAAACAATGCGGGGAATAATATCAAAGGGAAAAATCCGCTCTGTACCCTGACTATCGCCATAGACATTAAAGGTCACCCCCATCTGGAATAAAGCCGCCTGCGCTGCTTGCTGCCGCTGCTCAAGTTCCCCTTCCTGGAGGGAGTGAATGCGCTCAATCAGGGGCACTGCCTCGGGGCGGGGTTGATTCACCGCCAAAAACATCTCGTCATAAAAACCCTCACCCGGATCATAAGTATCAAAACGCACGTCTGGGATCCCTTGAACATTACCCCCTTTTTACTGTTGGCCTCTCTGAATCAGCAAAATGTGTTTCCAGCTACCGTTTATTCAGCCGTTACATTCCGTTTATGCTCCGGCAGAGGTGGGCAGGGTAGAGTTCATGATGGGCCAGAACCAATGGGGCCGCATCAGGATCACTGTGTCAATGACGTGAATGATGCCGTTTTCTGCCTCAATATCGGCCTGAAGGACGGTGGCATTGTTCACCTCGAAGGTCTCTTTATCAATTGTTAGATCAATCGGGGACCCCTCCACCGATCCTACACTTTGGAACTTAGCCAGGTCAGCTTTTTTCAAACGGCCAGGGATAACGTGATAACACAAAATCCGGGTCAATTGGGGGATATTTTGCACCAGCGTAGTAATTGTGCCAGGTGGCAGCTTGGCAAAAGCAGCATCGGTGGGCGCAAACACGGTAAAGGGACCGGGACTTTTCAGGGTATCCACCAAGTTGGCCGCCTTGACCGCCGTCACCAAGGTGGAAAAGCCTTCTACAGAAACAGCAATATCAACAATATCCGGCATGAGTGGGATCCCCCTTGTTGCTTGTTTCGGGTCTTTATTGCAGAGATAACTTGTAGAGCCTAGCGATAGTTTTGATCCTGAATATAGGTAAGGCGGGCAGCTTCCCGGATGCCATATTCAGGTCTGGCAAAACGGTTCAGTTGCCCTTCAAAATAACGACGATTCATCATCAAGTGGCGAGGATTGGGATCATCTAAAGGATAGAGAAAAGCAGCTCTACCGGCTTGAATCACTGCTGAGGTCACATTGTACATGGAGCGCTGGAAACTCACCCCCAACTGGATGAGCATATCCTCTTCACCCCGGCAGTGCTGACGATAATAATCCACCAAATACTGAGGCAAGAAGTGATACATATCTTGGTGTAGAAGAGTGGGAGGGATCCCGGCTGAGGCCACCGGGAACTTATCGGCGTATAAGATACCGTAGTGAAAATCCAACTGATTGGTCGGCACTTGGTTGGCCTGAGCATTGTAGGACTTGGTGCCTCGGAAGGGGGAGGTGCGATAAAAAACGGCTTCTACGTAGGGAAAGGCCGCTTCATAAAGCCAGGTAAATCCTTTGGATTTGGGCACAATATCGTACCATTCTCCGCGGATACGGACACGGTGATAGATAGGTCTGCCGGCAACAGCAAAGATCCCATTCACCAAAAAGTTCATTGCCTCCGGTACAGTGGTGAGCTTACCCTCATCGTAGAGATCGCTCATCTCGAAAAAGACGGGTGCCATGACCTCCCAAAATAAGCCCAGCACCGAGTACATCGTGGCTTGGCGGCACAGCTCCATGAACATATCGGGGAAGAGCTTATACAGCCCTTGGAGCAGAGGGTTTCCTTGCACATAAGCCCGAATGGCGCGGTCGGCATTTTGTTTATATTCCTCTGAGTCCATGTAAGGATCCAACAATCCCCCCATATCCCGATGCCAAAGCATGGCCCGCATACATTCTTCGGCAAATTCCATGTTGATGCGGTCATGCCAAAGGTGATGCAAAATGCGGGGCAGCTTGCGTTTGAGCTCCCCTTTTTCCATAAACTCTAAAAGCTCAGGGTGAGCTGTATCTATACCGCGCCAAATGCGCAAATCAGCACTCTCCCCGGCATAGTGATTGGCCAACTTGAGATATTCTTCGGGGATGATGAACTTAAAAAACGGGAGCGGATCCACAAATACTTGCTCGGCAATATAGAGCAGATCCCGCCAGTAGAAATCCATCGGCACCGCATAAGCTTTGTAAAGGCCGATAATCTGCATCAGGTTCTCCGGCGTATCTGGCAACATCGATCCACCTGCCTCCAAGCGGTGAACAATCTCTGCAAAAGGATGGGTGGAAGGAGGCAACTTGGTGGCTGCAAGGGTTGTGGTCATAGTAGGCTCCTAGGCATTCGAAGTGAAACTGAAGCTTCGGTTAGACGGCTGTACCCAAAATGGGTGAGAGAGAAAACAGCGTTAGTGGGATGGAATTCTCTCCATTTGACCCTCCTTAGCCAGAAACCTCTGAGGCTTCTGCCAAGATAACGGTATGGGTTTGTGCCACCTGAGTGGAGAGGGTAAAAGCCAGCTGCTGTGGCCATTTCACCAAGTTCATTGGCTGAATGCCAAACCAGAGAATTAACCCCGCCAAAATCAAACCAGGAATCCGCTCCCACCCTTGCACAGAAGGGTAGTAAGCCGTGCGGTTGTCCAACTTGCCAAAACAGGTGCGGTTGAGCAGAATAACGAAATACACCGCCGTCAATCCTGTCCCCAAAATACCAATCAAGGTAGGTAAGGGAAAATCGCTGTAGCTGCCTTGGAAGATCAAAAACTCTGCTACAAACCCTACCAACCCTGGGATCCCGGCACTAGCCATACCTCCCAAAATCAAGAGGGCACTAATCCCCGGCAGACCACGGAGCGGGTTGAGCAACCCGTTTAACACATCCAGATCGCGGGTGCCCACCTTGCGCTCCACCAAACCCACCAGATCAAACAACAGGGCCAGAATCAAGCCATGGGCTACCATCTGCACCATCACCCCCGTTAGGCTGATGGGAGTAGCTGCCGCCATACCCAGGAGAATGTAGCCCATATGCCCAATTGAGCTATAGGCCACCATCCGCTTGATGTCCTTCTGGGCAATGGCCGCCAAAGCCCCGGACAACACTGCCACTGCCCCCCACCAGGCTAGGATCCCGGCCAGATCCGCCCAAGCTTGCGGCCACAGCTGTAACCCAAAGCGAAACAAACCGTAAGTTCCTAACTTGGAGAGAACCCCCCCCAACAGCATCGCCACCGGCGCCGAGGACTCCCCATAGGCATCGGGTAGCCAGGTGTGAAAGGGGATCAGCGGCATCTTGATGCCAAAAGCCACAATCAAAGCCAGCAGGAGCAAGGTTTGGACAGCAGGGCTAAAGTCAGAAATGGGGATTTCCGCCAACTCAAAACTGTGGGGATCCCCAATCCAATAGATGGCCAAAAAGGCCCCTAATAGAAAAACTGCAGAAACAGCCGTGTAGATCAAAAACTTAATAGCAGCATAGTCCCGCTTGTTGCTCCCCCAGATGGAGATCAATAAGTAAATCGGGATCAACACCAGCTCATAAAACAAGAAAAACAAGATTAGATTCTGGGTGGTAAAGGCCCCATTCACCGCCCCACTCATCAGTAAAATTAGGCCGTAAAACAAGTTGGGCCGCTTCACCTCCGGCTCAGTGGTCAATATCGCAATCAGAGTAATTAACCCATTGAGGGCCAGCATCAATAGCGATAAACCATCCAAACCCAGGGAATAATTTAATCCCAACTGCGGGATCCAATCCCGGTGCTCCAGCCACTGCATCCCCGTTGCCTGTAGGTCAAAATCCCGGAACAGCAGCAGCGAAATCACCAAAGGGATCCCTGCCAAAACAATAGCCAAGCGACGCCCCCCTAACCCTAGAAACAGTCCCAGGGATCCAACCATTGGCAACCCAATCAATAGACTTAACACTCTCTCCTCCTATTCTTTTAGGGTTCGTGATGAGATTGTGCAGAGATAAAACCTTAGAGGGATATCCAGCTGATAACAGCCACCGCAATGACAATCGTGAGCAGATAAACCTGCAACTGACCGGAGTTGGTGTATTTCAAAACTTGCCCTCCCGCCAGCACGGCCAAGCTGGTCAAATTAACCAAGCCATCTACCACATAGCGGTCAAACAAAGCCGTGATCTCAGAAATGATGCGCACCGCAAACACCACGCTGGCCCGGTAAAGCTTGGGGGTGTAAAAGTCGTTGGCCAACAGATCCTGCCAATCCGCCAAAAAGGCCCAATCCACCGCCTGACGCTCTGGATTGAGGTAAAGCCATGCCCCCAAAGTTATCCCCACTAGGCTAGAAGCGGTCATCACTCCAGCAGGGATCCCGTCCACCGCCGGCAGCAAAGCCAGCGCTGCCAAGATCATCGGCATGTGCAGGGTTACTCCCATCATGGCCGTTGTAGGCAGCATCATCGGCCAGTGCACCTCCGGCGAGCGCTCACTCATCTGTTGGGGCTTGCCTGCCCAAACCAACCCAAACACCCGCGTCAACCCCAGTGCCGCAATGCCATTGGTGAAAACCAGAACCCCTGCCCAAAGCCATTGACCAGACTCCACCAGCTGCTGCCACAAATCCGTCAGCACCCAGAAAGAACCAAAGGGCGGCAAGGCAACCATCCCTGCTATGCCGGTCAAAAAACATAGGCCCGAGATCGGACGGCGCGACCACAATCCCCCCAGGTAGCGGAGGTCCTGGGTGATGCTGTTCCAGATCACAGTACCTATAGACATCACCAACAAAGCCATCGCCGCAGCGTAGGTGAGCAAGAGAGCGTAGGCCTGCTGGGTGTGCCCAGTACCCACTGCAACAAAAACCAAGCCCATGTAGGCACTCACCAGGTAGGACAAGGCCCGCTTGGCATCAATCTGAGCCAAAGCCACCAGGGATCCCCCCACCGCCGTCAGGCCACCCAGGGTGAGCATCACCGCCAGCACTGTTGGCGACAGAGCATACAGAGGTTGCAACCGAATCAACACCCAAGCGCCAGTACTGACCACCACAGCATTGCGCAAAATCGTGGAAGGTATAGGCCCCTCCATCGCTTCATCCAGCCACAGGTGCAACGGGAACTGAGCGCACTTACCCACCGAACCCGCCAGTAACCCCAACCCCACCAAGGTGATCAGGCCGGGATCCACACTCACAGCCCCAGCTCGCACCGATTCTGCCCAAGCTGCCAAAGCCTCAAAATCCCAGGATCCCGTCAGGGGATAGAGGGCAATCACACCCATCAGCAACAACAAATCGCCAATCCGCTTGGTTAAAAATGCATCCCGCGCCCCCGTCACCACCAGTGGCTGGTTAAACCAAAAGCCTACCAGCAAATAAGTGCCCAGGGTCAGAATCTCCAGAATGATGTAGCTAAAAAAAAGCGAGTCGCACAGGGCCAGAGCACACATTCCCCCCTCAAACAGCCCCAGCAAGGAGAAAAATCGCGCCCAGCCCCAGTCCATCTCCATGTAACCAAAACCATACACCTGCGCTACTACGTTTAATCCCGTCACCAGCACACAGGCCCCCAGCGTCACCGTCGAAACTTGCAGGGGCAACTCCAGCACCAGATCCCCCACCTGCATCCAGGGGATCCGGATCACCTGAGCCGGTTGCCCCCAAATGACAATTAATGCCCCCACACTGTGAATAAGGGCTACCAAACTCAGCAGAGCATTCAAATATCCGGCTGGACGTGGCCCCGTGCGCCGTGTAATTCCCGGTGACCACAACAACGCCCCTACCCAGGCCAACAAAGCATAGAGGGGAATCATCCAGACGCTCGTCACCAGCCAGTTCCAATTCATAACCCTCCTTCAGCCAGGGATTCCGACTTTACTCACCATGCTTCCTGAGATTTTGCAAGAAATCTTAAAAACATGCTAGGGGCGAATGAGAATAGATAAAAGTCAAGTTTTGTAATCAAAAACATAGACCTTAATCTATAAATAGTCCTTGCTTGTGTCTGGTTTGAGGGTGAGGTTAGAGAATGTGTCTTGGTGAGAAGGGGAGCAAAGTTGGGGTAGGTTCAGCTTTACTGGCATAGTTAAAACTAGAAGCACAGGGAGGCAGGCCGTTGAATTTGACTGGTGGAAGCTCGACTCCAATTCGTTCAGAACTGAGCCGGGAAGAATTCTGCGAATGGTTGCGAGGGCAACTGAGTCTGTCCCTAGCCCAAAATGACCTGGAAAGGGCCAAATCTCTTCTGCTGCCTGTTCAGCCAGTGGATATTGCGGATGTAATTGGAGAGTTGCCGGAAGGTCAACAGGCTTTGGCCTTTCGTCTCTTGAACAAGGATTTGGCGATTCGGGTTTACGAACACCTGGATTTAGAGCTGCAGGAGACTCTGCTGCAAGAGTTCAAAAGTCAGGAGATTCAGGACATCCTCGACAAGATGTCACCGGATGACCGGGCCCGTTTGTTCGACGAGTTGCCTGCCAAAGTGGTGACGGCACTACTGCCACAGCTCAGCCCTCAAGAACGGGAGGCAACAGCCCTGCTGCTAGGGTATGCTCCCAACACCGCCGGGCGAATTATGACCCCGGAATATATTTCCCTCAAGGAGAATCTGACGGCTGCTCAGGCCTTGGAGCGCGTACGTCTGCTGGCTAAGGAAACCGAGACGATTTACTACCTCTACATCACAGATGCTGAGCGGCATTTGACAGGGACACTGTCTTTGCGGGAGCTGGTAATAGCGGATCCGGCCCAAACTCTGGGAGAGGTGATGAATCGAGAGGTGGTGTTTGTCAGTACCAATACCGACCAAGAAGAAGTGGCACGAGTAATCCAACGATATGACCTCTTGGCAGTGCCGGTGGTGGATACGGAACGGCGCCTGGTGGGGATCGTTACAGTAGACGATGTGCTGGACATTTTGGAGCAAGAAACCACCGAAGATATCTACTCATTGGGCGGGGTGCAATCTGGGGAAGAGGATTATTTTGATCTGAGCTTTTGGTTAGCGGCCCGCAAACGGGTGGTGTGGCTGCTGATTTTGCTGTTTACCAATACCTTCACCAGCACGATCATTGCCGGACAGGAGGAGGTGTTGAGCCAAGTCATCGCCTTGGCTGCCTTTATTCCGCTGCTGGTGGATAGCGGCGGGAATGTGGGGGCGCAGTCTTCCACGGTGGTGATTCGGGGCTTGAGCACATCGGTGGTGCGCCTTAAGGATGGGTTTGGGGTGATTGCCCGCGAGGCAATAGTGGGGGCCATGTTGGGAGTGATGCTCAGTGTGATCACGGTCGGCTGGGCCTATGCGCTGCAGCGGGATCTGTCGGTGGCGATCATTGTGGGGTTGAGTTTGTTTGGTATTTCCGTTCTCTCATCGGTGTCGGGAGCAGGGTTGCCGTTTCTGTTTCGTTCCTTTGGGTTGGATCCGGCTTTAATGGCAGCTCCTTTTATCACTACGATTGTGGATGTTTTGGGAGTGTTAATTTACTTCTACACGGCTCGCTTCATCTTGGGTATCTGAGTTGAGCTAGGTTGGATCCGATCCCTTTGGCTAGGGCCGGTGCTCCCCTCTTCTGCGCAGGTCAATGTGTCGGATATGGTGGCCCGTTTGCAGGCGGGGCTAGACGGGCATCTGCAGGTGCAAGCCCGGCTTTCCGGCCACCGCTTATTGGTGCGAATTGAGGGGGATCCCCTACCGGAGCCGGATCGTTTGCTGGAGCATCTTGCTCCTACGCTGGAGGCGATCGCTGCGGTCTATGGGCAGCGCCGGGTGGAGATCTTTGCCTTTCCGGCAACAGAAGCCATCCCGGAGTGGCACCGGCAATGGGAAGGACAAGTTCAGCTCAATCCTGATGGCCCTCTTTACCGAGCCAAACAGGGGGATGTGGAGGCCATTCACTACTTGTTGAACTACCTGCTGCGCCAGGAAGGGATCCAGGCCCGCATCCACCTGAATCGGAAGCTGGGTCTGTTACAGGTTAACCTGCAAGCTGCTGAGGCTCCGGATCCGACCTGGGCAAAGGACTTTATGCGACGGATATTGACGCGCTTGGAGTTGGTGTTTTTGCAGCGGTTGCGGCTTTCTGGTCAGAAACTGGGGTCGTTCTTCCCCACCTGGAGTCAGGAGTTTGATCTCAAAGAAGCTAGCTTTTGGCAAGCTCCCCCGGTTCGCCCCCCTCTCCGACAAGACATACCCAACTCAGGCTTGGGGGAAAACAGGCAGCTTCCTCTCACCCAGGCTCCAGAGTCAGAAGCCAAGGAATCGAAAGCTCAGCCAGAACCGCCATCCAAAACAGTAGTACAGGGGTGGGAGAACAATCCCGAAACCCATCCCTCATCCCCTCTACACTGAGGGACAATCCTGATTCTATTCAGTCATGCGGATTGTCTTTTTCGGCACACCCGAATTTGCTTTACCCTCGCTGCAGATCCTGTTGCAACGACCCGAATTTGAGGTGGTGGGCTTGGTGTGTCAGCCGGATCGTCCTCAGGGGCGGGGGCAAAAGATCCTACCTCCGCCCACAAAAGTCTTGGCCCAAGCGCAGGGGATCCCGGTTTGGCAACCGACGCGCCTGCGACGGGATGAGGGGGTTTTGGCGGCCCTCAAGGCACTCTCGGCGGATGTGTTTGTGGTGGTGGCCTACGGACAGATTTTGCCTTTGACGGTGTTGCAAATGCCGCCACTAGGCTGTGTCAATGTGCATGGATCCCTGTTGCCGGCCTATCGGGGTGCAGCTCCGATTCAGTGGGCCATTGCCAACGGGGAGACAGAAACGGGGGTAACCACCATGCTCATGGATGAAGGCATGGATACCGGAGCCATTCTTCTACAAGCCAGTCTCCCCATCGGCCCTGAGCAAACAAGCTTGGAATTGGCCCCCCAACTGGCTCAACTGGGGGCAGAACTTCTGGTGGAAACTCTGTTGAAACTGGAAAAGGGAGAACTAACCCCCATTCCTCAGGAGGGATCCCTGGCCAGCTACGCTCCTTTACTCAAAAAACAAGATTTTCATCTGGACTGGAGCCGCTCCGCTCAGGCTTTACATAATCAAATTCGTGCTTTTTCCCCCCAGTGTTTTACCAGCTTGCAGGGACAACGCATCAAGATCACCCGCTCTCGATCCCCTCAGCTGCACCCCGCCCCTGCAGAGTTACCTAAGGGCCAACCTGGAGAGGTGGTGGGATTGGCTAAGGGAGAAGGAGTCTACGTGGCCACCGGCGAGGGATCCCTGTTGATTGAGCGGGCTCAGTTTCCCGGCAAAAAGGAGCAATCAGCCTGGGATTGGGTGAATGGGGGGCGGTTGGGGGTAGGAATGCGTTTTGAGGCTTTGTCGGTGGAATGAGCAGAGTAGCTATCTCGAAAGAGGATGCAAGTTCTCTCACGCCTGGGCTTTGGCTGTACAGGCAAGGCCAGTTCCTATCCTGAGCTGTTGCTGCCCCAAAGATCTCTGTAAAGTAGATCTCAAGTCTAAATCTGATTTCAATGCTGTCATGCTGCTGTTGTGGAGGTGTGGTATGCCACAGTCAAGACCCACTCGTATACCCACCTCCTTAGCCCGCCAACGCGCCCTCCAGATCGCTTTTCAGCAGCGCAGCCAAGCAATTAACCGACGCAGCAAACCCATCCACTACAAAACCCACTTGCTCTACCGGCGTAACTTGCCTCTCTACCTGCGCAACCTGCTTTGTCAATACCGCGCCAGCTTTATTTACAACCTTAAGGCTAAGCCTGTGAGTAGACTTCCTTAAAAAAGTTGAGACAAGTTGAGATGTCACGAATACCCGGCCACTGCTTCGATTTCCACCAACGCGTTCAGGGGTAGGCGGGCTACCTGTACACAAGAGCGGGCCGGCGCGGGATCCGTTGAAAAAAATTCCTGGTAAACCCGGTTCATGGCGGCAAAGTCGTTCATATCGGCTAAAAAGACGGTGGTTTTGACCACGTTGGCAAGACTGGTACCGCCGGCCACCAATACGGCCTCTAGGTTGCGCAAGGCCTGCTGGGTTTGGGAGGTAATATCTTCTCCCACCAGTTGGCCGGTTTTGGGATCCAAACCCACCTGTCCGGCGGTGAACAGGAACTTCCCAGGAGCAACAACTCCCTGGCTATAGGGGCCAACAGGAGCAGGGGCAGCATCGGTGCGCACAGCAAAACGGTCCTGCCGATCCTGCCGGTGGCCAACCTCAGGTGTGGTTGGATGTGGTTCATCCATACAAGCATTCCCTAACTCTGCAGCTACGCTACCACAGGTGGATCCCGTCAACAGAGAACTGAGAATGCGAAGCTGAGAATGCGAAGATAAGCAAGATGGGTTTGAGTCTAGACGATGCCACTGATCAAACTGCAAACTTCCATCCAGCCAGAACCGGTGCAAGTGGAGAAGCTACTCAAAGCTCTTTCTGGTGCTTTAGCCCAGCATTTGAGTAAGTCAGAATCTTATGTGATGACTGCTTTTGAGGGTGGGATCCCTATGACCTTTGCGGGCAGTATGGATCCTTGCTGTTATGTAGAGATCAAGAGTATTGGACAATTTTCTAGTAGCCAAACTCAAGCCATGAGCAAAGCTTTTTGTGAGCAAATTGAGTCTGCTTTAGGGATCCCCAAAAAACGGATTTACATTGAGTTCAGCGATGCCAAGGGTTATCTCTGGGGCTGGAATGGCACTACTTTTGGATAGGGGATCCCAACCATGCAGGCAACGCTTCAACATCAACAACATACCCTATCGATTCGGACAGCCGGTAAATCTCTGCATCCTCTGACAGGGGATATACAACAACTTGTAGGAGCTTCCGGCATTCAAGTGGGGCTATGTCACCTGTTTGTCTGCCATACTTCCGCCAGTTTGTTGATTCAAGAAAATGCTGACCCGGATGTATTGCGGGATTTGGAGAGCTTCTTTGCCCAGTTGGTGCCAGAGGATTTAAGCCGTTATCGGCACAGAGCTGAGGGAATGGATGATATGCCCGCTCACATTCGCTCTGCTCTGACCCATACCTCCGAAACCATTCCCATTCGTGCCGGTCAATTGGCCTTGGGCACTTGGCAGGGCATTTATCTGTGGGAACATCGGCAGCGGGGACACCTGCGGCAGGTGGTGGTGCACTTGACAGGATATTAGGGATCCACTTGGATGCTGTCCTGATCTGTTTTCTCGGCAAGGGTAGGAACTTCTCAAATCTCTGCCCTGGCCGCTTCGTTTGCGTAAGCGCTGCGTAGCACTCTTAAGACGAGTGTCCTCCTAGCGGTACTGCTTAGAATCGTCCACAAGCACCACCCAGTCCCTTTTGGTGCTCCATTCTTCTTAGGTGCCGGGCGGGCAGGTGCTGTAAGTCAGGTTAAGGTTGCCAAATGGATCCAGCTTGAGTGCAACGGTACAGTAGGGGTGCAGAGCACAACCAGGGAGATGGAACGGACCTATCTGCTGGGACTGGGCTGGATTTTGGGCCTGCTGATGCGGGCCTGGCCACAGGCAGCCGGCTGGGGATGGGGGGTGCCCCTGGCAGTGGGCCTGCTGGGATCCCTGCTATGCCGACGACGACCGTGCCTAGCTCGCACTTGGCTGGTGATGGGGTTGGTGGGCTGGGTGGCCTGGGGCTACTTGGGCTGGCGACAACCCTTTCCTGGCTCAACCGACATTAGTTTGCTAGCACCGCAGCAGGGGATCACTGTAGTGGGCCAGATCACCTCCGAGCCGCGACTGACCCGCAGCGAACGGTTGCAATTCTGGCTAGAGGCGGAGCAGGTTTTCCACGTGGACCAAACGACTCGCCAGGTTTCTGGCAAGCTCTATGTCACCACCGACCCTGCCAACTCCGAAGGGCAGGATTTACACCCCAACCAACGGGTACTCCTGACGGGATCCCTTTATTTACCCAGTCCGGCCTTGAATCCAGGCGCCTTTGATTTTCAAGCCTACTTGCAGCGACAGGGGGCCTTTGCCGGGTTGAGTGCTCAGGAGCTGGTTGTACAGCCGGGTGGACGCAGTTGGGGGGGCTGGACCCTGCGACGCCGTATTCGTAAGGCTTTTATTGATGGCTTGGGGGAACGAGAGGGCAATTTACTGACTTCGTTGGTGCTGGGATCCCGTGCGGCGCAGTTGGACTTTGATCTGCAGGATGCTTTTCGGGAAATCGGTATGGCCCATGCTTTGGCAGCCTCTGGATTCCATGTGTCGCTGTTGGTGGGGGTGGTTTTTGTCTTGACCCGCCAATTGGCGGTACGGGCCCAACAGGCAACCATCCTAGCGGTTCTGGCTCTGTACATCACTTTGACCGGATTTAGTCCTTCCGTATTGCGAGCTGGGTTGATGGGTGTGGCAGCTATGGTGGTGCTGACGGAACCTCGTCTTCAGGGTAAGGTGAAACTCAACCCGCTGGGAAGCTTACTCTTGGCAGCGGTGGTGCTGTTGGTTTACCAACCCAGTTGGATTGAGGATTTGGGTTTTCAACTTAGCTTTGCCGCCACATTGGGATTGCTGGTGGGCACTGCCCCGATTGTCTCGCGGCTGAGTTTTCTCCCGCCAACCCTAGCCACAGCCTTGGCTGTTCCCCTGGCGGCCCTGATTTGGACCTTGCCACTGCAGATTGTTGTTTTTGGGCGCATTCCTACCTATTCTCTGCTGGCCAACCCGCTGCTGATGGTGCTGCTGGTGCCGTTGTTGGTGGCGGGGTTTGCAGTTGCCTTTGTGGCCTTGCTGTCGCCGGCGCTGGGATCCCTTTGCGTCCAACCGCTGACGCTGCTGCTTACCCCTTTGATCAATTGGGTAAGGTGGATCGCCAGCTGGCCCCACAGCTCTTATTACCCAGGAGCCATTTCCATCCTGCAATGTTTGCTGTTGTACAGCGCTCTGGTGGCAGTTACCTTTTGGCCGCGTTGGCAACGGGCTTTGCGTTGGCAGGGCACGGCTTTGGTGATGATCGGGATCCTGATCGGGCCGGGGTTATGGCCGGGGCCAGCGGTACAAATCACTGCTTTGGCCAGCGGGCAGACACCAATCCTGGCGATTCAAGCGGCAGGTCGCCATCTTCTAGTCAACAGTGGGGATCCCCAGTTGGCGGAACGGACGGTGTTGCCCTATTTACGTCAACGGGGCATTCGCCACTTGGCAGGAGCGGTTGCCATGACCTCCGCCGGAGCTGCCAATGCAGGTTGGCCAGTGGTGTTGAGTGCCCTGCCGATCCATCAGTTTTGGGATGGAGGAGGGGCAAATGAAGCTTCCGAAAGCTACCTGCGCGCCCTCAGTGCAGTACAATCAGCAGGGATCCCCTATCAAGTCCTGCGAGCAGGGGATCGCATCCCGGCTGGGGAGCGGCTCTCCCTGCAGGCTGTACATACCAACCCCCTGGTGCTAACCCTGGAAACAGAGGGATCCCGCTGGTTGCTCTTGGGCTCGGCAGGAACGAATGTACAGGCAGAATTGACCGGATCCCCCTTGCTGCCTTCGCGTATTGATTGGCTGTGGTGGCATGGGGGAGCAGTTGTGTTGGATCTGTTGGAGCGTTTTCAAGTGCAGGCAGGCATCACCTCGGGTCCTAGCAACGAGACTGTGGCTGCCTGGTTTCGGCAAAGACAGCGCCCTCTCTACGTGGCGGATCGCTCTGGGGCGGTCAGTTGGTCATCGCGGGGAATACAAACCCTCAGATCAAACCTGGAGTAGGGAATCAGGCTGAAGATGGCTGCGTTATCCCCAACCATTGATTATGAACGCCTATCCAATACCTGATTTATCGAATGCTCATCGGCTCAAGACCGATGTCGTAGCAGTGCGTAGCTCTTTTATCTATGGATGAAACCTCGGTTGACCCCATTACAGCAGCTAGCTTTCGCCAAATTGATGAAGAAATCGGTCCGCACCCCTGGCAAGGGATCCAGTATGAAGTGGTACGCCGAGCCATTCATGCGACTGCCGACTTTGAACTGCGGGATCGCTTTGTTTTTAGCCCGAATGCCATTGAACAGGCTCTGGTAGCCTTGCGGGAAAAACGGCCTATCCTTGTCGATGTGAAGATGGTAGCTGCCGGGATCCACTCTCGACTCGTGGCCGCCGGGATCCCTTTGCATTGTGCTCTGGACTGGGTGGAAGAACCCCTTTTGCCGGGGCAAACTCGTACTGCCAACGGCCTGCTGAATTTGGCCCACCTTTACCCAGAGGCTCTATTTGTGATCGGTAATGCCCCCACAGCCTTGCTGGCCTTGGTGGAGGAGATTCAGGCTGAACGGGTACAACCCGCTCTAGTAATTGGTGTACCAGTCGGGTTTGTAGCTGTGGAAGAGGCAAAGCAGGCGCTAGCCCAAACCAATGTTCCCCAAATTCGGGTAGACGGGCGTAAAGGAGGATCCCCAGTGGCAGCGGCGATTGTCAATGCTCTGCTGACAGCTGCTCAGTGAGATCCCACCACCAACTGACTAGAATGGCTTATAGCTCTCCAGTACAGGTATGCCCTATGACCCCGGAGCAAGAGGAGTGGCTCATCCGCAACCTTCAGCAGCAACAGGAGCAACTGCAGGAGATGCGACAAGGGTTTGCCACCCAAATCGCAGACATCCGAGCTGAGCAACAGCGCTCCGCCGAACGATTCGAAGCCCAAATGGCCGAGATGCGGGCCGAACAGCAGCGTTCCGCCGAACGATTCGAAGCCCAGATGGCCGAGATGCGGGCAGAACGGCAGGCTTCTGAGGCTCAATTCCAAGCGGAGATGCAGGAAATCAGGACGCTAATTCAATACAATCAGGAGCGGATTCGGCAGAATGAAGAACAGATCCGTGCCAATGAAGAGCGGAGTAATCAGCTGGAGGCTTCCCTAGAGGAGTATCGCCGCGACATGCAGGCTGGGTTTGCTGAGTTGCGGGAAGCCCAAACCCTGATGATGCAGCAGTTTCGTGAGCGAGATGGCCGTCTGGTTGAGGCTCAACTGGGGTTTATTCGGGAAATGCGGGAGATGCAACGGGAAGTGGCTGAGCTACGCTTGGATTTTCTCAACCATATGCGCCAGTATCACCCCTCTGTTGAACGTTGAATGGCTGCTCGGCACCCTAAGCTAGCAGTGGTGGGGGTGGCTTTGGATGGGTCGGTGGCCTCTTGGGGGATCCCACCCCTTTCGGAAGCACAAACTTTAGCTGGAGTACCTGCTCTCCTCAACCACTTTGCTGATCACCCCGCCCGCAAGATCTCTTTAACCGGAGCAGTGGAGGGTTGGATCCCGCTCTTAAAACAGGAACTGGTCCAGGGACCTTTGGTGCTTTTGGCCAGCGGGGACCCCCTCTTTTTCGGTATTGGGCGGTTGCTGATCGAGCACTTTCCTACAGAGGAATTGGCCTTTTACCCCCAGGTTAGCTCGGTCCAACTGGCCCTGAATCGCTTACAGATCCCTTGGCAGGAGGCAACCATTCTCAGTGTGCATGGCCGGGGACTGGAGCAGCTAGAACCGGTTCTCAGGCAGGGATCCTCGCTAGTTGTGGTGCTGACGGATCCGCAGCATTCCCCCCAGCTGCTGATGCAAGCCATTCAGGATTTGCGCTTGCCCACTCGCTACCGCGCCTGGGTGTGTAGCCAACTGGGATCCCCTCAAGAACAGATAGTTCCTCTAGAGGAATCCCAGGAGCAAACCTTTCCCACCCCCAATCTGGTGGTGCTGCGGCGGGTTGAAGTCGAACCAGATCCCCGTCAATGGCCGCTACTGGGGATCCCGGATGATCAATTTCATACCTTTCCGGATCAACCGGGCTTGATCACCAAACAGCCCATTCGTCTACTCACCTTGGGGGCTCTGCAACTGCCACGATCGGGGGTGGTGTGGGATATCGGCTCCGGTACTGGCTCAGTAGCCATTGAAATGGCGCGATTGTCACCGGTGCTCCAGGTGTATGCCATCGAACGCAACGCCATGGGGATTCGCTTAATTGAGCGCAATATCCAACGTTTTGGCCTTGAGAATGTCCAGGTGATTGCCGGTGCAGCCCCTGAGGTCTTGGCGTCTTTGCCGGATCCGGATCGGATTTTGCTCGGGGGTGGCGGGAAATCAATCGGATCCCTGCTGCCTCTGTTGCAGACCCGCCTACGGCCCCAAGGGGTTTTGGTGGCCAACTTTGCTACACTGGAAACCTGTAGCGAGACCCTACAATGGCTGCGCTGCCAGGGCTGGCAAGTTAGAGTAGAACACATCCAGATCTCCCGTTCCACCAGCTTGGCGGAGGGTACTCGTTTTGCTCCGCTAAATCCGATTTACCTGCTCCAAGGGATCCCTTCACCGCACTAAGCCAGTGTCGTTCAACTGTTCATCCATGCCGGTTGATTCTTGAAGGGGAGCAGGTAAAAGGTCTTTCAGCTAGCCACAGCCTTGAGAATTATCCCAGCCTTACCGGCTTTTCTTCGATCCATAGGTGCTAGAAGTGCAATGGATTAGCTCAGGGTACAGACAGGCCAAAAGCCTTTTTCTTCGGGATGATAGCTACAGCGGCGGTAATCTAAAGGAGCAAACTGGGTAAACCTATGGATGCCAGAGAGTTGCTTCGGTTGTATCGCTCAGGGCGTACCCACTTTTGCGGTGAAAACTTGGCTGCTGTTGATCTCAGTCGCGCCGATTTAATCGGGGTGGATCTTTCCGCTGCCAATCTGAATAATGCCAATCTGATCTTTGCTTACCTGGGGCGGGTCAAGCTGCAAAAGGCGAACTTGGTAGGAGCCAAGTTAAGCGGGGCCAACCTCAGCCAAGCGGATCTCAGTGAAGCGGATCTCAGGGATGCCGAGCTGCACGGCACCACCCTACAGGGAGCAGATTTGCATGGAGCCAACCTGACGCTGGCGATGTTGAACGATGCCAACCTCCTGGATGCGGATCTGCGTTGGGTGAACCTAACCAGTGCCAATCTCATGGGAGCCTGTTTGCGGGGGGGCAATTTCCGGCTCGATAGCCGTCGCCATGCCGTGTTGCGCAGTGCCAACCTTAGCCGCGCTGACTTGAGTGGGGCCAATTTATCGGGGGCAGATTTAACCCGCGCTGACTTGAGTGGAGCCAATCTACGGGAGGCCACTTTATTAGGGGCCAACCTGAGTGGAGCCAATCTGCAGCGAGCCTGTTTGCGGGGGGCAATCCTCAGCGATACCAACCTCAGTGGGGTTTCCTTTTTGGGGGCCGATATGCAAGGGGTGCAGATGGCGCGGGTGAACTTAAAAGAGGGGATGTTGAGCCAAGTTAACTTGACTGAGGCCAACCTGAGTGAAGCGGATCTGAGTGGAGCCGATCTTTCCGCCAGTTGCCTCTACTCGGCTAAATTGGCACGGGCAGATTTAAGGCGAGCCAATCTTGCTGGGGCAGATTTGAGATATGCCAGTCTGGTGGATGCCTATTTGGGTCGTACCCATTTAGAAAATGCTGACCTGAGCCACGCTATCCTAACCCGCGCCGATCTGAGCACTGCCAACTTAATTGGGGCCAACCTGCAAGGGGCAACCCTGCCGGACGGGCGAGTGAATTAGGCCAATAGGGATTTTGCCGATTCAAATATTGAGCAAACACGAGCAAACACCAGAGCCAGACTGTCGAAGCAGCATCGAGCAGTTTTCTCAGAAACTCATGCTTGTCTTTATGATGATCTAATAGGGTTCTCACAGGCGGGCTCAACTGGGATGCCGCGATCTATTGCCAAGGCCAGACCAATTAAGCTGCAAGTCGATGGTGCTGTGCACCTCACGTCGTGAGATGGTGATCTACACCTTGTCTAGCAAGATAGGTGGTCTTATCACTGGGGAAGTGACAAGGGATCCCGCGATGGTTTCTGGAGTTCCCTATGGCAGATGAATTGCCGTTTACCCTGGATCAGTTGTTAATTGTGCGGGCAATTGCTCAGCAGGGGAGTTTTCGTCGTGCTGCCGATAGTTTGTTTATCTCCCAACCTGCCGTTAGCCTGCAGATCCAAAACCTAGAGCGACAACTGGGGGTGGTGCTATTTGACCGCAGTGGGCGCAAAGTGCAGCTAACGGATGCAGGGCAAGTGCTGGTGGAGTACAGCGAGCGCATCCTCAAGTTGTGTCGTGAAACCACCCAAGCCCTGGTGGAGTTACAGGAGATGCAGCGGGGGCACCTGGTTTTGGGGGCCAGTCAAACGGTGGGTACCTATGTGATGCCCTCTTTGATCGCCCAGTATCA
This sequence comes from uncultured cyanobacterium, assembly GCA_937944885.1. Lineage (GTDB taxonomy): Bacteria > Cyanobacteriota > Cyanobacteriia > Thermostichales > Thermostichaceae > Thermostichus. The sequence continues at coordinate 93,119 of CALFBB010000011.1, forward strand.
CCGCAGCTATCCCCACATTTCGGTGCAGTTATTGGTGCAATCAACACGGCGGATTGCCCAGAAACTGGCGGAAGGACAGTTGGATGTGGCAATTGTGGGGGGAGAAATCCCGTTTGATTTACAAAAAGGCCTGAAGGTCATTGCTCTAGCTGAGGATGAATATGTCTTGGTCAGTGCTCCTGGTTCGGCCATTACTTCCCTTGCCATCGTGGATTTGTTGACCTTGCCATTTATCACCCTTGATCCCCAGTCTTCCACCCGCCAAACCATCGACCGAGTTCTGAATCGTCATGGTGTTAATCCTTCTGAGCTGGATGTACAACTGCAACTGAGCTCGATTGAAGCCATCAAAAATGCTGTCCAGGCGGGCTTAGGGGTGGCCTTTCTGTCAATGGTGGCAGTGGGATCCGATCTGGAACAGGGGCGGTTACAGAAACTGTCGGTAGAGGGTTTACAGGTGCGGCGTACCCTTTGGTTGGCTTTCAACCCGGAGTGCTACCAATCGCGGGCGGCCACTTGGTTTCGACAGGGGCTGCTAGCGCGTCAAGATTGGCTAAAGGCTCCTCCTCCCCATTTGCAGTTGATTCAGTAGGTCCTCCCGTAGCAAGAACGCGCTCTTTGGACAAAGTCTTTCTTTTGACTGATTGTGGAGCATGGTGCAGGAGTTGTTCGTGCCCTTCGGACAGAGTCTTTTGGAGAAGGTGCCTGTAGCACGGCGCTTAGCAGAGTTGCGAGCCCACCTTCAAGGGATCCCTCTGCACAAGGTGAAACTGGAGGGGCTTAACATTTTTGGAGCAGAGTCCTGCTGGGCGGCTTACCGAGAGTGGGGATCGGGGAGGCCGGTGCTCTTTCTGCATGGTTTTATGGCTACCCATGCCAATTGGTGGCCCTTGATGCAAGGGCTAGGAGAAGATTATCGCTGTATTGCCGTGGATCTGCTGGGGTTTGGTCAGTCTGACCAGCCACCTCTGCACTACGACATCGCTACAGAAGTCGAATTTGTGCGGGGGTTTGTGAAGGCTCTCGGCCTATCCGCGCCGGTGTTGGTGGGCCATTCTTTTGGAGGGTGGATAGGGGCAGCCTATGCGATTCGTTATCCGTTGCGGGGGTTGGTGCTGTTGGCTCCTGCCGGGATCCGGGACGATCGTTTTGTCAGACGCTACAAGCATTTGCGGCCTTTGCTATGGGAAACCCCTTGGGTAGATAGGCTCTTGCACCTGGCTATTCCTCTGGCCCGCTGCTGGCGTCGGGAGGAACAACTGGCTCAACTGCTCTGGTTACGGGGATCCCTGCGCCAGCAACCGGTAGCTCGACAGTTTCTCTTGCACCGTCTGCGTCCACAAGATGCTGTCGACACGGTTGAACATCACATCCATCGCATTCAGGCCCCGACGCTGGTGATTGCTGCTGAAGCAGATGACACCATTCCCCTTTGGCACTGCCAAACCTATGCAAAACGGATCCCGGGGGCTCAGCTGAAAATCTTACCTGGAGCCAGCCATGCTATCCCTGCTTTCCATGCCGATCTGGTTTTACCCTTGCTGCGGGAGTTTCTGGCTTCGCTACCCACCACAAGCTAATCTTCCTTCCCACCAGCAACACCTGCTTTCGCACGCTGTTGTCAGATTTCGGGCAGGCAAAAGGCAACTCTGGCCAGGGGGGGAAACTTGTGCAATCCTGTAGCTGAGCCTGCTAGTCCATTCTATTCAACCCCATTCCATTCAATTCCATTCATCTATGACCGCTATTGATTCCTCCCGTTTGGTACAGCCAAGAACTGCTACGGTTCATCGTCGTACCAGGGAAACCGATGTTCAGATTCAGCTCAATTTGGATGGCAGCGGGCAACACGAAATTGACACAGGGATCCCTTTTTTGGATCACATGCTGGCCCAACTCAGTACCCATGGGCTGATTGATTTGGAGATCAAAGCCGTGGGGGATCTGCACATCGATGATCACCACACCAACGAAGATGTGGGCATTACTCTAGGACAAGCCCTGGCGCAAGCCCTCCAGGATCGGCGCGGTATTCATCGCTTCGGCCATTTTTGGGCCCCTTTGGATGAGGCTCTGGTTCAGGTGGTGTTGGATTTTTCTGGTCGTCCCCACCTCAGCTACGGGTTGGAGTTGACCAGTGAACGAATTGGCCGCTACGAAACCCAGTTGGTGCGGGAGTTTTACCAGGCGGTGGTGAACCATGCTCAGCTCACCTTGCACATCCGTCAGGCGGCCGGTATCAATGCCCATCACATTGTCGAGGCTAGCTTTAAGGCCTTTGCCCGTGCTCTGCGCCTGGCCGTAGAACGGGATCTGCGCCGCCAAGAAGGGATCCCCAGCTCGAAGGGGGTGCTCTAGTCATGAGTTGGCTCCGCAAGCTATTGGCCCTAACACTGGGGCTGGGAACAGTTTTGGTCGGGTTGGATCAGGTGTGGGGCGCGGAGCGCTTAGCAGTGTTTCTCCCCCCTTTGTTTGAAATCTCTTTGCCGGTGGGGGATTTGGCCCAATTTGCGGAAAACGGCACTGTCAGTCGGCAATTGAATTTTTATCTGCGGCGGCTTACCCCTGAGCAACAGAGGGCTTTGGCGGACTTGCTGACACGGGACTTTAAACTCAACCAAGTCACGGTGAGCCAGTTCACCTACTCCTCGATTGGGGAAGATTTGCTGCAGCGATTAACGCTGGTGTTGCATTCTGCGGGGGAGGGAGAGGCGGAATTCTATGCCTTGCGGGCAGCCTTGATCCTGGCGGCTGGGGATCCAGAAGGGTTCACCTTGGTCAACATTTTGCGCCACTATCCCCTGGAGAAGCTGTGGATTGATCTGGACATGAGCATCCGCTTGGTGCGGGAGGCCAGCCGGCTGTTTCGCCAACGGGATTTGGTGATAGCACAACTACGGGAGGAGGCCGACCGAGAGGTGGAATCTACATCGTTGGTGGGTTTGCTACCTTTGGCTACTCAAAACTCCATCTTCTCCCCTCTTGCTCCTGAACAGCCGGGAGAGCTTGAGTGGCAGGTGGAGCGCTTTCAGTTTGCCAATCCTGACCGAGACACACCCGTAGCAGTGGATATGTATTTGCCGGAGGGGACAGAGCCTCTGCCGTTGGTGGTGATCTCCCATGGCATTGCCTCCGATCGCAATACTTTTGCCTACTTGGCCCGCCATTTGGCCTCGCGAGGGTTTGCCGTTGCGGTGCTGGAGCATCCGGGCACCAATGTGGAGCAGGTGCACAACTTTTTGTCGGGGTTTGGCGCTCTGCCAGGATCCTATGAGTGGGTAGCACGGCCTAGAGATATTTCTCTGCTGTTGGATGTGCTGGAGGAAAAAGCCGAGCAAGACCTCAGCCGCTGGGGGCGGTTGGACTTGCAGTCGGTGGGGCTGTTCGGTCAATCTTTTGGAGGATACACGGTGTTGGCGGCAGCAGGGGCCAGTCTCAATCCAACCCGCTTGCAAGAGGACTGTCACACCTCCAATTCCAATGTTTTAAGCCTGACGCTGAATGTTTCTCTGCTGCTGCAATGCCGGGCCAACGAGATGTTCCGGGATCCAAATCTGGTACAGGCGGCGGAGCAGTTGGCGGATGAGCGGATCCAGGCGGTGTTTGCCCTAAACCCCCTCACCAGCACAGTATTTGGCCCCGCAGGATTGGACCGAGTGAGGATCCCGGTAGTGATCATGGCTGGTAGCGAAGATTACTTTGCCCCTTCTTTAGCGGAGCAGATCGAACCCTTTACTTGGCTGGGATCCCGGCAGCGGTATCTGGTGATGGTAGAGGGATCCACCCATTTCACTTTCTTGGGTGGAGGTGGGCAGGGGGCCTTTCCGGTGCCGCGGGAGTTAATCGGGCCAGACCCACAAGCGGCTCGACCGTTGCTCAAAGGCTTAACAACGGCCTTTTTCAAAACCTACTTGGACTCCTCAACCCAGCCGGAGGCGTATTCTATCTATTTGACCTCTTTCTATGCTCAGTCTGTCACCCCTAAAACTCTACACACAACTGTGATCCGGGATCTGAGCCCAGAACAGGTACAACTGGCTATTAACCCCTGATCGGGTGGGTTGTGATTTTTTAGAACCTTTACCGATGCATAAGTCTTGAGTTGTTCCTCAGTCTTCCGCAGGGCATTGAAATGTGCTGGTAAAATGAGATACACAGATTGAGGGTGAGTCTCTCGGTAACTCCTATGCCCTGTTCCGTTTGTGAAACTGTGCCAACTCTACCGCAGGGACGAGGACGGTTATTTCTCTGGGTGCCGATTCCCCACAGCCACAGCAAATTGCTGAATGCTCTCACTGCAGAGCCTGTCGAGACCCGAGCTGCTGTCCAACCCAGTATCCAAGCGTTGGAAAATCTCGGACTGGCCATCTCCGTTGGGGAGGAGGGTCTGAAGTCCATTTTGGAACGCATTGCCGGGATCCTTGCCGACGAAGAAATGCGTGCCAGCCGGGCCTTGTTTTTACCGGAGGGTGTGGAGCCGCGCTGGCAAGATTGCGGGCGGGTAGAGCCACTGACGCAGTTGTTGCACCGTGCCCACGCGGAGCTTCTGGTACAAGTTTTGGCCGAGAATCGACTCGTCAGCTATTTTCAGCCGATTGTCTCGGCGCGGGATCCCGCTCAGGTGGTGGCCCACGAAGCCCTGATGCGGGGAGTTGATGAGCAGGGGAATTTGATCAGCCCTGGTCTATTGTTTGAGATGGCCCGTGAGGCTCACCTGCTCTACCAACTGGACTTGGCAGCCCGCCGCACCGCCATTCAGACGGCAGCCCAACAGAGACTGGCCGGAGATCTGTTTATCAATTTCAACCCCACCGCCATTTACGATCCGGCTTTCTGTTTGCGCTCCACCGTTTGGGCCATCGGTCGGTCTGGGATCCGACCGGAGCAGGTGGTTTTTGAAGTGAATGAGTCGAATCGGGCCCATGATGTTGGGCATCTGCGGAAGATCTTGCATTTTTATCGGGAGGCCGGTTTTCGTGTCGCCCTAGATGATCTGGGTGCTGGGTATGCTTCTTTGAACTTGATCCATCAACTGCAGCCTGACCTCATCAAGCTGGATATGCAGCTCATCCGTGGTGTGGATCGGGATCCCTATAAGGCGGTGATTGCCCAAAAGATCCTGGAACTGGCCCAAAGTCTGGGGATCACCACCGTTGCCGAAGGCGTGGAAACCCCCGGTGAGTTGCAGTGGGTTCAAGCTCAGGGTGTGGATCTGGTGCAGGGGTTTTTGATCGGTGAGCCTGCCCTTACTCCAATTAGTCAGCTTGCCAATAGCTCCGAAGTGTCTAGCCCGGTTGCCGGGATCCTCCAGAAGGGAGCAATAGAGCCACCAAGATAACGGCCCCTAGCACCTGTGCTCCTACAGAGAAGATGACCAAACCCGGCAAAGACCAATCGTAGAGCACACCCATCAGGGCGCTGCCTAGAAACCAAGCCAATCCATAAGCACTGGTGAAAATCCCGAAGGCCAAGCCGCGTTGCTCCGGCACAACCATCCCGGCTACGGCTGCTTTCATAATCGACTCCTGCGCCCCCATACCGATTCCCCAAAGGATCATGCCCAGCACCGTCAGATCATAGCGACTGGAAAAAGCCAGCGGAGCAAAGCCACAGGTGATCCCAACTGCTCCCACCAAGCTCCACAGCCCAATGCGGTCAAAGAGCCAGCCACAGCCTAGGGCTGCCACTGCATCGATCCCCATCGCTAGGGCATAGAGCAAAGGGATCCCAACTCCATCGCTCCCTTGTGTCTGCTGCAGATGCAGAGCAATCAGCGGAAAATCAGCAAACCCCATCGCCACAAAAGCTGCCGCCAATAGGTAGATCCAAAACATCTTGGATAGCCCCTTGGTCTCTAGCGCCGGAGAATGGGGTTCAAACTCCCGGGGGTTGGGATAAAGCCATTGCCCTAGCCCCAAGACCACTAACCCCGTCAAAGCCGGGATCCCCAGCATCCAAAATCCACCCCGAAACCCGTAGCCGGCCCAGATCATCGCCGCCACCAGTAGCGGTCCACTCACGGCTCCAATCTGATCCAAGGTCTCATGGATCCCAAATCCCAACCCTCGCCCCACTTGCATGGCTGCATGGGAGAGAAGCACATCCCGCGGAGGGGTGCGGATCCCTTTACCGATGCGCTCCGCCAGCAAAAGAGCTGCTGCCGCAGGCCAGCTGCCCACCCAAGCCAAGGCCGGGATCACAGCCGTGTTGATCAGGTAACCCAAGGTGGTGAGCTGCCAGTAGCGCCCGCTGCGATCGCTGAAGAAGCCAACCCCCAAGCGCAGCCCATAGGCCAGCAGCTCTCCCCCCCCTGCCACCAAGCCCACCACCGTACCGCTAGCACCCAGGGATCCCAAAAAAGCGCCGGAAATGCTGCGAGCCCCTTCATAGGTGGCATCGGCACACAGGCTCACAATGCCCAACAGGAGGATAAAGCGCAGGGCACCGGGTGATTTGGACATGTGAGACTCCTAAACATAAAAAATCTTTCTCCCCGCCTACAGTAGTCTGGATTGGGTAAGAACCGTTGTTGCGTGACATACTCTGGGACGAGTACAGCGCGGGGATTTTTGGAGCTAAAACGGCAATCTAAGTCGGTGCCCAGTTAAGGGGTTTGGCTGATTCAATTCAACTCCAGCTGAACAAAAATAGCGACCCATTCCCCCATCTCGCTTGCAGGTGGGGGTCAAGGAGCGAAGATTGGGGTAAGGTGCTTCTATCTCAAACTCAACTGGCACGGTACCCGAACTCCCCAGAGACAGGATGGGTTGAGATAAGGTAGAGCAAGCTGTAAGTCCTCTGTAGTCGGTTAATCAACGTCGGACTCAGGGCAAAACTACTCATTGGCCCTAAGCAGAAACGATTTAGGGGTGTATGTGGGCAAAAGTTCCCGCAACCCGGTGAGAATGCCACCTGTCACGAGGGATAAATCCTTGTAGACATCCCCACCTCTCAGAATGCAGGTGGCGAGGCATTCATTCAACTCAGATTCATTCCAGGTCAGCTGAGGGAAGCCCTACCGTTTTTCCTGCAGAAAGCCCTCCTCTTCCACCAAAATCACCGGTATGGGGCTGGTTTCTAACACCGCCTGGGAGGTGGATCCCACCAACACTTGCTCCCAGCCGCGGTGACCGCGTTTACCCATGACAATATCCGTCACCTGTTCTTCGCCGGCAACCTTTACAATGGCTTCCGCCAAGGGTCCGGAGCAGAGGCGAAAGTGGTAACGAATATCGGCTAGGAGCCGTTGGCTCAGTTCTTGCAACTGCCGGGCCGGGATCCCTTGCGGATCCTCCGTAACATGCAATACAACCACCTCTCCCTCTACTCGCCGCGCCAAATCTGCTGTTTTGCGGAGCACCGCTGCTGCCAGGGAAGAAGTATCGATTGCTGCTAAGAAACGAACCTGACCCTGGCTGCCCACCTTGGTGGGATCCACTTCCCCCTTTTGCAGCAGCTTGGGGGCAAAGACCTGCGTCGACCAAGCTCCTAGAGGAGCTGTCACCAAAATAGACAATGCCGCCAGCGCCAGAATGATTTCCCCACCGGCCAGACCTTGAGCCAACGGGATCCCACCAATGGCCGCCTGCACCGTGGCCTTGGCCATATTCCCCGGCAGCAAAAACAGCCGCTCCCGCCAGGTCCAATTGCTCCCTAGCGTCGAGAGCCACCAACCTAGGCCCCGCCCCAGCAGCACTCCTAAGCTCAACAGCAGCAACCCCGGCAGCAGCACGGATCCCAGCACCGACAGATCCAAAGCTGCCCCTAGCAACACGAACAGGACAATTTCTGCTATCCCCCAAAGGGCATCGAAGCCGCTGCGCAACCGCCGCGCCAAAGGGCCATCCAGCTCGATCAAGAAAAAACCCATCGCCATCACCGCCAGGTAGCCAGAAAAATAAGGCCATACCCGCGGCAGAAGAACCAACCCCAACCCTAGGCAAGCCGTCAGCAACACCTCCTGCACTGTGGTGCGGGTCCAGTTCTGCCGGGTGAGCAACACCACCAAAACCTGAGCCGCCAGATAGCCCATCCCCAAGCCGAGGAGAATTTCCATCCCCACCTGCAAAGGCAGCCGCTGCAGCGGAGATAGTGCCATCCCCAGAAAGTCACCCGTTTCCTCTGCCCCCTGCCCCAGGAAACTCAGCAGCAGACTAAACACCAGCAGCAACAGCACATCCGACAGGGCGCTACCGGTCAAAATCGCATCCGGGATCCCCTTGTCTACCCCCCAGCCTAAGCTTTTCAGCCGCAGCATCCCCGGCACAATCACCGCCGGTGACTCCGCTCCCAGCACACAACCCAGCAACAAACCAGTAGGAAAATCCCAGCCAAACAACCCCATCGCCAGCAGCGCCACCAGCACCGCCTCACAGGCTGCCGGTAAAAAGCCCAAGCGCAGCGCCACCGAACCCTGTTGGGCCAATTTTTCCCGATCCAAACCCAGCCCCGCCTTCATCAAAATGATCATCACCGCCAGCAGCCGCAGATCATCAGCTACTGCCAGCACCGCCGGGGAAAGCACATTCCCCATTTGCGGCCCCAGCAAAATGCCAACGCCGATCATCCCTAGCAAAGGTGGCAAACCCAGCCGACCCAAAATCTGGCCGACAAAAAACCCCATTCCCAACATCCACAGCCAACTGCCCAGCATGAATCCCTCTCCCTTCGTCGTAGTGTTGTGGGCAATCCAGTGGGAAAAGTCTTGGTTTTGGAACTTAAACTCAAAAACTCCTACCCCCTGGTGTACCCAGAAGTGTAGGACTTAAAAGACTCCGTCCCGCTAACGCGACCGGCCTCTTGTCTAGAGCAAAAGCAGAAGATCCAAGGCAGTTATGGTGAACTCCATCACCCGTTGCCGGTCAAGTGTGAGGGGCCAGACCTACCGGCCCAAGGGGCCTCCCTCCAAGAGCAGAAACGGCAACCTATTTGAGGGTTAACCTATCACGTCCATCCCATTTTTGATCCCACAGCTTTGCTCCCGATCAATCCACCGAAACCAAACGGTAGGGATGTCCAGGCCGCTCGATAGAGCGATAAAAATCGGAACAGACATTGTGGGTGAGGCGATCGCTCATACTGCGGGTAACCTGCTGCACCACCTGATTGGCCACCCGACGTACCAACTTGTGGGGAAGTACCTGCAAAAATCCGGGCAAAGCCAGCCAGATGTCCAGATGCAGATCCCAGTGAACGCGGGTAGTGGGTGGGAGTTCTGGGGATCCCTTCAGTTCCTCCAATCGGAAGCTAGCTCGACAGTTAACCCGGTAGGGCAGAGCTGCATCGCCGGGCAGCTCAATGGAGGTGAGACGGAACACCTCATTCTCATCGGGCCAAATTCTCACGCCAAAACTGGGCTCCAGCTCAAAACCCAACCCGCCAATGCGAAAGAACTGCAGCCTGTAACTATCCGCCGATAACACCTCCACCTGTAAGGGCCGAAAACAGTGTTGGATCCACTGGGCATGGCCCCGTAAATAGCGGGTCAGAGTTTCTCGATCCGTTTCCAGATCCACCTGTCCCCGCCGCGTGGCTTGTAAATCCAGGTGAGCTTTGGCTAGCTGCTGCTGTTCGGAGGCTTCATCACAATCCTGACTATCACTTGCTGGAACGACGGGCTTGGAGCTGGCGATAGACATCTTTGATATCCACCTGATGATGGGCGAGAGCCACAAGACAGTGGTACCAGAGGTCGGCAACCTCACTGGCAATCGCTGTCGGCTCTTGATCTTTAACAGCCATCACCACCTCGGCAGTTTCCTCACCGAGCTTTTTGAGGATGGCATTGTCCCCCTTGGCCAGCAGGCTGCTGGTGTAGGAGTTGGGACTGGGATCCGCCTGACGGGCTTTGATCACCGCAAACACTTGGGAAAG
>CALFBB010000012.1 GCA_937944885.1 uncultured cyanobacterium
CCCGAACGACTGAGGAGATAATTGCCTCTGCTATGGATGGGCAGCCTGAAATAGTAGCCTGAAATAGTAGCCTGAAATAGTAAGTAATGTCGTTGAATCAGTAACAAGAATCCTTTCCCTTTAGGAAGGGGAGTATGTCAAAACCATGCCTTCCCTATCTACCGGGATGGAGATGAGGCGGGCTCCGGCTGCTGCAAAACGGCTGACTGCCCCCATGAAGGTGGGCCCTTCTACAATCACCACATCCCCAGGTTCCACAAACACTTGGGGCAGCAGGCCGAGGATCTGCCCAGAGCCATAGCTGATCAGCAGGTTCTCCGCCCAGGCCTGCATACCCCTAGCTTGCATCAACTGCAGCACCAAGTCGATCAACCCTGAAAAGGTACCGCCATAATTCAAGGCATTCTCCCCATCCTCTGCCAGCACCGCTGCTGTTGCCTCCGCCAACTCGGCTTTGGGAAACAGAGCCGGATCCGTCAGCCCAAAGGCAAAACTGGTAACCACCGGTACTGCACCGGGAATCTCGGAGGAATAAGGCTCTTGGCCCGTTCGGCAAACAGGCTATGGAATTGGGTTGGAGCTTGCAGCATGGGAATGAAAAGCAGTAAGGAGGAGCCGCTGGAACTTAGGTCAATGCCTGCCAAGATAACAGGAAAGAGCTGCTCAACAGCAGGGATCCCAAGAGACGTCGCCAAGTGAGATAAGGGATCTCCGCCAGTACTCCTCCGGCACTCAAGCACAGCAGAGGCAGAACCACCAAGCCCCAGCGAGCACTCTGCTCCAGACCGTTCGCCCCCCAAACCCACAGGGCCAATAGACCCATCCACAGAACATGTCCCAAACTGGCCAGGCTCAAGAGGGTCTGCTGTCGTTCCGCCCAGGGCCAGCCAAGCCGCACCAGGGTTAAGCCCAAAGGCAACATCAAGGTAGCCACCACCGCCAGGCTGCTTGAGTAGCTCAGACGGTACAAAGGTAGGGTAGCAACTGGCAAATCGGCTCGTCCCAGCCAGGAAAGCCCCATCACCAGCAGGATCAGAGCCGGCCCCCCCCACTTCTGCCGGGGCCACTGCTGGCTGAGCCACAACCCCATCAACAGCAACGCCAAAAGCCAAACTTTGCAGGTCAGGGCACAGGCCAGGGCCAACCCCCCCCAGCGCCAAGAGGAACTGCTGCCACAACTCCAGAACAAAACCAAGCTGCCCAAAATCTCACTACCTGGCTCCAAGCCTCGGGTGAGTACCCAGGGGCTAAACCCCCACAAACCAGCACTCCAGAAGTTGCCCCAATGCCAGCACAAAACCAGAATCACCAAGCAGACCAACACCGACAATGCGCGCAGCAGCCACTCCACCGGGATCCCCGTTCCCTGTGCCAGCCAGGGAAGCAGTTTGTCGGCGAGGGAGTGATACAGAGGTAGCTCCGTTTGGGTAGAGCCCAGGGATCCCTCAAGGCCAACAACAGGCGACACCCGCCACCATTGCAAATGGGTGCCGAGGGAGCGCAGACGTTGGCCCAACAGCAGCCCTATACCTCCCCAGAGGAGCCAGTTGCCCAGGGATCCCCCCAGGTAGTGACGTTTGCCCCTCAGGTTCAGACGTCGTGCCGAACCCTGGCGTAGAGGATGGCGAGGTGTAGCGGGGGGAAAGTTCATTCTCCTCAGGCGTAACCTTGAATCGTGGGAAGAACCATGAAAATCACCCTCGGCATCCTTATCTACAAGTGAAAACCGGAGTAAGCCCCTAAAGCTCCTTAGCTTAAGAGTGTGGCCTCGTCAACTCTAGATCGCCCATCGAGGGGCAGCCGGCCTGCTGCCAATTGCGGATGGCTTGGGCAGTTATTCCATTTGTAACATCGCGGATAGCTATACCGGCTCCGGTGACCTGCAGGCGCACCAGTTGCCAGGGATCCTGGGGAGTGGAGCGGAGCACATAGGCTTCATAGGCCAATTGAATGCTCTCGGTACGGCGTCCGCCCAAGGGATTTTCATCAGGAGCAGCAGCCAAAACCAAGCGGCGTTCTAGGGTAGTGAAATAAAGCCGAAAGCCTTCTGGAGGGGATGCTGTTGTAGGGGTGGATAAACCCTCCAGCGAAGACAGGAGCTCCACCTCCGGTTCTCCCACCAACACCACCTGAAAGTCAGATTGGGAGCGGCTCAAAGCCAGATTGAGAAACAGGGGCAACTGCTCGGTCAGCGCTGCCGCCCAAGATTGCGGTTCAGCCAAACAGCCTTGCCCTTGGCCAAAGTTAGAGACACCGAACAGGCCCAGAACCGTAACCATAGATAACGCTGGTAAACCCAAGAGTGAGCACCACCCTGAATCGGATCTCGCTCGCTTGGGCAGCCCCTTTTGTTCGGTAACCGGATCACAGGGCAAGCGCATCGCACAGCTGTTGAAAAGCAAGGATAGGGTCAGGGGCAGCCGTGACCGGGCGACCCACCACCAGGTAATCGGCCCCTGCTTGCAAAGCGGCAGCCGGCGTGCAAACCCGTTGCTGATCCTCGGGGTGTTGATCCTGAGGATATTGACCGAGACGGTTTTTCCCATCTGCCTCGGAAGAGCCGGCTAGACGGATCCCTGGGGTCACGAGTAAAAGATCCGGTCCCAAAGCCTGGCGCAAGCGTGCCACTTCTTGCGGCGAACAGACCATCCCTGTTACCCCTTGGGCTTGGGCCAGTTGCGCCAAATGTAGAGTGTAGTCGGCAGGATCCCTACCAACCCATAACTCCTGCTGCAGCTGTTCGGAGCTGAGGCTGGTGAGCAATGTAACCGCCAACAACCGACAAGAGCTAGAGTGAGCTGCCTCAACCGCCGCCCGCAACATAGCACTGCCCCCGCTGGCATGCAGGGTGAGCAGATCTACTCCGTAGCTGATGGCCACTTGGGTAGCACGGCCAACGGTATGGGGAATGTCATGCAATTTCAAATCCAGGAAAACCCGCTTGCCCCGCTCCTTGAGCGCCTGCAAAATCGGGGATCCGACCGCCGTAAACAACTCCAAACCCACCTTCCACCACAGTACCTGGGGCAAGTGCTCCACCCACCACAAAGCCTGCTCCAGCGAGTCTGTATCCAGAGCAAGGATGATCCGCTCACTTGTAGCCCTTTTGTCGTTCACCTGCTCAGGCTGGATCACAATAGTCTCCCGCTATCTTTCGAGGGTACAGACCTTGGGGTAACCCGGCAGATGGGTACCGGAAACACAAACGCAAACGCTACACATCCGCTTTTTCGTAATGGGGGCAACCTTCGCAGGGACCATAGGGGTTAACTGCGCAGCGCAACTCCGGAGAATGGGCATTGTAGCGGCAGGTGGGATCCCCGATATAGCCCGGTGGATAAGGGATATAGGTATAGACAACCACGCCACCGAAGCCCAAGGGGCTGACGTACACAGTACGGGTGCTGAAGGTTTCGCCAGAGTGATCCGGGTGCTCCGGGTCCAGTTCTGGCTCATCAGCTCTCCAAAATTGCTCCCATTGATGGAGAGTTTCCTCCAAGGGTGTGGCCAGTTGCTCCGCCAGCTCGGTGAAGAAATTCTCCAGAGAGGCTAGACTTTCTTCAGCAGCTTCTGTGAAGGCTGCAAGCCACTCTTCCAGCAATTTCTCAAACTCCATGCAGCAGCGACCTTAAGCGTTCCTTACACCTTACCGTTTACCTGCCCGATCCGCTAACTCCCCCCTTGACAGACCCTATCCACCAAGGCCTGGTTCACCAGTGGGAAGAGCTCTGCCAACTCTTGCGTGGACAGGTTTCCCGTACAGACATTAGCGCGAATGTGCCATTCTGCCCACATTTGCGGTGAAGGAAGCGAACTGTCCTGCTCCGGACCGGAGCTAGAGGCCCCCGTCGACGCCGGCGCCAGACCGCGTCCTGCTCCGATATTAAGCTGCAGCTGGCTAGCCCGGTTAATGGCTCCCAAAGAGGTTTGGGCCTGGGCTGCCTCTAAAGCACCAAAGCTGAGGGATAAAACCACAAAAACTAACCCTAACATGGGATCCTCCTTGGAGATGGGCACTGCACTTATTGTTCCAATTATTGTTCCAACTTTGAGAGCCTATGCCCACAGACCAATCCCTGACCACTGTACACAGTAGCGGCCCTGCTCATCCCTCAGGGATCCATCACGGCGGTAGGAAAAAAAGTCCTGCGGTTGGCTAAGGGTGCAATGGGGGCTGAGGGCAATGTGCTCCGCCAGGATCCCGCAAGCTTGAGCTTGGGCCTGATTAACCCGGCGCAGATCCAGACGCACTTTACCCGGCAACGGATCCGGCAACAGAACTGTACCTGTATCCCACTCAGGCGGGAGCGTCTGCAACACCTGTTCCGCCACTGCCGCCCCAACTTGGTAGGCTGCCCCAGAAATGGCCGGCCCCATAGCCACGCGGATCTCAGAAGCAGGGATCCCAACTTGTAAAAACTGCTGCAACACGTTGGGCAAAATCTTGGCAGCAGTGCCTCTCCAGCCGGCATGAATGGCGGCCACCCACTCTCGACTGGCTAGCAAAATCGGCACACAATCAGCTGTACAGACCCAGGCTGAGTCGGATCCCCGCCGGGCGATCACTGCATCCGCTTGGGGCCGGCTACCGGTTACCTCTGGGGAAGCCTGATGTAACAGAGGATACAGAGCATCAATCGCCTCATCAGCCCACATCCAATCTGGGCCATGGACCTGCTGTCCCCACGCCGCTCGCTGGGGAGGGAGTTGCAGATGAGCTGCCAACTGGGGGGGTTGACGAGGATGCAGTTGGCGGCATCCAAAAGCATGAGGCCACTCCGACAGGAGCCGGCAATGCAACCAGCGCCAATCTTCCACCTGCTGCCAAACCCACAGACTCGGGGAGTTCATCGGGAGGAGCTATTCAGAATCGGCAGCCGCCGGGGATCCCGTACCCGCCGGGGAGGAGTGCAAATGGCCCACCCGTGTCTCCAAACAGATCTTCAGCTCGGCAGGATTAAACAACATCGGCAAAAAGTGAATGCTCTTTCTCTCCCGAAAAAAGAACAAAATCGGCAGCGGCGGCCAGAAAATCTGCCAGCTCTGCCATTCAGCATAGGGAAAGTCACGAATGCGCTTAGGACCGCTGTACACCTGCAGAGAGGTTTTGGTAAAAGCCAGACCGATTAGAGCAGTTTGCACCAGCAAAAACAAGCCGAATAGACCGACAAACAACGCTGCCCAGAGGGAAAGCCAGAACAAAGGTATTGCCAAGCCCAGCACAGCTAAGCTGAGACGAAAATCAGGCGTAAGCAGGTAGGCAGAATCGGGTTTGACCATGCACAACTCCTCCTTGCAAGGATCCCAGCGACATTCTAGGCTGCTTCGCCGGCATTTGCCCCTGTTGGGAGCCCCCCTTTGCCTGCCTGAACCCTAGAGCCTACTCGCTGCCGAATCACCCTCCTCAGGGAGGATGTTAAATTGGCCAGCACTCCTGAGCAAACCGTTTGTAGCCCTCAAGACAGCCCCTCGGACCAGCTTATCTCCAGCTTATCTACAGACAGAATAGAGCGAAGCAATTACCCATCCTTAACTTAACCCTGAGCAACTCTAACCCTGAACGAGCTTTTCCTCCACGAGGTTTCGGGCAGACCTGACAACCAGCTTTTTGATGAATCAACTTTTTTTGATGTATCCTATCTAATGTCCTTTGTTCTGGATCTGGAGGCAATGACTGAGTCTTTGAGCAACGAGAAATCCTTGAGCGGCGGAGGATCTCTCAGCTTTTTTGAACGCTACCTAACGCTTTGGGTGTTCTTGTGTATCGTCATCGGGATCCTGCTGGGGCGATGGTTCCCTGACTTGGCGGTCACCCTGGATTCTCTTAGCGTCTACCAGGTTTCCATCCCGATTGCCATCTGCCTGTTTTTCATGATGTATCCGATCATGGTCAAAATTGATTTTGGCCAGGCGGCTCTTGCGGTGCAATTTCCCAAGCCGGTTCTGTTGACCTTGGTGATGAACTGGCTGGTCAAGCCTTTCACGATGGTGATCATTGCTCAGTTTTTTTTGGGTTGGCTATTTCAGCCGTGGCTGCAGGGCACTGAGGTGATTCGCGGCGTCGAAGTGAGCCTGAGCAATTCGTATATTGCCGGGGCCATTTTGCTAGGTATTGCCCCCTGCACGGCTATGGTACTGATGTGGGGGTATCTCAGCTATGGCAACCAAGGACATACCCTAGTGATGGTGGCGGTCAACTCTTTAACCATGCTGGTTCTCTACGCGCCTCTGGGTCGCTGGCTGTTGGCTATGAGTGAACTCACCGTACCCTGGCAAACCATTTTGCTGTCGGTGGCCATCTATGTTGCTTTGCCATTGGTAAGTGGACTTGCATCTCGGACTTTGATTTTAAGAGTCAAAGGCAAGGAATGGTTTGAGGAGAAGTTTTTAGGCTACCTCACACCGGTGGCGATTACAGCTTTGTTGGCGACGTTGGTATTGCTGTTTGCCTTCAAAGGGGATCTGATCGTTGAGAACCCTCTGCACATTTTTCTCATCGCCGTACCTTTGTTCATCCAGACCAATTTCATCTTTGGTCTCACCTATGTGGTAGCGCAGAAGTTGGGTCTTGCCTATGAAGATGCGGCTCCAGCAGCTTTGGTAGGGGCGAGCAATCACTTTGAGGTAGCAATTGCTACAGCAGTGGTTCTTTTTGGCTTGAACTCGGGGGCAGCCCTAGCAACGGTGGTAGGGGTACTCATTGAGGTACCGGTGATGCTGATGTTGGTGGAGGTGTGTAAACGTACAGCCTTCTACTTTCGTCGTGAGCCGGAAAAAGCTAGCCTGCCGGATCCCCGCTGTTTTCGAAAAATTTAGGGCGCAGCCCCCTCTGAAGTTACCAACTGCTTTGCAAGCCACTGGCTCATATCCGATGGAGCTGAGGCTTATTGCAGCTCATTATCTCAGCCGATTAGGGAAAGACTGACGTTGGCAATCCTTGCAGTCAAGGTATTTCCCAATAGGTTGTCATCACAGGCTTGTCTTGGCGATTATGCAGGGACTTGTCAAGCAAAAACAGATAACCTTCTACACCTGTCCAATGTCCAATAATCTCTGAGAGGTTGCCCTTCCTAGAAAACAGCAAGAGTGTATCTGCTGGAGGGTAGCAAACTCTTTTTTTGACTGCTAGCAAGTAGGGCTTTTGTCTGCTAGGTTTTGGGGACTTGGCAGACTATTCAAGTTGAGTATAATCGTTGCCTAATATGCGACTTGATGTTGGGAGGGGTTCACGGGCCAAAGTGAACCGAGAAACTCCTGCATGAAAGTAAATCCCTACTTTCAAGAAGCTGTCTACTGAACTGAGAACATGCAATACACCTTTGAAATCATTGGCGTTGCCCCCACTTTGGATTTTTTCCGCCATCAGCAAGAACTGGCACAACGGCCCTGTGGGGTGGAATACCTGGGCACAAGTCCTTGCACCCTCGATGCTTTGCTGGGATCCCTGGAGGAGATTCCATCACGGCGGGGCTGGGATTTGGATTCTCTCATCGATACGGTGATCCGCTTTTGGTGGAATAACCCTGACCTGGTGGGATTGTGGCGTTCTCGCTTACGAGATGCAGGTGAAGATAGCCTCTTGATTTCTCGGCTGGGGCATATTCAGTCCCTACAGCAGGAATTCGAGTGGCTGTTGGGGCAGTGAGGGGCTTTAGCAGGTACGCTAAGGGCAGTATTCTGTTTTCACAGCTCATGAGCGATACTGTTTTCGGCAAGATTATCCGTAGGGAGATCCCTGCCCAGATTGTCTATGAAGACGAGATGGTTCTCGCCTTCAAGGATATTGCTCCGCAGGCGCCGGTACACATTTTGGTGATTCCGAAGCAGCCGATCCCCGGCATTGCTCAAGCCAAGCCAGAGCATGAGCAGCTTTTGGGCCATCTGTTGTTGACAGCTCAACGGGTGGCTGCTGAGGCGGGCCTGCAAAATGGCTACCGACTGGTGATCAACGAAGGGGCAGATGGGGGACAAACCGTTTTTCACCTGCACGTGCATGTTTTGGGGGGGCGTTCCCTGAGTTGGCCTCCAGGCTAGGCGGCTAGCTGACCATACGGTCTCAGCGGGTACAATGCTGCCATCAAGGATAGCCAGTGGGCGAGGTTTGGAACCAATGGAGTGGCATGTGACCGATGCAGAAAGCTTAATGCTCATCGATCAAGAAGTCGGTAAACACGAGCTTTCTCCAGCTGAGTATGAGGTGGTTCGCCGTGTTATCTATGCTACTGGAGACTTTGAGTATCTGAAGTTGATCCGATTTTCCAACGAGGCTCTGCAGGCGGGTGCGGCGGCCTTGGCGGCTCGCACCACTATTGTGGTAGACGAGCCCATGGTACAGGTGGGTATAGCCTTGGCTATTCAAAACACCTTTTCCAACCCCATTTACTGCAGCAGCGAAGCTGTTACCCGCCCACAAAAGGACAAAACCCGCTCTGCTTGGGGGCTAGAAACACTGGCCCAACGTTATCCTGAGGCTATTTTCGTAATCGGCCAATCCCAGACAGCCCTTTCTAGCTTGGTACGGCTGATTAGGGAGCGGGAGGTGGCCCCAGCTTTGGTGATTGCCACACCTGCCGGTTTTGTGGATGTGGTGAAGGCCAAGCAGGAGCTGGCCGATTCGATGGTACCTCACATTCGTACTGAGAGTCATAAGGGTGGTCCAGCGGTAGCAGCAGCAGTGCTAGACAGTTTACTGGATCTGGCGTGGCATGCTTACGTGCGAGCAAGTGCAGTCGAACATCCCGGCAAGTCGGCTAATTTGTAGAACCCTCCCTAACACCTAAAACACCTAATGACTTGCACAGGAATTGTCCTACCCTCATCCTTAATCTCTCTCCAGGGAAGAGAAAGGCTTTAGGAGTGTCTTCAGTGATGCCTAAAGGGGCTACAAAGCGACTTTGCAAAACATCAAACGACAGGATGTAGCCCTCTCGAGATGCCCTGCGATGGGGGTGAGGCTGGGTTGCTTTCGTTTCAGCGTAGGGCCCGGGGGGAAGATTTTTGCTTCAATCACCATGATTTTGGGCATCCCCCTGCTCAGCTTTGCCACAATCCCTCTTCTTCATCATTGATCTCCATCACCTGACTCTCATTGATCTCCATCACCTGACTCTTCTATTGGCATTGACAAGATCAAGATGCGCTAGGGGTTTTTAAGACATTACTCCAGTCCTTCTGCGGTTTTAGAGATTTGCCTATGAAACATCTGCTTCTCTGCTGCTGTGGTAGCTGTATCTTTGGCCTAACACTGGCGCAAGGGGCTTGGGGACAAGTTCAATATAGCTTGTTGTTCTTCTCTGACGGGGAAGGGGCCGGCATCCATGCTTTTCCCTCCTCGAGGGCAGTAGCTCAGCGAGCCTCGCGCTTGCAACCGACGTCTATTGCGTCCATGAGTGCACCGGTCAGTAGCCCGTACCAACGCTGGCAGCAGATACGTGCTTCGCAATCAGAATCTAGAGAACTACCGGAAACCCTCTACCGCTTCAGTAGGCAGGGATCCGATTGGATGGAGGAACTTTTGGAGGATCTACCTTTTCGGCTGGAGCAGGGTGGGATTAGCTTGGGCCAGAACAGCCCCTTTTTCCTGAGGCCTGATGGTTTGGGGTATCGACAATTCTATTAAAGCAAGTTGAGAGACTCAACCCCTACAGGATTCATTGAGTGGGATCCGGGTGGGATCGATGAGCCGGTGGGCGGAAAGCTTGCCTAGCAGGGCGAGAAAAGGTAGCACAGAGGGCGCAGCCGTCTACAATGTGTCTACTGTGGATACCCAAGGATACCCAAGACGGCTACGGTGGGACATGCCGGAAGTTACGCCTGCAAAGATACGAGTCGTGGTTACGCGCTCGGCCTAGGAACCCACCGGTTGCAACAGGGGAGCAGAACCCCTAGTGACTCAAGGGTAGCCGGGTAGCGCGCCTTTAGGAAGCTTCAGCCTACCGCCACGCGGGCGCAAGCTAACAGGCTGGGGAGGATTTCAATCGGATGTCAATTAATTACTCAACTTGAGCCTGATTATCATGATGAGTGTTGTGCATCAATAGTGATTGCCCACTTTGCGGTGATGGACAGCAGTGAGTGCATCTAGGCTGGAGACGCGGCCCGTCTCTAGGATGCTGTAAACAATCCAGTGATCGCTGGTTTCCATGCGGCTGGCTACCCGGCACTCCAAATAAGCCAAGGCATCAGCCAAAATTGGAGACCCATTAGCAGCAGGGTAAGTTTTGATGCCAGCAAAGCGATTGGCTCCCGGTGGAAAGCGCTTCAGGAAGTGGCGCATCAAGGCTTGATAGTTGCCCTCCTGCAGGACATTGAGAACAAAGGTATCTCCCACCTGCATAAAGGATTCGATGGCCCGATCTTTGGCCACCGCGATGCTGATCCCCGGCGGCTCTGTACTGGCTTGGGCTACCCAGGAAGCCAACATAGCGCTATGGGCTTGCCCCTTTTGGGCGGTGATGATGTAGAGGCCATTGCTAATTCGACCTAGGGCGCGATCTAAGTCGACATCCAGAGCTTTCATTTGCTGGATGTTTCGATCCCGGCTTAGCCATTGGCCTAGGTCGGTGCCGGCTTCCTCGCACAGTTGGAGCAGTGCTCCACTAGGAGGCTGCTTGAGCAGGATGGGGGTGAAGACCTCTTTGGCCCCAATTTCCTGCAGGGTGTTGCGGCAGAGATAGACCGACTCGTCGTCTTCTCCCCCGGATTCAAAGAGGCCAAAGCTGTGTTTGCTGTGGGTAGCTGCCAGCAGGGTTTTCAGCAACACTTGCGTTGCTGCTGCATCCGGCCCCGACTGAGGAGGCATGCCCACCACCACGCCCAGGGCTAAGCTGACCAGCTCCCGCACCTCATGGGCATCCACCAGGCGCAGATCCACCAGCTCCACCTGGACTCCTGTTTTCTGGATCCCACGGGCAATGGCTTGCGCCAAGGATTCCGCTTGGCCGTATCCCGACAGATAAAATATGGCCACCATTCGTTCGGTTTTGGCCTGTTCCAGGCTCCAGGTGCGATATTTTTCTACCCAGTCGGTCAGATGATGACGCAGGAGAGGACCATGACCGGTAGCAATGGCAGCAATCGGAGGTAGCGCCTCCATGCGCTTGAGGGCAGATAAGACGGAGCGGGCGTTGGGCCCCATTAGGCAGTCGTAGTAGAGTTTGTAGTCCGACTGTAGCAGGTGGGGATGCTCATCCCAGGCAAAATCATCGCAGTAGTGCATCCCAAATACATCGCAGGTGTAGAGGATCTGGGTGCCATGGTCGTAGGTGAGGATGGTGTCCGGCCAGTGCAGGTTGGGGGCAGAGATAAACTCCAAAACATGACCCTTACCCAGATCCAGGCGGTCGCCATTTTTCGCCAGCAGCCGCTCAAAGGGCCGATGCACGAGATCCTCTAGGAACTGCACCGCTACTTTGGAGGCAACTACGGTCAGGTGGGGGGCGATCTGCAACAAATCTTTCACCAGCCCGCTGTGATCCGGTTCGGTATGGCTGACCACCAGATAATCAATCTGGGTTGGATCTAGGATCCCGTGCAGGAGATCCAAGTACAACTGACGAAACTTCTCGTGGGAGGTATCGATGAGAGCGATCTTCTCGCCTCGAATCAGAAAGGAGTTGTAAGTGGTGCCGTTCTCCAGGGCAAACTCAATATCAAAACGATCCCGATCCCAATCTTGAGAGCGAATGGCAAGAGTATCTGCCCCGATGGGCAAAGTTTGTAGGGTGAGATGAGCTTGAACTGAACGGGGTTCGAGAGTAACGACAGCCATGCTCCCTCCTGTCAAGCCTACAGTAACGGTTCTAGTCTCAATGTAACCGAATATTAGTGTTTCTATTGTTTTCTCAATGTTGCTGGATGTCATCCCCCTGAATTGGGATCCCTTAGGGCCAGCGCGAACTCCATCAAGGTATGGCGCAGCTGATCCAGGTTCTTGCCGGTGATGGAGGAGACAAACAAAGCCTTCGGATAGAGCAAGCGCACATCTTCCAGCCATTCTGGATCCACACAGTCAATTTTGTTGAAAACCAGTTGTCGAGGCCCGGTTGCCAGGGGCATTTCATCCAACAATTTCTCGACGGCGGCAATTTGGCCCTCCCAATTGGGATGGGAGAGATCCACCACATGCAGCAGAGCATCGGCTTCGGTCACTTCTTCTAGGGTGGCTTGAAAGGCATCCACCAGTTGCTCCGGCAATTCGGTTAAGAACCCCACGGTGTCGGTGAGCAGTACCGCCTGATGATTAGGCAGATCCAAGCGGCGAGTAGTGGGATCCAAGGTGGCAAACAGTTGGTCTGCTGCGTAAACCTGAGAATGGGTAAGGGCATTGAGGAGGGTGGATTTGCCGGCATTGGTGTAGCCGACAATGGCCACTACCGGAATTTGGGATCCCTCCCGCCGTTGCCGTTGCCGCTGCCGATGGTTTCTCAGCTCTTGCACCTGTTGCCGCAGCTTGCTGATGCGCCGTTGAATGGCCCGCCGTTCCATTTCCAGTTGGGTTTCCCCAGGGCCACGGGTACCGATACCGCCGCCCAAGCGGGACATGGTGCGTCCCCGGCCGGCCAAGCGGGGCAACAAATACTGCAGTTGGGCCAATTCCACCTGCAATTTACCGGCGCGGGTCCTGGCCCGTTGGGCAAATATATCTAGGATCACCTCGCTGCGATCCACCACCCTTACCCCCACTGCTTCTTCTAGGCTGCGCACCTGACTGGGGGTCAGTTCCCGGTCGAAGACCACCAGGTTGGCTCCCAAATCTTGGACCAGCAGGGCCAATTCTTGCACCTTACCGGAACCGATCACCGTACCGGAACTGGGGCCTTCTCGCTTTTGCCACAGACTTTGCAGAACCTGACCGCCGGCGCTTTCCACCAAGCGGCCCAACTCGGTCAAGACATCCACTAGGTCTTCGCTGCTTTGGCCAGGCTCTTGCAGCCCCACCAGAATGGCGCGATCCTGATTTAGATCCACCTGGTGAGTTGTCAATTGGCGCCGAAATTGATCCTCGAGATCTTCCACCAGCTGCTGCAGATCTTGTTCGGCCAGCTGGGCTAGGGGTAGAGGATCTGAAACCGACCAGCGGCTGTCTCCATGGGGCAGCAAGTGGGCTAGATAAGCTCGCTCGATAAAGCCGGTGGCTGTACCGCCTCGGCGCAGGTGACCACTGGATTTGGAAACCGAGAGGGTGATCAAAGCATCCAACCGCTGCAGGGCCATGGCGGTGAGGGCCTTTTGCCCCGGCCCTTCCAAACCGGTTTGGGTGGTGATACAGCGAATGCCGGAGAGTCGTTCTGCGCCTTGGCGAGGCAGCTCCCAAGCGGGAATCTGGGTTTCAAAGGGGGATCCCACCCCCACCCGAATCACCTGGCCGCGTCGGTTGAGGTAAACGCTGATCGGTTGATAATCCAGCTCCTGACAGATGGATCCCAGTCGTTGGGCAAACTCAACCGTCACCAGGCTACTGGGGGGTAAGCGCAGTTGATAAAGCCGTTGCAGTTGCTTTTGCTGGTAGGGTTTTAAGCCTTTACCACGGGCATTGGCCAAACGTTGGCTAGGTTGGTTGGAAGCAGTGCTAACCCTGGGCATAGGGGCGGCAAGAGACCCAAAGAACGACTTTCATCTACCATACACGCCGGAGCCTGGGGAGCTGGGAAATGGGGGATGGAGGGGTGAGGTCCATCTTTTTCAACAGGGATCCGGATCCCTGCAGTTTGTCCGGTTGATGGAAGGGCGTCGGTAAGAATAGAACTCAGCCCCCCTCAAACCTCGAGTATGCTCCCTGAAGCTGAGATTATCCGTATTGCCCGCGATCTCCTCTACAATCGCGCCATGGTTTACTACCAAGACAAGCCGATCGGCACCTTGGCTGCCATCCCTCAGAAAACTCACACCTACGTGGAAGGACGGCTTAAGGTAGTGGAATCCGGCCCTGACCTAAACTATCAGGAGGTCTTCATTCGAGATAACGTGCCGACGATGGTGTTTTTTCTGCTGGATGGACGGGCAGACATCATGCGCCGATTTTTGGATACTTGCCTGAGTCTCCAGAGCACCCATCCCCAAACGGCAGGCATTTTCCCCAGCAGCTTTACAGTAGATGGCGACCGCCTCGTAGGGGATTATGGCCAGCGGGCCATTGGACGGGTGATCTCGGTGGATGCCACACTTTGGTGGCCGATATTGGCTTACGTGTACGTAAAACACAGCCGAGATGAGGATTGGGCCCGGCAACCCCAGGTACAAAATGGCCTACAACGCTTTTTGGATTTAATTTTGCATCCGGGCTTCCGAGAGGCGCCTACCCTGTATGTACCGGATGGGGCTTTTATGATTGACCGTCCAATGGATGTGTGGGGCTGCCCGCTGGAGATTCAGGTATTGCTCTATGGGGCTTTGTTGAGTGCGGCAGCTTTAATCCGGTTGGATTTAGAAAAGGGTTGTGACTCGGATCTCCTCGTACAAAAGCGACGGTCTCAAATGGAGCAGGTGGTGAACTGGGCCAGACGGCTACGCTGTTATTTACTAAAACATTACTGGGTCAATACTCATACGGTGCAAGTGTTGCGGCGGCGACCAACCGAACAGTACGGTGATGCCATCAGCAATGAGTACAACATTCAAACCGAAACCATTCCCCATTGGTTACAACACTGGCTGGGATCCCGAGGCGGATATCTGATCGGCAATGTGCGCACAGGTCGCCCGGATTTTCGGTTCTTTTCCTTGGGGAACTGTTTGGGGGCAATTTTTGATGTGCTATCTCAAGCCCAGCAACGGGCTTTATTCAGCCTCATTTTGCACAACCAAGGGGAGTTGATTGCGGAAATGCCCTTACGTATTTGTCATCCTCCTTTGGAGGATGCCGATTGGCGCAACAAAACCGGCTATGACCCGAAAAACCGCCCTTGGTGCTACCACAACGCCGGCCATTGGCCTTGCCTGCTCTGGTTTTTAATTTTGGCGGTGCTGCGTCATCAACAGGGATCTAGCTCCGATTTGCGCCATGGGTGGCTCTACCTGCCAATGCAGGAGCTGTTGCAGCAGTCCTATCAGAAGTTGCTCAGACGGTTGCCGGAGCAAAAGTGGGCCGAGTACTTCGATGGCCCAACCGGTATATGGATGGGACAACAAGCACGACTCTACCAAACCTGGACGGTGGCCGGATTTCTCCTGGCTCACCACTTACTCAAGGTTAATCCCGAAGATGCCGGTGTGTTTAGCCTCCCCAAGCTGGGATCCCTGCGCTAAGGCCAACCCAGTTATCTGAAAGTTCAAGAGGGGATCCCGAGTAAATCCTCAATTCTAGGCATTTGCTCCAAGGGAATTACCCGGCCCTCATTTTCAAAGTCTGGAATTTCGTGAAAGTTGAGGTAGCGGTAGAGTTCGCCGGCAAAAGGTTGCAACTTGTTGGAGACAATCTCTTGATATTCTTCTGGTGTTGGGATCCGACCCAATAGAGCACAAGCGGCTGCTAGCTCGGCAGAGCCCAGATAGACCCGCGCATCTTTGCCCATGCGGTTGTTGAAATTGCGGGTGGAAGTGGACATGACTGTGGCCCCATCTTCCACGCGAGCTTGGTTGCCCATACATAGGCTACATCCGGGCATTTCCGTACGGGCACCGACAGCGGCAAAGGTGCCATAGACTCCTTCTGAGCGCAGCTGTGCTTCATCCATCCGGGTCGGAGGGCAGATCCAAAATTGACGTACCTTAGCTCGGCCCTGCCCTTCTAAAATCTTGGCAGCTGCTCGATAGTGACCGATATTGGTCATGCAAGAGCCGATAAATACCTCATCGATCTGGATCGGGGTATCGGGATTGCCTGCTGCATTTTGAGCATAGACCTCACTCAAGGTCATCACCTTATCAGGGTCATTGGGGGCACAAACAATCGGCTCGGTGATGCTGCTCAAATCAATCTCAATAACTTCGGCATATTCAGCATCGGGATCGGCTTCCATCAAACTGGGATTGGCCAACCAGGCCTCCATTTTGGCAATGCGCCGCAGCAGAGTCCTAGCATCCTGATAACCGCGGGCAATCATGTTTTTGAGCAGAACCACATTGGAGCGCAGGTATTCTGAAACTGTTTCAATGCTGAGTTTGATGGTGCAACCGGCACAGTTGCGCTCCGCCGAAGCATCGGTGAACTCAAAGGCTTGCTCCACTTTCAAATCGGGTAAGCCTTCAATCTCCATAATCCGGCCGGCGAAGACATTCTTTTTGCCCTGTTTCTCAACTGTCAACAATCCCTTTTGAATGGCTACGTAGGGAATGGCATGGACAACATCCCGCAGGGTGATCCCCGGTTGCAACTGGCCTGTAAAGCGCACCAGCACCGACTCCGGCATATCCAGAGGCATCACCCCCAGAGCGGCGGCAAAAGCCACCAACCCGGATCCGGCGGGAAAGGAGATCCCCAAGGGAAAACGAGTATGGGAGTCGCCGCCGGTACCCACGGTATCCGGTAGCAGCATGCGATTGAGCCAAGAGTGGATAATGCCATCCCCAGGGCGCAGGACAACCCCGCCGCGGGAGGCAAAAAAGTCCGGTAGCTCTTTCTGGATTTTGATGTCTACTGGCTTGGGGTAAGCAGCTGTGTGGCAGAAGCTTTGCAACACCAAGTCGGCATTAAATCCCAGACAGGCCAGTTCCTTTAACTCATCGCGGGTCATCGGGCCGGTGGTGTCTTGGGATCCGACAGTGGTCATCAGGGGTTCGCAGCTCATGCCCGGACGTACCCCTGGCAGGCCACAGGCTTTACCGACCATTTTTTGCGCGAGGGTATAGCCTTTGCCGGTTTCTGCCGGTGGGGTAGGACGAATAAACAGCGGCGAGGGAGCCAGCCCCAAGGCTTGGCGGGTTTTGTCGGTGAGGGCACGGCCAATCAGCAGCGGGATCCGGCCCCCCGCCCGCACCTCATCGGTCAGGGTTTGGGGCTTGAGACTAAAGGTGGAGAGGATCTGGCCGGACTCAGAGGTGATCACCCCTTGGTAGGGATGAATGGTAATGACCATGCCGGTTTCTAACCCGGAGACATCACACTGAATGGGCAGAGCTCCGGCATCCTCGGCAGTGTTGAAGAAAATGGGTGCAATGGTACCCCCCAGGATGACGCCCCCGGCCCGCTTATTGGGAATATAGGGAAGATCATGGCCAATATGCCAGAGCACCGAGTTGATGGCGGATTTGCGGGAGGAGCCTGTACCCACCACATCCCCGACAAAGGCAACAGGATGCCCCTTTTGCTTCAACTCAGCCATGATGGCCAGGGATCCGGGCGCCCGTGATTCCAACATGGCCAGAGCGTGAAGCGGAATATCGGGACGGGTGGTGGCATGGGAGGCGGGCGAGAGATCGTCGGTGTTGATCTCCCCGTTCACTTTGAAGACTGTCACGGTTATCGCTTCAGGCAGGGGAGGCTTGGCGGTAAACCATTCTCCCTCGGCCCAGGAGTGGATCACCTGTTGGGCATAGGGATTGCCGGAGCGGTGGAGCTCCCAGATGTCGTGAAAAGCATCGAAGATCAGCAGCGTATGGCTGAGGGCTCGGGCAGCCGCTGTAGCAATTTCAGGCCGCCTATCCTGCAGCAACTCCACCAGTACCTGAACGTTGTAGCCCCCTAGCATGGTGCCCAGGATCTGCACCGCCTGCAAAGGGCTGATCAGGGGGGATAGAGTTTCTCCCTTGACGATGGAGGCCAAAAAGCCTGCTTTTACATAAGCGGCTTCATCCACACCGGGTGGGATCCGCTCCGTGAGCAGGTACAACAAAAACTCTTCTTCCCCGGCAGGTGGGGCCTTGAGCAAATCGCACAACTGACTGGTCTGGGCGGCGGTCAGCGGTAATGGCGGGATCCCTTGGCGCTCCCGCTCAGCAGCATGGGTACGATACTCGGCCAACATAGGGATCCCCTCCACACATCCAGACGCAATGGACAAGGATCCTTATTTTACGCCGGGAGCCCAGATCCGAGGTGTTTAGGATGAACGGCAAAAGAAAGGGGAGATGGTCCTGCCGATGGCAAGCCTTCTTGCACCCCCATGGCCCCAAGACACAGGGATGAGAACATCCTGGAGTCTCCCGGCCACTCTATTGTTTCAAGTAGACGGCTGCCCCTAGCCCTACTAACATCTCCTCAGGGGTGATCTTGCCATCTTGGTTGGCATCGAGGGCATCAAACACGCGATCGGCTCCCATCCATTCCTCGCGGGTGATAAAGCCATCCCCATCCAGGTCATAGACGCGAAAGACATCCTGAGCTGCGTGGGTGATGACTTCCTTGTTGCCCTCCAGTTTGTGCAGCCGCTCGGTGAGCAAAGTTTCCAGAGCCACCAGCGCCTTGGAGAAGCCTTGGATCCCTTCTTCGAGTTTTTCGGAGGCCATGCGGTTTTCCCGGTGCATTTGGTCAAAGGTGGCCTTGTCCATGACCAGGCGGGGGATATCCATTTTTTTTGCCTTTTCTGGATCGAGCTTGCGGGTGAGCTCCCCTTCGGTGTTTTGTAGCTCCGTCAATAACCCCGGTGAGATGGTGAGCAGATCACAGCCGGCCAGCTCTAGGATTTCACCAATGTTGCGGAAGCTAGCCCCCATGACTTCCGTTGGGAAATCAAATTTGCGGAAGTAATTGTAGATCTCGGTTACCGAGCGTACCCCCGGATCCTCGGCAGGGGGATAGCTCTCCCGACCGGTATTCTTCTTGTACCAGTCCAGGATGCGCCCGACAAAGGGGGAGATGAGCTTAACGCCTGCTTCTGCACAGGCAACAGCTTGGTGCAAGCCAAACAACAGGGTTAGGTTGCAGTGGATCCCTTCCTTTTCCAGGATCTCGGCAGCCCGGATCCCCTCCCAGGTGGAGGCAATTTTAATCAAGACGCGATTAGGATCGGCCCCCGCTGCTTTGTAGCGCTCGATCAGATGGCGAGCCTTAGCTACTGTGGCTTCAGTATCGTAGGAAAGGCGAGCATCGACTTCTGTAGAGACCCGCCCAGGGATAATTGATAGGATGCGTAAGCCAAAAGCAACCGCCAGTTGATCGATGGCACAGGAAACCACTGCTTGCGGCTCAGCTTTGGCTCCCACTTCCTGGCGGGCTTTGAGCAAGGTTTCATCAACAATACTCTGATACTGCGGCATTTGGGCTGCAGCCGTGATCAGAGAAGGATTGGTGGTGGCATCCTGCGGCTTAAAACTTTCAATGGCGTTGATGTCTCCTGTATCGGCGACCACGACAGTCATCTGCCGCAACTGCTCCAGCAAGCTCTTGCTCATGTCCAGCTCCTTGAGATTGCGCTACATGCCGCTTTCGCGACCTTAATCCAGTTCTACTCTTTTTCTTCAGGGATCCCGGCAGACGTGAGATTGTCTTAATTGTCTGGATGAATTGGTGAGGATCTCGCTCATCCTGTCTGGAGGATCAAGAGGCAGTTGCTGACGCTTTCCCGCAACCGATAGAACGTCAAACCCTCATTCCTGCGGTTGCCAGGGATCCCGTTTGTCATGTAGAAATGTGAAGGAATGCTTAAATCAGACCCCTCAGAGGTTCTTGGTGTGGAGGTTTGACTGCCAAGGGGGGTGGTTGGGTTCCCGAGGGGGGCAATGCTCGCAAGCAGATGGGGCGGGAGTGGCGATGTGGTATTTTCCAAGCCCAATGGGAGCCAGGATCGGGAGATTAGCAGGCGGGGCCTGTGCCACTGGTCTGTTGTGGCTGCTGCTGCAACCGGCTGGGACTTGGGCTCAGCGTCCCCCGGGGGTAGGAGGTCAGGGGGGAGAGGCACGCCCGGTGGCGGTGGATGTGGCTAGAGCCCAAGCGGGATCCCTTGAGGCTGACTTGCGTTATACCGGCACCACTCAACCGCTGCGGCAGGCAACGCTGCGGACTCGAACCGAAGGGTTGCTACTGGAATTGTCGGTGGATGTTGGGGATGCCGTTACTCAGGGGCAGGTGCTGGGGCAGTTGGACGCCACACTGTTGCAAGCGGCCCTGATCCAGGCCCAAGCTCAGCTGGCTGCTCAAGAATCGCAGGTGGCACAGGCTCAGGCACAACTGAGTCAAGCCCGCACCCAGGTGGAACAGGCGCGGGTCAGTTGGATGCAACAACAGGCGGATGCCGAACGACTACAACAACTGGCCCGTGCAGGAGCCGTCCCGGCCCAACAGGCGGAACAGGCCCGCACCGCCGCTCGCACTGCGGAACAGGCGCTGCGCTCTGCCGAAGAGCAGGTGCTTACCCAAGAACAGGCGGTGTTGGCTGCCCAACGTCAGGTGGAAGCGCAGAGATCCGTAGTTGCCCAAGCACAAGAGCGCCTGTCTTACACCCAACTGCTGGCGCCCCTGAGTGGGGTGGTCTTGGTGCGGCATGCGGATCCGGGTACCTTTTTGAACTCTGGGGCTGATGTGCTGACGGTGGCAGATTTTAGCCAGGTGAAGGTTGAGTTTCCCCTTTCCGAATTGGAACTGGGGCGGGTACAGGTGGGGCAAGCTGTGCAGGTGCAGTTGGATGCTTTTCCCGGCCAGAGTTTCCCCGGTCAGATCAGGCGCATTTCCCCAGCAGCAGATCCGCAGGCACGTTTGGTTCCGATCGAGGTGGTGATTTCCAACCCCGGTGGACGCATCGGCAGTGGCCTGTTGGCGCGGGTGCAGTTGGGCTTGCTGGAAAACCCACGGGTGATTGTTCCTGAAAGTGCCGTTCAGCAGTACCAGGGCTCTGCAGTGGTGTTTGGTGTGGAAGGACAAGGGGAATCAGCACGGGCAGTAGCCCGCCCGGTGCAACTGGGACAACGGCGGGATGGCCAGGTGGAAGTGTTGTCCGGCTTGGAGGTGGGGGAACCTTTTGTGGTGCGCAGCTCTACCCCTTTGCGGGATGGCCAGCCGGTGCAGCAGAGTGTGATCTCTGAAGGGCAAGGGGGGGCTATACCATGATGCAAGCTGGAGGCAGGTTGAGCGTGAGTGGTGTGGCAATTCGCCGCCACGTTGGCACTCTGATGTTGGCGGTGGCGGTGATGGTCCTCGGGGTTTACTTTGTTACCCGCCTGCCTGTGGATCTGCTGCCCTCGATTGTTTATCCCCGCATTGGGGTACGGGTGGATATTCCCGGCATAACCCCGGAAGTGGCTGTTCAGGAGATCACCCGTCCCCTGGAAGAATCCTTGTCCACGGTAGAGGGGGTACAGGAGATCTACTCCACCACCCGTGAGGGCCAAGTGCGGGTGGATCTCTATTTTGCTCCTGGGGGCAACATTGATCAGGCGTTGAACGATACGACAGCAGCAGTGAACCGCGCCAGAGGGCGTCTACCGGATGATGTTTCCCCTCCGACGGTGTTTAAGTTTGATCCCTCCCAGTTACCTGTTTACGAATTTGCCCTGAAAGCACCCGGTCGAGAAGGGGTGGAACTGCGCCGTTTTGCCGAAGAAGAATTGGCCCGCGATCTGGGGGTGGTGCCGGGGGTAGCGACGGTGGATGTAGCCGGTGGCACCACTGAAGAGGTCCAGGTGGATCTGGATCTGGAGCGGATGCAGGCGTTGGGCCTGGGTCTGACGGAGGTGCTCAACCAGATCCAAGCCCGTAACCAGGATATTTCCGGGGGTCGGATAGGGGGCGGCAGGCTGGAACCTCTGACGCGCATTGTAGGTCGGTTCCACAGCCTAGAGGATATTCAAACCTTGCGCTTCAATACCCCTGGTGGTGCAACTGTACCTCTAAGGGATTTTGCAGCGGTGGCGGTGCGCCCTGCGGCTGCCGGGGTGCGGGTAAGTCTAAACGGTGAGCCGGCGGTGCGCTTGAGCATACAAAAGCAGCCGGATGCCAACACAATTCGGGTGGTAGAAGGGATCCGCCGTCGCCTTGAGCAGCTGCGGGCTAGCGGTGTGATTCCGCCGGAGATGACCCTAATCCCTACCAGTGATGAATCCCGCTTTATTCGCAGTGCCATTCGCAATGTCGCCATTGCTGGTCTGAGCGGAGCAGCCCTAGCAGGGGTTGCGGTGCTGCTGTTTTTGGGATCCCTACGTCAAACCTTGATTGTGGTGATAGCCATTCCTTTGGCTACCCTAGTGGCCATTCTCCTCATGGGCTTGTTTGGCCTTTCCATCAACCTCATCAGCCTGGGTGGCTTAGCCCTTGGCGTAGGCATTGTGGTGGATAACGCCATTGTGATGTTGGAGAACATTGTCAGAGGAGTGGAAGGGATCCCGCAGGAGAATGGCTATGCCCACTTGCTTGAGCAACGGGTGATCGACCAGGCGGAGCAGAGTAGCCGTGAGCTGGAATCGGCCCTGTTAGCCTCTACGGCTACCAACTTGGTTGCGGTTCTCCCCTTTTTGTTGGTGGGCGGCTTTGTATCGCTGATCTTTAATGAGTTGATCCTGACCATCAGTTTTGCCGTAGCCGGATCCCTAGTGGTGGGCCTGACGGTGGTGCCGATGCTCACCTCTCGGTTGCTCACGGTTCGCCGTCGCAGTGGCTTCAAGCAATGGCCACTGATCCGCCGTTTTCAGCAGGGGGTTATCCACGGTACCTATGCCTACCAACGGTTGCTGGGGCGTCTACTGTTGCGGCCTGGGTTGCTGATCTTGGTGGCCTTTTTGTTCTTGGGTGGCGGCAGCTACTGGATGGCCGGGCAACTGAACCAGGAGCTGCTCCCTCGCATCAGCACTGGTCAGGTGAACCTATCGGCTAACTTTGCCCGCGACACCACTCTGGCAACCAACTACCGCATTATGGAGGAGGTGGATCGCATTCTGCTGCAGCAGCCGGAGGTGGAGTATGTGTTTACCACTGCCGGTGGATCTGCTTTTGGCGGTAGCACCTTTGCCAATCCGCTGCGGGGCACCAGCACTATCACCCTCAAACCGGGTACAGCCGTAGGCCCTTTTGTGGATCGGGTTAATGGCTTGATGAATCAGCTGAATTTGGTGGGATCCCGGATTCGGGTTTCTCCGGGTGGTCTACGGGGCTTGTCCACCCGCAATTCAGCGGTGAATGCCGAGGTAGATGTGGTGTTACAGGGGGAGGATGGTCAGGCGTTGCAAGCGGCTAGCCGCCTTGTGCTGCAAGCTCTGGACGAACAGGCTAGCCTTTCCACCTTTCGCCCTGAGGCCGATGACAACCAGCCAGAGGTACAAATTTGGCCGGATTGGGAGCGGGCTACCCCATTGCGCCTCAGTACCCAAGATATGGGGCGGGTGGTGCAAACGGCGGTGCAGGGATCGGTGCCTACCCAGCTGCAACAGGGCAACCGTCTGTTGGATGTGCGGGTACAGCTGAAAGGTGGCGGCATTACCCAACCCTCGCAACTGGAGCGATTGCCGCTGTTTGTGCAGAACGGTCAGACGGTACGCTTGGGGGATGTGGCGCGGTTGGAAATGGCACAGACCCGGGGTGAAATTCGCCGCCTCAACCAACGGCAGGTGGTCATCCTCAACGGCAGCCTTACCGCTGGGGCCAACCAGAGTGCCGCTATTGATGAGGTGGATGCAATTTTCTCCAACTTGCAGTTACCCGCCGGGATCACCCGCTTACCCAGTCAGGCTCTGGCCACCAACCGGCAGTTGCGCTACAACCTGTTGCTGCTGGGATCCCTGGCGGCCTTCCTGGTGTTTGTGGTGATGGCGGTGCAGTACAACTCTTTGATTGACCCGCTGGTGATCATGTTGACGGTGCCCTTGGCCCTCTCCGGTGGTATCCTCGGCTTGTTCCTCACCCAAATTGCTGTTGGGGCCACGGTCTTGGTGGGGGCGGTACTGCTGGTAGGGATTGTGGTGAACAATGCTATCTTGATGGTGGAGCTGGCTAACCAGTTGCGGCAGACCCAGGGTCTGGATTACCGCAGTGCCATCCTCAACGCTGCTCCCCAGCGCTTGCGCCCGATTTTAATGACAACTGTCACCACCGTGCTGGGCTTGTTCC
The DNA here is from genome assembly GCA_937944885.1 of uncultured cyanobacterium. Lineage (GTDB taxonomy): Bacteria > Cyanobacteriota > Cyanobacteriia > Thermostichales > Thermostichaceae > Thermostichus. The sequence continues at coordinate 23,909 of CALFBB010000012.1, forward strand.
CCCTAGCCTTGGGTTGGGGAGAAGGATCGGAACTGTTGCAGCCACTTGGGGTGGTGGTATTTTCTGGCCTTTCTCTGGCGACACTGCTAACCCTGTTTGTTATCCCTTGTTTCTATGTGCTGCTGCACGGGGCAGGGGAAGCAACTCCCTCTCCCCCTTTCCCCGATTTAGCTCCCCTGCAATCCCCAGCCATACCCCTCACTCCTGGCAAGTAGCATGACCCCATCACCCCACCTTGGGCACCAGGCGTAACCGTGGACTGGCAGGTTGGGCCGGAGTGTCTTCCGTTAAATCAGGTACCAGGCGCAGCGGCGATCCGAAGTGGCCAATGGCAATCCTGTTGTTCAGGGCCGGCACCTGGCGGATGGATCCCTGACGCAGACAACGGTGCAGGCGACGCAGCAAGAAGAGATCAGCTTCAGAGCACTGATCCCTAAACAGGATCACATTCAGCTCGTGTTCCTGAGCGGCGGTAAGCAAGCCAGTCATCATGGCCGATTGAATGATTTGCTGCACGGTCATCGTCTTGGCCTCACGCAGACTTTATACCTGCATTTATTTTGGACAGATCTCTCCAAGAATGACTCCGCCGAATTGCGGATTAGAGGTCCGCTCTTTACTATTTTTTGCTCTGCTCATCAAGCCTAGACTTTTAAGGTATAAACCAGTATCTATTTCACTCAAGTTTCACTCAAGCTGACTGTAGAAGTAGTCTAGAATCCTTGCTCAGCAAGACTTTCTCTCATAGAGTAAAATAGACCAACCGATTTGACGTATTGGGATCGAACATTTGTCTTAGTCTGAAATTAGACCATTATTTTTGTATTTTGAACCCTAGAGCAACTGTTCAATCCGTGTTTTCAGAAGTCTTGATGATGAGCTACTCTCTCTGCTTCTGTACAAATACGGAAATAACCATCGCTGTCTATTACCGACAAATAGCGTAGGGCGGTCTGCGGTTTTGTTGTAACCGGTCTGTGTTAGGGTGAGGCCATCCTGTTCTCTAGGGTTGTCTGTGGCAGAGGCGAGTTCTCAAAAGGCAGGGTGTGTTGTTCCCCTTGGTTGCTGTGGCTGTGGGTGCTTGGGGGCGTTGGCGGTGCTGGGCTTGGGTCTAGCGGGAGCTGCTGGGTTCTTCCTCTGGAATGGGATCCGTGCTTCTGGGGCCTTTCGCAGCTATCAGTTGGCGGTGACGGCCCTTGAGCAAGAGGCGGAAGTGGTGCAGCGTCTTGGGGAACCCTTGCGACCGGGTTGGCTGTCGCAGCTGCGTTTCCAAGAAGATGAAGAGGCCGGCTGGGTTTGTCTGTCCTTTTTAATAACCGGGGCACAACGGACAGGGGATGTGACTGTGGCATCGGAACGGGGTGCAGCTGGCTCCGAATGGCAGTTGCGAGAGCTCCAGGTCAGGGTGGATGGGGATCCCGAGCCAATTCAGGTGATCGGCCCGGATGAGCGGGGATCCTTGTGCGAGTGGGAAGCATCCGATTCTGAAGCTTCGTCCCTGTTGCTGGACAGGGAAGTGTAGACTCAGGCTGAGTTTGAGCAGGTAGAGTCAGGCTGGTTTGGCTCTGGATCCCTATGTGGTCGATTCCTTATGTGCGCTTGCTGCTGCTGTTGGCGCTGCTGGCTTTTTTCACGGGTCTGCTGGTTTGGCTGATCCAGTCGTTTTTGGATTTGTATTACGCCACCCGGTATCACCCGATTCTGGGGGGGCTGCTGATAACCGTGTTGTTGCTGCTGCTGCTGGTGTTTGTAGCGGCTTCTGTCTATTACCTCTTCCTGTTCCATCGCCCGGCAACCAGCTCTAGCGGGAGGAAATCCGCCACAAGCCAACGCCCGTCTCTACCGGACAGTGCTGCAGATAAACTCCGGCTCACCCGGCAAAATCTGGCCCAGTTGGAAGCCCAGATGGCCCAGATTCAGGATCAAGTCGCCCGAGCTGCCCTGGCGGAACGGTCTGCTTTGCTGGCCAAACAGTTGGCTCGGCCTCAACTGAAGGTGGTGGTTTTCGGTACCGGCTCGGCGGGTAAAACCTCTTTGGTGAATGCGCTGCTGGGGCGGCGGGCGGGGGCGGTGGGGGCTACCCTGGGTACCACAGAGGCAGCAACCCTTTATGAATGGGCCTTACCTGGGATCCCGGATCCGGTGCAGATTGTGGATTGCCCCGGTATTCTGGAAATCGGCCCAGCAGGGCTAATGCGGGAAAGTGAGGCGCGTGCGCAAGCAGAAGCAGCAGACCTACTGCTGGTGGTCGTAGATGGGGATTTGCGTCAGTCAGAGGTGGATCCCTTGCGGCAGTTGATGGCTCTTGGAAAGCGGGCCCTGCTCATCCTCAACAAAATCGACCGCTACACCCCGGAAGAACAGCAGATCCTGCTGCAACATCTGCGGGAACGGGTTGCTCCTTTGATTCAACCCCAGGATGTACTCATGGCCTGTGCCGCTCCTGCCCCTATTCAGGTGGGATCCCAGACTTGGCAACCGGAGCCGGATGTGGCGGTGGTGAAGGATCGCATTCAGGCGGTGCTCTACGCGGAAGGGGGATCCCTGGCTTTGGACAATGCCCTGTTGCAATCGCAGCAGCTGGGGGAAACTGCAAAGCAGATCATTCAAGCTCAGCTGCGCCGACAGGCGGAACAGGTGATCGATCGCTTTCAGTGGATTGTAACGGGGGTGGTATTTGCCAACCCAATTCCGGCGGTGGATTTGCTGGCCATTGCCGCGATCAACGCCCAGATGGTAGTGGAGCTGGGATCCGTCTACGGCTGCACGATGAACCTCCAGCAGGGGCGGGAACTGGCCCTCTCTTTGGCCAAAACCTTGACCGGCTTGGGGTTGGTGGAAGGAGCCATTCAACTGACCACGGGGATTTTGGCCACGGTGGCCGAGGTGAGTGTGGTGGGGTTTCTGGTCACCGCCCCGATCCAAGCTGCCAGCGCCGGCTACCTTACCCGTATTGCTGGAAAAAGTTTCATTGAGTATTTCCAGCGTAACCAAAGCTGGGGGGAAGAGGGTATACAAGCTGTGGTCAAAGCCCAGGTGCAAAGCACCCAAAAATCCGGTTGGCTGCAAGACTTTGTTCGAGAGGCTTCTAGGCGTATTTTTCAGAAGGGCTAGAGGGTTGCAGGGCCAGCCGGGCTTCAGCCTAAGCCCCAAGGGATCCCTAGGGGTTGCTCACGGCAATGTCTGTTGGCATAAACGCCAGCTCCATCTGGGCCACATAATCGGCATAGCTAAGCACCGGCACCGTATCCCAGGCTGCTAAGCCATGCATACACTTGGACCATTGAATAAAGGCAGCAGGATAGCTGTACACCAAGCTGGGATCCTGCAAAACCTCTTTGGGGAGGGGAGGAATAGACTTGAGCACGGCCAAGAGGGCCGGCGGCTTGTGGAGAATGATGCGCGTCGCTTCGATCTGCTCCGGAGCAACCTTAAACTTGGCGGCAATCAAGGGGATCACCTTGGAAATTTTCATCGCTCAACACTAACCTTGCTTATAACCTTGCTTAAAGATAGATTGCCCTCAGCTCGTCAGCCAAACTTTAGGGATCCCACGGAGCTTGGAAAGTTGGAGAATGAACATCCTCCTTGACCTCAGTCTAGGTGGGCAAAAACAGCGACTTTTGCCGATCCCCTTCCGAAACACTGTGTCGGCTGCTCCTGATGAGCCGGTCCGAGGCTCTGCCCGCTTCCAGTCTTGGGTTGCTTCCTGGCCCTTGAAACTTCAAAGAGCCTAGATCTTACGGTGGCATTTATGGGGCGGTTATCCATTGCCCTACACTACTGATAGGTGTTGCAGGAGTTGCGCAGATCGTAGCCAGAGGCCAGAACCTCATCTCGCCGATCCCCCAGACCAATGTCGCAGCGCAAGGGATCCCCCGTACTGACCACATAGGTATAAGCCTCCGTCTTCCAACGAATGCCCGTCAGGTTGAGGTTGGGAGGAACGACTTCAGGAGGATGATAGTTGGGCGCTTGCCAGGGATCTTGCAAATAGTGCTCTCCATGAACGCCACCAAACTGAATATCAGCATAGCTAGTCGGATAAACCGTGAAATCCATACGGTAAACTTCTGACCCACGGCTAATGGCAGTCAGAGCGGTTTGAGCTTCAGCAACTTTTGAGCGGCGCGTATGGGTGAGCAGAGTAGGGATGGCCACTGCGCTGAGGATACCGACAATGACAATCACCACCAACAACTCGATCAGGGTCATGCCACGGGAACCTACAACAGCTTGTGAGGAGAGGATTTTCTTTAAGTAAACTTCATGAATGAGAAGCTTTTTCATGATAAAAACAACTCCCATGGATTCAGGTCATTTCACCGGCAGCATTGGTTGTTTCTCCTGGGCTTAGAGTACCCTCCAAAACTCAGTTATTATCTCGGCTCGATTGGTTGGATCCTGAGATGGAAGAGCATTTTCAAGAGCCAAAAGTTTATCCGTATCGATCTCAAACCAAGAAAAGATGAAGCCGGTTCACAGGAAACCATTTCCTACCGCAAGACTCCCAATCGGGTGAATTTCCGTAAATGCTCCCAGTCCATCCCATCCACCAGAGGCTGAGAGAGCAGCAGCAATGGGAACAAAGTCAGAAGCCCAGGCCGACTACAGGGTGGCAGTAAAATCTGCCGGATGTGTTAGGGAATACATGGGTTTTAAGCGGTTCTCGTTTACCATTTACTGGGGCAAAATATGGGTGCTACACCTGCCGGGACCGCGAAGCCAAGGATTGCCCAACTGTCCTCTACCCCTGAATTTGGAGCGATAACCGTGTTCAAACAAGTGCTCTCTTATGGTCTCGGCTTGAGCTTGATTTTGGCCGGCAGTCAAGGTTTAGCCCAATCTCAATCCATCCCGGATAAGTTGGTGCTAGGCATGGTGCCTTCCCGGGAAGCCGAGCGGATTGTTGACAGTCTAGATCCATTTGCCAAGCTGCTGAGCGAAAGGCTTGGGATCCCGGTGGAAACCTTTGTTTCTACAGACTACACCGGCTTGGTGGAAGCAGTGGGCACCAACCGCGTGGATATTGGCTTGTTTGGCCCGGCGGCTTTGGTGGAAGCGGTGGATCGCCACAATGCCAGAGTGATTTTGGCCTCGGTACGACGGGGATCCACCACCTATCGTTCTCAGTTCAACATTCCTTGTGGCGGTGAGATCAGCAGCTTTGAGGATTTGAAGGGCAAAACCATTGCCTTTGTGGATCCAGGCTCTGCTTCCGGCTACCAGTTTCCCTTTGTGTTCTTGAGGGACGAGCACAACATTGATGCCAATGTGGACATGCAGCCCATCTTTGCTGGTGCTCACGATGCTTCTGTCTTGGCGGTCTACAACGGCGATGTGGATGTGTCGGTGTCCTTTGAGGACGCACGAACCACTATTGCCAAGGATCACCCCGATGTCAACGAGAAGGTCTGTGTATTGGGCTATACCTCTGATATTCCCAACGATGGCACGGTGGTGCGGGCCGGGTTGTCGGAGGAGCTAGCTGAGCAAATTGCCACAGCAATGATCGAGATTGCTGAGACAGAAGAGGGTAAAAAGCTGACGGAGGCTTTGTTCAATGTAACTGCTTTTGCCCCGATTGATTCGGCTGCTTACGACATTGTGCGGGAGGTTTCTAGCACCTTCCGTCGCAATTGAGGCCATCTTTGAAGGGATCCCCAAGGGGATCCCATTTTTCCTCTTAGCCTGGCACTATGATCCGTATTGATGGCGTAGAAGTGATCTATCCAAATGGGTATCAAGCCCTAAAGGGGATCAGCTTGGAGATTCCCAAGGGGCAGTTTGTGGTGATTGTTGGCTTATCGGGGGCAGGCAAGTCCACTCTGATTCGCACCATCAACAACTTGGTGGTCCCCTGCAAAGGGGAGGTATGGGTGGGTGGGCGCTCCATTACCCGGGCTCGTGGGGCAGAGCTGCGCAAAATGCGGGCCGGGATCGGGATGATCTTCCAGACTTATAACCTGGTGAAGCGAACCACCGTTTTGCGCAATGTTCTGTCGGGGCGGTTGGGCAGCGCCAATCCGGTGGGTAGTTTGTTGGGGATCTTTTCCAAGTCAGATCTGCTTATAGCTCATGCCTGTTTGCAGCGGGTGGGGATCCCGGAAAAAGCCTATGTGCGAGCGGATGCACTTTCAGGAGGGCAGCAACAACGGGTAGGGATTGCTCGTGCCTTGGCACAGCAGCCCCAGGTCATGTTGGCAGATGAACCGGTGGCCAGCTTGGATCCACCCACGGCCAATGCTGTGATGAGCGACCTCAAACGCATCACCCGCGAAGATGGCATCACAACGCTGGTGAATCTGCATTTTATTGATATGGCCCGCAACTATGCGGATCGGATCATCGGTATGCGGGCGGGGGAAGTGGTATTTGATGGTACGCCCGATGCAGCCACGGATCAGGTGTTTACTGAGATCTATGGCCGTTCACTTGATAAGCAAAAAGATCTATTGGGTCAGACTAACTGATGACGGGATCCCCTCCAGCTCTACCGCAACCGCCCTTGCTGCCTCGCTTGATTGGCATTGGTTCTTGGGCTATCTTTTTGGCTTTGCTCTTTACGTCCATCCATTTCACAAATTTCTCCCTACAGACGCTGGCCCAAGGGATCCCAGATTTTTTTGCCTTTTTTGGCAAGATGTGGCCTTTGGATTGGCGGGCTTTGCCGGAAATTGGGCAACCGCTTTTGGAGACGTTGCAAATTGCCTATTTGGGTACTTTATTCGGTGCAATCCTGGCCATTCCCTTGATTTTTCTGGGATCCCGCAACACCACTGTCAATCCGTTGGTGATGTGGGGGGTAAGGGGATGTTTAACCTTGGTGCGCAGCATACCGGATCTGCTCTATGCCGCCATTTGTGTAGGCATTTTCTCTTTTGGTCCACTGCCCGGGGTGATGGCTATCGTCATCTTTACTGCCTCTGTGTTGGCTAAGTTAGGGAGCGAAACGGTTGAAGCCATCGATCCTGGACCGTTGGAGGCTTTGCAAGCGGTGGGGGCAGGGCGCATTCACCAAATTATCTATGGGGTGGTGCCACAGGTTGCTGCGACGATGGCTTCCTATGTGCTGTATATTTTCGAGATCAATGTACGGGCTTCAACGGTTTTGGGGTTTGTGGGAGCTGGTGGGATCGGACAACTGCTGCGCACCTACCTGAGTTTCTTTGATTACCGCAGTACAGCCGTGTTGCTGCTTATCGTTTTTGGTGTGGTGCTGCTCATCGATGCCGTTTCTAGCTATGCCCGCTCTAAACTGATTTAAGTGTGATTTAAGTGTGATTTAAGTGATTTAAGTTGTGCTCTAAACTGGGATCTAGGCTGTCATCTCCATCAACCCAACTGAGATGAATGGTCATGGACATGGATCTCCTCTGAGCTCTAACCGGCCGATATCGATGGAAAGCTGAGAAGCTGTGGATCTGGCTCTAGCAGAATCCCTGTCGGGCTAGTCTGGGTAGCCCAAAAATCTACACCCTGAAACTGTTGCCGCAACCTGTCCCCGGCTTGAGAGGCTTGTTCCAAGCTAGGCATAATGCCAAACACGGTCGGCCCTGACCCGGACATTAGGGATCCCAGGGCACCAGCTGCGCACAAGGCGCTTCGCAACTCCGCTACAACGGTATGGGTGGCCAGCACCGGTTTTTCCAGGTCATTGCGCAAACTGTTGGCCAAAGCTTGCAGATCCCGATGCTCAAGGGCCGTCAAGATCTGGGGTAAGCCGGAGGCCCTGGGGTTCGGCTGCAAGGTTTTATCCGCCTGCATGGACCAGAAGGTTTGGTAAGCCCAGGCAGTAGAGACTTGTAAGTACCTAGGCTTAGCTAGCAGCAAAGGGATCCCTTCCCAATCGGCTAGCGGCTCTAGAATTTCCCCTCGGCCGGTGGCCAGTTGGGTTCCCCCCTGCACACAGAAGGGAACATCAGAGCCAAGTCGAGCTGCCAAAGTTTGTAAATCCGCAACAGTGAGTCCTAGGCCCCACAATTGGTTCAACCCCACCAACACTGCCGCTGCATCCGCGGATCCACCGGCTAACCCTGCTGCTACTGGAATGTGCTTTTCGAGATGAATGTCCACTCCTGCTGTAGTGTGGGATTCCTTTTGCAGCAGCTCAGCGGCGCGGTAAGCCAGGTTTGTGGCATCTAAAGGCACCTGTGGATGCTGGCAACTGAGGTGGATGCCGTGATGGCAACGCTTCAGCTCCACCCGATCCGCCAACCGAATGCTCTGTAACACCATCGCCACTTGCGAATATCCATCCGGACGAGAACCCAAGATTTCCAGGTAGAGGTTGATCTTAGCGTGAGCAATCAGAGTACAGGCTTGCATGGGGCGAGGCACCGCATAGAGAACAGGTTCAGGTTTAGGTTCAGCATCAGCATCAGCATCGCTCCCTCTCGCCTGCATCCTCATAACTCAGACACAGACTGATCTGGGGAGCAATTCCAGCTTGATTGTAGCGACAAGGGATCCCTTGCTGAGGGGATCCCTTGTTTAGCTGCTGAAACTAGCTAGGGGAATGGGGCCATTTACCCAGCCATTCACCACCTCGAAAGCGCCAGCGGGGAAACAAAATCCGCATCACCACCCAGGAGCTGAGATAAATACCAACCCAGACAAAACCGTAGTGAAGGATAAAATCCACCAAGTAAAAGTCTTGAGTGGGAATATAGGGAAGACCAATTACCATCAGGACTGTACCCAGAAACAGCCCTTCCCAAATACCGGCCAGAAGTTGTAAGACTCCCGGCCAATCGTGATCCCACATATACCCCATTAAATAGTTGTAAATAACATCCCAACCGCAGCCAAATAGACCTACATAGAGGAGTACCCAAAAATAGGTAAAGCTACCGCCATGTCCGGTTAGACCAAAATAAAAAGGTAAGCTAGCCAAAACCCCGACGGTGGATAAGAGAAAAATACGGGTCTGCCAGCGACCAATTAAAGTTGGGGTCATCATTCCCTCCAAGTATGTTACAGATGAAAAGTTGCTGGAAACCTTTTTGCTATCCATCTTCTAAGCAGCATCATCTTGCGATACAGAAACAACTGCCAGGGTAGTCTTTCTACAGTCTTTCAGAAGCCCAAGCAGTACTGTATGAGACTTGCCCAAGAGCTGTTATTCCCAACGAATTAAGGTTTGAGATTCAAAGCCCACTTGCACCATTGCCACAGGGAGCCGATCCCTTCTAAAGTTTTCGTGCCGGGGGCCCTCACGCGTACCAAATGTTCTACCGAACGATGGGCACAGTACTGCAAACCCAAAAAAGTATCTACAGGAGCATAGGGACCACCCAAAGTAATGATCCCGGCAGCATACATCCTCCCCTCGCGGTTACGCATCTCCACCAGCTCAAAATCATTGGAAACATGGAGCCGCCCATGGGGGTTGAGAGGCAAATGGTAGTGGCTAATCAGATCATTGAGGAGAGGGTTGGTCATCGGATCTGAAACCAGCCCGGTACAGTCAATTACAAAATCCGCCTCAACTTTCACCTGGGTGTTGTTGTGGGTACCCTGGATGTAGGTGACAGGTTTACCCTTGTTGTCGAGCTCCACTTTCTCCACCTTGCCAAAGAGAATCGAGTACCAACCCTGCTGTAACCCTTCTTGGACTGCCCGCCGCCATTTGCGCCGACTGGCTGTCGTGGTGCCACCCCACAGTTCCAGCAATTCTCGTCGCTCCAGAGGGGTTGCGGCCTCTAACATAGCCCGTAAATCTCCTCCCCAGGTGGCCTTGGGCCAGTTGTAGGGCTGGAACTCCCAGTGGTTCTCCACTGCTCGCTTAGCCCGCCCAAAGCGATTGCCACTTTTTGGGGAACGACTTAAGTGCACCACCGAAATCCGCGGGTTCACTTTACGAGCCTCATATATCCGCTCCATCACCTGCGAAGCCACAATGCCAAACCCCCGAATCAAAACCGTACCGCCGTGTTTTTCCAGGTGCTCGTAGACATGGGAATGGGGTTCGTAGCCATGTACCACAGATTTCAAATCTCCCGTTTGTTCCCGAAACTCTTGCAGGTCCTTGAGCAACTTGATGGCCGGGTAGCCGGTTGCCAAATGGACATACTTAGCTACCCTGAAACGGTGATCGGTATGGCCAGCTCGGGTTGCGGAATAGGCCACTACATAACGGCCGTCTTCGGTTTTGCGAATGGCGCGAATATTGCCGTAGCACAGCATTTGCTCCCAGCCAATGCGGGCAGCCTCTCGGTCCATGGCGGTAAATACATCACCGGCCCGTGGCGTGTAGGTGTCGGCCAGAAGTGGCTCACTAAACACCTGCCATAAAAACCCCAAAGCTTCCAATACCCGTCCTGAAAAAAAGGAGCGCCAAGCCTCCCGCAAGGCATAGCCTGGCCAACCCCAAATGTTGTCGGGGCAGGAATCGGAGCCGGAACGAATGCGCTTCCAACGGGGGATTTGGCAATTGTTCAACAACCGCTCGTAGCGTTCGTAGGGCTTTTGGGCAATGCTGATCACCCGAATCTGTTCTGGCTTGACCCCATGAATGCGAAGGGTATCTACCCAGACGAAGCTACCTATGCCGCCACCGAGGGCGAGATACTCTGATTCTTCCACAGGCAACCCCGTGGCTCGCAGGGCGGCAAGGGAAATGTGTTCTGCTTGAAACAGCTGCGGTGGCGGAAATTCACCAGCAGCACGGGAATCCACAATCTGCTCTGGGGCAAAAACAACCGTAGAAGGGGGAGGAATGTCGATAGGAGTGCGGGTGTCAGGGCGAATCAGATCCGTTGGCGGTTCTAACAAGAGGGTAGGTGTCCCTCGGTGAGCACGGGTTAGGAGGGTAGCATCGGGATCCTCATCCGCAGATGCCACCAAACTGACGGTGACATTGTAGGGACCGAACTGCACCACTTCTCCGCCTGTCAGCACCTGGCGCGCCTGCCGAATTTTTTTTCCGTTAATACGGCTGCCGTTGGCACTGCGATCCTCGTAGATCACCTGCCCATTCTCACTGCAGTAGATGAGGGCGTGGTAGCGAGAAACCTCTCGACTGGTGAATACTGCTCGCGAGACTTCTTGCCCCTGCCATCTGCTGGGCAATTGACTGAGATCTCGTCCAAAGGCAAGAGGTAATGGAAAAATCGGTTCTTGTTGTTCCTCTGTAATCGGATCTTCCCAGCTCAGTTGGATGTGCATGCTTCTGCTCCTGCTTTATTGTTTATTGATTTATTGTTTTACCTTTTCTCTTGACCAAAAGGATCCTTGACTTAATGAGGTCTTTAACAGCTGCTAGCAGGAGCAAAGAGGATACAAAGTATCAAAAATATTGTTAATTCTGTCATCAGAATCTCGATATTTTGTCAATTTTTCCAATGACTTTTAAAAGGATCTAGCCTCTAAAGCAAATACTGACTCTTGCTCTTTTTGCCCATCGATCCACTTGAATCGAACTGATCAACCCAGGATCCCTCAAGAGAATTGTGCAGGTTGAGGAGCAGGACTGCCCTCTGATTTATGCTGATGAGGTTTTGTCATTGGCAACTGCTTTGGAGGGACCTGGAGGTGGCACAACCAAGGAAGCACTGAGCACCAGGTGTCCACAGTAGGGGCAGTTTTGCCCTTGGTACTCAGGGGGTAGATAGTGGGGATCCTGCAAGCGGCTACACCTAACCTTGAGGGAATCCAAGACACCGTGGCCTAGGGTAATGCCCTGATCTTTAACAACAGCTTCTATGGACTTTACCTTCAACACCATGTGACCCAGTTGAATTTGGGTAGTGGGTGCAAGGGCAGGTTCTTCCTGGATGACTTTTTGGCCGTTCACCCAAATGGGGTTGGGTTGCTTGGGAGGGAGACGATCCCGAGTTAAGTTGCGAATGTGAAAACTTCGGCTTTTAGGATCAAAATAAATCCCGGCATGGACACCGGAAACAGAACGGGTCTGGTCGTTCAGGACCACGTGACACTTGGGATCCCGTCCGATGGTTACCAATGTGGACAAATGAGAAGAAAGAGCTCGTGAGTGGCGCCGCTCTGCCCCTTGAACCTGCGGATCGGTTTCTGTCCATTCCAAGATTAATTGATACACAATTTCGTCCCCCCTGCTCGGGTATCCATGCTCTACTTTTAGCTAAGTCTATCAGAAATTTCTTCTAGAAAAGATATTTTTTATCAATTTATCAACATGTTTATTAATCTTTGGCTTATCTCAATCTATGGGTTCTAGGCTTAATTTGCTTTGATCCAGATCACCAGAAGTGAGTTCTGAGCATATGCTTCTGGTTGGTGGCGTAGCGTGCTGTAGGTATCAATCAAGTCTGCCGGTCAGAGTTGGGTTAAGAAACTCAGGTGATACAGGGCAGCCTATCCCCAGGAATGGGTTACGATGCTCACGGTTTATCTGTTTCCCGTTGTCGGCCTATCCTGAGGAAGAGGCGGTAACTGTGCCTCTCGCCTAGCGTGTCTTAGGCAGCGTGGAGCGATCCGGTGTGGCGGCGATGAACCAATCCATCAGTGGGATCCAAGCAATCCATCACCTGCACTTTTATCTGCGGGATCTACCCTATTGGCAGGAGCAGTTTTGTCAGGTTTGGGGGTTTCAAATCGAGCGGCAAGCCCCCCACACGCTGGACCTGTGTCAGGGATCCCTTCGTTTGCGGCTTTCTCAGCCTGCCCATGGGGGGGATGAAGTGGATCGTTATTTGCAGCAGCATCCTCCCGGCGTTGTGGATGTGGCTTTGGCGGTGGGGCAAGAGGTGGTGGATGTGGTGGCGCAGCTGCAAGGGCGGGGTGCGGAGGTGGAAAGGATGCCGATACAACCGGAGGCAGGATCAGCCCATTGGTGTTTACGCACGCCTTATGGGCTGAGGCACTCTTTAATCCCAGGGTCAGCCCCGGCCTCTCCCTATCGGTTGTTTTCTCACCTTGACCATGTGGTGCTGAATGTCGAGCAGGGATCCCTGCAGGCGGCGGCAGAGTGGTATGGGCAGGTGTTGGGCTGGAGGTGTCTTTACCGCTACAGCATTAGCACCGATTACTCCGGCTTAGAAAGTGTTGTGATTGGGGATCCTAGCTTGGGGATTCATCTGGCCATCAACGAGCCCACATCGCCTAGCTCCCAGATTCAGGAATTTTTGGATGTCCATCATGGCCCTGGTATTCAACATGTGGCCTTACACAGCCCGGATATTGTGGCTAGCCTACGTCAGTTGCGCCGAGCGGGCGTGACATTTTTACAGGTACCACCCAGCTATTACGCAAACCTAGAAAACCAGTTGAGCACCAAGTTAGGACTGGAGAAGGGAGTGGGTAGCCTTTTTAGGGCTCGCATCTGTTGGCAAGACCTGGTGGAACAGGAGATCCTGTTGGATGTTACCTTGCCCTCTTCTGAGCAGACTCCTCTTTTGCTGCAAACCTTTACACAACCTCTCTTCCATCAACCGACTTTTTTCTTCGAGATCATCCAACGGCTGGGGGGAGCCACCGGCTTTGGGGAAGGCAATTTTCAGGCTTTGTTCGAAGCTCTAGAACGGCAGCAGCGACAACGGACCCTTGCCCGGTGGGGAAGGTGAATCCGCCAACTGGGTGGCCACTGTCGTCAACAGTTCGGTCTGGTCAACAGGTTGGGTTAGGTAGGCATTGCAGCCTAGGCTCAGCCCCTGTTTGATGTCTTCCTGGCTGGTTTTGCAGGAGAGAAAAACAAAGGGAATGTGAGCGGTGGAGGAATCCCGTCTAAGGGCGTCCAACACTCCGTAGCCATTTAACTTAGGCATGACCACATCGCACACTACCAGATCCGGTGGCAGAGAGCGCACCAAGCGCAACCCTGCCTCCCCATCCGGGGCAGCACTGGTGTCGTACCCGGCCCGTTGCAGCAGCTTTTCTAAGTAGGTGCGGATCGGCGGCTCATCTTCAATAATTAAAATTCGTTTGCGCATGATGGAAGTTTGGCGGAGAGACAACAAAATCCAAAAGCAGGAGTTCAGGCTGGTCCCAAGTATAGGGAACCTAAGCTTACTGAGTAAGCTTACTGAGAAATAGTAGAGAAATGTTCGGGATTAAAACCTCCGCCAAATCGCTCACTTCCGGGATCCCACAGGCTGAAAGTCAATGAAAACGGCTTTCTTCTCCATAAGCCTACTTAAGATAGCCAGTCAGTGAAGTTACCAGAAAGCACTCTAGGCCCCGTCCTACCGCTACGGGGAAAGCTTGCCCAGTCCGACAGGGAGTAGGGCCTATTCTGGTTTGAGTTGTCGCTCCATCAGTCTGGCTAGGGCAGCAGCGGGAGTGGTCTGTCCCTGTAACAAAAGGTATACCTCCTCCGTGATGGGTACGGGGATCCCCTGTTGAGCGGCGATTTTCAGCAAGACTGGGGTAGTGTGGATCCCTTCGGCGGTGCCCTCAATGTCTGCCAGTACCTGTGACAGGGGCTTTCCCTGTCCCAAGCCATAACCAACTCGGTAGTTGCGGCTGAGGGAGCTATGGCAGGTGGCCAGCAAATCTCCCAACCCCGAGAGACCGTTGAAGGTATCCGGCCGTCCTCCCAAGCGGGATCCCACCCGAATGATCTCTGCCAACCCGCGCGTCACCAGAGCCGAGCGAGCATTGGTCCCCAATTGCAGCCCATCACATACCCCTACGGCAATGGCAATCACATTTTTGAGGGTGCCCCCTAGCTCCACTCCAATCGGGTCGCTGCTGGTGTAAAGACGAAACCGCTCAGAAGAAAAGGCCTGTTGCACCTCTACAGCAGCCTGGGGATCCCGGCTGGCCACCACCGCTGCTGCCGGTAACCCCTGACGGATCTCTGCCGAAAGGTTGGGCCCAGATAATACCACCAGCGGCTGTTTCGGGAAAGCAGCCTGCCAAATTTGGGTTGGGGTAAGCAACTGCAAGGGATCCAAGCCCTTGGTGGCAGAAACCAAAACCGCCTCAGCCGGGATCCCAATCTCTTTTACCGCTTGCACCAAGGGGCGTACCCCCGCCATGGACACTGCCGAAACCATGATCTCCGCCCCCTGTAAAACC
Organism: uncultured cyanobacterium; assembly: GCA_937944885.1. Taxonomy (GTDB): domain Bacteria; phylum Cyanobacteriota; class Cyanobacteriia; order Thermostichales; family Thermostichaceae; genus Thermostichus. The sequence goes on from CALFBB010000012.1 coordinate 38,909, forward strand.
GCGGCCAAATCGGGGGCAGTGCGTCGATCCCATACCCGCACACGATGCCCCTGGGCCTCCGCCAGCATAGCCAGGGTACTTCCCCAAGCGCCGGCTCCCAAAATGGCAATGGTCCGAACCCTGGTGCCTTTCCCAGTTCTATCCTTCATTGATTCATCATCTCCGACAGACCTTAACTTGGGGGTGCTCCACCCACAAAGGTTAGTATGGGTAAGTACACAATTCTCTGTTTAAGCGAAGAGCAAACAAAGATGGCGGAAGCAGGGATCCCGCGCCTCCCTTCTAACGTGACAGCCAAAATGGGCAGTTGGCAGCATGGTTATGCCCTCACCAATGGCATTCAACTGCACTATGTCACCCAAGGGGAAGGGGAATTGGTGATCCTGCTGCATGGCTTCCCTGAGTTTTGGTATTCCTGGCGGCATCAGATTCCGGTATTAGCACAGCGATTCCGGGTGGTCGCTCCGGATATGCGCGGTTACAACGATTCTGACAAGCCCGATCACGGCTACGACCTGGATACCCTCACTGAGGATATACGTGGTTTGCTCACCTACTTTGGGGCAAAAACCGCTTCGGTAGTGGCCCACGATTGGGGAGGCGCTATTGCCTGGCATTGGGCACAGTTTTTCCCAGAGGAAATCCGTAAATTGGCGGTGCTCAACTCGCCTCATCCCGCCTGTTTTCGGCGCGAGTTTCTTAGCAGCTTAGATCAAGTGCGGCGCAGTTGGTACATGTTCTTTTTCCAGTTGCCTTGGTTACCAGAATGGTTACTCCAACGGGATCTAGCCGACTGGGTGCGGAGGATTTTTCAAGATACCTCCGTGCGCAAAAGTGCCTTTACCCGTCATGAGCTGCAGCTTTACCAAGAAGCTTTGTCCAAACCCAAGGTTCTCACCTCTGCCCTCAACTATTACCGGCAGCTGTTTAACTTGCCGACATTGCAAAACTTATTTTTGCAGCCGCTGCGGCAGATCCTTGCTCCTACCCTGCTGATCTGGGGAGAAGAAGACTTTGCTCTCAGTCGCGAGCTGACTGAAGGCATGGACTCATTTTTTCCCAACGGCATCCGCAAAGAGTACATCCCCGAATGTGGCCACTGGGCCCAGCAGGAGGCACCCCAAACCGTGAATCGCTTGTTGATGGACTTTCTCTGAAAAGTGTACGGGATAGGCGGGGGTGTCCTTTCCATCTAAAATGATTCACTGAATCCTGCATCGAGAGAACCTGCATGGCCTTGGACTATCCATCTCACCTACGCTATGTGGATACCCATGAGTACATCCGTGTTGAGGATGACATTGCGGTGATCGGCATTACTGCTTATGCTGTTGACCAGTTGGGAGATATTGTCTTTGTCGGTCTGCCAGAAGAAGGAGCTGAGCTGGAAAAGGGGGAAAGCTTCGGCTCGGTGGAATCGGTCAAAGCAGTCGAGGATCTCTACGCGCCCCTTTCGGGAGAGGTTGTAGCTGTGAATAAGGCCGTGGTAGACAGCCCAGAAAGCATTGCCGATGATCCCTACGGCGATGGCTGGTTGCTCAAGGTGCGCATTGCCAATCCTGAAGATCTGGATGAGACGATGAGTGCTGAGGCCTATGCCAGCTTGGTGGAAGGGGCTTAACTCGATAGCGGTTCTAGCGTTGGTCAGTATACCTTGATGCCCTTGCCAAGATGCCCTTGCCAAGTTTCCCTTCCCCCCAGGGTGAGGAGAGTGCAAGCTGTGCTCTCCAGCCCTATCTGACTATCTGAAATGGCTCAAAACATTCGATGGGCCGGGTGGGGATCCCTGGGGTTTGGGTAGATCATTATAGATCATTATTATCATTATTAGATAGATCATAGGGTGGATCATAAGCTAAGCAGCAGGGGAGCTTACTCCGCCGCTAGGCTACTCCTATTCTGCTCCTATTCTTCTCTTCTCTGATCCTTACTCTGATATGGAATGAATCACCTGCTGCATCTGCTGTTTGGTCCGCTGCGGGTGTGGCTACCGGAATGGGTAAAGGTGCTCGGGTCTAGGGGTGCGTTCACCGCTAGTATTCGGGGATAGTATTCGGGTATCCGCTAAATTGGGGTGTGGGGATGCGGGTGGGCTGACAGGTTTGGGCCCAAAAGACCCAAGGTCATTAGAGGTAGGGCGATCAGCCAAGAGTGACTCACAAGAGGGACTCAATTGTGAATCAATCACTCAACTTCAGCCTTCACTTCATCAGATCTAACTCCACCCAGAAGGTTCAATCGGTACAGTAAGGGATCCCTGGCTAAGTAGTTATTATAACCTGACCTTAATGTTGCTGTGGTAGCCTTTGGGACGGTCTTTCATGAGTACAACCGCATTCTTTATGATGAATACTCGTCGTACTTTCCTGGCTGTTGTCGCTAGCCTGGTGGCAGCCTCTAGTGCTGCTTTGCTGGGTACCGACAGCTTTGCCCAGTCCCCAGCTGATGTAAAAGTTTGGATTGCTTTCACCGATAACCGCCTCGATTGGACTCGAGAAAAGGCGGCTGAATTTAACAAACAGTTTCCCCAGTACAACGTTACAGTTGAAGGCTACGGTAACTACGAAGAAATCCAGCAGGCCACGGATCTGGCTATTCAGCAAAATGCTGCTCCTGCTGTGGTGCAGTGGTTTGAAGTGGGTACCCAACGGGCACGGGATTTTGGTTACTTTAAGTCGATTGCCGATGCGCTAGGCGAACGTACAGAAGTGAACGGGATCCCGGTCAATTTTGACGATTTCATTCAGCCGGTGGTGAGCTATTACACCCTAGACGGCAAGTTCACCTCCATGCCCTGGAACAGTTCTAGCCCCATTCTTTACTCCAACACTGCCATTCTGAAGAAGGCGGGCATTGAGACTCCACCTGCCACCTGGCAAGAGGTGGAAGCTGCCTGTGAGAAAATCATGGCTTTGGCGGATGCTCCTCAGGGTTGCATCACCTGGCCCAACCACGGTTGGTTTTACGAGCAGTGGATGGCTCAGCAGAATGCCATTCTTGCCAACAACCAGAATGGTCGCCTGAAACGGGCTACCCGCTTGTTCTTGGATTCAGAACCTTCTGTGGCCATTGCCTCCTGGTGGCAAAGTATGGAAGACAAGGGCTACTACGTGTATAGCGGTCGCCAGCGGGACTGGGCTGCTACCGAGCAAGCAATTCAGACCGGTACTGTTGCCATGGCCATTACCAGCAGTGCGGATGCTGCCAACATCACCAATGCCGCTAAGGAAAACAAGATTGATATCGTCACCAGTCGCATGCCCTACAATGCCGATATGGGTTGGACGGGCAATCTCATCGGAGGAGCCAGTCTCTGGTTGGTAAAGGACTTGCCTAAAGAGGTGGAGGAAGGGGCCCTCTCGTTCATGCTCTGGCTGAACAACACTGAAAATGCAGCCGAATGGCACAAGGTCACAGGGTACTTGCCGATTCGGGAAAGCTCTGTGGAACTGCTGGAAAAAGAAGGCTGGTTCAAGGAAAACCCCAACTTCTTTACCGCTAGCGACCAGATCAATAACTCCACTGTAACCATTGCCACGCGGGGTGCGCTGCTGGGATCCTTCCCGCAAACTCGGGATGTGATTACCCAAACTATGGAGGATCTGATGCTCAAGGGTGGGGATCCAGAAGAGGCGATGATCAAGGCCAATGAGCGGGCCAATCAACTGCTTGCCGAGTACAACTCCCTCTACAACTAGAGGATGAATCGGTTGGAGGTTGCTGAATCAGGGGTGGGTGTGGTGCCTGCCCCTTGGTAGATACAAGCTTCGTCCTGAGGAGAAGCTAAGGCAATGGTTTGGGGAAAATATCAACACTTAGGTTCAACACTTAGGTTCAGCACTTAGGTTGTGGTGAGAGAAAGACCGGGGTAAGAAGCGATGCTGGGGCTGCTCCCAATACTGGTGCCACTGTTGGCAGGATTCATCGGAGCCATTGGGGTGGGATCCCGTTTTCGGCGTCTGGGGCGTTCCGGGCTGTTGGGGGCAGCCTGTGGAGGTCTGGCGGGAGGCTTGGGATCCCTGATTTTTATGGCACCGCTGCATTTCTGCCCGTTTGAGCCGGAGCGGAAACTGATTGATGGGGTGTTTGGGGTAGGGTTGGTGCTGCTGGGAATGGCCATCCCGCTGGGGCCGCTGCTGGGGTGGACCGAGGGGGAGTACCGCCGTCAATCGGGGATGCAACCGACAACCCGCCAAGAAAAGGGCATTTTTAGGCAGTGGTGGCTGGCCTGGTTGCTGCTGCTGCCGACTCTCACTATTTTGGTGCTGTTTTTGTATTACCCCGGGTTGGATACCTTTCGACTTTCTACGCTGCTCACTTTTGTGGGGGCACCCCGTAGCCGCTTTGTCTGTGTGGATAATTTCACCGGTTTGCTAACGGATCGCACCTATTTACGCAGTGTTGGTATTACTTTTGCCATTTCTGCTGCCATTGTTGTCTTCGGGTTGTCCGCATCTCTTTTGATTGCAACGCTGGCCTATCAGCCGATTCGAGGGGCGGCTATTTATCGGATTCTGCTGGTTTGGCCTTATGCCATTTCTCCGGCAGTGGCTGGGATCATCTTTTTTATTATGTTTAACCCTTTGGGGGGAGTGGCCAATTATCTGCTAGGGTTGATAGGGATCCCCCGCCTCAATTGGTTGGGTGATCCCAACCTAGCTCCCTGGGTGGTGATTTTCGCCAGTATTTGGAAACAGATGGGCTACAACATTTTGTTTTATATTGCCGGCTTACAAAACTTACCCAAAGATCTACAGGAAGCGGCTGCAATTGATGGAGCTGGGGCTTTGCGCCGCTTTCTGACAATCACCATACCTTTGCTCTCTCCGATCACCTTTTTCTTGGTGATCACCAATATGACCTATGCTTTTTTTGATATCTTTGGCACGATTGATCTATTGACTGCCGGCGGCCCTTCTGGATCCACCTCGGTGTTGATCTATGAGATTTACAAAATTGGGGTCTCCTCTGGCAATTTAGGCAGAGCTGCCGCCCAATCCATTGTGCTGTTTTTGATAGTGGTGGGCCTGACCATCCTCCAATTCCGCACGACAGAGCGCAATGTTACCTATGGAGGTTAACTGCCTCAGATTCTTAGCTACCCATTGGCGGCAGTTGGGATCCCTAAGAAAGGTGGGTTGGCGGCTTGCTGTTGCTGGACCAACTGACTGAACTCGCGCTCAAAGGTAACCAGGGCACGGTTGGTTTTCCCCCCCAGGTAGAGGCCCGCTTCGGTTTGCAAGGCCCAGATTTGGCTATGGCTGAAGTAGCTCATCACCACTCCCGCCATCAACAGGGCAAAGCCAAGATACACCCATGGGATACCGGGATCCGATTTGATTTGTAAGCCGGTAGCACCCACCACTTCATCCAGATATAGCGTTAGTCGCTCGTTGAGAGCCAAGCTCATGCCCTGGCGCAGGGAGCCAATCCATTGGCCATCCTGGTTGTAGAGCAACCCTGTCCCTTGCAGATCCGGCAGCAGCAGGGTTAGACCCTGACTCAGGTCCGGCTGGGTGGGGACAAAAGCTCCCCACAGTTTGTTGCCTGACTCGGTGCGCACCGGCACCACAGGGAGCTGAAAGCTAGGGCTGTTGTTAACCCGAATACGGACGCTATCGATAGTCCAGTCTGCCTGGTAGAGGGTAACGCCGCGGTAGCTGAGGGGATGGTTCACAGAAATGGTCTGACGTTTGACCTCTTCTTCCTGTTTTAGGATGGACAGGTCCGAATAAAACTGCTGGATACGCCCCTCAGGGGAATAGTCAATCCAGAACTTATTCACCCGAATCTGCCAGGTGGGTAGGTGGGCACGGGCTAACTCCCCGGCGCCGGTTAGGTGCTGAATGGGAGCAGTGCTGCCACTAGGAATCCATTCTTGGGCTGTGAAGCCGCTGAGGCTACCCCAAATGGCCCCCAAAAGAATCAGCAGCATGCTGACATGCACCAAAATGGGACCGATTCTGCCAATCACCCCCTTGCGGGCGTAGAGGCGGTTGCCCTCCTGAAACACTGCGTAGCCCCGTTGCCGCAACCGTTCTGGGATCCCATGTAACGTCTGGTGGGGGAGATGGGTGTGAAAAGGTAGACGTTGAAAGGACTGGGGACGGGTAAAGTAACTCCAGCGGCGGGCTGCCTTTAGCATTGGCCATTGGCGGGTGAAAGAGCAGGCTGCCAAGCTACTGCCAAATAGGATCAAAATTGCCAGGAACCAAGGGGTGCGGTAGACATGATCCAAGCCCAGCTTAAGGATCACCCGCCAGGTGAGAAATCCAAATAAGGCCGGGTGCTCGGGATAGTTGGCCCGATAAAAAGCTGGGGTTTCCTCCTGTTCAATCACCGTACCGGTGGCGCTCAAAAGAGCAATCACCAGCAACAGAGCAATAGCCAAGCGCAAATCCGCCAGCAACGGTAGCAGCTCATGGCGGAAATACCGCCGCACAGAAGCGACCAAATTCATGGGCAACTAAACCCTAAGCCAGAGAAACAGCAGCAGGTCTGCCCACCCATCTTAGCCTGCAGCAACAGGGATCCCGCTGCCGGCCCAAGCGGACAAAACGGTGAGGGTACCAAACCCAATCAGCACCACCCCACTGGCGTAGGTCAACCAGCCGGACCAGCGCCGCAGCGACAAGAGCTGCTTCAGGGATCCCGTGAAGACACCGGCCAAGACCAGGGGAGAAACCAAACCCAAACCATAAGCCAAGAGTAAACCAGCCCCAACCCACGGACGACCAGTGGTGGAAACCCAGCTGAGCAGCGCCACCAAAACCGGTGTACTACAAGGAGAAGCCACCAACCCGAAGGTCAAACCCAGCAAAAGGGCTCGACTGAGGGCCGGCCATTGCCCGGGAATTGGCACACGGTTAAACCAGGTGGGAAAGCGCAGCGGGATCACTTCCAGCAGGTTTAGGCCCATGAGAATGGCAACGGCTCCCATGGCATAGGGCCAAAAGGATCCCGTCTGTCCGTACACTCGACCCAACAGGGCTGCCCCCAAACCCAATAGCGTCAGGGTAAAGGCAACCCCAGTAGCAAAGCCTAGGGATTGGAGCAAAGCTTGCCGGCGGATCCCACTATCGGTTTCTTCAGAAGCAGAGGTATAGCCACCAATATAACCAATGGTAACTGGCAGCATGGACAACATGCAGGGGGAAAGGCTAGTCACTACCCCAGCTAGGCCGACCACCAGCAGGCTAAGGGGAGAAAGGTGCTGCAGCTGCAATTGAACCAGTTGAGTGGCCCATTGCTCCAGATGATAGAGCCAGAGTTGCACGCTATCCATGCCATCAAACATACGGGATCCAAATGGAGGTGTTTGAGTCTAATTTCCTTAAGTTTAACAAGTGGATCGGGAAAGCGAATGCAGCCTGAGCCAGAACCCTCGACCTGTACTGACCAGCCTCTACTGTCAGCTGTTTGAAATACTAATTTTTGTGGATTTATGGATTTTTAGTCCTAGCTTGACTCTAGCTATGACTATTCAAAGCTAGGTTCATTTTGTCTAGCCATTGCAAAAGGTTTTCTAGCTGCTGAGTCGGGGGTATCATCCCCAATCCACGCACAGTTACTTTCCCGGGTTGATAAACAAAGCGAGGTTGCAAATGAGAGGGGAGAGCCTCCTTGAGGCGGTTCCAGGCAGGCTCCTCCATAGGGGTTTCTAGAACAACATGCTCCTTAACCGGCCTAATACGAGAAAAACCAAGGGAACGGGCAACAAGCTTTAATTCCATGACCCGCAGCAGTTCTTGAACGGGTTTGGGCAAGGGACCAAAACGATCTTGCCATTCTTGAGCAATTTGAAAGAGTTCCACCCGAGAACTAGCAGTAGCCAATTGTCGATAAGCCTGCATTTTTTGATCCCCATCGGGTATATAACTTTGTGGGATCATCGCCGTGATGTTGAGATCGATTTGGGTATCTTCTACCTGTGGGATCTCTTGACCGCGGATTTCTTTGATAGCATCTTGTAGCATTTCCATGTAAAGATCAAAGCCCACAGCATTGAGCTGACCGGATTGTTGAGTTCCCAGAAGATTGCCAATACCCCGAATCTCCATATCTCGCATCGCCAATTGATAACCGGATCCCAGTTGAGTAAACTCCTGGAGCGCTTGTAGGCGCTTGCGAGCATCCTCACCAAGAAGACCATCTTCTCGGTAGAATAACCAGGCATAAGCTTGGATCCCGGAGCGACCCACCCGGCCTCGCAATTGATACAGCTGGGATAGGCCAAAAGTCTCGGCATTTTCGACTAAAATTGTGTTGACCCTAGGAATATCTAGCCCGGATTCAATAATAGTAGTACAGACGAGAATGTCAGTTTCGCCGTTATTGAAACCCAACATGGTCGATTCCAGCTCACCTTCTGGCATCTGTCCATGGCCGATAGCAATGCGAGCTCCCGGTATCCACTCCCGCAGTTTTGCACTGGTTTCTTCAATACCTTCAATGCGGTTAACCACATAAAAGACCTGCCCACCCCGGTCCAATTCCTGTCGAATAGCGGTGCGAACCACTTCAGGATTATAGGGAGAAAGATAAGTTTTAATCGGGCGGCGGGAAGGAGGAGGTGTTTGAATTAGGCTCATTTCTCGTAGACCGGAAAGCGCCATGTAGAGAGTGCGGGGAATCGGCGTAGCGGTGAGGGTGAGAACATCAACCTGCATTTTAAGAGCCTTAATCTTTTCTTTTTGGTTGACACCAAAGCGCTGTTCCTCATCAATCACCAGCAGACCGAGATCCCGAAACTGAACGTCTTTACCTAACAACTGATGGGTGCCTACTACCACATCTAGTTCACCACTTTTGAGACGAGATAAGATCTCTTTTTTCTCTTCATCGCTGCGAAAACGATTCAGTAAACCTACTTGAATAGGGTAGGGAGCAAATCGTTCTTTTAAGGTGTGATAATGTTGCTGGGTTAAAATGGTGGTTGGAGCTAGAAGTGCAACTTGTTTCCCTGCATTTACAGCTTTGAAGATGGCACGGATAGCCACCTCTGTTTTCCCAAAGCCGACATCCCCACATAGCAATCGATCCATGGGGCGAGGAGATTCCATATCCCGTTTGATTTCTTGTATAGAACGAATTTGATCAGGGGTGAGGGGGTAGGGAAAGGAATCTTCCATCTCCTGTTGCCAAGGAGAATCGGTGGGAAAAGCAAAACCTATTTGTTCGGCCCGCTTGGCATAGAGTTCTAGTAGATCGAAGGCAACTTTTTGAATGCTTTTTTTTACCTTTTGCTTGGTCTTTTCCCAGGCGCTCCCAGACATTTTGTTTAAGGTGGGAGGGGTATCACTACCGGCACGGTAACGGGAAAGAGCATTCACCTGGTCAGCAGCTACTCTGAGGAGACCATCGCTATATTGAATGACCAGATATTCACGGGTTTCGTTGCTAATGGTCAGGCTTTCCAGCTTGAGGAACTTGCCTATGCCATGGGCTTTGTGGACCACAAAATCCCCCGGTTGCAACAGATTGGGATCCACCTGGCGGGAACTGGCTTGGCGGCGCTTGCGTACGTAGGTGGGGGTGGCAAGGCTGTGCTGGCCGAAAAACTCGCGGTCGGTGAGCAACACCAAGCGCAAGGTGGGCAGAATAAAGCCCTCTAGCTCGGCCAGGCCGGAATACTTGAGGGCAATGGGAGTGTGGGATTCGATTTGTCGATCTATGGCCGGAAAATCTTTAGGGTTGGGGATGTACTGGGCGGGGCAATCGTGTTCCTGAAGTAGGGCAACGGCCCGGGAGGGCTGGGCGGAAACAATCCACACCTGCAGCTGTTGCTTACGGTGTTCGCGGATGGTTTTGGCCAGGGATCCAAATTGGTGGGGAATGGCCGAAACGGCTCGCCCTTTGAGATCCAAGGCTGATGAGCCGGGACCATTGGCGCTGGGAGCAGAAAAGGATCTGACGGCCAAGCAGGCAAAGGGGAGCCCATGTTCTGGGCTCAGATCAAAGGGACGGTGGAAGGGAAGAATGGCAGGTTCTGTGGCTTGGGCCAGTTGCCATTGCTCCTGGGCATGGTAGAGCCATTGCTGTCTGTGGGCCTGGCAGTGCTCCGGTTCGTCAATCAAAATCAGGGTATTGGGATCCAGGTAGCTGAGCAGGTTGGCAGGTGGATCGTAGAGGAAGCATAAAAACCGCTGCAGACCTTGCGGTGGATGGGCTGGGTCACTCAACTGAGCTTGGAGGGTTGCGGAGAGCCGGTCGGCTTTGGCCTCTAGGGCAGGGCGGAGGATAGGGCCATAGCCGGTGGGGGTGAGCCAAACGGAGGGGATTGCGTCCTGGGAGCGCTGGCTAACGGGGTCAAATTCCCGTAGTTTTTCCAGTTCATCCCCAAACCACTCTAGGCGGACTGGCCATTCGCAGGCGACCGGAAACACATCGAGGATATCCCCCCGTTGGCTCCACTGCCCCTCACTTTCTACGAGGTTGACCCGTTCGTAGCCCAGGCGGGTTAGGTGTTGTCCTAGGTGTTTGGGGGAGAGGTTCATCCCCACTTGCAGCCGCAGACAAAAGTTGCCAAAAACCTCGGGGGGGGGAAGGTGGGGTTGCAAAGCCCGCTCGGTTGAGACCCAGGCAACACCTTTTTTGCCCTGCAGGCAATCGGCCAAGACTTGAAATTGTCCCCACACCAACTCCGGTTCTAGATCAAAAGACTCATAAGGGGAGGCTTCGGAGGTAGGGTAAAAGTGCACGGTGTCCCAACCCATGCCTTCCAGTTGGGCAGTCCAGCGACCGGCTTCTTCTAAAGTAGCGGTGATAACCAAGAGGGAGCGCTGCTGTTGTTGGGCTAAGGCGGAAGCCACTAAACCTTTGGGGATCCGCCCCAAACCCTGAACTTCTGCCCACTGTCGGGATCCCAGTTGTGCTGAAAGATCCTGAATTAGGCTGGATTGAGCCAGGAAGCGTACCAATGGGATAAAAGACATTTTCATCCTCAAGTGCAAAAGTGGATCCCTGAGCAGGGATCCCAATTTTGGCAGGCCGGGCGGCGGATCAGCAGCAGCTAGCCCGGGATGCTGTCGCTGACGCCAGGCAGGGTACAGGGCGTGATGAGGGCTTCTAGCTCCTCTGTGGAGGGCGCGCTCTCCCAGAACTGAGCCAAGTGCTGTAGGCTGACAAAGCCCAACTGCCACAGGATCAAGGCCAGGGGGCCGCGCTGTCGCTGCTGGAGCTTTAGGGCTAGGGCCAGCTGTTTGGGCTGCAGGATACGTTGCTGCTGGACGAACTGGCAAAACTGCCGATCCGATTGGCTGAGTGCTAGCAAATCAGGCGCGGTCGATTCCATGGGTCTGGCTTCGAAAACGAAGCAGAGTTTTCATCGGTTCTTTCCAGGGTATGTGCCAGTTTAAAGTAGGCCCAAGGCAGGTGAGGGCACAGGCTACTGTGGTTTGTAGCATATTCTACTGAAGCTTGAGGATTTACCCCCAGGGGTCATCGGCGAAGGGACTGTCTGACCAGTAGCCTTTTTGCGGCTGGGGAGGTGGCGTGTAGATGGGGGCGGGGGGTGGGGGAGTGGGTATGGGGGTAGGCTTCTCCATGTCTTCTACACGGGGCAGATCGGCGGGTTTGGGTTCGACACCGAGGCTCCTGAGTTTGGCTTGGGTTTCTTGGACTTGGGCGTTGAGTTCCTCAAGGTAGGCGCGGTAATGGTTGGCAGCTTCTAAGTACTGTTTGGCTTTTTTTTCGTTGTCAAGGACAACCTGTTCTAGCTCTTTGGTGCGAACAGTGTAATCTGCTTCTTTGTTGGTTAGATTTTCGATAGCTTGGTTAAGAACGGCGCGACGGCGTTCTAGCTGGGCCACGATTTCTGCCAACTGCCGCTCTCTCTCACTGAGACTGCGCTCCCGATTTTGGGTTTGCTCCAGTTGGAAGCTAGCTTGGCTGAGCTGCTCTCGTAAGTACATAACTTGGGGTTCGGTCTCGTTGCGCTCCTGTTGCAACTCAAAGACGCGCGCCTCCAGGTTGTCTTTCTCCTGTTGTAAGACTTCTCGCTCATTGAGCAGACGAGTGTAGAGCTGGTTAATGAAATCCACCTCCATCACCACCTGACTGAGTTCGGTGGCGTATTCCCCTACCATGGCCAGCTCCCGAGCTAGGTTCTGGGTTTCACTGGTGGTCTGCTCGGCAAAAAATTGCGGGAGTTGGGTAGTTTCTCTGAGGCGTTGGGCGAACTGTTTGAAGCGGAAAGAGAAGTTGTTGGCCATTGCCGGTGTAGTAGCCTCGAAGGTCGGAGGGATGCCAATGGCCAGACATCACAACATCACAACAATGTGTGGTCTGGATCCCATCTACCATAGCATCGCCAAGGCCCTTTTTTGGGATGGATTTCGGCTAGAGGAGCAGCTCTTACCCAGGATCTACAGGGTTTTCCGAAGGGATCCCAGGGCTGAAGGGAGTGGCCGATTCAGAGGCTGAGGGAATGGAATCGGTAGGTGGGCTAGAAATGGAACCTGTCTCGGCTAAAGCCAGTTCAGGTTCTGGGTTAGGGAGAGAAAGCCACTTGCGCACCTCCTGCAACAGTTGAGGGCGCTGGCTACCGACGACAGAAAACCGGCTTTCTACCTGCTCGGAAGGAACCGGCTCAATTTGAGCTAATTCCGGTTCACTCAACAGGAGCACACGCGCCACTGCCACAGGGACTTGCAAAAACAAGTTGGCCCCCCAAAAGCCAAAAGCAGCGATGGCCAAACCGGCAATGCGGGTGCCTGTGCCGGGGGTAAGGGCTGCAAACAGGGGGGCAATGTCGTAGAGGCGTTCCCCCACCTCCAGCATCAAGATTGCCGTCAAAACGGTAAGAATTTTCTGCTCAGGGCTCAGGAAAGCAGCCAAAATCCGCCGCTGCTCCAGGGTGAGATCCTGAGGAGGGACAGCCACCACCAGTAGACTGAAGATGTTGAAGGGTTTGCGCCACTGCATCACAAAGGTTGGCACAATGCCGGCAACTGCAACCAGCGCCTGCTCTACGCCAACTGGGAAAAGGGGATCCCCTGTGGCCAGGCCAACTAGGGTCAAGCCAATCCAAAGGGGAAAGACAAGGATCCCGGCGGCATGGATCCAGAGAAAAGGTTCCTGCCAGTGTTTGCGCATGGTTCAGGGTTTCCGGCAAAGGTGGGCACGAGGGGGACCTAGGAGCGGCTTTTGGACTTATCTACCACTTCCAGTTCACTCAAGCGGAAGCTAACCAGTTTATCCCAGTTGCCCCCTTCAAATAGAACAGCAGCATGGTCATCAGTGATGCGCTGGACTTGTCCCTCAAAAAGATAGTACGTGTCGTTGGGGTTGATGACCCGCACAGCAACTCCGGGGTAGATTGGGGGTTCTGTCATCAACAGAGATGGGTTAGGGGTAGTTGTGTTCATGGTTACTCTCCGTATCTATATCTTCGATAGCCCTGTTCTCTCATTATGAAGGAAAGACCCTCCCCCAATATGGGACGTTCTCTCCCGCTCGGCCCTGGCAGGCTGTAGACGGAAGCTTCCTAGAATCGCCTCTTGCAGTTGCTGCTTCAACGGACGGGTAACCCAAGCTCCTCCACAGCCGGAAAGCGGTTCTTCTATCGCCCTTAATCCACGTTCAGGAAGTGGACAAAAAGCAAGGCTGCACCGGTCAATCGGGCAATGAGTTAAGGAGTTGCCGTTAACCCATCCCGCCTTTGGCCTAGGCAGTAGGTTCAATGCTGGCGCAGCAATTCCAACCCCTCAGACATGAGAGCAACTTGAGCATCGCTGGGCAGGATTCGCTACTCGTGGGTAATAATCCTTGAGAGATTCTAGCGCTTGGCGCATGAACTTCTTTTTGTTGCCGAAAAGCGTTGGGCACTTGAGCAGCAGACCTGTCCAAGACTGTGAGACTCATCTAACCCCTTCGCCCCCATTCCGCCAAGCTGCACTGTGGCGGGAGTCCCTTGGAGGTCTTGATGGCCTTCTCTGTTCACAGGTGGCTTTGAGGGAGGGGGACCTCGGTGCGCTTTTGCCTTGCGTTGGGTCAGCTTTAATTTCTATCTATCTATCTATCATTCTGAGCTTTTGGTTGGGTTGATCTCTCCGGCCTTGCGGGGCAGGATGTCAGTCTGTTGGTCTTGAGTGTCTATGTTAAAGACCCAGGCAGGCTCTGTATAGTAGCAAATAATGCTTCCTCTTCATTCTGCGCGGCGGCTTTGCTCAACAGCTTCTTAGCAGCTGAGGTATCTGTGGGATGACTACCGAGACCGATTTTCCCGGTTTACGTACCTGGCATGTGTTGGTGATCGATGACGATGAAGGGCGGCGGGCCGTAGCGCTGAATGCAGCGACCTATTCGATTGGCCGGGATCCCAACAATGCGATTGTGATTCATTCTTCAGCTGTTTCTCGGCAACACGCGCTGCTGCTGCGGCTACCCCAAAAAGGGGGGCAATACACCTATCGGTTGCTGGATGGGAATATCGAAGGCAAGCGCAGTACCAATGGGATCACAGTCAATGGAGAGAGGTGTTTGAGCCGAGATCTCAAGGATGGAGACCAGATTCTGCTGGGGGAGCAAGTACCGATTCAGTACTATATTCGCCAGTTGTCTGATGAAGAGTTTCAGCAATACTTGCAATCGGTCAGCTTTCGCAGTGTGAAGGCGGAGGTGGTGGATCGACGAGCTACCACTATGCAAAGGTTTGATCCGCCCTCAAGCCAGGTGATTTTGCCCAAGGAGGAGATGATAGACAACACCAAAGAGGCTATACCCCATGCTCTTTGGCTGCTGATTCAGACCCTATGGCGACGCCTGGGACAGAGCAAAGGCAAGCGGTAACTGCCGGATTGATCTGGAGCTATCCTTCGGGAATACTGACCCGATCCACTTCGGCGGTATTGGTGGGGATCCCGTCACAGGTACTTTGGCTGCTTTCTTGGTCTTGTTCAATTACATCGGTTTGTAGATCCTGCAGGGAGGGGATTTCTTCTGCCGGAGTTGCGGATCCCACCAGTACCGTGCGCAGCCATAGGGGAGCCACAAAGGTGGTGGCAATGACCATGACGATGAGGCTGACATCGAGAGCATCGGAGAGCACACCGCTGGCGGTCCCCACACCAGCAAAGACCAAGCCCACTTCTCCGCGCGGGATCATGCCTACCCCAACGGCATAGCGGTTGATGCCCGGTTTGCCAAACGCCCCTAAGCCCGCGGCCAGTTTCCCGACAATGGCCACGCCAATTAAGAAGACAGCGATAATCAAACCTTCGCGGTTAGCAGGAATGGCAGGGTTGAGAACGGCCAGATTGGTTTTGGCACCCACACAGACAAAGAAGATTGGGACAAGCAGATCGGAGATGGGTTTGATCTGCTCCTCTAGCTCCTGACGTTTGTCGGTTTCCCCCAGGATCAACCCGGCGGCAAAGGCACCCAAGATGGCTTCTAGATGAATGACCTGCCCAACGTAAGCCAAGGCAAAGGCGAGGACAAGGGCTGGTAGGAGGGGGTTGCCGCGGGTCTTGAGGTTGTTGAGGAGGGCAACGAAGTAGGAGCTGAGTAGACGCCCCAAAACAATCGAGCCGACCAAAAAGGTGACGGCGCTGAGGAGGATGATGCCGATATCGGTGAGGTTCACTTCGCCGGTTTTGGCTAAACCCGCAACCACCGCCAAGATGACGATGCCGAGGATATCATCCAAGACGGCTGCGCCGATGATCACCTGTCCTTCTGAGGAGGTGAGTTTTTGCAGCTCGGCCAAAACACGAGCAGTGATGCCGATGCTGGTTGCAGTCAGGGCAGCTCCAGCAAAGACGGCGGGGACAACGGGCACCTGAAAGAGGTAGAGCAAGCCGAGGGTACCGGCCAGAAAAGGAACAGCAACACCGATGATGGCTACGGCTGCCGCTTGCGGTCCGACGCGCAACAGTTCGCTCAAGTCCGATTCCAGGCCAATTTCAAACAGGAGGATAATCACCCCAATTTCAGAGAGGATATCGATGATCTCGCTTTGGGCGGAGAATACCTCCGTTAAGGATCCCTCGGTCAGCCCGGCAGTAGCTTGCAAAAACTGCATCAGGGTAGAGGAATGGGCCAAGGCTTGTAGTTCTTCGCCGGACACCTGTCCTTCTCGGAAAACCAATAGCCCCAGCACGGAAGCGCCCACCACGACACCACCGAGCAACTCACCCAGCACCGGGGGAAAACGGAGGCGAACGGCTATTTCTCCGGCAATACGGCTGGCCAGGTAGATCACGACCAAAGCCATGAGTACTGCAACTAGGATTAGGGGGGAAAGATTGGCCGTGACTTCCGGATCAACCGGTGGATCAAGGGGGGCAACGGATTCTACAGCAAGCAACAGTGGGTTCATGTAGCAATTGAACAGCAAGATCTCAACCTCAAATGAACAGCTTGGGGGTTTCTGCTAACTCAAACAAGATGGGAATGTAGGGATCCCTTCTCTTTCTGCTAGAAGACTGTCACAAAAGCTAACCTCCCCTGGGATCTGTCGGCAACGCTCAAATCCGTACTCTTAGTCGACAACGTCTATCCTGGTTAAGCAAGAATGCCCTTTTACAGGGGATCCGTTACGCCCAGAGTATTCATGGGTTATGCCCGACGGAAGGGTCCTATCGGGATCCGGTCAAGCTTTTGAAATGAAGCTCTTAGGCGGTTTGGCTGCAACAGTGCTTGTATCGTTGTGAAAGTTTGGAAGGGTGCTCGGGTGTGTTCCCTGTGCTGGACGTTTGGGGAATGGACTGTCAACTCTGGGTGAAAGCTTTTCGCAATTCAATCTCTAAGTAACCTAAGAACCCAATCTCAGTAACCGTGGCTTGACAGAGCTCCTTTTGCTGAGGGTAGGGAGAATACCCCGGCAGAGGATTTTCAGGGATCCCTGAGTCATCCAGACTGCCATGGGTTCATTGATACTCCAGATAATTATCACTTATCTGGAGTATAAAGCTTTTTTCTCTGTCTCCACCCTGCAGCTGCTAGTCGATAATCAGTTCAGAGTTAGCCCCTATTGGAATGAGCTACTACATCGCCCCTAGCTTCTTGAAAGCCGTTGCCCTTCACCTCGTCAAAAACCATCTTGATCTACCCAATGTGCAGGTGCCCCTGATCCTCGGCATCCACGGACGCAAAGGGGAGGGCAAAACCTTCCAGTGCAACCTAATCTTTGAGCGCATGAAAGTTCAGGCCATCCATATTTCCGGTGGAGAGTTAGAAAGTCCCGATGCCGGGGATCCCGCCCGCATGATTCGCCTGCGCTACCGAGAAGCAGGTGAACATATCCGCAAATTTGGCCAAATGGCCACCCTCATGATCAACGACCTAGATGCCGGCGCCGGTCGGATGAACGCCATGACCCAGTACACCGTCAACACCCAGCTGGTCAGTGCCACCCTCATGAACATTGCCGACAACCCCACCAATGTGCAACTTCCGGGTAGCTACGATCCCAAGCCTCTGCCGCGTGTGCCGATCCTTGTTACCGGCAATGACTTTTCCATCCTCTACGCCCCTCTGATTCGGGATGGCCGCATGACAAAGTTTTACTGGAATCCCAGCCGCACCGACCGCATCAACATCGTGCAAGGTATTTTCCAACCGGATGGGCTGTCTGCTGACCAAATTGAGCGCTTGGTTGACACCTTTCCCGAACAAGCCATCGACTTCTTTGGAGCCCTGCGTTCACAGATCTACGATGAACAGGTGTGGCAATTTGTGCAACAGGTGGGTCTAGAAGCCGTTTCCTTCCGCTTGCTCAAAAGCAAAGAGGGCGCACCCCGCTTCTCCCCTCCCCGCTTTTCTCTAGAGGAGCTCATTCATCTAGGCGAGCAGCTGAGGGAACAACAAAAGCAAGTGGAAGCCCGTCGACTCTCCGAAGAGTATCTCGGCCTTCAGCGACCCATAGCTCAAGAGTATCCCCACCCCTCTACTTCCCCTCCGCTCTCAGCGGCAGCCCCACCTCCCTCTTCCAATCATTCCTTCCCTCAGCCAAATCCTCAGTTGCCCCCAGAGGTAGCCGGTCACATTCGTCAGATTCTCTCCCAAGGCTATGAAATTCAAGTTGAACACGTAGACAAGCGCCGCTACCGCGTCAATTCCTGGCAAAGTTGCGGAGCTGCCCATCTGAAAGAATGGTCTCAAGCCTGTGCCGCAGTGGAGCAGTGCCTAAACGCCTTCCCAGGAGAGTATGTCCGACTGGTAGGGGTGGATCCCGGCAAAAAACAACGCGTAGTCGAGACCATCATTCAGCGTCCCTAACAACCTCTATTCAGCACATCCTCACTCATCGAATGGCAAGGCAAGCAATCAGAACCCCAACACCCCTTGAGTCCCCCCTCTCAGAGTAGAGGAGCCCCGAAACCAGATGGCACAATGAGAAAATCCCTCCTCTGGATTTAGCCGCTCCTCATGGTGTTGCTCCGCCTTTTCCTGCTCACCTTACTCATCCTCTGCATCCGCTTGTCAGCAGGCCCTGCCCATGCTCTGCTCAATGATGACCGTTACGATGGCAATATCTTTGCCCTCTACGGCTCCAACGGCGGTATGATCCCCCCCCGGGTCACCCTCAAACAAGCCAAAGAACAAGGGATCCCGGCCTTGCTGGTCTACTACATTGACGACAGCAGCGACTGCAAAAAATATGCCGCCACCATTGCCAACCTGCAAGTTCGCTACGGCCTCGGTGTCTATTTCATCCCCTATTCTGTTGATTCCCTCACCCCAGGGGATGAACGGGGTCAATACTACAGCGGTCAAGTTCCTCAAACCCTGCTTTTCGATCCAGAGGGGAACATCGTCTATCAATCCGTCGGCAACCGGCCCATCACCGAGGTGGAAAATGCCATTCGTGCTCTCTTTAAGTTGGATCCCGTGCCCCCAGGCGTGATCAAAGCCAAACCCTTCAACGAGATCCAAACCGGATTTGCCGGATCCCGTTTTCCGGTCAACCCAGCACCGACTCCCGCAGAGGCGCAACCGTGACAACCCTTCCCAATCCAAACCCCGCGGATTCTCTTACTCAACTGGAAAATCAACTCAGCACTCTACAGGCACGCCTTGCAGATCTAAAAGAAATGGAGCGTATTGCCCAGCTTCCCCCCGATCAATGGGCCCAAATTCAAGCCGAAGTTAGCCAGCTCGAACAACGCTTGCAAGCCTACCTGCTAGAAGTATTCAACCCCATCCCTGCCACCTTCTGGCAAGTGGTACGCTTTGGCGGACTTGGCGTTCTACTTGGGGTGGCCCTACAACGTTGGCTCCTAAGTTGACCTAAACTCGAACCTCGCTCCACCCCTTAAGATGAAAAAACTCTAGGACTCCAACCTGCCCGTACCATGCGACGATCCCGCCCCTCGACCCTCAACTTGGATACCTCTCGCTTCCTACCTCTGATCACCTTGCTGCTAGTGGCCCTGATTTTCTTGCCCCGTTGTTTACTGGTGGTGCAACCCGGTTATGAAGCTGTCATTTTTAATCGTCTGACCGGTGTAGAAATGAGCCCTCGCCGCGAAGGGATCCATCTGCTGATTCCAGTTTTACAATTTCCTACCCTCTATGATGTGCGCACTCAAACCTACAACATGACCAGCCAAAGTGAAGAACGCAGTGTCAAAGCAGATGATTCTTTGACCGCTCTCACTGCCGATGGTCAACGTGTTGATCTTGATGTATCTGTTCGCTATCGCCTAGATCCGGAACGAGTGCCTGAAATCCATCAGAATGTTGGCCCCAATTACCTGAACAAAATTATTCGCCCAGCCTCTCAGGCAGTGGTACGCAATGTGATTGCTCGCTACTCTGCTATTGGTGTTTATTCTGAGCAACGGGCCGAGATCCAAGAACAGATTGCGTCAGAGTTGAGTAGCCTAATGCAACCAGAGGGACTCATTTTGCAAAGCTTATTGCTGCGGAATGTTGAATTTTCCAAAGAGTTTCAGTCTGCTATCGAAGCCAAGCAAATTGCCGAACAAGAGAAACAAAGAGAAGTGTTTCGAGTTGAGCAAGCCCAGCTTATCAAACAGAGGATGATCGTCAAAGCCAGTGGTGAAGCACAAGCCATTACCTTAAAAGGAGAAGCGCTCCGCAACAACCCAAACGTCATTCAGTTGGAGTATGTCCGCAACCTACCCGATGACATTAAAACCATTGTCAGCGAGCAAAATACTATTCTAAATCTTGGAGATTTTCTCAATTCTAATTAAATCATTGGAGATCCAGACTCCCCCACTTCTAAGCAGATTCTTCTGGCAACTCTACCTCTACATCAGATTGATCAGACAAACCAGATGCAGAAGCATCGGGACGATTTTGTCGGATTAGCTGCACAATCGCCACCGTAGCCAAGTGCGAAAGTAGCCCAACCGGCCCTGCAAACAAGCACAAGAGAAGGGAATGGCTTGTCCAAATGCGCTTGTTGTAGCCCTCTAGGTAGATCCAACGACCCACAAACAAATCCATCACAATGTAGTGAACCCAGCCAGCAGCCATCACCTGCGGTCGGGCAAACAGTTGACTCAAGCCCGACAAAGAAAGCTGGGGATCGGAAAACCCAGCCAAACTTGCCCCATCAAACCCTGTAACCAGCAGGTACAGGTAGACCACCGCCAACACTGCTATTGGCAACAATGACTCCATCACCTGACGAGTTACCCGCCAACCCGGCAGCAGGATCATCAGAGCCCAAAACGGCAACGCAAACCAGTTGGCTGCGTTAAAGATTGTCTCCAGCATGTTCACTAACCCATAACTCTACCTGTTCATTATCAGCCCCCCTACACCTTTCGATCCTCAACTTGCATCAGAAGCAATAGGGCAGCCGCACACAATTCGCGATCGACCCAGTTGCCCCAGAGCCAAACAGTACTTTCTCTCACAATTCCCCCTGCACCCATCTAGACTTCGACTTCCGGCCCAAAACCTGATACCGAAAGCAAGACTGACCTTGCCCAACCGCTGTTCTTGCTGGTCTGCCCTTGGTATAAAAGGTTGTACTGCCCGGAAAAGGAATCCTTTGACCCAAGCTGGGTATGCTGGATCTGCCCCTCCACACCCTTATCATGTGCAGAGTTACCGGTCATCACATTACTGAGCAAACCACTCGTGCATTTTGGATTGGAGTACTGCTGTGTATTCTGCTAGGGACTCCAGCTTGGCCTCAATTGAGCAGCATTGACAGAGAAAACCAACCGGCGCCAGTCGTTATCGATGGAAATGTGTTATTTGAAGTTCGGTCCTCTGGTCAATTCAACGCTCAAGAACGTGCTGACTTCATTAATCTTCTCCTGGAAAGTGCCATCGCAGCCCGAGAGCCTGTACAGGTGCAAATTGAGGAGCGAAATAACTTACCCACCTTACTCTTAAATGGACGCTATCTACTGACAGTTACCGATCAAGACGTTGAGGAAAATCAGTCGCCTCAAACCCAAGCAGAAGCCTGGGCAACTCTTTTAGAAACAGCCCTTGCAGAAGCACAATCTCAACGCAGTATCGAGTACCTACAAACCGCCGGTATTCAAGCCGGGATTGCAGTTGCTATAACCTTAATCTTTCACAATGTTTTGGGTTGGCTACCTCGCTATTGGAGAAGAAAGGCCAACTCTTCACAACTCTTATTAACCTTGGTTATTTTTTCCAGTCGATTGGGTTTATGGCTGGTGACAGGAGCCTATATTATCCATCTCTTTCCCCTCACACGCCATTGGCTTTATCAAGTTAGCACTACCTTAAATTGGGGCCTGGATCCAGATCCTGCTCCCCGCCTACCGATCTTTCTCGGCTTGGTTACCTTATCCCTCTTAATCGGATATAACACTCCCTCTATCCTTATTGCTCTGCTTCAGCGGTTTAGCTCCTCCAAAGCCTTTATCATTTTAGAAAAAGTGCTCACCCCCCTACGAGAATCTCAACAGATAGCAGGTACGATATTGCTTTTACATGCCTCCCTCAATATATTGAGACCTTATCCCACACTGTTTTCTCTGTTGCGACCCTGGCTGGATTTAGCCCTTGTTGTTAGTTTGGCCTGGCTTTTATCCAGAGGATTTCGACAGGTGATACGCCTTTATGGTATAGACTTAATTCGTAACCTAGGATTAGAAGTCGATGAGTTCGTCTTAGTGATTGAGACAGTTATTAATGCAGCAATCATTGTATTTTCTGTATTTATCTTTGCTCAAACTCAACAGTTTAACCTGATTGGTCTGATTACCAGTTTAGGGATTGGTGGATTGGCAGTAGCTTTTGCTGCTCAAAAAATTATCGAACAAATCCTTAGTACCATTGTTTTATATTTGGATCGTCCCTTTGTCCCTGGAGATTATATCCGTATGGCAAATGGACAGATTGGTCGTGTTGAGTCCATTGGTTTACGTTCTACCAAGATTCGTACAGCTGCTAAGAGTACCCTGATGATTGTTCCCAACTCCAACTTGGTCAATGCCGAGATTGAAAACCTGAGCATGGCCAAAAAGGTTATGGTATTGCTGTACTTAGATTTTCTAAAGCCACTTAAGGATCAAGATGCTGCTTTGGTTAAACAGGTCATTTCTGAAGAGACCAACTCTCTATTTGGTATTGATCCAGGCAGTACTAATATCTCATTACTCCGCAATACCGAAGGGCACATTACTAGAGCTAGGGTCACCTTCTTTATCCTCGGTTCTAGCGAAAACTCCATTCAGTTACGCAAAAGACTACTAGAATTGGCCAATGAAAAGATTTCTAAGAAACTCATGAAGTTCGGGATCCAGTTTTTCCTCCAGGATCCAACCATCTACGTGGAATCCCCTGTTATCATTTAACTGACAATTATTTGTGAAATTCATATAAAGATTGATGAAGAAGTAACCCGATTACCCCAAGAGCATATGTTGGGCAATGAAATCTGTATGGACTTCTCCCTTCAGAAAAGCCTCATGACGTAAGATCCGTTGATGGAAAGGGATTGTAGTCGGTACCCCGGTGATGGCACATTCGCCCAAAGCCCGCTGCATCCGCCGGATAGCTGCTGCCCGGTTCGGTCCCCAAGCGATCAACTTACCCAACAGCGAATCGTAATAGGGCGGGATCTGATAGTCGGTGTAGATGTGGGAGTCCATCCGTACCCCTGGCCCTCCCGGTGGCAGGTAGGCACTAATCGTGCCTGATTGGGGGCGAAATTGCTGCTTGGGATCCTCAGCGTTGATACGACACTCAATGGCATGCCCTCGCAACTGGACATCCTTCTGGCGAAAGGAAAGGGGTTGCCCCTGAGCGATGCGAATTTGCTCCGCGATCAAATCCAGCCCAGTTACCATCTCCGTTACAGGATGTTCCACCTGAATACGAGTATTCATCTCGATGAAATAAAACTGGCCGTGCCTATCCAGCAAAAACTCTACTGTGCCTGCCCCCACATAGTTCACCACCTTGGCCGCCTTGACCGCTGCCGCTCCCATCCGGCTACGCAAAGCTGTGGTTAAAGCCGGACTAGGAGCTTCCTCCAAAAGCTTTTGATGCCGCCGCTGAATGGAGCAGTCCCGCTCGTACAGATGCACCACATTGCCGTGGGTATCTGCCAGGATCTGAAACTCCACATGGCGAGGCCGCTCGATAAATTTCTCCAGATAAATCCCCCCATCCCCAAAAGCTGCCTGAGCCTCCCCCTGAGCGGTTCGCATCATCTTGAGTAAATCTTGGGCATCTTTGGCCACCCGCATGCCGCGCCCTCCCCCCCCTGCTGTTGCTTTGATCATCACGGGATAGCCAATTTTCTCCGCCAACTTTATCGCCTCCTCATCGGAGCTGATCAGCCCACGACTGCCGGGCACCGTCGGTACCCCCACCGACTGCATGGTTTCCCGCGCTGTGGCTTTGTCTGCCATTTTGCGCATCGACTCAGGCGAAGGACCGATAAAAATCAGATGGTGATCCGCACACATCTCGGCAAACTTGGCATTCTCCGCCAGAAAGCCATAGCCCGGATGAATGGCTGTCGCCCCACGGGTAAGGGCTGCTGAAATAATGTTGGGAATATTCAGATAACTTTTGGCCACCGGGGCATCCCCCACACAGACGGCTTCATCCGCCAGTTGTACGTGCAGAGAGTTTTGATCAGCGGTGGAATATACAGCGACCGTCGGGATCCCCATTTCCTGACAGGTGCGGATGATGCGTAGGGCGATCTCACCTCGGTTGGCGATCAGGATCTTGGCGATGGGCGGCATGAGGAGCGCTCAAGCAAAAGTAGAAAGCTAGGCCGCCAGAGTGCGGCAGCCTTTGGTCAACATCTTCCTAGGAAGATTGATCCTACCATGGGGAGCTGCTGGTAAGGATGCCAAAGGATCTACAGACCTACAATCTGGGTATTCTCAAAGGTCGAAAGAATTGTATGTAGATCCTTAGTTTGCAACGAATAGGTGGCAGTGGCATCGTTACCAAATTGAATTTCATCTCCATCTTCCAAATCCTGGAACTCCACTCGCTGCCCCCTCACGTACAAGCCATTGGTGCTTGGATTACCATGAATGTCTCCATCAATGATCTGGTAGGTGAACCCATCGAGTGAGGTGGGAGATTCTATTTTGACCAAAATGGCATGATGGCGGGAAACATATTGTGAATCAATACGAATACTATTGCTTGGATCCCGGCCTAACGAGTACAGCTCAGCTGTTAACCAGTAGGCTTTTGGCCCGTTGCGATCCTTGACGATCAACACATGATTGAGGGTGGGTCGAGGAGAGGGCGTGGTCATGAGTTCACCCGCTTGCACATCACAGAAGCAAGGTTGCCAAAACGATAACATGGTACCCTTCAGTTGTTTTACCCTCCCCAGTTGACCGGGAGCAAAGCAGGAAAAAGTCCAGAGCTTGACAGAATAACATCGGCCAAGAGAATCCAAGAGGTCCCCTCATGGGCAGCTATAGAACCCAAGCTGAAGCGGGCGGGGTAAAGCAACCCCCTCTGCGTGTAGTCGGTTGTCCAACGTCAGGACAAAATCATAACCCTCCCCCAACTTGGGTGTCTGCCAATAGGCAACACTGTCATCGGTAATCCCATCCATGACCTGGGATCCCTCCGTGTCGGCAAAACAGTTATCGACAGAACAGAACCGGGAAAATCACCCTGAGTAGATTTTTGTAACGAACCCTCTCATAATAGGATTGAAGACAAGAACGGCTCCTCTACCCATGAATGGCTCGCAACCGGATCCCGGCTTGGGGACGCAGTCGCCTCGCTTGATTGAGCTGGCGGAAGATGAAACTGATGCGCAGCTGGACAATCCTCTGCGAATGCAGCGCTATGAATGTCGCTCCTGCGGCTATGTCTATGAGCCCGCCAAAGGGGATCAACTGAATCGCATCCCGGCGGGAGTCCCCTTTGAGGAATTGCCTACAGATTGGAAATGTCCAGTGTGTCGAGCGGATAAACGTCTGTTCCAAGCGGTGGGAGCAAAAGGGAAACCCTCAGGGTTTCAGGAAAATTTGCGTTACGGACTGGGGGTGAATGTCATGACCCCTGCCCAAAAAAATCTGCTTATTTTCTTGGGGCTGGCGCTTGGATTTTTATTCCTGATGAGTTTCTACTTTGTCGAGTGATGATCAAAATGTTCAAACCTCTGAGGATGGTGCTGCTCTTTTCTTTATCGCTGCTGCTGATGGCGGCGCGCATGCCCAGTATGCGAGTGGTACCGTGGCAACAGGTGCAAGTGCCCACCGAAAATATCTTGCTCGATATTGCCTTCACCGGCAGTGACGGCTCTCACGGTTGGTTGGTGGGGGATAAGGCAACTTTGCTGGAATCTCAGGATGGTGGTCTCACCTGGCAAAATCGCAACTTGACGGGGCTAGAGCCGGAGGCCTACTTATCTTCCATCAGCTTTGCCGGCCCAGAAGGTTGGATAGTCGGGCAACCCAAGGTTCTCTTGCATACCCTCAACGAGGGGGCCGATTGGACCTCCATTCGC
Organism: uncultured cyanobacterium; assembly: GCA_937944885.1. Taxonomy (GTDB): domain Bacteria; phylum Cyanobacteriota; class Cyanobacteriia; order Thermostichales; family Thermostichaceae; genus Thermostichus. The sequence goes on from CALFBB010000012.1 coordinate 64,818, forward strand.
CTGAGCAATCAGTTGCCGGGTGAGCCCCTCCTTGTTGAGGCGTTAGGGCCAGGGTCGGCAGAAATGGTGACCAATGTAGGGGCTATCTACCGCACCGAAGATGGGGGCCAAAACTGGCGTGCTCGTGTGGATCAACCGATTGGTGTACTTAAGAACATTGCCCGTAGCCCTGCAGGAGAATACTTGGCAGTCTCCTCTCGGGGTAGCTTCTATTTCCTCTACACTCCCGAAAGCCAAACCTGGAAGCCCTATCCTCGGGAAAGTTCCCGTCGTATCCAGAATATGGGCTTTGGACCCAACGGCAGCGCCTGGAAGATTAACCAGGGGGCGGAAATTACCTTCACGGACGATTTCACCTCCGGGGAGTGGGGAAAATCCATCCGACCCGGTCGCGCCCTCAGCTTTGGCTACTTGAATGCTGCCTATCAAAATGATCATGACCTTTGGGTTGTTGGCGGAGGGGCTACCTTGATTCACAGCCCCGATGGGGGAGCTACCTGGGAGCAGGCCACCAAGGTGAGCAGCATACCGGCCAATTTTTACAGCATCAAGTTCTTCACTCCTGAGCAAGGCTTTATTCTCGGCCAGCGAGGCACCCTCCTGCGCTACGTCAGTTCCAACTAGCTACAACAGGGATCCCGGTGTACAAACCCAGGCGTACCCCAAGGCTGTTGATTGCTGCTAGCGGCACGGGGGGGCATGTATTCCCGGCTTTGGCCATTGCTGAGCACTTACCCGACTGGCAAATCGAATGGTTAGGGGTTCCGGATCGGATGGAAGCAAAGCTGGTGCGGGAGCGCTATCGGCTTCATGCCATCTCTATGTCTGGTTTACAGGGATCCCTATGGGATAAGGGGCGAGCTTTTCTGCAACTGGGGGCAGCAATCTGGAAGGTGCGGCAGCTCCTGCAGGCAGGACAGTTTGATGGGGTGCTGAGTACAGGGGGCTATATCGCTGCTCCGGCAATTTTGGCCGCTCGCTCCCTCGGGGTACCGGTGCTGTTGCATGAATCCAATGTGATTCCCGGCAAGGTTACTCGTGCGTTGGGTCGCTGGTGCCGGCTAGTGGCTTTGGGCATGGCGCAAACCGCACAACATTTACCAGGGGTAGCTACCCAAGTGGTGGGTACCCCTGTCCGGTCAGAGTTCTACAGCCCCCAGCCGCTTCCTGCCGATATCCCGATTCCAGAAGGGGATCCCCTGATTTTGGTGATGGGCGGTAGTCAAGGGGCAAGAGGACTGAATCGCATGGTTGCCGCCTGTGCAGAGGCTTGGTTACAGACGGGGGCCTGGATTGTACATTTGACGGGTCATGATGAAGAGTTTTGCATCCCTCAGCATCCCCGTTACTGGCGGTTTCCTTTTCGAGCGGACGTGGCTGGCCTGTTGCAGCGGGCCAATTTTGCCATCAGCCGTGCTGGAGCCATGAGCCTGGCGGAATTACTGGCTACAGGTACACCTGCCGTTTTGATACCCTATCCCTTTGCAGCTGAGGATCATCAGTATCACAATGCCCTTGCTTTCGTACAGTACGGCGGGGGCGTGGTCATGCGAGAATCTGAGAAGAATCTGGATCTCCTTCGGCAAACGGTGCTGAGCTGGTTGGCTCATCCCCGGACAGTTACTCAGATGGCCACTAGGCTGAAGGCTACTGCCTATCCGGCAGCCGGCAAGGTCATGGCCGAGTTGCTGCAACAGATTCTACAAGAGGCTGCTGCCCATTGATAGGCTAGGGGGCATGATTTTATCCCAAAACAGAACCGTTCCTGTAGTCCCATCTTTCCTGCCCCAAAAGCCGCTTGTCCTTTCCGGGGACCGGCCCTGGGTGCTGATCCCGAATTGAACTTTCTGGCAGAGATAGACACCGACAGCGCCCTGAAGGATTTGCTCCCTCTGCAAGGGGTGGAGCAGAAAACCACCACCTGTGTGCTGCTGTTGTTAGGTTTGGGCCGTGATCTCTGCTTTTTGACATCCTCCCCAGCCTGTTAGCTTGCGCCCGCGTAGCGGTACAGCGGGGCTTGCCGCGCACCGGGTCAATTTAGTAATCCGCCCCGGCAAGCGCATCTGCGAAGTTTGTGGGCCCGAATGGGGCCGTTGCCCGCTGCGTCGAGAGTGTCCTTCTGCTGCTCTACTGGGACAGTGCTGATTCTTCTGAGGCGGGTTGAGAAGTCAGAATTGAACTTGGGATCCCCTTCTCCTCAGGAGTGCTCTCCGACTCTAGGACTTGCCGCACCGATTGCAGCTCCTGAGAGAGCAACACCCGCTCCCGATCCAGCAGACCGAGGATCTGCTCGGGATCTTCTCGGGAAACCACCGGCAACTGCCGTAAATCGTACTCGTACATGGGCTCAGCTGCCACCGCCACTGCCTCATCTGGGAAGGTGGTGAGAACCGGGGCTTGGCTCACCTCTTGCACCGTCAATTCCGTCAAGGCTGCCCCCTCTTTACTGGCCAATGCCCGCTCCAGATCCGGTAGAGTCAGGATGCCGCGCAGCCGTTGTTGCCTATCCACCACCAAAGCACTGTGACACTTCTGCTCTATCAGGCTATCTAGTGCTTCCCGCACCGGTGTATCCTGCTGCAGCAGGAGGGAGGGAGGCACCATCACCTCCCCCACCGTCAAGCCGCCGTTTCCTCCTACCGCACCGTTGACCCCAAGGTTTCCTTGTCGCACCGAAGGGTAAACAGCCGGAGGATGCAGCTGCTCTGTTAACCAGATGCTCAAGCCAACAGCTGCCATCAGAGGCAACACAATGTGATAGTCCCGCGTCATTTCAAACAGCAGCAAAATAGCTGTCAGCGGCGCCCGTACACTGGCCGCTAAGACAGCTGCCATCCCTACCATTGCATAGGCCGCCGGAGGAGATGGAAAAATCAGCGGCAGCACCTGCCCCAGTATCTGCCCATATCCAGCCCCCAGCACTGCCCCTAAAAATAAAGCCGGGGCAAAGGTTCCCCCCACGAAGCCGCTGCCAACACTCAGGGCACTGAAGAGCACCTTGCCCACCAGCAACAGCCCCAGTTGGTCAAGGGAAAAGGGCACCGCCTGTAAAATCGACTCAATTGTCTCGTAACCCACCCCTAACCCCAAAGGGATCCCCAACCCCAATAAACCCAGGATCCCTCCCCCCAGGATTGGCTTGCTCCAGGTAGAACAGGCGGCAAACAGGTGTTTTCCCCACTCCAAGCTGTAGCTAAAAACAATGGAAACCAGGCTGGCCAGAAGACCCAACCCCAAGTACAAGGGCACCTCCAGCAACCCCCGCAACTCGTAGGCAGGCAACACAAAAGCTGGCTGGGTGATAGCAGGTAACAGAAAAGCCGGCTGGGCCCCCAACCCCACTTGAGCAACCAGAGCAGACACCACCGCCGCCAACACCACCACACTCACCGCCGAAGTGGTAAAGCTGCGCGCCAAGGCCAGCTCCAGGGCCAAAAACACCCCAGCAATCGGGGCGTTAAACCCCGCTGCCAACCCACCCGCTGCCCCGGCAGCCACCAGCAGCTGTACCCGCTCCCGCGATAAGCCCAGTCTCTGCCCCAGCAGGGATCCCAGTAGGCCGCCGCTCTCCACACTGGGTGCCTCAGGCCCTAGCGAAGCTCCTGCCCCCAGAGAAATCGCTGCTGCCAGTAACTTGAGCGGGATCCACCAGAACCGAGGTGCCAGGGAATAGGTAGGACTAACCAAGCTAGACAGACTAAAGCTAGGCAGAGGCACCACCGCCCCCAGCACAGCCAGCAACACCCCCCCCAACAGCGGTGCCACGGCCAATGTCCAGGCGGATCCCAGTGGCCAGAGCCTCTCGGCAAAGCTATCCTGCAGCAGGTAACGAAACCCGCCGATCAAGTAGCGAAACCCGATCACCAACAGACCTGTACCCAGCCCGATTCCTGCCGCCAGCAGCAGCAGCAAGTTCTCAGAAGAGAGGCGCAGGCGGGGACCCGAAACGCTTTTCATTACTGCCTCAAGAGGTAGGCAATGGAGAAGATGTCCCAGCACTGGGCAGGGTCAAAATCTCTACACCTGTTTCTGTTACCGCTACTGTGTGCTCAAATTGGGCCGAGAGCTTGCCATCGAGAGTTACAGCCGTCCACTTATCAGAGAGTACCTTCACTTCCCAGGTGCCCTCATTGATCATCGGCTCAATGGTAAAAACCATGCCGGGCCGCAATCTTTCCCCCTGCCCCGCTTGGCCGTAATGGGGAATCTGGGGAGCTGTGTGAAACTGCCGACCAATGCCATGGCCAACAAAGTCCCGCACCACTCCATAGCCATGGGCTTCAGCATACTCTTGAATTGCTGCGCCAATATCCCCCACTCTGCCACCGGGTTTCACCGCGGCAATCCCCCGCCGCAGACATTCTTCCGTTACCTCCACCAGCCGCCGCGCCCGCTCAGAGGGCTGCCCCACAAAAAAGGTCTTCGAGGTATCACCGTGGTAGCCATCCAAAATAGGGGTGACGTCAATGTTAATAATGTCCCCCTCTCTCAGGATCTGCTTAGGACTAGGGATCCCATGACAGACCACATGGTTGACACTGGTGCAAATGGATTTGGGAAACCCGTGATAGCCTAGGGGAGCACTTTTAGCCCCGTGAGCTCGGGTCCAGCGCTCCGCTTCATCGTTCAGATCTTGAGTGGTGACCCCGGGCTGTACCAGCGGCTCTAGGTGATTGAGCAAATCCGCCGCCAGTTGACAGGCACGCCGCATTTTTTCCAGCTCCCGCGAAGAGAGCAAAACCAGGGGCTGAGGAGCTTGGGTAAGCTGATTCATACCGCTTTGCAGAGCTGATCCCAGCTGTTTCCCCAGCCGCTGAGAACGGCGACCAAAGTCTGTCAATAAAGTTCGCATATCTTCCATTGTGAAGCGTTTCCATAAACAAAAAAGCTCTGGGGAAAATCCCACACCTCCTCACAAACCCTGCCGCCGCCGCATCCGCTCAACCAGCCATAGTCCTAGAAAATAGCTGAGCAGCGCCCCCCAGAAGCCTACAAAAGCACAACCCACAAACAGCGTGGCCGAAACCTCTATTCCCCACTGCATCCAATGTTGCCAGGTGGCTGCCACCAACTCAGTGGTCGCTAGCGAAGAGTGGGATCCCAGTAACCATTCTCCCACCTGGTAGTTGAAAGCATAGATGGGCACATAGGTGAAGGGGTTGCTCACCCAGGTGCCCGCCGCTGCCACCAGCTTATTGCCCCGAAACGGCACCGCCAACACCAAAGCGGCCAAGGTTTGAAAGCCAAAAATAGGGAAACAGCCGGCAAATACTCCCACCGCCAGACCGCGGGCAATTTCCTTTGGGCTAGATTGCAGCCGCAGCAAACGCAGATAAAGATAGCGCAACCCACGCTTCCAAGAGGGATCTCGGCGTGCCAAGGTCAACCCAGACGAAGAAAAGCAACTGGGCTCAACGGATCCCGACAAGCGCAAAAACATAGGCAGAGGAAACAGCCTCGACCAAAAAGAGAAACCCATGGTGCCAGAGAAGGTGTTAAGTCCTGTAAATCTAGTGTATCCTTCCGTTTGCCGGCAACAAAGGGCTTTTGCCGGCCTTTTGCCCTAATCTTTTGCAGCGCACAGGATCACTCGAATCGCCAAAGCTTCAGGTGAGCTTGTCCACCAAAGCCAGAACCAAGTTGAGACTCAAATAGGAAACCAGCGCCAGCAAAAACACAAACAGGGTGATACTCAATAGAGATTGCAGGGATCCGGCTTTGGGATCCGGCTTGTCGGGAAGATTGGACATGATCCATCCAGAGAGGGGGGATAATCTCTAGAATCCCATCTTGGCTGTACCTTTGCATCTTTAGGCTCAACTGAGAAACATCTGAACTATCTCAGAGCAAAAACTCCCGCCCGTAGCGGGAGAAACGTTTGCCTTGCGCTGCTCAATCCTCTTTTTGCCAGATCAACCAACTTGCCGCTTGCTAAGTGCGGGGCAACATTGCTCAAGCGACTAGTTCACCGCCAACAGCTCTTGCAGGAATTGATCCTGTTGCAGCCGTAAAATGCCCAGATCTGGCGCCTGGTTCAACAAAACAAAGTGGGTTCCATCCGGCAACTGCCCTAGGATCATTAGCCGCTCCGCTGTCGATCCCACCTGAGCAGAGGTGCCTAGAGGTAAGGTGCGCACCCGCAAGGTACTGTGGCCAATGCCTGCCATGGGCAAAACAGTGGTGGGATCCCCACCGGTAGCAAAGCTCAGCTGTTCCCAAAGGTTGGCCAGAGCCCTAGGCGAGAGAACTAGCTCTTGGGTTTCTTGTTCCAGGCTAATATCCTCTGCACGCAGCGCCATAGCCTCATCCAGATGGAGAGGAGAAGAGGCGACCAACCGCTGTTGCAAATAGTCTTGCAAAGCAGCCATACCCCCCAACTCTGCCAATAGGGTTTGTGCCATCACTCGATCATTGCTACCGTTCATGATCTGCAACAAGGATCCCAGGCGCATCGAGGTGTAAAGAACCAGAGTACAAGTACCCATAGGCACTTGCTCCACAGCCGAAACCGAACCGGTGACACGAATGGGTGAGTTCCCCTCCTGGAGCAGAGTCACCAAGCGGTGACCACTGGCCAAGGGATCTGTCTGCCCCAGCAGACGGAAAGAGGGTAGCACCTTGACATCCCCATCAATCTGGTGGATCCCATAATTCCTCAAGTAACGGGCTAAGGTTTGCACATTGGCCTCTGTGAAATAGGGATCCCCGCTGCCAACAACAATGAAATCCCCAACCAAGCGCTCTCCCACCAGACGACCATTGGTTAAAAACCGAGTCGCAAAGCGGTGTTCATAACCCCAAGTTTCTAGGGCCATCAGGCTGATTGCCAGTTGATCCAGGGCTCCCACCGGTAGGGGTTGATCCAACAAATGCTCCGCCAGTACATCTCCTGTCGCTGTCCACAGCAGGATCCCCTGCTGGGAAAGAGCTCCACCCTGGGCCGCTACCCCCTGTAAAAAGCCGGATAGCAACACCGCATAAGGTGAGTCATCAGCCCGAGAGCGGGGCCACCAAGGCGGTACCCCTGGAGTCCCTGTAGGAGAAGGCAAGGGCGGCGGTGGGGTGGGGATGGGAGGAAAAGGATTCTGGGCCACAGAGGATCCCTCAGAAGCAGGAGAAGACAAGATTTCTTTCCCGGTAAGCCGCTCCGTTTGTCCAGAAAGATCTGTCCAGCAAGCCCCTAAAGTCAGGGAAAAAGCCAAGGGGATCCCTGCCCAACGACGGGGAGGCAACCACTGTAGGATAGGTAACATAGAAACCTCGCAATTGACGGTGAGGGAGAGGCAGAACTTGACGCTACTCTAGTGTCAATCCAATCCCCTTGGCAAACCTCTTGATCAACCTCTTGGCCAGAACGCCCCGCCTGCTCGGAGTCCTGTGGCCGGCCAGCAAGACAGACTGAACGTTTGTTGTAATTTGTTGTAACAGGTTGCGAACCGCTTTGCTTCCGGAAAGATAAGTAAGTAAGTAAGATAGAAGGATTTAGGCTCTAGACATTCTGACTAAGCCACCCATGGGGAATAGTCAAATCATGGTAATAGTGCAATCGGACAAACAGGCTTTCCTAGAGCGGTGGCAAGAGATTCTCGCCCCCCATTCATTGGGGTATCGCATTCGGCTTTTGTCTCAATTGATACGGCGGCAATTTCAGTCGTGTTTAGAGCCTTTTGGCTTAACCCCCTCCCATTGGGTGGTGTTGTGTTGTCTTTGGGAAGAAGATGGGATCCCTACCTCCACCATTTGTGAGCGCCTGCAGCAGTTGGGAGGCACCATGACTGGCGTGTTGGATAGCATGGAAAAACGAGATCTAATTCGCCGGCAGCGGGATCCACAGGATCGACGCATTTGGCGGGTTTATCTGACCCCAGCCGGGGAAAAGCTAAAGGAGGTTTTGCCCCCCTTGATTTGGGAGCTGCGGGATTACATCTATGGATGCTTCACCCCAGAGGAACGGGATACCCTCTCGCAGCTGGTGGATCGGTTGATTGCCCATCTTTCACAGCTCTCGGACAAGGTTGCCCTGTAGATGCCCTCTTGGTGAATAACCCGTTCAGAACCAGCTTTATCCTAGTCTCCGGCGAACCCTTTCCCCTCCTCCCTCAACCGAGATCATGGGCACCCTGGCAACAGTAGATTTGGTGGAGCTAACGCGGTTGGATCCCAGCTTGAAGTTGGATATCCGCTATGCTCGTCAGGATAACTTTTTGGGTTATCCGGTGTACACCCAACCACGGGCCTTTCTGCAACGTCCGGTTGCAGAAGCAGTAGTGCGGGTCCATCGAGCCTTGGCCACAGAAGGGTTGGGGTTACAAATCTTTGATGGCTATCGCCCCTGGTCGGTCACCCGTACCTTTTGGCAAGCAGTTGCCCCTGCTCAACGGGCCTTCGTCGCCGATCCGGCGCAGGGATCCCGCCATAACCGCGGCTGTGCCGTGGACCTGTCTTTGTTCGACCTCTCCACCGGCCAAGCTCTGGAGATGCCCAGCGATTTTGACGAAATGACGGAGCGCTCTCATATTGCCTACCCAGGCGGATCAAAGGAAGCGCGTCGCCATCGGGAGAGACTGCAAGCTGCTATGGCCCAGGAGGGATTTACCGTTTACCCTCCAGAGTGGTGGCACTATGACCATCCCCTCTGGCCGCAATACCCGGTTCTAGACTTGAGCTTTGAGCAGCTGGCCCTAGAACAAGATTGACCTCCTCTGACCCGGAAAATTGGCACACAGTCACTAGGAACTGAATGAACAGATCCCTAAGAACTGACCTACAGAACTGACCTACCGATGTGAGCAACCTGTGGATGGGAGTGAAAGGTATCTTTTGGGCCGCTTGTATTGCTACTTGTATTGCTAACTTAGGAATTGGGCCGGAGGCTATTTGGTGGTTGCAGCCCGGTGAACCCTAACCATTTCGACCGCTGCTCAGGGTGCAGCAACCTTGGTCTAGATGAGACGCGATAAGAGAGGATGGGAAAGCAGTTTAGACCGGATCCCCGATGCCTGAATCTCCCCGTTGGCCTGTTTGGGCGAAACTCAACAACTCCCAGCTGCTGCGGATTTTGCTAATCTTGGCCTGTGCCTGGGCTTTCGTGCAGGTGCTGCGTTATTTCGAGCTGGTGCTCACCATATTTGTCATTGCGGCAATTATGGCTTACCTGCTCAGTTATCCTGTAGGCTGGTTAACACGCTTTTTCTCCCACAATTTATCAGTTTATCTAGTTACTTTTTTTACACTAATCTTTCTCTCCAGCATGACAGCGGTGGTTGGCTTAACCCTGATTTCGCAACTTCCCCAACTGCAGGAGAGTATCGCAAGGTTTTTGAATACGGTATTCAGCCTGGTTGACCAACTAGAAGGTCTGCTGGGTAATTTCAACATTGAAGTCAATGTCCGAGAGTTCGAGCAACAGATTAAGGATCAAACCTTGAACCTTCTGGGCTCTGGAGTGCTGACCTTGCGCAGTTTAATGTTTAGCTTAATCAATCTTCTACTGATCTTTATTGTTGCTTTTTTTATGTTGCTAGATGGTCAGAGACTGTGGAGTCTTTTCCTTAAGCCTTTTCCCCAAGAATGGAAAGCTCGTATCACAGAAACAGTGAGGCAAAATTTCTTAGGGTTCTTTTGGGGTAGGCTTATCTTATCGGTTTTCTTCGCAATTTCCACTTTCCTTGTTTTTCTAGTCCTACGCATTCCCTCTGCCTTGACTTTATCAATAGTTGCAGGCTTGTTCGATCTCATTCCGGGGATTGGAGCAACCATTGGCATTAGCTTAATTGCTCTCATCTTGCTACCCCAAAGTGTGTGGCTATCCATCCAGGTGTTGGTGGTTTGTATCTCTTTGCAGCAGGTGGAGGAAAACTTGCTCTTGCCCCGCGTGATGCAGGGATCCCTCAATATCAACCCTGTGGTCATGTTCTTTGCCCTATTCGTGGGCGGGACCCTAGCAGGGTTAATGGGAGTTTTTCTGGCCATCCCGGTAACGGGGGTCTTGATTAACTTGTTTGAAATCGACGAGATGAAAGCGGATCCCAAGCGGTGAAGCAGAAGCCATTCTAGAATTATACTCAAATCTGTAGCAATCTATAGCCGCTCCGGAAGGGATCCCTCGCCATGGCTGACCCTCTTACCCCACAAGTTAGCGATCGCATTTGCAAGCACATGAATGAAGACCATGCCGATGCTGTGGCGCTCTATGCCCTGGTGTTTGGGCAGGTGAAGGGGGTTACCCAAGCGCGGATGCAGGCCATCGACCCTGAAGGTATGGATTTGCAGGTGCAAGCGGAAGGAAGAGAGCAATTGCTGCGCATCCCCTTTGATCATCCCCTTCAAGATTCAGAGGATGCTCACCACACCCTCATCGAGATGGTGAAGCAGGCCCGTGCCCAGTTGCGGAAGTAAAGGTAAGAGGTAAGAGCTCTCTCAAAAAAACTACCTCAGCTAGCCTGTTGTAGGAGGGGATCCAACTGACCCTGAGCCTCCAGACGGTACAGGTCATCGCAGCCGCCAATGTGCTGGTTATTGATAAAAATCTGGGGCACAGAACGGCGACCATTGGCCCGCTTGGCCATTTCCGCCCGTGCCACTTCGTCTCCATCAATGGCATACTCTATGTACTGCACACCCTTGCGATCCAACAGTTGCTTTGCGCGAATGCAAAAAGGACAGAAGCGCCAAGTGTAGATTTCAACAGCCATAGCAGAATCCAAGAATGCTTTTACGTATCTTAACACTTTTGTCAAAGGGGTACCTTAGACTTGTCTCCGCCTAAAATTATTTGGCTTCTACTTGGCTTCTTTCCAATTTTGGCCGATTTGCAGCTCCACCTTGAGTGGTACAGACAAAGGTAGGGATCCCTCCATTTCTGATCGAATTAGGGGTTGCAACTCTTGCCATTCAGAGGGTTCAACCTCGAAAACCAATTCGTCATGCACCTGCAGCAGCAACCGTGACTGAAACCTCTGCAATTTTTCTTGTAGTCGCACCATAGCTACCTTAATAATATCGGAGGCCGAACCTTGAATGGGAGCATTGACAGCTGCTCGCAGCTCTGCCTGTTTGCGATAGCCCGTTAATTGAGACAGATTACGAAAGTAACGGCGGCGGCCTAAAATCGTTTCTACATAACCATGCTTTTCCACAAAGGCTTCTGTAGATCGCATATAGGCAAAAATGCCGGAATAGCGCTCATTAAATCGTTGTAAAAACTGCTTTGCTTCTGCTAGCGAAACCCCGGCGGTACGGGCAAAGCGTTGGGCTCCCATACCGTAGATCACCCCGTAGTTAATGGTTTTGGCCAATCGCCGTTCTTCAGCAGTAATTTCTGATTTCTCTAGCAATAAACGAGCCGTGAGAATATGGACATCTTCCCCTGATTGAAAACCCTGGACCAAAGTGGGTTCCTGACTTAGGTGAGCCAGGATGCGCAGCTCAATTTGGGAATAGTCGGCAGCAGCCAATAACCACCCTTCTTGGGGAATAAATGCCTGCCGAATCCGGCGGCTAAACTCGGTGCGAATGGGGATATTTTGCAGATTAGGATTGGAGGAGCTAAGCCTGCCGGTGGCAGTAACGGTTTGGTTAAAGTCTGTGTGTACCCTGCCTGTATCTCTTCTTACTAGGGCAGGTAGGGCGTCTACATAGGTGGATTTTAACTTGGCCAGGGTGCGATATTGGAGAATGGTTGCAATGATGGGATGATCCCCTTCTAGCTTTTCCAAAACAGCAGCATCGGTAGAGTAGCCTGTAGCCGTTTTGCGGGTTTTCCGAATATCCAGCTTAAGCTTTTCAAAGAGTAGGGATCCCAGTTGTTTAGGTGAATTCAGGTTAAAAGGTTCCCCGGCTTGCAGATGGGCAGTTCTTTCCAGGGCTTCCAATTCGGCCTGCAATTCTCGAGAAAGTTGTTGCAGAAACTCAGTATCAATGCGAATACCCACCCACTCCATTTCTTCCAAAATCAAGGCCAGTGGCATCTCAACCTGGGTAAAAAGATCCCAAAGACGGGGATCGGTTTGTTGGAGTTTTTCAGTGAGTATGGGCACCAGCCGGTAAGCACAATAGGCATCTGCTCCGCAATAGGCTGCCACTTGCTCAATGTCAACATCGGCAATGGATCTTTTTTTCCCCACTAAGTCTTGGTAACGGGTGGTCGGTAAATTGAGATAGGTGGCCGCCAGATCCCCCAAATTGTGACCGGCTTCCGGATCCAAAACATAGCTGGCCAACATAGGATCAAATCGGATCCCTTGCAGTCGGATCCCTTGGGCCCGCAGAACACTCAGATCGTACTTGCAATTTTGTAAACTTTTGGGCCGCTGCGGATCCTCCCAAATTGGTTGCAGAGTTGATTTAACCAGCTCCCAATTGAGGTTAGTACCCCTGCTGTGAGCAATGGGCAAATAGGCAATATCCTGCTCCGACCAGCAACAGCCAATACCCACCAGCTCTGCATCTCGTGCCTCCAAACCGGTGGTTTCTGTATCCCAAGCTACGATCCCTTCACAGGCGAACAACTCCTCAGCCAAAGCCGCTAACTTCTCAGGCGTATCTACAATCCGCACCGGCGGTAAGCTGCTGGTGGGAGCTGAAGCAAAATCAAACCAAAGGGCTTCATCGTTCTCTACAACTTCTTGCGAGTTTATGGAGTTATCTTCTGAGTTCTCCTCGGAGTAATCTCCTGGCTTGGGATCCCTGGAATCTACCGGGATCCCTCCCAAAGAAGCCTGAATTTTACGCACTTGGTTGATAAAACTCTGAAACTCCAGTTTTTCCAAAAGTGGGATCAACTCCTCCTGATCAAAGCCCGTCAGTCTCATGCTTTCCCAATCCACCGACAAAGGTATATCCACCTTAATTTGGGCCATAAACCGGGAATGCTGAGCTGCCTGGATCCCTTCTTGGAGATACTGCTGAACCTTGCCCTTGATTTCCGGAAGATGCTCGAAAATAGCAGAGAGGCTACCGTAGCGCTCCAACAGCTCTACTGCTCGCTTCGGGCCTATCCCTTTAACTCCAGGGATATTATCGGCAGCATCTCCGCAGAGAGCTTTGTAGTCTACCACCTGCCAGGGCCAGATCCCCAGCTTCTCTTTCACTTGCTCTGGGCCAAATTCGCTAATTCCATCCTTGTTGTTCAAGTGCAAAACCCGGATCCTTCCCTCTTTATCAATTAGCTGAAAGAGATCCTGATCCCCACTTAAAATCCGGACTCTATAGTCTTTGGCCGACACTGTGCTAAGGGTGCCCAATAGATCGTCTGCCTCGAATCCCGGAACCATCAAGATTGGAATGCGCAAGGCTGTTAACAACTGTTTGAGGTTTTCCACATCTTCGATAAATTCCGGGGGGGTTTCTGGGCGACCGGCTTTGTAGGTTTCGTCAACTTCATGGCGGAAGGTGGGTTGGCGAGTATCGAAGGCAACGGCCACGTGAGTCGGTGTCTGTTTATCCAGTACCTCTAGGAGCGATTTCAAAAAACCAAAGCTGACGCTGGTGGGGATCCCGGTCGATGTCCGTAACCCCCCCTCGCGGCTATAGGCAAAGGCGTAGAAGGAGCGGTAAGCCAGCGAGTGTCCATCCACCAGCAGCAATGTTGGAGTTGGCAAAGCCATCAGCGGAGCCCTTGAAAGGTGAATCCAGCCTATCGGATCCGACAGGATAACTTTATCTCGTCATCCATGAGCAGGTGGATCCCTTCAGGACGGGTTTAGAGGCAGGGGAAAGTTGGTCAATCGTGAGGAAGCAGCAGTGCTTGTTGGAGCGATCGCTGAGCTGAACTACCAGAGGGCAGGGCTTCCGCGACTCTAGCTCAGCTGCTGTCTGGGTTTGTAGCCGCTCAGCAGACCGAAGCGCACCAAGCCACTGGCATAGCCCCGCTGCATCAGACCCAAACCCAGGGCTGCTTGTAGGGTGATCCAACCGCTGCGCAACACAGCCGGGATCCGCCGCCAATCCCAAGCAGAGGCAATCACCTCATCCCAGAAGGGGGCCACCCGTTCCGACCAATCGGCCTGACGAATGCGGTCAAACCCCAACTGCTCAGCCAAGTGAACGTACTGCGACAGACTGATTACATAGGGCAGGCAATAGATTTGGTAGATCCTTTGCAGATGCCGCTGCTCTTGGGGGCTGAGGGATCCCTCGCGGTGACACCAGGTTACCACCATCAATTGGCCACCCGGTCGCAACACCCGGTAACACTCTGCCAGAAATTGCTGTTTGTCCGGCATGTGCTCACCACTTTCCAAAGACCACACCAGATCAAAAGTGTTGGACTCAAAGGGCATGGACAGAGCATCGGCCACCTGAAACTGGACCTGAGAGCTGAGTTCTGCTGCTGCGGCCCGCTCTTGGGCCCGTTTGGCTTGGACAGGACTGAGGGTAATGCCTGTGACTTGTGCCCTGAATCGTTGCGCCAATACCAGGCTGCTGCCGCCAATGCCACAGCCGAGATCGAGAATAGATTCAGGTGGCTGGGGATCCCCAATTTGCCCCCACTCGATCACCTTGTCAATTAAATCTATCTGGGCCTGTCGTCGGTCTTTGGGCTTTTCTCCTGGCTCATAGTAGCCATGGTGCATGTGCTCTCCCCAGACCTGCTCCCAGAGGCCAGAGGAGGCATCGTAAAAGTGGCGAATGCGTTGGTTGAGGGTAGAGGTCGTGGGAGGCATGGAGCGGTTGTGGGTTACCAGGGATCCGCCTCCATCCTGCCATTCTTACAGGCCAAAACCCAAAAACCAAGACTAAGCTGGGAAAGGCAAGCCCAAAAACCTAAACAGCATCCCTTGGCTCCTTCCGAGTTTGAACTGGAAAGGCTTCTGTTTACCCCTGCCCCACCGGCTGCTGATGCGGTGCCGCTGGTCTATGCCTTCCCCAATACCTATGCGGTGGGCATTACCAGCCTGGGCTACCAGGTCATCTGGAGCATGTTGGCTGGCCGTTCCGATGTAGCGGTGGCCCGCTTATTCACGGATCTTTCTGAGCCTCTGCCCCCGCAACCGGAGCTGCTGGGTTTTTCGGTCTCTTGGGAGCTCGATTACGTCAATATCCTGGCTCTACTGGAGCAGCACGGGATCCCCCTCCAAGCTCAGGAGCGGAGCGAGTCGGATCCACTTGTTTTTGGGGGAGGGCCTGTTTTAACCGCCAACCCAGAACCCTTTGCCGACTTCTTCGATGTCATCCTGTTGGGGGATGGGGAAGGTTTAATTGATGCTCTGATCCAGGCTTACCAAGCAGTACGCGGCGGCTCCCGTGCCCAGAAGTTACAGGCTTTAGCCCAGGTGCCGGGGATCTATGTACCCAGCCTCTATGAGCCTTGCTACAGCGAGGTAACTGGCCCGGTAGAAAAGATCCTCCCCCGCCTAGAAGGGATCCCGGCCAAAATCCGCAAACATACCTTTCGCGGCAACACCCTTTCGGTCTCGACAGTAGTCACCCCCAAAGCCGCTTGGGAAAACATCTACCTGCTGGAGGTCGTGCGCAGCTGCCCAGAGATGTGCCGCTTTTGTCTGGCCAGTTACCTAACCTTGCCCTTTCGCGCTGCTGAGATAGAGGGGCATCTGATCCCGGCGGTGGAACGGGGGCTGCAGGTGACCAACCGCATTGGCTTGCTGGGGGCCTCCGTGACCCAGCATCCCCAGTTTGAGCAGCTGCTGGACTATTTGGCGCAGGATCGCTTTGAGCAGGTGCGCCTTAGCCTGGCTTCGGTGCGGACAGGTACAGTTACCCCCCATCTGGCCCAGGTGTTGTCCCGCCGCGGCAGCAAGTCCATCACCGTGGCTATTGAAAGTGGCTCGGAGCGCCTGCGGCAAATCATCAACAAAAAGCTAACCAACCCGGAGATCCTGGCAGCAGCAGCCCATGCACAGGCGGGAGGGTTGCAAGGTATTAAGTTCTACGGCATGGTAGGGATCCCGGCAGAAACCCAAGCGGATCTAGAAGCAACGGTGGCCCTCTTCCAGGAGCTCAAACAGGTAGCCCCCCGCCTGCGCTTTACCCTCGGCTGCAGCACCTTTGTGCCCAAGGCCCACACCCCCTTTCAGTGGTACGGGGTGGATGCCAAAGCCGAGAAAAAAGTGCAGTTTTTTCAGAAACAGCTGCGCCCCTTAGGGATTGATTTTCGCCCCGAAAGCTACAGTTGGTCGGTGATTCAGGCCCTCATCTCCCGTGGGGATCGCCGGGTGGGTAGGGTCTTGACCTTAGCCCGGCAGTTTGGTGAATCTTTAGGCAGCTACAGACGTGCCTTCAAAGAGCTCAAAGGGCAACTTCCCCCCCTGGAGTACTATGTGCACAGCAACTGGCGGCCGGGGGATCCCCTGCCTTGGGACCACATTGAAGGCCCCCTGACCCCGGAGCGACTTTTGCAGCACCAACAGGAGGCTCTACCTGCTTGAGGTTTTTCTACTCGGCCTCCTCAGCTTCTGGCCGCAGCAAGGGAAAGGCAATCACATCCCGAATACTAGGGGCATCACACAGCAGCATGACCAGCCGGTCAATCCCCATACCCATGCCGCCTGTGGGTGGTAAGCCGTATTCTAGAGCAGTGAGAAAGTCTTCATCCAAAAAGTGAGCCTCTTCATCCCCGGCCGCCTTCAGAGCTGCCTGCACCTCTAGCCGTTGCCGTTGATCCACCGGATCCGTCAGCTCAGAATAGGCGTTGGCGGTCTCTCGCCCAACAATAAACAGTTCAAAGCGCTCCACCAACCCCGGTTTGCTGCGGTGGGGCTTGGTTAACGGCGATACCTCGATGGGGTAATCCAAAACAAAGGTGGGCTGACGCAAACGGCTTTCACAACAGTGCTCAAAGGCCTTCACCAGCAGCTTGCCGGGGGAATCCTGCTCAGATACATCCGGGATCCCCAACTTTCTCAGGGCAGGCAGCAGCGTAGCAGCGGATCCCTGGGTTACATCGATGGGGATCCCAGTTGCCTCTTCCACCAACTCCTGCATAGTAACCCGTCGCCAGGGGGGAGTGAGGTCAATGGTTTCCCCCTGGTAGGTCAAGTGCAGGGATCCGCGTACTGCCTGGGCCGCCTTGCAGATCAGGGTCTCCGTCAGCTCCATCATGGTGTGGTAATCGGCAAAGGCTTGGTAGACCTCCAAAGAGGTAAACTCCGGGTTGTGGCGGGTGGAAATGCCTTCATTGCGGAAAACCCGCCCAATCTCGTATACCCGTTCCAGGCCGCCCACCACCAACCGCTTCAGGTGCAACTCGGTGGCAATGCGCAAGTAGAGATCCAAATCCAGGGCATTGTGATGGGTAATGAAGGGGCGTGCCTCCGCTCCACCCGGGATCAGCTGCAGCACAGGGGTTTCCATCTCCACAAACCCTTGACTTTCTAGGGTTTGCCGCAAGGATTGCAGGGTTTTGGCCCGGTCGATCAGGGTTTGCTTCACCTCGGGGTTGACGATCAAATCCAGGTAGCGCTGGCGGTAGCGCTTCTCCACATCCCGCAGGCCATGCCATTTGTCCGGCAAGGGCAACAGAGCCTTGGTTAGCATCTGATACTCATCCACCCATACCGACAGTTCTCCCTTTTCGGTGCGCTTCAGGCAACCCTTGGCCCCGAGCCAATCCCCGGCATCGATGAGTTTATCCAGGTTCTTGAAGGCCATCTCACCCATTCGCTCCGTTAGCCGTTTTTTCTCCAGGTAGAGCTGGATACTACCGGAGCAATCCTGCAGGGTAAAAAAGGCCAGTTTACCCATAACCCGGCGGGCCCGAATCCGCCCTGCCACCGCCACCTGCACATCCTCGCAAGCTGCACCAGGTTCGAGATCGGCGTATTCTTCTTGCAGCTCCCCGGCTAAGTGGGTTACCGCAAAAGAATAGGCATAGGGAGGGATCCCTTGCTCGCGCAGATACTGAGCTTTTTCTAGGCGGGCGGAACGCTGGGCTGTCTGGCTGCTGCTGGGTGGGGTGGACATGAGAAATTGGAAAAGATGTGCTAGACAGTAACCAATCCGCGAACAAAGGGATTGGCAAGCTTCACATTAGCAAACTGCTGACAAACCAATCACGGCAGAGCCCCAAAGCCGGGAGCCCAGACAGAGTCGGAACGGCACAAAACCCTACAGGGAGATGGGCAACCGATCCGGCAGCCATCATGAGCAGGCCAATCCCCGACGGGCGCACTCCCGTTGGATTTTAGGCTTAGCCATTGCCCAGCCAATTTACATCACCAACGGTACCCCCTCAACCCGATCAAGAGAGTCATCACAGGTAGAATCAACAATCAGCTGTAGGGGTTTGGCTTTTCCTCCCCTAGAATAGGGAAACCTACGCCGTCCTGTTGAATTCTATGCCTCAGACCCCGCTTGCACCTGCTGTTAACCTCGCTGCTTTGGAGCCCCACCTGCGCCCCGATGCCCAAGGACGGTTTGGCCCCTTTGGTGGCAGGTTTGTACCGGAAACCCTGATGAGTGCCCTGACGGAGCTGGAGCAAGCTTTTGAGCTGCACTGGAGGGATCCCGGCTTGCGGGCGGAGTTTCATACCCTGTTGCGGGATTTTGTCGGACGGCCTAGCCCTCTTTATTTTGCCGAGCGGCTAACGCAGTACTACGGTGGACCGCAGATTTACCTGAAGCGGGAGGATCTCAACCACACCGGCGCCCACAAGATCAACAATGCCCTTGGTCAGGCTCTCCTGACGGTGCGCATGGGCAAAAAGCGGGTGATTGCCGAGACCGGGGCCGGTCAACATGGGGTTGCTACTGCGACGGTGTGTGCCCGCTTTGGTCTAGAGTGCGTTGTCTACATGGGTGTGCTGGATATGCAGCGGCAGGCCCCCAATGTGCAGCGGATGCGCCTTTTGGGAGCAGAAGTGCGGGGAGTGGACGCAGGCACCTGTACCTTAAAGGATGCGCTTTCAGAGGCAATTCGGGATTGGGTGACCAATGTGGAAACCACCCACTACGTGATCGGTACGGTAGCAGGGCCTCATCCCTATCCGATGATGGTGCGAGCGTTCCACGATGTCATCGGTCAGGAAACTCGGCAGCAGTGCCAAGAGAGGTGGGGGGGCTTACCGGATGTGCTGCTGGCCTGTGTGGGGGGCGGCTCCAACGCCCTTGGCCTGTTCAATGAGTTTGTCCGGGATCCCTCGGTGCGCTTAATTGGCATTGAAGCAGCTGGAGAAGGGCTACACACCTCCCGCCATGCTGCTACCCTTAGCCGTGGTCGCATCGGCGTGTTGCATGGAGCCATGAGTTATTTGCTCCAGGATGAAGAGGGGCAGGTGCAAGAGGCCCATTCCATCAGTGCCGGGCTGGATTATCCGGGGGTAGGACCGGAGCACAGCTACCTCAAGGAGATTGGCCGCGCCGAATACTATGCGGTTACGGATGCAGAAGCAGTGGAGGCGCTGCTGTTGACGGCTCGTTTGGAGGGGATTATCCCAGCACTGGAAACGGCCCATGCCTTGGCTTACCTTAAAACCTTGGCACCTCAGCTTGGCCCAGAACAGCGGCTGGTGGTCAATTGCTCTGGGCGAGGGGATAAAGATTTGAATACGGTGCTCAACTATTTACAGCAGCAGGAGCGCGGCTTAGCTTAATAAGGTCTAGAGCCTTTGCCTGGATTCTACAACCATTTCTGTTTCTGTTCTGTGTGACCGCATGAGCGGGATCCCGGCTGCCTGCAAAACCCCTTGCCCTAGGACTTGCCCTAGGATCCAACGTCTTTTGGGCGGTCTGTGTGTGGTCTTGGGGAGCCTGTTGGGGTTGGGACTACCGACCGGCTCCCCCCCTGGGAAGATCAAGGAGGCCGTTCCCCTTGCTTCCTCTTCCCCGCCCGGTTTAGAAGGGATCCCTCCATCTTTGCCCGATACCTTACCGGCACTGGCGCGGCAGGCTATAGCTTACTATTTTGCCACCGGTCAGGTGCTGCCTACCCCTGAAGGGATCCCACCCCAATGGCGGCGCTCGGCAGGGGTCTTCGTAACGGTGAGTAGGAATCGTCAGCCCCGGGGTTGCTGGGGCAGTTTGCAGCCTAGCGCCGACAACTTGGCCACGGCTACCATCCGGGCGGCGGTGGGGGCTGTCAGTCGAGATGGGCGCTACCTGCCCTTGCGGGCAACGGAGCTAGAGACAGCTTCGATTCAGGTGGCGCTGGTACGGCGGGTGGTGCCCATTGCTTCTGTGCAAGACATTGATCCCACCCGTACAGGCCTGTTTATCCGTTCTGGAACCCAAGGGGCGGTGCTGCTACCGGGGGAAGCCCTCACTTCAGAATGGCAACTGGCCACCGCCAGAAGATGGGCCGGGATCCCTGCTGGGCAACCGGTAGAGTTGTTTCGGGTAGAGGCGGAGCTGCTGCATGAGTTCTAAAGGATCAACCGAGGCGGATCCCAGGACGGCAAGATGGCTGGCGGCGGTGCTGGGCAATACCCATGTGCGCTGGGGCTGGTTTTGCGGGCAGACTCTGCTGCAGGTGGAGCAGTTCCCGGCGCAGCAGCCGTTAGCTTGGCCACAGGATACGGAGATTTGGCTGGTCCAGGTGGGATCCACCTCTCCACCGCCAGGGAGGATCCATCCGGTGCAATTGCAGGATATTCCCCTGCCGAATCTCTACCCCAGCCTGGGGGTGGATCGGGCCTTGGCCCTCTGGGCCGCAGGGATTCACTACGGTTGGCCCTGCTTGGTGATTGATGCCGGTACCGCCCTAACCTTAACGGGAGCCGATGGTTGGGGATCCCTGGTGGGAGGGGCGATCCTACCCGGCTTAGGGTTACAGGCACTGTCCTTGCAGGAGCATACGGCTTGTCTACCGAAAGTGGATTGGGATCCCGCCTCTGGGCTACCTCCCCGCTGGGCCAGGGATACTGTCGGTGCTATTCGCAGCGGCATTCTCTACACCCTGGTAGCGGGTTTGCACAGCTTTTGGCTGGATTGGCAACACCGTTTTCCCACCAGCCGCCTCATCTTCACCGGGGGGGATGGAGGCTGGCTTTATCAGATCCTGGACTCAGAACCCAGGGATGCACTGCCGGTCTGGGATCCCCACTTAGTTTTGAAGGGGGTGGCCCAGTACCGTCAGCAAGCCATAACCGAGAGATAATGCGGGATAATAGTAGCCTCTGCCTTCCACTTGCTGAGGATCCCATGGCCAACGGCAACTCCTTCGGCGTTTTGTTTTCTGTAACCACCTATGGCGAATCCCACGGTGGGGCGGTGGGGGTGGTAGTGGATGGCTGCCCACCCCGCTTACCCCTTACAGAAGCCGACATCCAAGTGGAATTGGATCGCCGTCGCCCTGGGCAAAGCCACATCACCACGCCGCGCCAAGAGACCGATCGCTGCCAAATTACCGCCGGTGTTTTTCAGGGGCTGACCCTGGGCACACCGATTCACATCATGGTGCATAACCAAGATGCCCGCCCCCAGGACTACAGCGAGATGGCCACCACCTTTCGCCCTTCCCATGCCGATGCCACCTACCAGGCTAAGTACGGCATCCGCAACTGGCAGGGGGGAGGACGGGCTTCAGCCCGGGAAACCATTGGCCGGGTAGCAGCCGGGGCCATTGCCAAAAAGATTCTGCGCTTGGCTGCCGGGGTGGAAATTCTGGCCTATGTGCAGCGGGTAAAGGACATAGAAGCACAGCTGGATCCTGCCCAGGTAAAGGCAGAACAGGTGGAAGCCAACAGTGTTCGCTGCCCGGATCCCGAGGTGGCTGCTGCCATGATCCAAGCGATTGAGGCTGCCGGGCGAGAGGGGGATTCCCTTGGAGGGGTGGTGGAATGTATTGCCCACAACGTACCGCGGGGATTAGGCGCCCCGGTCTTTGACAAACTGGAGGCCGACCTGGCCAAGGGGGTGATGTCTCTGCCCGCCAGCAAAGGGTTTGAAATTGGCTCTGGGTTTGCCGGCACCTACCTCACCGGTAAACAACACAACGACGAGTTTTACATGACTCCTAGCGGCTGGCGCACCCGTACCAATCGCTCCGGTGGAATCCAGGGGGGCATTGCCAATGGCGAAGACATTGTTCTGCGAGTAGCTTTCAAGCCCACCGCCACCATTCGCCAAGCCCAAAATACCGTCACCCTCAGTGGCGAAGAAACCGTTCTTGCGGCGCGGGGACGCCATGATCCCTGTGTCCTGCCGCGGGCAGTCCCGATGGTGGAGGCGATGGTGGCTTTGGTCCTCTGTGATCATCTGCTGCGCCACCATGCCCAGTGTGGCTCCCTGGTTTTTCCGGAGCAGGGATCCTCCCTCAGGATCTCTCCAGCTGCTCCTGTCTCTTCTTGAGGCTGTGTTTAGTACAATCCCCTGTCTACACCCCAACCCGGCGGTATAGAACCTAGGTACCTTGCTAGAGCCGAACCATGGCCAAAGCCAAAACCGTCTGGGAATGCAGCAATTGCGGCGAGCGCTACCCCAAGTTTTTGGGCCGCTGCGAAAACTGCGGGGCCTGGAACACCTTATCGGAAGTGGTGGTTGCTCCAGCCCCCAAATTCCCCCGTGGCCGCCCCTTAGCTCCCCGATCCAATGGGATCCCTGCCTCCGCCCTGCCGATTACCCAGGTCCATCCGGAGGAGCACCCCCGCCTGGCTTCCGGCTACGGTGAGTTTGACCGCGTCTTGGGAGGAGGCATCGTTGCCGGATCCCTGGTGTTGATCGGCGGGGATCCAGGCATTGGCAAAAGTACCCTGTTGTTGCAATCGGCCCATCATCTGGCCCAAAGGGGACCGGTTCTCTACATCTCCGGAGAAGAATCGGCCCAACAGATTAAGCTACGGGCAGAGCGGCTGGGGGTGGAATGCGAGCAGCTCTATCTGTTGGCAGAAACCGACGTGGAGGCCATTCTCCTGGAGATCCAGGCTTTGCAACCGCGGGTAGCCATCATCGACAGTATTCAAGCTATTTTCTGGGATCAGATTACCTCTGCGCCGGGATCCGTCTCCCAGGTGCGTGAGTGCACCAGCCTGCTGCTGCGGGTGGCTAAGAAACTGGGGGTAGCCCTGCTGATTGTAGGTCATGTTACCAAAGATGGATCCCTGGCCGGACCTAAGGTACTGGAACATCTGGTGGATACGGTTTTGTATTTTGAGGGGGATCGCTTTCAAAGCCATCGTCTGTTGCGCTCGGTGAAAAACCGCTTCGGGGCCACCCAGGAAATCGGGGTATTTGAGATGCAGGAAGCAGGCCTGGTGGAGGTGGATAACCCCTCCCAACTGTTTTTGAGCAGCCGCGAGCAAGCCACACCCGGTACCGCCACTATCGTGGCCTGCGAAGGCACGCGCCCCCTGGTGGTCGAAGTACAGGCTCTGGTCAGCCCCACCAGCTACAGCTCCCCCCGCCGCACCTCCACCGGGATTGAAATGAACCGCTTTTTGCAGATCCTGGCGGTCTTAGAAAAACGGGTGGGGATCCCTCTGTCCAAATACGATGCCTACATCGCTTCTGCTGGCGGGATCCATGTGGCCGAGCCGGCAGCCGACCTAGGGGTAGCGGTAGCGGTGGCCGCCAGCTTTCGGGATCGGTTGGTGGATCCTTTTACGGTGTTGATCGGGGAGGTAGGCTTGGGGGGGCAGGTGCGCCCGGTCTCCCAACTGGAGCAACGGCTGAAGGAGGCCAGTAAACTGGGGTTCCGTCATGCCATCATCCCCAATAGCCCCCTACTCTCGGATCAGGGCCTGCGCCTCAGCCGGGTCAATCGGGTGCTGGAGGCTCTCCTCATTGCATTACCGGCTGCGGATGAGAACTGAAAGTAACCGGCAACGGTTTGCCCTTCAATCCTAGCTTCCCCAGCTTTTTACGGAGTTTCGCCTACCGCCGGGAAGCCTTTGCAGCACCCAGATCATTTCTGCTATTTACCCAGGTGTCCAGAGTTCTTGTCGGCTAGGCAAGCAGGCCGTACTTAACCGGAGCCAGCCTATCCCGTCTGCTGCTAACCGGTAAATGACACCCTACCCACGGCAAGCCAAACCCCAACGCATCCTTTCAGAGGAGAGGAAGGTTAAAAAGCTACTCAAGCCTGAGTCAGGGATCCGCTGCATCCAGGCTCAAGCAAAGCAGCCACCTCCTGCCAGGAGCTGCTGTACCACCTTTGTTGGGCTTCCAGTTCTTCTGCAAGGGATCCCGTGGGGCCAAAGTCCTGACAGGCGTAACCTAAGGAACGCAAACCCGCCACCACCACCTGCGGCGACAGCCACCACTGCTGGGCCAACCGCAGCAGATCGACTGTGCCCTGCTGCTGGAGATGGTAGCGCAGCTGCTGACGCAAGCCCTCAGCAGAAACAAGAGGAACCCTCTGGCTGTGTACCGAGATCCTCAGGTTATCGCTAGGGCTGTAGTATAAAAGCCACTTCAGGTGCTCCAGAGAAGGGGGCCAGCTCCACAGCCAGAGATGAGTGTAGCGATGACCTGCCTGTGGACGGTCGTAATGCACCACCGGCTGGGGATCCCTGGCTGGCGGGAAAGAAAGGGTGGGGCGGCGGAAGCCGTAGAAGAGAATGGTACCCTCAACTTGGGATAGCAACGTTGAAAATCGCTCCACCGCCTGCCAGTGCAGCGGTTGTCTGGGTTGAGGAGCGGGGCGATAGATGAGGAGCGGTTCAGACCCCGATTGGGGTAGAAATGGGGGAGTGGCAGTCACGGGTTGGGAGTGGACTTTGAGTGTTGGGTTAGCAGGAGAGGAGGCATTCAGCGGCAAAGACGACTGAGAAGGCCGGATGCCCACGATTTCCAATTCCAGTTGACTTTCCTGCCGCCAGGATTTTGCTTTGAGGGTATAGGCCAAATCCACCCGCTCTGGCAAAGGATAAAGCTCGGCCCCCCGCCAACGGATAGCCCAGAGGGGACGGTTGGTTGATGGGGATGGAGAAGAGGCCTCAGGATCCCGCACCAGCAGCTTCAGGTGGCTTTTGTTACGGCCGTTGTCCTCAGGATTGCTACGGCCAAAGCACTGTTGTTGCAGCAGGTGCAAGTTGCGGCTGCAAAAGACGGGTTCTGGATTGCCAATACCACAGGGCTGCAACTGTTGCAGTTGCCGGTAAAGCTCCAGGTTGAGATCCGCCAAGGAGGCTTCTACGTCAATTTGGATGAGAGGCTGAATCTGCTCCGGTTTGAGGTGGAGAGCAGCAAACTGTTGCAGGCGCGCTTCCAAAGCTGGCCAATCTTGAGCTGCCAGCGAGAATCCCCCCGCTGCCGCATGTCCGCCATGTTTGTGAAACAGGTCTTTGCAATGTTCCAGGGCTGCAAACACATCAAACTCCGGGATCCCTTGCCGTGCCGAGCCGCTGATCTGCCCCTGCCGGGATTGAGTGCCGATAAACACCGGACAACCGTAGCGCTCCGCTAAACGGGAAGCAACAATACCGATCACCCCTTTGTGCCACTTGCGCTCTGGGGATCCCAGCACCGTCAACACCCGATCCTGCTGCAGATCCCGTCCCTGCTCGCTAATTTGCTCCAGAGCTTCGGCCTCGATACGGGCACACATCTGTTGGCGGACTTGATTCAGCCGCTCACAGCGTTGGGCCAGCCATTCCGCTTGCCGGGGATCCTCCGTAGTCAGCAACTGAATCACCATGCCCGCTCGGCCGATCCGCCCCACTGCGTTGATGCGGGGCCCAAGACCAAACCCAATCGCTTCCGGTTGTAACCCTTCAGAACCCGCATCTGCCCCAGCAGGCAACCCCATCACCCTTAAAAGGGCACGGATCCCTTCCACCTGTGAGGTGGGCAGCAGTTGTAACCCCTGCCGCACCCAGAGGCGATTCACCCCTGTCAGCGGCGCCAAATCAGCAATGGTACCTAGGGTAAATAGCTCCAGCGCCATGCGACCCAGAAGCGCATCCCCGCGTTTTCTCGCCAGGGCCTGGGCCAGTAAGTAAGCTACTCCCACACCCGCCATACCACGATAGGGAGAAGTCTCCGGGATCCGCTTCGGGTTGAGGATGGCATCGGCAGGCGGCAACTGGGGTGGCAAATCATGGTGATCCGTCACAATTACCGTTAAGCCCAGGTTCTTGGCCAGTTGGATGGGTTCCTGAGCAGAGATGCCGTTGTCCACGGTCAAAATCAGATGGAAGCCCTCTTGGTGCAGCTCCTCCACCATGCGGCAGTTAAGGCCATAGCCCTCGGTCATGCGACGGGGGATGCGGTAATGCACTTTACCCCCAAGCCGACGCAAAGCCCGCAACAGCAAAGCTGTGCTGGTCATACCATCGGCATCGTAGTCTCCGCAAATGGCAATCGGCTGCTGATGGTCTAAAGCCTGATCCAGAAGGTGCACCGCCAAAGGCAGATCGGTAAAATCGCTGGCCGGATCCGTGAGCTGAGCCGGGTCGGGATCCCAAAATTGCCGCGCCGCCGCTGGGCTAGAAAGGCCACGGTTGAGTAAAATCTGGGCCAGCAAAGGAGACACCCCCAGTGTTTGGGACAACTGCTGTGCCGCCCCCCGATCAACCGGATGAAACAGCCAGCGCTGTGCAGGGATCCCAGCCATAGGTGTCCGTTAATCTTAAGAGTCTGTCCCCTTGATGCTCTGCAAGACTATCACGACGAGGCGACCATGCTAGTGGTTCTTAGAGCACAAATGGCAATGCTACAGTTGGCTTATGTGCACTCACTTTAGTTGACTTAGCCTCCTTCCTGCCAGCTTGCATGGCATAGCTTGCTTCTCACCCGCTTCCGCTGCCCATGTATTCTCTGCTGCTTACCTATGGCTTAAATCCCCTGACGGGCTTAAAGGTGGTGCTGAAGTCGCCGGAACCCACTGCCTGGTGGGGGTTGGCCCGACAATTTTTGGCTCCCTCTACATCTGGGCAACGCCGACCCCGCCTCCAGGTTTCCTTGGGTCGGCTGGTGCCGGAAGAAACCGAGCGTCTTTCTAAGTTAGAGACCCTGCTGCGTCTCAGATTTTTCATTGCCCTAGAAGCGGACACCCCAGAAAAGCCCTTGCCTGCCCTTCCCTCCGGGCAAGGGTCTGCCATTCAGGTGTACCGCCGGGGCACCGGCACTGAACACTACAAAACAGAGGTGATCCGCTTTACGATTGGAGGATCCCGGGCCCGCCGGCGGGCCTCTACGCCAGCCTCTGACAAAATCCGTCGGCGCCGTCCTTGACTTTAGGCAAACCACAGGGATAGAGCCTTGCCGGCGTCACTATACTGGAGGTGCACCAAATCTGCGCCCCACCTGTGAAGATAACCTGTCACCCACAAGGCCGGTGGCAACCAGGGTTCCGCCGTTTGATTGCTGTGCTGGCCGCTTTCTGGGCTGGTTTACCGGTCTGGGGGATCCCCTCTCGGGCTGCGCCAAAGCTGGTGGTGGTTCCCGTTGGCGGCAGCGGGACGGAGTCCCTCAGCCCTGGGGTCTTAGAACAGCTACATAGCCTTGCTCCGGATGCTTTTTGCCGTCAGATTGGCTCCACCTCCGTGATCCAGGTGGGAGCATTTCACCGGCAGGAGAGCATTGACCTGATGCTAGAATCCCTGGCTTTACTAGGCTTAGAAGGTCAGGTGTGGTCACCGGAAGCTGCTGCACTCAACTTAGGTGGAGGGGGATCCACAGAGGGGATCCCCTTTCACTGGCCCTATCCGGTGGCCTCGGAAGCGGATCTGGAGCCAGTCAGTGGACTAGGAGGACGGGTGGAGCGGCTGCATCAGGAGGCAGCCCAAGCTTTTCGGCAGATGCAACAACACGCCCAGGCGAGCAACATCTCGCTGGTGCTCATTTCTGGTTTTCGGGATCTCTCGGTACAAACTGCTCTCTTTCGCCGCCAGATCCGGCGACAGGGATCCGAACAGGCAGCTATGCGTTTATCGGCCCCGCCCGGCTACAGCGAACACCATACCGGCTATGCCCTGGATATGGGCGATGGACGGCATCCCCAAACCCATCTGCAGTACAGCTTTGCCCAAACTCCGGCCTATGCTTGGCTGGTTCAGCATGCACCGCAGTATGGCTTTGAATTGTCTTTCCCACCGGGCAATGGGCAGGGGGTCAATTACGAACCGTGGCACTGGCGCTACGTGGGATCCCCGCAGGCTGCCGCCCTTTTTGCCCAGGCTCGTCTTGCCTCGCCTTGGTAGGTTTGGGCAAAGTTGCCACCAATCCCGATACAGGAGATGGATCCATGCGCAACAGCACTTTGGCCACCTTAAGCGGAGCTCTAGGGGGATTCTGTTTGACCGTTGCCCTGGCTTCACCGGTAGCCTTTGCCCTTACCCGCCACCAGGTGCACGTCCTTTCCGATACAGCCGCAGATTTAGCGCAGGTGCAAACCCAAGTACCGGATGCCTATCTGGTGCGGGGGGAGGATCAGGTGTTTATCTTGGCAGGCACCTTTCTCAACCGCAGCCATGCCCAACGTCGTCAGACAGAACTGGAGCGCTTGGGTCTTCGGGTGCGGGTGGTCAGCCGCGCCGCAACGGATCCCCCCTTGCCTCCTGTTGTTCCCACCTCAGCTCCTTCCTCACCACCAGCAGCCTCTCCTGCTGCAGCCAGGCCCGGGTCACCCCCTGCTTCCCGACGGCCTTTTGCTACGCAAGTGCCTAACCCCACCCAGGATCCCCGCCTTGAAGAACAGGTGCGTCGCTTTTTCCCCGCGGCAACCGTCGTGGAATACCAAGGGCAAACAGCCATACGCACCGGAGAGTTCTCTCGCCTCTCCCTGGCTCAAGACCAAGCCCGTTGGTTAACAGCTCGCGGCTTACCGGCAGTGGCTGTACCCACAGCAGACACAGGAATGGAGCCCTCCAGCAATCCCCAACCTACCAACCCCGAGCAAGGTGAAACCTATTGGGTACTGGTGGCGGATCCTAGCGGTGAAAAACTGCCGGCCCTGGAGAAGTTACTAACGGGATCCCTACCCCTCATCTACGACGGCCTGCGGGTGGTGCGTACCGGTGGATTTGCCAACGCCCCAGCAGCAGAAGCACAGGTGCGCTATTTGGCCAGTCATGGCTACGAAGCCGGTGTTTTCCCAGCAGATCTGCGGCGTTCTCAACCGCTGCTCCAACAGGATCCCACCCCTACTTCAGATACTCAGAAATATTGGGTGGTGGTCCAGGCGGGAGAAGAAGTCCTACCCCAGCTGCAGCGCTATGCCCCCGATGCCTTCGTGCGCGGCTCGGTGATTCAGGTGGGCACCTACCGGCAGCGGGCCAATGCGGAACAGGCGCAGCGGTTTTTGTCGGAAGCCGGGTTTAAGGCTCGGATTGTCACTGCCGAAAATTAGGGATCCCTGTCTGTTGCTTGAAGACATTCGAGATAGCTCCCGCCACCCACAAACCCCCAGGGCACAGCTGTAGGGATCTAGCCTGACCGACCAGCCGGTGGTTGTAACCAGCAGGTGTAAAAACTCAGTCATGCCAGAGATGCCAGCCCATTCACACACTAGCCCTTCGCAATTTTGCTAAGCTCCAGAGGATTAACCAGAATCATCTGCACTCCTCAGGGGATCCCTGCTTAGCCAAGCTGAACAAAGCTAGAGTAGAAATCCCGCATCTATTCACTGATTCATGGTCCTCAGCGATTCTCTTCTCCCTTTAACCACACCCACCCTTGCTCCGTCCCAAAAGCCCCGTATTGTGGCGGCTCTCTCCGGCGGGGTCGATAGCTCAACCGCAGCGGCAATTTTGCATGAGCAGGGCTATGCCGTAGAAGGGGTTACCCTTTGGCTGATGAAAGGAAAAGGGCAGTGCTGCACCGATGGCTTGGTGGATGCCGCCACCATTTGTGAACAGTTGGGGATCCCGCACCATGTGGTGGATAGCCGTGAGCTGTTTCAAACCAAGATCATCGACTATCTGGTAGCCGGCTATGGAGATGGCATCACCCCCTTACCCTGTTCTCGGTGCAACAAAACCGTGAAATTTGGCCCCTTGCTTACCTATGCCCGCGAGACTTTGGGGATCTGGCAAATGGCCACCGGGCATTATGCACGGGTGCAGCTTGATCCCGAATCAGGGCGTTACCGGCTGTTGCGGGCGGTGGATCGCCAAAAGGATCAATCCTATTTTCTCTACGATCTCAGCCAGGAGCACCTGGCCGGCACTGTGTTTCCCCTGGGGGAATACACCAAGGCCCAAACCCGTGAGATTGCAGCCCGCTATGGTCTGGCCACCGCTACCAAGCCGGAAAGCCAGGATCTCTGTTTAATCGAAACCCATGGCTCCATGCGCAGCTTTTTGGATCAGTACCTGGGGCAGAAGCCAGGAGAAATTGTCGATACCCAAGGGCGGGTGCTGGGATCCCACGAAGGCATTCACCACTACACTGTTGGCCAGCGCAAAGGCTTAGGCATCGCTGCTGCTTATCCTCTTTATGTGGTGCGTATTGACCCAGCCCTGAACCGGGTGGTGGTTGGCAGCAGAGAAGAAGCCACCCAAGCAGAAGCAACAGTGCAGCAGGTAAACTGGGTTTCCATCCCTGCTCCCCCAGAACCTCTGCCAGTAGAGGTGCAGGTGCGCTACCGGACCCCTGCCGTTCCGGCGCTGTTGATCCCTGAGTCACCCCAACGAGTCCGTCTCCAGTTTGAGGAACCCCAGTTTGGGGTTACCCCCGGACAGGCTGCCGTCTGGTACCACGGCGATCTGTTGCTCGGCGGCGGCATCCTGGAGCGCCCTTCCCCTTAATCGCATCCAGGGAAGGAGGAAGAGGAAACAACCCCACCCCCGTGGCTCTGCTTCTCCAAGCCTCTTATCCCTAAAAACAGGGGATCCCAGCCCAAGACTAGGGATCCCCCCTTAGCCAGAGGGTAGGGATAGAGCTAAGGGTTCTGCCGTTGGATTTCCTGCAAAGAACGGAACAAGAGCACCGTAAAAATGTTGAAAATGGGTGTAATCGCCACGGTCACAGCCCCGATCACCACAACCACCAACAGCCTCCAATTGAGGGCAGCCCCAATGCTTCCCACAATCGTAGACAGAATCAGGATCGGGATACCAAAGATCAAGCCCACAGCCAGAAAGGCCCAAAACACCCCCCACCAACGACCTTGGACCAGCTTCCAGCTATACTTGATTCCGTCTATTGCCCCTTGCTCTTCTAGAGCAATCGCACAGGGCAGAAACGCCAGTCTTACCCCCAAATAAATGCCAGGGATGAGAAAGAGTAGCGAACCCCCCAAGATAATGAACCCCAGTAGAATGCTACCCAACACCAAAGGCACCGCTTTGGAGACCGCTTGATCAAGGCTGTTCCCCAACACGGCAGGTTGCTGTTTTAGGTGCTGATCCACCAGCAAAAGAGCTGCCCCCCCCAGGATGGGCACCCCCACCACCCCATAGGCCAGGTTGAGCACTCCCCCCAACAGCGGGATGATCTCTGCAATGACCGGGATGAAAAAACCGGGGGAGGCCAAAATCAGCAGAGGGGTGTAGATGGGGCTAAGCAGTTCTAGCGACCGCTGGAGGAGCGGGATCGGCCTAAGGGTGGCGTTTTGCATGGCAGAGGGATCCTCATCAGGAACAGGTCCACCTTTTTCATATCATGGGGATCCTCTCCTATTTCTGTGAATTGAGTTAAGGAGTTTGCCGGCCATTTGGCCCAAGTGCCTGCAAAGTCAGGAGGGGATTCCACCGGCCCATGCCCTCGCTTGAATTCTTCTTAGCTTGAATTCTTCTCAATTCTTCGGCCTAGCTGCCTCAGGCCCCCCTGCTTTTAAGAACCCACTCGGCAGCCTGCTCGCCACTGCGCAGGGATCCCTCAATGCTGCTCTGATGGGTATATTCCCCCGCCCATAACAAACCCTGAATACCGGAAAAAGCAGTCGGTAAATGGGCCTGAAACCCCGGCGGTTGCACAAACTGAGCAAAAGGGATCCGGTACATCCGCACCAGTTGCAACTGCTGCAGCGGGGCTTTGGGGAAAACCACTTGCAACTCCTGCCGACAAGCCTGGACCAGTTCCTCCTCCGCCAGAGGGGGATCCCCCAACACCACAACTGAGTACAGATGTTGACCGGCAGGGGCCAGTTGGGGGCTAACTTGGGTCAGTTCCACCCAGTTGTTGATCCATCCCCGGCCATTGGCGTTGAGGTGAATGTAGCCGCCACGGGTCAGGGAAAAAGGGGCACTGAAATACAAGCAAGTCACAGCTCGCCCCTGGGTCGGAATAGGAACAGACACCTGCTTCAGCAGGGTTTGCTGCCAAGCCCGCGCCTGCAGAGCATCCGTAGCACAGATCACCCACTCAGCCGCTATTTCCTCGCCAGCACGGGTGCGGATCCCGCGCACTTTTCCCCCCTGCACCAGGATTTGCTCCACCGTCGTTTGGTAACGAACCTGTTCAGGCAGCAGGTGGCCGGCCAGTTGCCGAGCAATTTCTCCCATGCCCAAGGCCGGTGTCACAACAGGCCCTTCCGCCATCATCTTGAAATAAAAAGCAAACAGGCAGGCGCTGCTGTCTAAGTCAGGATCCAGCAAAATACCCCGGTAAAAGGGATACAGAAAGTGCTCACAAATAGCCGCAGAAAAGCCGTACCGCTGCAGGAACTGCCGAATCGAGGTATCTTCCCCACCCAACCCCTGCCGGAAGACCTGCTCAGAGCTGCGCCGGGCCAGCTGAGCCCGCAACTGCAAGATCCTAAGCTTATCTTGCCAGCTGGCCAAGGGATTGAGCAGAGAGGGGATCCCACTGGCCGGATCCCGCAGCGGATCCCCCAACAAAAATAAGCGCCCCCCCTTGACCAAGACTGCCCCTGGCCGGTAACGACGCAAGTTAAGAGCCGATAGATTCAGGTGCCGCTGCACCCCTGGGTAGGCTGTAAACAACACCTGAAAACCCCGATCCAGCCGGAACCCCTCCACCCTATCAGTGCACACTCGACCACCAGGACCATCGCTTTTTTCCAGCAGCAGCAGATCCTGCCAACCCCCTTGCTTGAGCACCTTGGCACAGGTCAGACCCGCCAACCCGGCACCGATAATCACCACCTTGCCCATGTACAACCGGGATCCTCTTGTGAACGCAACTGGCGATTTATGGCTTCGCAATTAATAAATCGTAGCTTCCCAATCCTGTTGCCAGAGAGGAAGGCGGCGCTCTCGCCTACTGCCAGGAACTTTTGCCTTTGCAGCACCCCAGGTCATTTCTGCCTGTGGGTTTTGAGTTGAAAGTGTTCATGCCAACTTTCGGCCTGTTCCCTAGGTTTATCAATCGGGTGATGCCAGGACCTGCAGGTTGAGTTGTACCTTGCCAAGGAGGTCTTAGATCTACCCAGACGCCCAGAGTTCTGGTCTGGTGGGCAATAGTGCCGTACTTGACTGGAACACTTCTACCCCGTCCGCCGCTAACTAGCCAATGACCCTTCCCGTCCATTTGTAGGATGCGCGGCGGCTACCCTCAAAAGCTCAAACCCATAGAAACAAGGGCAATTGGCTTACAACTAGCTGACCGCCGCTTGGGCTGCAGAGGTAGAAGATGCGGCATCTGCCGAATTTTTCTCCTCTTCAGGGGGAACCACCGCGAACTCAATGTGGTTCAGCAAGGTGGTCACAAAGGCAAAAAGCAGGAAAGGCAAAGAAATCACCAAAATCAGCCCAATGGTGAGGAAAGCGTAGAGGGGGCTATTCATCAGGGAAAGGGCCGCCGCCAAACCGGCAAAGATCACAATCAACCAAATGATGATCTGCCCGTAGATATCCCCAAAGGAAAGCGTGCAGGTGAAGCGGTAACGGCTGTAGCTGTTCATGGGGTTCCTCCTGAATAAGGTTTCTTCTGTTGCTGTTTTTGAAATTGACTTGAGGTTAACAAAACGGCTTTTGGTTTTGCAGAGGTGCCAGAAGACAAGCAGGGATCCCAGCCCCTGCTGAATCACCTTTCCCCAGATGGCAAAAGAGCTAGCTTGATCCTAATCTGATCCTAATCTGAGTTGAGCCGACAGCAGAAGAAGGATGTTGAGATTTTAGACAAGTAACAACGGGATGCCCATCTTTACAAAGAAATATCTCAAGTCAGGTTGACAAACCACCGGAGGGGAAATGTTATCGTCAAAGTCCTGCACCCTATCATTCAGACAGCAGCCATGTGTATTTGTATTCACTGCTACTACGTGGATCGCTGCACTACCTACCACGCAGTTGAGGCTCAACACCAGCAGCCTCACCTCACCCTAGCTCCCGATTTTGAGCCGCAAGAGCCGCAGATCAACGTCAACATTCGCAACGGCGGCAGGGAAATGGAATGGGATGTTGTAGGCTGTCAAAGCTTTCGAGAAGAACCTAACAAATGGGCACGACTGCGTCCCTACGAGGCGGTTCCCACCTAAAATAGCTTTGGTCACCACAACGCTCTCTCACAGCCTTCTGTTGCTGGCAAAGGTTGTTGGTGTTCCTCTCACAGATCACTAACAATTTGTTATGATCTGCCCTCTTTTGTTCTGTAGTTCTTCGATGACAAGATGACAACCCTGACCTCAAGCTCTGTAGGTCTGCCGGTGGATGCCCGCCAACAGGTGGGTCAATGGATGCGGCAGCTTCAGGAGGATATTTGTGCCGGTTTGGAAGCTCTAGATGGTGCAGCCCGCTTCCGGGAGGACAATTGGGAACGTCCAGGGGGCGGGGGCGGTCGCTCACGGGTGATCCAGCAGGGTCGGGTTTTTGAACAGGGAGGCGTGAACTTTTCCGAGGTGTTTGGATCCCATTTGCCGCCCTCGATCTTGAGACAACGCCCGGAAGCAGAAGGGCACCCCTTTTATGCCACCGGTACCTCGATGGTGTTACATCCGCGTAACCCCTATGTGCCGACGGTGCATTTGAACTATCGCTACTTTGAAGCAGGGCCGGTGTGGTGGTTTGGTGGGGGCATGGATCTCACCCCCTACTACCTATTCGAGGAGGATGCCGTCCATTTTCACCGCACAATTCAAGCGGCCTGTGATCAGTTGGATCCTGTCTACTATCCGGTTTTCAAACTCTGGTGTGATCACTACTTTTTCTTACCCCATCGGGGGGAGGCCCGCGGCGTTGGCGGGATTTTCTTTGATTATCAAGATGAACGTCCCGGTTTGTTGTACCGACCGGAGGGGCAGGTGGATGGGGATCCCCAACCCCAGGCTTTACAAGTTCGGGTGGGATCCCGCAGTTGGGAGCATCTTTTCCGGTTGGTCCAGGCTTGTGGGCAGGCTTTTTTGCCTGCTTATGTGCCAATTGTAGAACGGCGACAGGACATGGAATGGGGGGAGCGCGAGCGGCAGTTTCAGCTGTATCGTCGCGGGCGCTATGTGGAGTTCAATCTGGTGTACGACCGGGGCACGATTTTTGGCTTGCAAACCCAGGGACGGACGGAGTCAATTTTGATGTCTTTGCCACCTTTGGTGCGCTGGGAGTACGGCTATGAGCCGGAGCCGAATACTTGGGAAGCAAAGCTCTACGAGGTGCTACGCCACCCCCGCGATTGGCTAGGGAAGCCTACTCCCGCAGCAGAGGCCAGCCTGTCCTGACCTTACCCGCAGCCCTCACCTATCTCTGAGACTTTGGCAGTTTTGTCCCTACCCTCGGCCAAACAACTCTTGAAACCAATCGGTGCCCCGGGCTGCGTTGAGGAACACAAACCCGCTTACTCCGAGCGGGAAGAGAACCCCTATGAATCCCACTGCCCCCAGCCACCAAGCCAGGCAATGACGATACTGTTTGCCGCCTGGGCTACGCACCTCCTCGGCAGAGGCGCTGAGCATCGAACCAAGGGCGGCCAATAGGGATCCCCCCAACCCTGCCAAGTAGCTAGGCTCCAGCCAGGGTTCTAACTCAGCCGCTGTGGTCACTTCCATACGGGGCAAGACTTGAAAGCAGCCTACCGCCACCACTGCCCAGATTAAGCAGTAGGTCAGCAGGCTATCTCGAAAGGCGGCAGCCGGTTCTTTCATAAACTCAGCCCGACTAGGATGAGGAGAGTCTGCTGTGGGCAAGTTTTAACCCCTTGTCTTCATTATGTATACCCCAACATGTATGTCTCAACTGCCCTTGTCTTCTCCTGGATTTCATCTGGCCTCGACCTTAACAGGATCTGAAACACCCTCTGAATCCCTAGCTGTTCAGAATGAGCGACATCGGCAAAAGATGCAGCGGCGCCAGCACATGCAACGGCAGCGCCTAGCAGCGATGCGGGATAACAAGGGGTTGATCATTGTGCATACTGGCCAAGGCAAAGGCAAGAGCACAGCCGCCTTCGGCATGATCTTCCGGGCGCTAGGTCAAGGGCTATCGGTGGCTGTGGTGCAATTTATCAAGGGGGCCTGGGATCCGGGGGAAGCCAAGCTGTTGCGCAAGCTGGCCGGTACCCCGGGGCTGGGATCCATTGCCTTCCATGCTATGGGGGAAGGTTTTACCTGGGAAACGCAGGATCGGGAGCGGGATATAGCCCATGCCGAGGCCGCTTGGGAAAAGGGGCGAGAACTGTTCACCGGCGGCGAATTTCAGTTGGTGCTATTGGATGAGATCAATGTAGCCCTGAAGTTGGGGTATTTGTCGGTGGAACAGGTTTTAGCGGGGCTGGCGGAGAAGCCACCCCAGGTCCATGTCATCCTAACAGGGCGGGGGGCACCTGCAGCGTTGATCGAGCAAGCGGACTTGGTCACGGAAATGAAGCTGGTGAAACACCCCTTCCGTGATCAGGGGATCAAAGCCCAGATTGGGATTGAGTTTTGACCGGCGTGGGATCCAACCATGGCCATTTTGCTGGCAGCAGCAGCCAGTGGCAGCGGCAAAACCACCATCACCTTGGCTCTTTTGGCCGCGCTCAGGCGGCGAGGTCTGCGGATTCAATCCTTCAAGGTGGGGCCAGATTACATTGACCCCATGTTTCATACGGCAGTAACCGGGATCCCCTGCCGCAATTTGGATCCGTTTTTAACGGATGAAGCCTTTGTGCAGCGCTGCTTTCGCCACCATTGCCAGGGGCGGGATGGAGCCGTGGTGGAAGGGGTGATGGGCCTGTTTGATGGACGGGCACCGCTCTCTACCCCTGTGGATCCGACCTCACCCCCCCTCCCTGACTTCGCCAGTAGTGCCCATGTGGCGCGCCTGCTGGGGATCCCGGTGGTGCTGGTGATCGATAGCCGTGGTATAGGGGCAACGGCAGCAGCCTTACTCTATGGGTTAACCCGTTTTGATCCCCGCCTCACCCTTGCTGGGGTGATTTTCAATCGGGTGGCTTCGGAACGGCATGGGCAGATTTTGGGCCAAGCCGCCGCCGCGGTAGGGATCCCGGTTTTGGGCCAGTTCCCCCACCGTGAAGACTGGCAGTTGCCCAGCCGACATCTGGGGCTGGTCCCGGTAGAGGAGCTGCAGGAGTTTTCCCGTTGGCAAGCGGCCTGGGCCAATCTAGCCGAGCAGCATCTGGATTGGGAACGACTCTTGCCCTTAATCCGAGCGCTTCCGGCGGCAGTCGGGGCGTTGTGGCCCGGGATCCCCTCGCTACCGAGGCCGGTACGGGTGGCCGTGGCTCGGGATGCCGCCTTTAACTTCTACTACGCCGACAATCTGGATCTGCTGCGGGCTTGTGGGGCAGAAGTGGTGGAGTACTCCCCCCTACAAGTGGGGCTGTTGCCGGCGGATCCCTGCCATGGTCTGTGGCTAGGGGGAGGATTTCCGGAGCTGCTGGCCGCTGCTTTGTCTGAACAGTTTAAGCAACATCCACTCCCGCCCAGCCACCCACCCCTCTACGCCGAGTGCGGTGGCCTGATGGTGTTGGGACAATCTCTCACCGATTTTCAGGGCAACACCCATGCCATGGCCGGGCTTTTGCCCCTACAGGTGAGCATGGAGAAAAAATTGTGCCTGGGCTACCGCGAGGCTCTTGTTGTGCGCTCAACCCTCCTCACCCAAGCCGGGGATCGCCTGCAGGGACACGAATTTCACCGTTCCCAAAGTTGGCCGGCCCCCACCCACCCAATCTACAGCTGGGGATCCCCGGCTCAACCTCAGGGAGAAGGATGGGCCAGCGAACGGATTCACGCTTCCTACCTGCATCTGCACTGGGGATCCCGTCCCGATCTGGCCCTGAACCTATTACAGAATTTCTTAAGGATCTCCAAGCTCAACCCTGCCAGAAAACCGTACCATCACTGAGCAGTTGGATCGGGGGTATGGCATTGGGTCTCAGCTGTGCGGCCAGGGCACATCCCGTCCTCCAGGTTCCCCCTTGCAGGATCTTGACCAAGGGCAACTCTGGCGGGGAACGACCCAGCTTTTCCCGCATCAGGG
Organism: uncultured cyanobacterium; assembly: GCA_937944885.1. Lineage (GTDB taxonomy): Bacteria > Cyanobacteriota > Cyanobacteriia > Thermostichales > Thermostichaceae > Thermostichus. Next base: position 102,971 of record CALFBB010000012.1, read on the forward strand.
TAGCCGGCCGATCCAGCAAAACCACCCTCAAAGCCCGCCACTCCACAATCACCGTTGAACCAGGCGGATAAGGCTGCCGGGCAATCTCAGGCTGTTTGAGAGCCAGATAAAAATGCTCTGATTCATCGGCTAAAATCCGCTCAAATAGCAGCTTGCAGCGATCCCGAATCCCTTGGGAGTGCGAAGATAAGCTACCCGTTTTTCCAAATCAACACCGGTCAGCATCGAGGTCTTCCTTCCCCATCATCCGTGGTATTACCGAAGAGTTTTCTCAGCATAATCCCATGGGAACCTACCTTGGTCTGCACCAGTCCATATTGATCAATAGCCAGTCAATAACCAAAAATTCCTTCCTGTCGAGGGATAGACAAACTCTTCTCTCAGGCAGCAAAACCCCTAGCTCTGGTTCCCAGAGTCAATTCTTCACTGCCCTGTTGGACAAGGTACTGAGCCAAAAATTTTATTGCTCACCTTCTGGCAACTGTGAAGAAAGTTAGGACTGGGGATCGGCGGGGATCCTAAATGAAACCAAATGAATAAGAGTTTTGAACCGGGGTAAACTTTGGTGTCTCCCCTAGGAAGAGTATTGAATACTACACCCCGTTGGGATAAGCTTTGCCTACTCTGTGAACCAAATCACTTTCTTGGGTATTTGGGGTTTGTCTATGCATATGCTAAATATAGTTTTAGTGCTTAAGCATAAATTACTAGGCACGGCTCTTTGCGTGAATTTTCTAGGGAGTGTTCGTCCTTTAGTCAGACTACAGGGCAGCCCTCTGGAGAAACCTGCGAAACGCTCAAATGAAAACAAGGGTTGTTGCTGGTTTGCAGATGGATTCAGCCCCCACCGGGCAATTTTTTAGGAGGAGTGTGATGTTCACACGGTTGGCGGAACAGTACCGCAGCTATGTTCAGGACTTGGTGATGAGTTTGCAGGCACTGGCTATCGTTTTGGAGAAGCGGGGCTACCCGGCCTCCTGCTACACCTGTGGCACTTCATTCGAGAGCGCCTCCTTTATGGTCAGTTTGCGCGAAGGGCATCTGATCCGCTTTTTGGTTTCAGAGTGCTCAATTAGCTGGACCGAAATGCGGGATGAGCGGGAGTTGATGAAACTGGAAGGAGCGGAAGCAATCCGGCAGTTGCAGGAACTAGCAGATCTAATCAAGGAAGATCTGGTTGCCACCACAGCTCCAGAAGTCCTGGTGGCGGGTATCTGAGCCCATTTGGGCAGTGTTCAACCTTAGACTCACGGTCATCACCGACTTGGCAATAGCCGGGTAAAGGGAGGTAGGAGTTCGGGATCCGCCTCAGTGTGGGATCCTAGCCTTTTCAACTTCTGCCTTAGACTATCCAGGGATCCCGGCAAGAGGCGTGGATGTACTTGCCAAGGTACACTTGGTTACCTGTTTCATTCCACTGCACAAAGTCAAAAATTTGGGTGAGCAGAAAGGTACCCCGGCCCGATTCTTCAGTTTCTGGGATGCCACACTGGCAGCGGTGTAGCTCCTGTTGAGGACGAAACCCAGGTCCTTGATCTCGCACCAGCCACTGGTAAAACGGCTCAGAGCTAGCATACTCAATGATTACCCTCTTACTCGGATCAAGGCCATTCCCGTGCTGAACAGCATTGACAATCGCTTCTTGTAAACCCAAACGCACCTCAGCTCTCCAGGCAGGAGGCACTTTTGAGAGCAATAGATCAAGTACAGGCTGTGTGTAGAGGGTGGAGGGGAAGCTGATGACGCTCCAGGAGCAATTAGCAGGTTTGAGGGAGAGGGCAATCACAGAGTCAGTCTTCCCGCGGGCACGACGCTCCCCTTCATTCTAGCGATATCTCAGTTTGCCTGACATCTCCCCACTTTTGGGAGCAGTTCTTCGATGGATTCATGATCATGATCAGGAATGCTAGATCTGCTCATCTGTCGAGCGGGCCGGGATCCCGTCAAGTCGATCTTGGCCTGATAGACCTGCAACTAATGGGTAGGCCTGAATTTAACTTGCGGTTGGAATAAGCTGAACTCCTACCCTCCACCGATTGAGATACCGATTTAGATTGAGATAGTGATTTAGACTGATAGAAAGTCAGTCAGGGCTATTCTCTTGACTTGCTTTGGTCTCCCCCCATTTCAAGGGGCATCCTCCTGTTGGTTGCCGCAGAATACCGGCGGAAAGCTGGGATTGGGTATCCTCAACAGGAAAAGGGCGCAAAGAGATTTGGAGAAACCGGGCACTGAGACAAACAAGACTGGCTTCCCACCGCTGCGGTGGCCAAGGGATCCCTAGCCAGCGGGCGCTTAACTCTAGCACGGTGGGAGCAGGGGTTGGAGTTGAGGTAGGCAGTGGTGTTGGAGTTGGGGTAAGCAGTGGCATTGGAGTTGGATACAGGTCAGTCCACGGGGGACGTGGAGTACTGACTCGGAAGGCATCTGGGGGCGGTTCGGTTAAGGGCACGTTCGGATCCCCGCATCCTACCAGTCCTAGCCCCCCAAGAAGGGGTAACAGCCACAGTCTCCCTCTTCGGCGATGTCCCATGACCCTACAACCAACATCCCTAACAGGGTATCATCGGGCTCCCAAAGCCCGCAGCTGACCTTGCAGATCTGCTTCCAAGGCCGAGAGCTCCTGCAGCATAATCACGTAGCGGTTGGCAGTCATGTTCTTGGCAACAAACTGGTCCAGCAACTGCTGATCCCGCGAGACCAACTGCTTGAAGTGGTGATCCACAGAAGCTTGAGGATTATCCAGCAACTGCCTACAGATTTGCAAAGCAAGCAGCAGCTGAGCCCTCACCTGGAGAAACATCGTCTGAATGTACTTTCGCTCTGCTTCGTTGAGTTGTCGAAAATCTCGCCAGTACTGCCCCCCCTGCACAGATTGCTGCAGTTCCTCCACCCAATGGTTGTAATCTTTGACCTTACAAGCTAAGTCAGTGGTGAACCGTATCATCTCAGGATCACTGTTGAGAAGATGGGCTTCCTGCCAGCGCTGACGAATGCGGCGCAGCCTACCCTGCAACTGCAAACTGGCCCTCAGGATCACCAGCAAGACAATCAAGAGGATCCCAGCAGCAACGCTATAGAACATCCGGAGATCAGGATCCCGAACCAGAAAAAACACCGTCAAAGCAATCGTCAACAGGCAAAGGGCTGCCGCACCCCAAAACCGTAGCCGTTGTTGCCTCAAGCGCAGGTACTCTACCCATAGATCAAATGCTTGACAACAAGCCTCCAGATCCGCATCCATGATCTGGCGAAACTCATTCACAGAGATTTGTTCAGCATCAATCATTGAGCGCACCCGTGAACACAAATGGATGTGGGCTTAGTTGTATCAGGTCTTACCTGGCCAATCTTGAGCTGCTTCTGTACTTTCCTCCAGAGGCTCTAGGACCTCATTGGCCGGAACCACCATCAAGCCATAGCCTCCCCCGCGACAAAAATCGACGATCTCCTCCGTCTCAAAGCGCTCTGGCACAGGCTTAGGGAGCCCTTGTTGAGCCAGTCGCTGAGCATACTTTCTTGCCCCAAAGGAACTTTCAAAAGCAAGAACGATATCTTTTCCCCCGACTTGGCGCGTACAGATCCCCTCCTGCCCATTGGCCTGGTAAAGCAGCACAATCACCTGAGGGGGTAGATCTTCTGGACTGACCAATGACAAATCCCTCTCCACTTGGGATCCCTGAGATTGAGCTCCACCGAGCAACACATCCCGTGCCTCATTCAGTCGTGTGAGTTGTGCCTCCAGCAGAGGCCTTTGCCGCTCATCCTCTAGCTCTGCTAGAGCGGTGCTTAGGGTTTGATATTCCTGAAACAAACGTCCCCGAATCTCCCGTTCGCTAGCACCCGGCTGCAGGTTCAGGATTTCAAGGGCTTCAGCAGTGTTCATCAACACACTCTAATCTCGTTAGAATGAACCACTCAAAATCATCATCACCTAGACTAGCCGCTCCAGAAACCCTGCCAGAGGGATTCTTCTAGATATCCTCTTGTCCCACTGCTATTTGCTAGGGTACAAAGCTCATTAGGTATGCCGACCGCCACCAGCAGGAGGAGCCAACCTCAAGTATCCGGAAGGAGCAATCAAGGTAAAACCTAACTCAAGTGTCCCTCGAGTCAGCAAAGCCAATAGGACGGATCCGATTGAGCAGAGTCCGTCCGAGGCCATTCCATAGGTGCATCCAATGGATGCGTGCTAGCTCTTCTTGCAGTTCATGGGTCATGTTGCTTGCTGTATCCCGTTAGCTAGAGCTACGGGATCCGCTTAAGGATGATGAAGAGACTGTCAGTTGGGCTGTGCCCCACACAAGTGGGTATTCAGAGAAGCGTTGTTTGTACTCGCCAAAGAGCTGCATAAAGCCCCCTTTTGGCCGGTAGCACATCATGATCCCCGCATTCCGACCTTGTTCCATGACATAGATGTGAATCCCCCTGTGATGAGCAGCCCAAGGGGTTGTTCCTGAAGTACCCATCAACCACGCCGTCGCCGCGAACATGCCGAACTCCACTGCCATCAACCTCTCACGGCAGGCCAATCAGCAGCAAATCCCCCCAGCAGGAACCCTCCTCCCTTTGGCTAGCCAGGAAATCTGAAATGCTTGCAACTGAGGCTGCTGCAGCACAAACCGGCCCAGTGCTATGGCCATCACCCTAACAGCCATCACCCTAAAAGACACCGTGCTCGACCCGCCAATTCCTGCCCAGCCCAGCTCCAGGAAGCCAAACCAGCCAAACATCAGCACGAGGTTTCCAATACTAGGATGCCCCCCAGCATGGTCAGCATCACCAGGGGCGGGCAAGACAGCGCTGCCAACAAGTTTTTCAACTTTTCAACACCGCAAAGGCCAAAGCCGGCACCAACCCCCAACCGATGGTCCGCAGATAAGTATGCAGATAAGTATAAGTAGAAGCTAGAGCCGCCGCAGAGGCTGATTGTCCCAAGGTTAGTAGGAGTGGTTCTCCGTAGCAGGATCCACCCCAAAAGTCCTAACAAAGCAGCTAACCCGAAGGTTTGCCGTGTCAAAGATCCCATCTGATCCGGTTTTGGGCCCCCTAGCCCATGGCTACCAAAAGGCTGAGGGCACTGATAATGTCATTGCTAACCCTGACCACAAACTGGAAAAGTACTGTTCCCCAAGCCCCGGCAGCCGGGGTATTTTCTCCCGGCCAGCCCATCGTGCTCGCGTCGATAAAAAATGTCACTAAAACCGTTTGGGCCATTTCGGCAGTTGCTAAAGAGCCGATAAGCGCCAACAGGCCCTCAAGGTAGATAACCACTCAGATCCCAGCTCCTCAGGGAAGGTTTAGGCATCTTCTGCACAAGGGGGGGCAGCTTTGGGTGTGCTCATTTGCACCAGTTGATTCAAAAAGCGCTGTAGAAGCTGAAAGCGGGGTGAGTTGAGACTGTAGTAAATCCAACGCCCTTGCTGGCGAGCATTGACCAATTGCGCATCTCGCAAGGTTTTCAGGTGGAAGGATAACTTCGACTGGCTGATTTGCAGAATTTCACACAGATCACAAACACACAATTCCTGATCCTGCAACAGTTGCAGCACCTGTAAGCGAATCGGATCAGAAAGGGCATGAAACCCCCCTTGCACCTGCGCTGCAGTTATAGGCTGCTCAGCAAGATTGGCAAGAAAAAAAACCATTGCTCAAAAGCACTTTATCTTAATCTTACAATCATAAGATCAAAACGCCACCTATCAGTATAAAAGGAAGTTATACTACAGAGTAATACAAGTTTTCCCGGGAGGATCTCTTCATGAGGGCTGCTGCCCCCTCCAGCATTCCCACCACCGAAATGCAGGTGACCAGCATTCGCCTAGAACGCGAGCTCAAGGAGCAGCTCAAATCGTTGGCCGGGGATCAGGGCTATCAGGCTTTGGTGCGGCAAATTCTTTGGAACTACGTGCATCGTCATTCTGGAGAGCACCTCACCCTTAGCCCCACCGATATTCAAGCTAGCTTCCCTGCCAGAGCTCACCAAGCTCAGCGTTGTGCTCTCACCGGCCAACCCATTCAACCCCAAGAACCGATGCTGCTTGGGTGGACTGGCGAGGGGCAGTTCGTCCCCCTTAGCCTATCTAGCCTTCAATCTCCATAGCTACAGGGGATGCAAATCTACACCCAATTCCACCGGATCCCTCAGATGCCGCGAATTTCTCGATATTTTTTGGCCCGTTCCTCTACAGGGTCAGGGGCTTGAGCCCTGGCAACCACCTCTTCTAGCTGCGCCATGACTGTCTCTACTGGATCCGTAGAGCGAACGACATAAAACATCATGTTAACAGCTTCCGCCGAAGTCAACTTTATGGCTTCTTTACCCTTCGGCACCAAGGCAACCTTGCCATCGGTGGTGCTAATGGCAGCATGGGATCCCTTAGCCAGAATCTCCCCAGCTTTCTCTAAAGTAACGAGCATAACCGTGGCTCACGGAACCAGAACCCTTACTATTTTACTGGATATCTTGGAGGGTAGAGCGAGTTCCATGTAGAGACGGATTGTGGGTGTTCACGCAACTGTTGTAGAAAATCTGTTCTGCTGATAGGACATTCCCAGAAAAACCTTCTACCTCGTCGCACTTCCAGCTTGGCAAAATATCCAATTGCGAGAGGGTCTCCACCTCTTCGGCAGCCACCCGCAGATTATCGACAATGGCAGCCATCAGAGCCCTATTGCCTCTTTCGTAGTTGATGGAAAAGTAGTTTGTACCAAAATCGTCAATGGCTAAATTCAGGCTTTATGAGGCATTCCACTTTCCCTGGTGTTCAGTCAGCCAAGCGTGCAGGTAGGGAAATAACTTTTGGTTGGCCGCCGGGAAAGGAAACTCCGACAGAGCTGCCGGGCTCACCCAACGCACCTGGCTACACTGCAGAGGCCGGGCTTCTCCACCCAAGTAGCGGCAAACAAAGGCAATCAGGGTAATGGTGAAGTGGGTATAGGCATGTTCGATGGTCGCCAACTCAGCAACCACCTCAATATCAATGCCGATCTCTTCTTTGACTTCCCGCACCACACACTCAGCCGCCGTTTCTCCCGGCTCGATCTTCCCTCCCGGAAACTCCCACAACCCACTCAGCATTGAGGTTTCCGGTCGCTGATCGATCAAAATTTCCTCCCCCCGCAAAACGATAGCAACTGCAATGTGCTTATGAGGACGCATGGCACGGGGAGCCGACATCGGCAATTGTAGGTGTTGACCTTGATTGTAAGCGCTGCAATCGCTTTGCCAGGGACATTCTCCACAGCGAGGTTGCTTGGGACGACAAACCGTTGCTCCTAAATCCATCAGCGCTTGATTAAAACTGCGGGGCTGCAGGGGATCCAACACTTGTTCCGAAAGCGCCCACAGGAGGGGCAAACATTGGGCTGGAGGGTGTTGCAAAGCCACCAAACGGGCCAGCACCCGCTTGACGTTGCCATCCAGAATCGGCAAAGGCTGATTAAAAGCAGCACTGAGGATGCCGCCGGCGGTGGTACGCCCGATCCCCGGCAAGGCCAGAACCTGGTCTAGTTGCTTGGGAAACTCACCATTCTGCTCCTGCATCAGGATCTGGGCAGCCTTGTGCAGGTTCAAGGCTCGTCGGTAATAGCCCAGGCCCTCCCACAGCTTCAGCACCTGCTGTTGGGGGGCAGCCGCCAAGTCCGGGATCCGCGGCAACACTTCCATCCAACGCTGGAAATAGGGGATCACTGTTGCCACTTGTGTCTGTTGCAGCATTATCTCCGCAACCCAAATGGCATAGGGATCCCAGGTCTGCCGCCACGGCAAGTCCCGGCCCTGAGTAGAGAACCAAGAGAGAAGAGACTGCCGTAGGCGCTGCAATTGCCCCTCTTCCCCAGCAAACAGGGCCAGCTGAGGCTCTGAGGTGAAAGTTTGCCGAGACTTCAAGCAGCGTAGGCAAAGTGCAAAGCCCACCAGATGAGGGCGGAAACCACTCCGGCCACAACCGCAGCCGAGAGTAAAACAACCACCGGACTATCCGCCCCGTCAAACTTCATGATGCCGCGATTGTAGTCAGCCATCGTTTCCTCCCACCCACTTTGGTGTTGGGGTTTTGTGGATGCTAACTCGATCTTGCCAAAACCATCTACAGAATAGCCAATTTCTCCGGCATCCGCTCCTCTCCTGCCAGCAGGGGGAGCTTCACTTTGACGACCACAGGTTACATCCATCCTTCACCAAAAAGGATCCCAAACGGGATCCTTAGGATGTGATGATAGGTGGCAATTCAACCCTCTAGAGCGGGAAAACCACTTGGGCGCGCAATTTTCCAAGCGGATTAGCCTCGGTATGGATGTTGATTTGACCTCCTCCCCCACCCGAAGGGGGTTGGTTGCGCTTCTCGCTACGCCGCCGCTTGCGCAGCGGTTGGGCTTACACGCTTCAGGGCTGGGTCATTCCGCCCGCCCGCCTGAACATCAAGCTCAAGCAGGCAGCACAGCCCCTGCCAGTCCCGGATCTTCCTCGCAGCATTGGCATCGGCGTGCGCCCCGTATCCGCACCAACTGCAGACATAGGCATGTTTCTTTCCC
>CALFBB010000013.1 GCA_937944885.1 uncultured cyanobacterium
CAGGGATCCCGATACGTTGGTTTGAACCCTTGGGCAGCCTGCCGGAGCTGGTTGCCTACCCCCGCTATCGGCAGTTTTGGTTTGAGCAGATGGCCGAGCCGTTGATTCCCACGCCTGCTCATCTCTCCGTGCCGGAAGAGATACCCTCAGAGCCCATACCCAGCCTGGCCGAGTTGGGGTTAACCCCGGATGGCAAGCGGATCCCTACCGGTGGAACCGAAGCGGCGCGGCAGGCCTTAAGGCAGTTTTTGCGCCACAAAGCCCGGCGCTACTACTGGCAACTGTCTTACCCCAGTGCAGAAGTAACCACCGGCTTAGGCCCCTACCTCAAGTTTGGGGTAATCTCGGTGCGGGAATGTGTGCAGACGGTACAGCAGGCTGTACAGGCGGAGCCGGATGAGCAGAAACAGCGGAGTGCCCAGCAGTTGATCGCCCGCTTGCGCTGGGGATCCGGCTTTACCCAACGGTTTCGCTACCTGCCGCAGTTGGAGCTCCGGTCTCTTTACAGCATTTTCGAGAGCGAAGGGTGGGCCTTTGATGCGGATTTGTACCAAGCTTGGCAGGAGGGGCGAACCGGCTTTCCAATTGTGGATGCGGCAGCGCGATGCCTAGCGGCAACAGGGGGATATCGGGCTTTGAACTTTCGGGTACGGGCCATTTATGCCAGCTTTTTGAGCAACCTGTTGGGCATGGATTGGCGCTACGGAGCCCTCCATTTTATGCGTCACCTTATCGATGGTGACTGCCCAATCGATCACTACCAATGGGCAATGCAAGCGGGCGTGACCCATTGTCTGGATAAATCCTGGACACGCATCTACAACCCTGGCCAAACCGCTGTGGATCGCTGCGATCCGCAGGGTGTTTTTATCAAGCGTTGGCTACCCGAGCTGCGGTCTGTTCCTCCAGAGCAACTGGGATCCCCCCCTGGGTATATTCCCCCTATTCTCAATTACAAAGAAGCTCGGCAAAAGCGGGTGCAGCACTTAGAAAAACTTAGGCAAACCTTTCGCGCCCAGGCCGATGTTATTCCTCACTTGTCTTCCCTGCCCGAGAGTTGGCTGCCCTTCGGTTGGGAGCAGTTTCCATCCCAAGTCAACTGGGCCCTCAGACCAGAGCGAGAGCTATTTCCACCCCCTTTGGATTTGCAGAGTTTGGATGCCGAAGAACGACAGGCGCTGCGCACCTGGTTTGTTGCCCATTTGGAAATACCTCCTCCTCGATCCAAAAGAGTTGTCCCCAAAATAAAAGGAGAGCCACCTTTACAACTGAGCTTATTCCAATAGAAAAGGATCCTCTGCACTAGAGGATCCCACCCTCAATACAATCAATACAATAGGAGTAGCCCTGCTCTAGGAGGATCCCAGAACTGACTCTATCCTCAGCAACCCCAGAAACTCCTCAAGGGCTATTTATTGGGCTGAGGCGTGAGCCGTAGATAGGGTTTCACCTCTCTGTAGCCTTTCGGAAACTTTTCCTTGAGCACTTCCGGATCTTTGATGGAGGGCGCAATCACCACGTCGTCGCCATCTTTCCAGTCGGCAGGAGTGGCAACGCTGTATTGATCGGTCAGTTGCAGAGAATCAATCACCCGCAGCAGCTCGTCAAAGTTGCGGCCTGTACTGGCAGGATAAGTGAGGGTTAGGCGTAGCTTCTTGTTAGGATCAATGATGAATACCGAGCGCACCGTCAGGGGCAGCCCCTCTTGATTGATGTTGGTTTGATCCAGCATGCCGTAAAGTTGAGAGACCTTACGATCGGCATCCGCCAAGATGGGATAGTTGAGAGTGGTGTTTTGGGTTTCTTCGATATCCTTTATCCAGCCCATGTGGGATTCCACATCATCCACACTTAGGGCAATCACCTTAACACCCCGCTTGTCAAACTCAGGCTTGAGCTTGGCCACTGTGCCCAGCTCAGTGGTGCAAACCGGGGTGTAGTCAGCAGGGTGAGAGAACAACACTACCCAGCTGTCGCCAGCCCAGCTGTAGAAGTCGATCTCCCCATGAGTGGATTTTTGTGTAAAGTTGGGAACGGTATCGCCAAGTCGGAGGGACATACGCTGTCTTCCTTCGTGAAAGAGTTCAGTCAATAGGAAGGAAACCCAAATCGGGGATCCAGTTTTGATCTTGCCACATAAACTCCACTTTCCCGAGCGGATTGCAGGTGATTTTAAGATTGTCTCCGCTTGCAGGGGGGATCCCTTGCCGCAGTTGGGAGAGGAGATTTACAACCTGTAACTTTCTACACAAGTTGTTGCGTCTAGGAATACACTGAAACACAAACCTAGCTGGGGAGAAAGTGAAAAGCGATGGAATCGACGGGAACTACGAATTGCAGTTTGGCAACTCTCTGGGCGCAGAAATACATGAAGGAGTTACAAGCTCAAGGGTCACCAAGTCAGTCTCCCCAGGCTCACCTAGTACAAAAGATTAGGGGATCCCTCCGCTTTGCCAGTTCTCAAGCCTGGGCAAAAACAGAAAGACTCTTGGCTGCTGAAATACCTCGCCATCGTCTGGATCCTGATTTGATCGATCCCTGGCAGATCGCGGAAGATTCTCGGCAACTGTTTGAGAAAGCAGCAGAAAGCTGTCAAGGGCAGCTGCCGCCAGAGCGTTTTTCAACTGAGATTGCCCCTGTCTGTGGCCAATTGCGGGCTCGCTATACCCGACAGGATCCCCGGCTGCTGGGCTTTGTTAGTATGCAATTCCACTACACGGGGCAGCTGCTGTTGCAACCTCTCCTTCCTGAGGAGCGCAGCCTCTTTTACCCCTATCTGAAGGTGATGGACGACCACCTTTACATGCCCCTGCAGCGGTCCTATGAGGCTGCTGCTGCCCATGCCGGACAGACCTTGTCTCCGTCCTTAGCTGTCATTCAGGAGCTGTTACCGATTGTTACCCAGGTGGCAGAATTCATCTGTGGAGAAGTAGCCCAACGCTTTAGCAATTACCGCACCGAAAGCGGTTTCCTGACGGATGTGGAAGTACGGGCCTCCAGCATCCGCGACGTCGAAATGTTTCAAGTTTATTTAGGCCTCTGTGCCTTAGAAGGCAATGTAGCTGCTGTACAGCAGGAGCTCTTCCCCCTTTGCGTGATGCTTTACCCGGCGCTGAAGGTGAGTTGGCATCTGGTTCGACAAATGCTGGAGCTGTTGGATGAGTCTTTGCATTTTCATCTCACCCCACCTAGCTATGACTTGATACTGCCTTACCTACGGGCCATTCAGGATATGTTTTCCCTGGAGGTTTTTCCAGAAGAAGATCCAATCTGGAGTTACCATCCCGATGTGGTGCGCTTTATGGGAGCAGCGCGGGGCTTGCTCCAGGAGCTGCTCAGCAAACAGGCCAGCTAAAGTGGGATCTGCAATTTCTATCCGACTTGGATCAGGTTGGGGTTACGGCTTTGGCCCAGTGACCCGACTCGACCCCTGTAACAGTCACCACCGAATCTGGAGCAACCTTAACGGCTTTTCAGGTAGCTGTAGTAAACAGGGATTGCTACAGAACTGCCTAGTGCAGAAGATGCTCAAGCCCGTAAACCAATCCCTTCAGTTGCAGCACCCGACGAATGGCCAAAATAACCCCTGGCATGAAAGCAACCCGATCAGTTGTATCGTGACGCAGAGTTAAGGTTTGTCCCATACCGCCGAAGATAACTTCTTGGTGCGCCAGCAAACCCGGCAACCGAATGCTATGAATGCGGATGTTGTGCCCAGGGATCCCGCCGCGTGAACCCGGAATTAACTCCTTCTCTTCCACTTCGGGAGGGTTGAAGTCTTTCCCCAACTGACCAAGGAGTTGAGCCGTTTGTGATGCAGTCCCACTGGGAGCATCCACTTTACGGTTGTGGTGCAGCTCAATAATTTCCACGTGATCAAAATACTGAGCAGCCTGAACAGCCATCTGCTGCAGCAAAATCATACCGATAGCAAAATTAGGTGCAATCACACAACCTACGCTGGACTTCTCGGCAAATTCCCGCAGCCGTTCTACCTGCTCCAGGCTCAAGCCCGTTGTCCCTACCACCGGGCGTACCCCAAACGCAATGGCAGAACGAATGTTTTCAAAAACCGAGCGAGGGTGGGTAAAATCCACCATCACACCACGCTGACTGCGCTGCGATAGCTTCAACAGCTGCCCAGAAAGATCATCTGTAATCTCTACCCCCAAAGATCCTAGGCCCAACACCTCACCAATATCAAAGCCAACCTGCGAGCGAGCCACTGCCCCAACCAGAGCCAGGTCAGGGGTAGCTGCTACTGCCCGCACCACCTCCCGCCCCATCTTTCCCAAAGCACCCACCACCAGCACCGGAATGGGAGCAGTCTCTGTTGCTACATCCAGATTGACGGATTCAGTCACCCGTTGCTACCTCTATCCAAAGCACTCTTGAACCGGCCTGAGGCGGATCCCAGATCGCACCCCAATTCTGTTACAGTTTCACCTCAATATCCACACCTGCCGGCAAATCCAACTTCATCAGAGCATCAATGGTTTTAGAAGAAGGGGAATAGATGTCAATAATGCGTCGATGGGTACGGGTTTCGAAGTGTTCGCGAGAATCCTTATCCGTGTGGGGAGAACGCAACACACAATAGATACGACGACGGGTAGGTAGGGGGATCGGGCCAACGGGCACCGCTTCAGTACGCCGGGCTGTATCCACAATTTTGTCGCAGGAGGTATCCAGCAAGCGGTGATCGTAGGCTTTGAGGCGGATGCGGATTTTCTGTTGCGTCAGGGTAGCCATAGCTGGGAAGTCAGAAAAGAGGACTGGAGAAACTGGACAAAAAGAAACAGGGATCGAGTCATCCTAGGGACGCTCAATCCCTGCCACAAGAAATTGCGTCTACTTCAAAATCTTGGAGACAACACCCGCTCCAACCGTACGACCCCCCTCCCGGATAGCAAAGCGCATCCCCTGCTCAATGGCAATGGGCTGGATCAGCTCCACCGTCATCTTGATGCGATCACCGGGCATGACCATTTCCGGCTGGGATCCATCGTCAGCAGTAAACGAAGCAATGGTACCAGTTACATCAGTGGTACGCACATAGAACTGAGGACGGTATCCAGAAAAGAACGGCGTGTGACGACCCCCTTCTTCTTTCTTAAGGATGTACACCTCAGACTCAAAGTTGGTGTGAGGAGTAATGGACTTGGGCTTGGCCAACACCATACCGCGCTCAATCTCGTTCTTCTGGATCCCGCGCAACAGCACACCCACGTTGTCCCCGGCAATCCCTTCGTCTAGCGTCTTCTGGAACATTTCCAGACCGGTAACGGTGGTAGAACGGGTATCACCCAAACCAACCACTTCCACCGTTTCGCCCACCTTGATCCTGCCCCGCTCAATCCGGCCAGTAGCCACAGTACCGCGACCGGTGATGGAGAAGACATCTTCCACCGCCATCAGGAAGGGCTTATCTACATCCCGCTCAGGGGTGGGAATGTAAGAATCCACAGCATCCATCAGCTCATAGATTTTATCCACCCAGGGATCCTCTCCACGCTGAGTCTTGGGATTAGCAGTCATTCTCTCCAAGGCCTTCAGAGCGGATCCCCTCACAATCGGGATGTCATCGCCCGGAAAGTCGTAAGTGGAAAGCAGCTCTCGCACTTCCAACTCCACCAACTCCAGCAGCTCTGGATCATCCACCATGTCTTCTTTGTTCAAAAAGACCACCAAACTGGGCACACCCACCTGCCGTGCCAACAGGATGTGCTCGCGGGTTTGAGGCATCGGACCATCCGCCGCAGACACCACCAAGATAGCACCGTCCATTTGGGCCGCACCCGTGATCATGTTTTTCACGTAGTCAGCATGGCCAGGGCAATCCACGTGGGCGTAGTGACGACTGGCGGTTTGGTACTCAACGTGGGCAGTATTGATGGTAATACCACGGGCCTTCTCCTCCGGTGCCGCGTCGATCTCATCATACCGTTTGGCTGTAGCCTGTCCCAACGCCGACAGTGTGCTGGTGATGGCAGCCGTCAGCGTGGTTTTGCCATGGTCAACATGGCCGATGGTACCAATGTTGACGTGGGGTTTGGTGCGTTCAAACTTAGCGCGTGCCATGAATCGTCACTTCCTTTTCAGTTAGCTACTCATTTCCTTTGTTTTTAGCAATGATGGCTTCGGCAATACTGCGAGGAACTTCCTCGTAGTGGCTGAATTCCATCGTGAAGGTGCCCCGCCCTTGGGTTTTAGAGCGGATATCGGTGGCGTATCCAAACATCTCCGCCAAAGGAACCTTGGCGTTGACCTTGGAAATACCGCCCTCCGTGTTCATCCCTTCCATCTGCCCACGGCGGGAGTTAATGTCTCCAATCACATCGCCCACAAAGGCTTCCGGAACTTCCACCTCGACCTTCATCATCGGCTCGAGCAAGACAGGGTTAGCTTTGCGGACGGCCTCCTTGAGAGCCATCGAACCGGCAATCTTAAAGGCCATTTCGTTGGAGTCCACCTCGTGGTAAGACCCATCCACCAGAGTGGCGCGTATATCGATGAGGGGATAACCGGCAAGTACCCCCGATTCGCAGGCTTCTCTGATGCCTTGCTCGGCAGGGGGAATGTATTCCTTGGGAACAACGCCACCGACAATCTTAGAGACAAACTCAAAGCCTGTCCCCGGCTCGGCAGGTTCTAGGTCAATGACCACATGGCCATATTGGCCACGGCCACCACTTTGGCGAACAAACTTACCTTCAACACGGCTGACGGGCTTGCGAATGGTCTCCCGATAGGCCACCTGTGGATTACCCACATTGGCCTCTACGTTAAACTCCCGCAACATTCGATCCACCAAAATCTCCAGGTGTAACTCACCCATTCCGGAGATAATGGTCTGATTGGTCTCTGGATCCACCGACACACGGAAGGTGGGATCCTCTTTAGACAAAGATTGCAAGGCTTTGGAGAGCTTGTCGATATCGGCTTTGGTCTTAGGTTCCACTGCCACCGAGATCACCGGCTCGGGGATGAACAAAGATTCCAAAATAATCGGTGAGTTTTCATCACAGAGGGTATCCCCGGTGGTGGTGTCCTTCAGACCTAGCACTGCCCCCAGATCTCCGGCTCGCAACTCATCCACATCCTGACGCTCATCCGCCTTGAGCACCACCAAGCGAGAAATGCGCTCTTTTTTATTCTTGGTGGAGTTGAGCACATAGGTGCCTTTGGTGAGCACACCGGAGTAAACGCGAATAAAGGTGAGATCCCCGTATTTGTCGCTCATCAGCTTAAAGGCAAGTGCTGAGAAAGGTTCATCGTCACTGGCGCGACGAACCTCTTCCGTACCATCCGGCAGCACCCCTTTGATAGCGGGAATATCGGTCGGAGCAGGTAGGTAATCGATGACTGCATCCAGCAGCATCTGTACCCCTTTGTTCTTAAAAGCAGAGCCACAGAGCATGGGTACAATTTGGCCACTGATGGTACCTTTGCGTAGGCCGGCCATCAGATCAGCTTCGCTCAGGTTTTCTTCGGCAAAGTACTTCTCCATCAAGGCTTCATCGGTCTCTGCCACCGCTTCTACCAATTTGGCCCGATACTCCGCTACCAGCTCTTTCATATCCT
Source organism: uncultured cyanobacterium (assembly GCA_937944885.1). Taxonomy (GTDB): domain Bacteria; phylum Cyanobacteriota; class Cyanobacteriia; order Thermostichales; family Thermostichaceae; genus Thermostichus. Next base: position 7,585 of record CALFBB010000013.1, read on the forward strand.
CTGGAATTGGAGCAGGACGAATGTCTTTACCGATTTCGTCCATGTAGATGCGGGCTTCCATGCGCACCAAATCCACAATGCCCTGGAACCCCTCTTCCGCCCCAATTGGCAACTGAATGGGCACAGCATTGGCCTTGAGACGCTCCCGCAACTGGCCGTAGACCTTGAGGAAGTTGGCCCCCATGCGATCCATCTTGTTGACAAAAGCAATGCGGGGCACGTTATAACGGTTGGCCTGCCGCCACACAGTTTCCGACTGAGGTTGCACGCCACCCACCGAGTCAAAGACAGCAATCACTCCATCCAACACTCGCATGGAGCGCTCCACCTCGATGGTAAAGTCCACGTGCCCCGGTGTATCAATAATGTTAATGGTGTACTCCGGCGCATCCGCAAGCGGCTGGGAGGGATTCTTAGGATCCCGTTTCACCCAGCGGGTGCTGATAGCTGCAGCAGTGATGGTAATGCCCCGCTCCCGCTCCTGAGCCATCCAGTCGGTAACAGCGGTTCCATCGTGAACCTCGCCAATTTTGTGCACCAGACCAGAGTAGAAGAGAATCCGCTCCGTGGTCGTGGTTTTACCTGCATCGATGTGAGCCGCGATCCCAATATTTCGGACTCGTTCTAGGGGAACTGTACGTGCCACGTTGACCTCCCAATCCTCGTCGTCCTGCGACTCGGGCAAACTAAAAAAACCTTCACAATTCTAATCGCTTTTGTCGATCCTTTTTGTCTAGCTCTGGGTTCAGGGGCAGAGACGAGCGAACAAAATGGCTACCATTGCCCTCAACCAAGCTCAACACCAGGCTCAGTAGCGGTAGTGAGCAAAGGCCTTGTTGGCTTCTGCCATGCGGTGCATCTCCTCCCGACGCCGAATGGTACTGCCGGTTTCATTAGAGGCATCGAGCAGCTCATTGGCCAACTTGGCTGCCATGGTACGACCTGGGCGGGTACGCGAGAAAGTCACCAACCAACGCAACGCCAAGGAGGTACCCCGCTCGCCACGGACTTCCACCGGGACTTGGTAGGTAGCACCACCTACCCGCCGTGCTTTGACCTCAACAAGCGGGGTAGCATTACGAACAGCGTTTTCTAGCAAGGGTAAGGGTTCCTGACCTGTGCGCTCCTGCAAAATAGCCATGGCATCGTAGAGGATCTTGGCGGCCAAGGAAGCTTTGCCCCGCAGCATCAACTTGCGGATCAGCATGGTAACAAGACGGCTTCCATACTTGGGATCCGGAGGCACATCACGACGAGGGGCACGGTTGCGGCGAGACATAGGTAGTGTTGTGGGTCAAGGGACAAACTCGATATCTGCATCCATCTCGATATCTACTCGATATCTACTCGATATCTATTCTGAATCTATTCTGAATATCTTTCGGCTATCCGTGAGGACTACTTTTTCTTGCCGGCTGGGGCAGCTGCTTGACCAGGCTTGGGCCGTTTTGCTCCGTACTTGGATCGACCTTGCTTGCGATCTTTGACCCCGGCGGCATCAAGGGTACCGCGAATAATGTGGTAGCGCACACCAGGCAGATCCTTAACCCGCCCGCCCCGAATCATGACCACAGAGTGCTCCTGCAAATTATGACCAATGCCGGGGATGTAGGCAGTAACTTCAAAACCAGAGGTGAGGCGAACCCGTGCCACCTTGCGCAGGGCTGAGTTGGGCTTCTTAGGAGTTGTCGTGTACACTCGAGTGCAAACCCCTCGCCGCTGAGGGCACGACTTTAGAGCAGGGGATTTGGTCTTGCGAGTGGCAACGCTGCGCTCCTCTCGAATCAGTTGCTGAATGGTGGGCATGGGGTCAGCTCAGGAGGTCAAAACTCAAGTTAGTCGGCAGTACCAGATCCTAGCAAGGCTGAATCCTAGCGTCAACTTAACGATCCCTATCCAGGCTTGTGGCTTGAATATCAAGAGTTGGGTTAGAGGCAGGCTCAGTTCGGGTGGCGGACCTTGACTGAGACTGAGGGGGAAAAGGATCCCCGAGGGCCATTTGCACCAGTTCCGTCAGGAGCAAACCCAGCACAATCAGATCATCCATTTCCCCAACAATGGGCAACAGGGAAGGGATGACATCGATGGGGCTGAGCAGATAAGCCAAAATGCCTAAGAAAATCCAGGGGCGCAAAGAAGGGTTGCGCAAACCCACTCGGAAACCCTGATACAGAAATGGAATGGCGCGCATCGAGGTGGAGAGCTCTGCGGGTCGAGAAAAGTTGCTTGCTTTGATCCTAGTCTGCTTACTCTTTCTTGTCGGTGTAGCCCTTGGTTAAGCTGGAGGCCAAGTCGGGAACCCACAAAAGCAAGGGTTGTGAGATGCTATGGGATGGCTTGATTGGTGGTTGATACCTCCCTGTCCGCTTTGTCAGCGCCCAGCCAAGAATGTATTCTGTCCAGATTGCCAGCGTCGCTTGCAAGCAGATCGAGTCTCCAGTTGGCCGCTGGAAACCACGCCTTGGCCCCTTTATGCTTGGGGGATCCATCGGGGTGGGTTGCGTCAGGCTATCTATAAGCTGAAATATGAAGGGCAACGGCGGATTGGTTCTCTGCTAGGGGAATGGCTGGGATCCTGCTGGAGAGAACACAGCCAACAGCGACAGCCCTACACCGTCATCCCAATCCCTCTCCATCGGGAGCGTCTGCAACAACGAGGCTACAACCAAGCGGCTCTGATTAGTCAAGCCTTCTGCGAACAGACAGGGTTACGCCATCTTCCCCAGGGGTTGGTGCGGGTACGCGCCACAGCAGCCCAACATGAACTCAATCCTCTACAGCGTCAACAGAATCTCTCGGGTGCCTTCGCCTTGAAGAGCATCCCCTCTACACCGGTATTGTTGGTGGATGATATTTACACCACCGGCTCCACCATCCGTGCGGCAGAACAGGTACTGGCAACTGCCGGGATCCGTTTAGTAGGCGTGGTGGTGGCGGCCCGAACCCAACCTGCAGCGACCCAAGCCCAGACGCTAACGCCGCTCTGGCCTACTCCGCCTCCACCAAGGCCGTTACAAACATAAGGTTACAAAACTCACGCACTCTCATGCACTAAGTTGGGATCCCGCTAACCTTGACCTGTACACCGCCACCTTGCTGAACTCATTGTGCTGTTTGTAAAGCAGCCTGATAGGGATCCACATTTAAGAAAAGGGTTGCATCCCCCTCCACACGGATAATCCGCAAAGGAGGCGCAGAGCTAGTCGGGTTTTGAATACGCTCCTGTAGAGTTTCGTAAAACAGCAAATCCGCCAGTTTCGCATTTTGGGCTGCCGCTTGCCCTTTCAGTTCAATCGCCCGTTGGTTAGCTGCTGCCAAAATTAGCAGCCGCTCCGTTTCTTTCTCCTGAATTTGAGCTTGTACTGCCGCTGTTTGCGCTGAAATGGAAGCTACCTGTTTACGCTCAATAGAATCCCTCAGAGCCTCTGGAAAATTGGGACTGCCCAGGAACACCCCCTCCACCTGCAGCAAAGGAAGAGTTTGGCCATCGCGTTTGACAGTGGGCATCTCCTGCTGGATCAAGGCCAAGGCCTGTTGTTCAATGGCGGCTCGCTGGCTTTTGCGGTAAAAGTCTTCTGACTCAAAAGAAGCTGAGATATCTCGAACTTTGGAGCGTACCACCGGTACTACCACCGTGGAGAGATAATTTTCGCCAATAGTGGCATGCAGTTCATCCAAGGTGTCGGGGTTGGGCTTGAGGGCAATGGCTACATCAATAGAAAAAGCCTGACCGTCGGCAGTGTTAACGGTGATGGCATTGCTGATGCTGTTGGCAGAGGCAGGGTTATCGGTAAACTCCCAAACGCGAGTTAACACTGTATAGGTAACTGGGGTGTTGATGCCAGGCACCACAAAAATCACCCCCGGTAACTCTACTCGTCCTTTCTGTAGGCCGGAAAAGGTGTTGAAGACAACAGTGGCATGTCCGGGTGGAGTGACATACAGACAGGAACGGCCTAGCCCAAGAACGGCCAGAAGACCAATTCCGGCAGCTATTAGCCAACCCTGTCGCTCGGTTGTCTCTGTCCTGGACATGGTTCTGCTCCTTTGAGATAACTGTTGGCAAACACTTACTTGGTGACCAAAGTTTCTAAGCGTGAGCCAAGTACCGAGGCTTTAACCACTTCTAGATACTGCGGGTTTTGGATCAGGGCTTGGGCTTTGGCTTGCAACTGTCCTGCTTCAGCTTGTGCTTGAGAAATCACCGCTCGCGCCTCTTGGCGAGCCTGTTCAATCTCAAATTGCTTTTGGGCAAGGCGATTTTCGGCAATGGTCTTGGCTTCAATAGCAGCTACGAAGTCGGGATCAAACTTAACATCCCGTAGGAGCAGATCCAGAACTTCGATGCCGTACTCCTGCAGTAGAGCAGCCACCTGCTCACGAACTTGTCCTTGCAGAATTGGGCGTTGGGTGGAGTAGAGAGCCTGCGCAGAAAACCCTGCCGTTTCGTCAAGAATGGCAGAGCGGACAATGGGAGCAATCCGATCTAGGTATTCTTCACCCAGTTGGGTATAGACTTTGGGTGCATCAAGAATGCGAAATTGCAGGGTTGCTTCAACCTGAATCTGCTGGCCATCCTGAGAGAGGACCACCAGTCGCGGAGCATAAGCATTGGCATCCCCATCTTTCCAAGTTAAGGCCTGGGTTTTCACATCAAACAGCACCGTCCGAGAAACGAAAGGGGGAACCCAGTGTAACCCCGGCTGTAGAGGTGTGGGATTGACCCCACCAAACCAGGTGAAGAGTACCAAGTTTTCTCCATTGCCCACCAATCGCAAGGGCTTGCCAACTGCCACCAAGAGCAGCACCGCTCCGGCGAAGGTGGCTTTGGGCAACCAGCGACTGACTTCCATATCCCGACCCCCAAGCCTGTGATCCAGTGTGAAAGATGGATTGGAGCAAGACTGGGAATTGATCACTATCTTTTAATCCCGGCATTTTAACCAATACAGCCCTTTCACCAGTCACCTAGCACGGGGTCAACTGCTAAAGCACTTTTGAAATGGGTTAGGGACACAACGGTTGCTGTACAGGTGCTGGAGCAAACCCTTGCAGGAGCTGTATGCGTAACGACAACTCGCGATCCATCAAGTCCTACCTGCCCGATGTGACCCTCCTGCCGGCCAACATTCTTAAGCATTTACAAAAGATTACTTAATGTTCTGCAAATACCCCTGGCAGATCCTCTGACAACGGAAGAAGATTAAAATATCCTAAAGATTTGGGCTGCTATTCATGTTAGCTATTCCCGACTCAACTATTCCTGATTACGAGCGGCGGGACATTCAAGTACCACCGTCCTGTATTTCCAGGGCTGCCCAGGCTTTGATCCGACAAGGCGTGTCTGTGCGCTGGTCTGCAGAAGGACTATCAGCCTTAATTCGCTTGGGATCCAAGGGATCCGCGGATCGTGCTGCCATCTTGTTGGTGGAGATGAGCCTGATGGGGCGGCCACAAGAGCTGAGGAGCTGGCTGGAGATGTGCTGGCAACTACCTGCCTATCCAAGGCAACCGCTGCAGGTGTAAGGGTAGAAAAATCTCATTGTCGGCGAGGATGGGTTTGGCCTTTGTTCTGATCCGGTTGTGCGCTCTCGAGATCTGTTCTGCCACTACCGCCACCTGTGCACTCAGGCACTCACCGTTGTGGATGTGGAAACCACCGGGGCCTGTCTACCTGGAGAGCGGGTAATTGAAGTTTCCATTTTGCGGGCCAGTTTAGAGCAAGGGATCCTCGATCATCGGGTCTGGTTGCTGAATCCAGGTATGGCCCTTCCGCCTGCCATTGTGCGCTTGACCGGTATTACGCCGGAGATGGTGGCTCAGGGATCTGATCCTGCAACAGTTTGGCCGGAGATTCGAGCGGATTTGGAATCTGGGATCCTAACGGCCCACAACCTGGCTTTTGACTACGGCTTTTTACAGATGGAATATAGGCGGTTTGGGATCCGCTTTGCCCGTCCGAAAAGTGAGCAGCTGTGTACGGTACAGTTAGCGCGGTTGTTGTTGCCGGATTTGCCCTCCCGCAGTTTGCCGGCTTTGGTGGAGCATTTTCAGTTTCAGTTGCAGGGGCCACTGGTGACTGGGGGGCGACGTTCTCATCGGGCAGCTGCCGATACCTTGGCCTGTTGGCTACTGGCAGAACGCCTCTTACAGCAATTGTGTTCACAGCCGGAGGAGGAGATCCTGGCCTGTTTTAGGCGACAGTGGATCCCGGTGGGTCAGGCGGCCCAAATTTTAGGTTGTTCGGCTCGCAAAGCTCGTATCCAGATGGAAAATGCAGGCTTAGTGGCACGCACCAGTCGCAGTGGAGCCTATCTGTATCGTCGGGAGGAAGTGGAAGATTTAGCGGATGCTTTGGCAGAAAGAGGCTTTTCTGGGGAACTCAAGGACTAACAGAGAGAGCTGAGCTGGCCAAAGAACGCAAACAATTCAGCCAAGCCTACAAACCGGAATCCCCACAGCTTTTTGCAACTGCATGTCAAGCGTGAAGCAACGCAAAATCCTGGCTACCGATCTCTAGGGTTAACTTGAGGATTTTCCTCAGCCCAAATCCCTATTAACGCCCTAGGATAGGGAGGACAATGTAATGAAAAAAGGAAGCCTTCTTTTGTGAGCGAAACGGATGTCACGCTGGCAGTACAGGCCCAGTACGAAGCCTTTCCCTACCCTCCTGTTCCCTACGACCAGCCTTTTGAAGGGTTCTCCAGTCTGGGCAGCTACACTTTGGCCCAGTACGCCCGTACCCGCACTCTCCAGGAACCCAAGGGAGCTCGATTTTTGGTGGCAGGCTGTGGAACTGGCTATGAAATTCATGGCATCGCTGCCAGCAACCCTGGCTATGGGTCAATAGTAGGGATTGATATCAGCCGCACAGCTCTGGAAGTGGCCAAGCGGCGTCTCAAACATCACGGCCTGATCCATTGCTCTGTCCAATACGGGGATCTGTTGGATCCCTCCACTTGGCCAGAGGGCAGCTTTGACATGATTAGCTCCTACGGGGTGATCCACCATACGGCCAATCCACTCAGGGCCTTAAGTAACTTAGCCCAAAGGCTTGCTCCTGATGGGGTGATTGCCCTCATGCTCTACAACCGCTCCGGTCGTTGGCATTTGTACCGGATTCGTCAGGCGTTGGAATTGTTGGGTGTCACGCCACCTGCAACCCCGGAGAAGATCCAATTTGTGCGGCAAATGCTCAATGCAGCTCATCCCAACTCTCTCTTGGCTACCCATGCAAATGCCCATAAAGAGTACTATTTATATGATGAAAACATTGTGGATAACTTCTTCCATGCTAATGATATTCCTTTTGATATTGCGGAAATTCCTGACTTTGTTGCCCAAGCAGGTTTGGAGTTTATAGATGTAGCCCCTCATCGTGATGATTGGAGTGCCAGGCCCTTGGTTGCTGCTACTCACCCTGAGTTTCATCAGCGGTTTGGGGAACTTTCCCGGATTGAGCAACTGCGGGTTATTGAATTGCTAGAGCCTCTCTATCACACTCAAAATCTCTTCTGGTGTTGCCATCAAGGCAAGAAAATTGCCAATTGGTATCCCTTTACGGCTGAGTTTTTCAAGGGATCCCGTTGGCAATTAAACCCTCTGTTCGTGCAGTATGGCTCTGTGCGCTATTTGGATCGGAAGGTGCCTTTTTCCGATCTACTGGACAAACTGGATCCGGCGCAGATCCCGACCCAAAAGATGGATATTTTTTGGCAAATTGCTCAAATTCCCGGCAAGGTTATTGCCTCTAGCCGTTATCAAGTGTTGGAGCTACTGCTGCCCTTGGCTGAACAGGCCCGTTCGGGTGCTGAGATCCTGGCCGGCCAAGGAGAAAGGGAGGAGCACATTCTCAACCTGTTCCGACAATGGGAGGCGGATCGGCTGGTTTTAAGGGTGGCGTAGGCCAGGCAACTTTTAGGGATCCCTAGGATCAAGGGCATCCCGCAGAGCATCCCCCAGCAAATTAAACGAGAGGGAACTGAGCACGATCATGACGGTGGGAGCCAATACCAACCAAGGTTGCAAAATGATTACAGAAGCATTGGTGGCCAGGGAGAGCATATTCCCCCAAGAGGCATCCGGCTGTTGGATCCCCAGACCGATCAGGCTCAATACCGACTCCGCTGCAATGTAGCCGGGAATCGCCAGAGTTGCAGAGATAACCACGTAGGTTGCCGTTTGCGGCAAAATATGGCGCACCATCAAATAGAGGGATCCCGCCCCTGCCACCCGTGCGGCTTGGACAAAATCTCGCTCCCGCAAGGAGAGAACCTGCCCCCGGATGACCCTGGCCAGGCCGGCCCAACCGACCAAGGAGACAATCACCACAATCACCAAAAAACGTTCTGCATTGCTAAAAGGCACGCCGGTTAGGGGGTTCCGTTGCAAGACTGCCGCCAAGGAGACCAATAGGTAAAGGGTGGGAATTGACATCAACACCTCTACCAGCCGCATCAGTAGCGTATCGATCCAGCCGCCGAAATAACCGGATATTGCCCCTACCAAAAGGCCAATCGGGAAAGAAATACCGATCCCCACTAAGCCGATAAACAAACTGACCCGTCCACCGTAAATCAGACGGCTGAAGTAATCGCGACCTTGGTCATCGGTGCCCAGTAGGTTCAACCGGCCCACATACAAATCTTCTGCTGCTGGGGATCCCTCAGCTGGGTCAGGACGGAGGGGAACAGTTCCGAACAGGTGGCGATCCCATGGGATCAAACCCAGCCAACGGTAGGGAGTCCCCTTCACAAACAGGCGGATCCCGGCCGGACGGTTGGTGTCGATGTAGAGAGTCCGTTCCCCCGTTTGTAAATTAACCGGTCCCTGTCGTGTTGGATAGACATGTGGCCCCAGCCAGGTGCCCGAGGGATCCCGAAAGTGAATTGCAGTTGGCGGTAACAGGGATCCCTGGGTTTGGGATTGCAAGGGGCTGTAGGGAGCCACAAACTCGGCAAAAATGGCGCAGGTGTAGAAGATCAAAAGGATCAAGGCTCCGATTTGAGCCCAGCGATTGTGACGAAGCCGCTTCCACCACTGCATGAGGCAAGGATCCCAGGAGCGCTGTGAACTGGTATGAAACTGGTCTTTACTGTAGCTGAACCGCCTGAAAAGTTAAAAAACCGAGGACATGTGCTCCACCTCCCCCTGTTTCAACTCAGGTAAAAGGATGGGGACAGCTAGGTTTTACCCTGCCAAGGAGTAACTGGGGCTGTAGAGAGTCATCATCTCCATCCGTGCAGCAGTAATCGTCTGAGGTAGTACCCCCACCAAACGGGCCAGGATATCATCCGGTAGCTGACTGACCGAATCAGCAGAGAAAAACTCTTCCAGGCTAAAGAGCAACATCCGTGCCCGCTGAGCTGGAAGGGGGTTATCCGTAATTTGTTGTAACCAGCGCATCCAGTGCAGCCGCTTGGAATAAGCACTTTGCCGTTCCTGATGATTTTGTGGATGCAGGAGTGCCACATCACCAATGGGTATGACGTTTGCAGATTCCACATCCAGGGGTCCCCCCACCGCCGCCCCTGGCCCGGCAAACTCAGCATGAAAGGTTTTGCAGATAATCAGAGCATTGTGCCGCTGCGGATCCAGCATCAGCAGTTGACCGCTGCTGAGGCTCCGAATTAACTGCCCTGGCTCAGCCCGCTTAACCAGGCTATGGTTGGGAGAAGATTCACTCATAACGTCTAGAATACCGCAGTCCTTTTCCTGTCTACACAAAACCTTTAAGTTTTGAGGGGGTCTTAACAGAGGCTTTTATTTTTATAATGTGTTCCCCCCTCTCTTTATCTGTCATGTCTCATCCACCGCTAGTATGGCTGGCCTGAGTCGCTTGTCCTGGTATTGGTCTGAGAGTCAACCCTGAGAATGGACCCCCAAGGAACGAGAGGCGAGCCTAGCCGCTGCTACGGCTGTGCTGGACAAGTGTAGCAACTTTGAGAAAAGAGCAGGTTCTAGCCTAGGGATCTCGACACGCTGACCAGGGGTACCCAAGCTGGGTTAACGTTGAGAGGAATCCCACTATCTATAGCGTTGACATGACTTTTGTTCCTTTGCATTTGCACAGTGAATACAGCCTGCTAGACGGGGCTAGCCAATTACCCCGCTTAGTTGATCAAGTCGTGGCAATGGGTTTACCAGGGCTTGCCCTCACCGACCATGGAGTGATGTACGGGGCAATAGAGCTGCTGAAGCTATGTAAGGCAAAAGGAATTAAACCGATTATCGGCAATGAGATGTATGTAATCAACGGGGATATTACAGACAAAACACGAAAGTTTCCCCGTTATCACCAAGTTGTCTTAGCCAAAAATACTCAAGGCTATAAAAACCTGGTTAAATTGACAACTATTTCCCATCTACAGGGTACACAGGGTAAGGGAATTTTCTCTCGTCCTTGTATTAACAAAGAGTATTTGCTGCAGTATAAAGAGGGGCTCATCGTTACCAGTGGCTGCCTAGCAGGAGAGGTTCCCCAAGCAATTTTACAACGGCGACCGGAAATTGCCCGTGAAATTGCTGCCTGGTATCAGGAGCAGTTTGGAGATGACTATTACATCGAGATTCAGGATCACGGCTCCCAAGAGGATCGCTTTGTCAATGTGCAGCTGGTACGTATTGCTCGTGAGCTGGGGATCCCAATTATTCTCACCAATGATAGCCATTTCATTTCCTGCTTTGATGTGGAGGCTCATGATGCTCTTCTCTGTATTCAAACTGGAAAATCCATTACAGAAAGCAACCGACTTCGTTATAGCGGCACAGAATATCTGAAAAGTCCAGAAGAAATGCGCTTGCTGTGCCGAGATCATCTGGAACAATCCATCATCGATGAAGCAATAGCCAATACCTTAAAGGTGATGGAGAAAATTCAGGATTATGATCTGTTTGGGGAAATGCGGATCCCTGATTACCCGGTTCCGGAGGGACATTCCGCTGATAGTTACCTGACAGAATTGGCTTGGAAAGGATTACAACAGCGGATGGGAACTGAACAACCGGATCAAATTCCTGAAAATTATCAGGAGCGACTTCGTTATGAGCTAAACATCATTCAAAAAAAGGGATTCTCCACCTACTTTTTGGTGGTTTGGGACTACATTCGCTATGCGCGCGAGCAAGGGATCCCGGTAGGGCCAGGGCGAGGTTCAGCAGCAGGATCCTTAGTAGCCTATTCCTTAAGGATCACCAATATCGATCCTGTCAAGTATGGGTTACTTTTTGAGCGCTTTTTGAACCCAGAACGGCAGTCAATGCCGGATATTGATACCGATTTTTGTATTGAACGACGGGGAGAGTTAATCGATTATGTTACCCGTAAATATGGCCAAGAGCGAGTAGCACAGATCATCACCTTCAACCGTATGACCTCGAAAGCGATTCTCAAGGATGTGGGTCGAGTTTTGGATATTCCCTATGCAGAAGCCGACAAAATGGCAAAGTTAATCCCGGTATCGCGGGGTAAGCCTGCCAAACTAAAAGAAATGATTGGGGAAAATACTCCTGCTCCAGAGTTTAAGGAAAAATACGATAAGGATCCCATTACTCATCGCTGGATCGAGCTAGCTCGTTTGTTAGAAGGTACCAATAAAACCTTTGGAGTTCACGCTGCAGGGGTTGTTATTGCCAAGGATCCCTTGGATGAAGTTGTACCGCTGCAGTATAACAATGAAGGCCAAATTATTACTCAGTATTCAATGGAGGATATCGAGTCTCTAGGCTTGCTAAAAATGGACTTTTTGGGGCTGCGCAACCTGACAATGATTCAGCGCTCAGTGGAACTAATACGGGAACACAGTAATGTAGATCTAGATTTAGATAATTTACCTCTAGATGATGAGAAAACCTACCAGCTTCTAGAAAAAGGTGAGCTAGAAGGTATCTTCCAGTTAGAGTCTTCTGGTATGAAGCAGGTGGTTCGGGATCTCAAGCCTTCAAATCTGGAGGATATTTCCTCTGTACTGGCTTTGTATCGCCCAGGCCCTCTGGATACAGGTATGATCCCAGATTTTATCGATCGCAAACATGGTCGCAAACCGGTCACCTATGCTCATGATCTTCTGAAACCTATTCTGCAAGATACCTACGGGGCTATTCTCTACCAAGAACAGATCATGCGAATTGCTCAGGATATGGCCGGATACACTTTAGGTCAAGCAGATTTATTACGACGGGCGATGGGAAAAAAGAAAGTTTCTGAGATGGAGAAACACCGTGAACAATTTGTACAGGGTGCTGCTGAGCGTGGTGTCAGCAAATCAGTGGCAACTGAGCTGTTTGATCAAATGGTCGCTTTTGCAGAGTATTGTTTTAATAAGTCCCATTCCACGGCTTATGGATTTATAACCTTTCAAACTGCCTATCTTAAGGCCAACTATCCCACAGAGTATATGGCGGCTTTGCTCTCATCGGTGGGAGGGGATCAAGATAAAGTTCAGCGATACATTACCTACTGCCTATCGATTGGGATTCAAATTCAGCCACCGGATATCAACCGTTCCGGTTTAGACTTTACTCCCCAGGGAAACAGTATTTTGTTTGGTCTAGGGGCTGTCAAAAATGTTGGGGAGGGTGCTATCCAGAATATTCTTGCTGCCCGTCAGGCACAAGGTCTTTTCTCTTCTCTAGCTAACTTCTGTGAGCGGGTTGACCTACGCATTGTTAATCGACGTGCTATTGAGGCTTTGATTTATGCAGGTGCATTTGATGGAATTTCTCCTAATCGCAAGCAGCTGATCACAAATTTAGACCCAATCCTCAATTGGGCAGCAGATAGAGCTAAGTCAAAAGCTATCGGTCAGGTCAGTCTCTTCGATCTATTGGGAGTTGATAGTGGCAATACTAATGGATTTGTGGATGTACCTCAAGGATCACAAACCGAAGACTTTGCCCCTCAGGAAAAGCTAAAACTGGAGCGAGAGTTGTTAGGCTTTTATGTGTCAGATCACCCTTTGCGTCGGATTCAGGAGCAAGCGCGGTTACTGGCTCCGGTGAACCTATCTGATCTTGGAAACTATACCGCTGATGCTACTGTGAGTGCTATTGCTTTAGTTACCTCTATTAAGAATGTAACAACTAAAAAGGGGGATCGCATGGCCATCTTGCAGTTAGAGGACCTAACCAGCAGTTGTGAAGGGGTGATTTTCCCAAAAACCTATGAACGTCTAAAAAATTATCTAGAGGTAGATCGGCGAATTCTGCTTTGGGCAAAAGTAGATCAACGGGATGAACAAGTGCAGCTGATTGTAGAGGATGTCCAGCCGATTGAGTTGGTGGATTGGGTAACAGTAGACATTCCGCTTCAGTCTGCTGAGAACTTAGAAGATCGGTATCGTTTGCAAACTTTGATCGCCCAGCAACGCTCAGAAATTAAGGAAGAAAACCGCATTCCTGTCATTGCTGCTATCTCTGCCAATCTACATAAAGTTTGGGTACGCATGGGATCCCAATTTCGTGTTAAGGATGCTCAAGCTACTGTTGAAGCTTTACGGCAAGCCGGATACACTGCCCGCAGAGAATCTTTGTTATCGAGTGAATTGAGAACCTAGCTAAAACATGAGTCGGATACCTGATTGGGTAATTGGATCCCTAGCTGCCATAGGTGCTTGTTCTGCCTTTACTGGAACTATTCCGCCTAGTTCAGATATTCGCAGTCTGGCCACTGTCAACTCCGTTGAACCTTTTATCCTTACATCCGAGCCCCCTCAAGTTGCGGTGCAGGTACAGGGTTTTGTAGGGGATCCCTGTACTCAACTGCAGGAACCTATGATCACCGTTGCAGCAGCTACTCGAAAGTTTACCGTTACCTTGGAAACCCTTCGCCCTGCTGATGTGGTGTGTATCCAGGTTCTGGATCCCTTTGAAATAACCTTCTGGTTACCGATGGAAGGATTACCGCGTGGTGAGTATATAGTTTTAGTGAACGGTGTTTCGGAAACTTTTCTCCATTGAGCCATACCCGGAGAACAAGGCACATTACATCAGATGAGAGTGCGAATGCATTGACGAATTTTAAGGTTAGACTGCTCCAAGTTGGTAAATCCACTTACCGGAGTTCCCTGTCCATCCAGGAGTAGCAAAGCAGCTTGTTGGCGTAAGTTGATCCCCGGCAAGGTTGCTGAGATAACTGCCTCAACTTGCTCAACAGTTTCTCCCTCAAAATCCACAGATACATACACATACTCCGATACCAAACGAGGATCCTTAGGCACACTGTCACGGATAGCCTGTATGACCAAGCCCTTCACCAGTATCAAGCCTCGACCATCTACCAATACAATTTGTCGGAGATGAGGGTTTTGTCCAAACTCTAGCGCCAAACTTTTGGAAAGAGATTCTGACTCAGAGCGGGTACGACTGTTGGTTAGGATCAGGGCCTGAATACCCTCATACTGACCTAGATTTAGCTGATCCCCAAAGATGCTCTCTAGCTTAAAGGATAGGGATCCTCCAGTGCTGTTGCTTGGGCAACTGTTGGCTTGGGCGGGCTTGGCAATTGCCCATGGAAACAATACAGTTCCAGCTAAACATACAACTGTAAGGTAGGAACAAAGTACCTTCATTAGAAAGGAGATTGGATACTCATCGGTAATGATGCAACAACGGGGCAACAATCGGTTCATGACAAGCTCCCAGGGATCCCCAGAAGTAGACCGGCCAAATCATAGCCGATCCTCCTTTGCAGTCACCAGAATTTCCCGATAAAGCATTGCCAGTTTGTGACTCAGGGAGCTTGTGCTCATAATAGAAGTCAGTCTCGGATTGGCTGTACGTTATGACTCAAGTTTCTCTGCTGGATGGTCTTAATCCTGCTCAACGCCAGGCGGTGCAACATTTCTGTGGCCCTTTACTGGTGGTGGCCGGGGCAGGTTCTGGCAAGACACGTGCTCTCACCCATCGCATTGCCTATCTGGTGCGCCAGTATCGGGTAGATCCGGCAGAAATCTTGGCAGTGACCTTCACCAATAAAGCAGCCCGCGAGATGAAAGAGCGCATTGAGCAGCTTTTTGCCGAGCAGGAAGCCTATGAACAATTTGGTATCCCTTTGGCAGAGTTGGAGTCAGCTCAAGTAACCCGCCTCAAGTCCAGTGTTTACCAACGGATTACCCGATTTCTCTGGATTGGTACCTTTCATAGTTTATTTTCTCGTATTTTGAGACTGGATATTGAAAAGTATCAGGATCCCAAGGGACGCAAATGGACACGGAACTTCTCAATTTTTGATGAATCTGATGTGCAGTCGCTGATGAAAGAGATCGTGACTAAGCAACTTAACTTAGATGAGCGAAAATTTGATCCTAAATCGATTCGCTATGCCATCAGTAATGCTAAGAATCAAGGCTGGACTCCTGTTGATCTCGAACGTCATCAACCTAACTTTCGGGGTCGTACCATTGCTCAGGTATACGAGATCTACCAAGATCAGCTGGCTGCTAACAATGCTCTAGATTTTGACGATCTGATTTGGATCCCTGTACAGCTATTTCGTCAAAATGATCAGGTCTTAGCTTACTGGCACCAGAATTTTCGACATATCTTGGTAGATGAATATCAAGATACTAACCGTACGCAATATGAGCTGATCCGGCTGCTGACTACCAACGGTGAGACACGTAAATCTCAGTTAAACTGGCAGAATCGATCTATCTTTGTGGTAGGAGATGCTGACCAAAGTATTTATCGATTTCGCGGTGCTGATTTCACGATTTTGATGGAATTTCAAGACTCTTTTGGCGATGGATTGCCGGATGATGATACCCGTACCATGGTGAAGCTGGAGGAGAATTATCGATCTACAGCTACGATTATACGAGCAGCCAATACCTTAATTGATAACAACACCGAACGGATTGAAAAGGTACTCAAACCCACTCGCTCTCAAGGGGAGCCAATCTTTTGTTATCAGGCAGACAACGAGATGGTGGAGGCAGAGTTTGTTGTTAACGCTATTAAACGCCTAAAAAGCAAGGATCCCAACGTCTCTTGGGGAAACTTTGCCATTCTCTACCGCACCAATGCCCAATCTCGCCCTTTTGAAGAAGTGTTGATGCGCTGGGGGATCCCCTACACAGTTGTGGGTGGTCAGCGGTTTTATGATCGCAAAGAAATTAAGGATGTACTGGCCTATTTGCGGGTAGTAGCCAACCCAGCCGACTCTCTCAGCCTGTTGCGAATCATCAATGTGCCCCGACGGGGAATCGGGAAATCGACGATTGATAAACTGACGCAAGCGGCTACAGCCTTAAATGTGCCCCTCTGGGAGATTTTGAGTGATGAAACTTCCGTTCACACCTTGGCAGGACGCTCGGCCAAGCCTGTCCTCGAGTTTGCTCAACTGTTGCAACATTGGCAGCAGCAGCTTTCACGGGCAAAGGCTACAGAAATCCTGGAAGGGTTATTGCGGGACTCTGGGTACCTGGAAGATTTGAAAGCTCAAGGTACAGAAGAAGCGGAAGAACGAGCACAAAACGTAATGGAGCTCTACAATGCAGCTCGCCAGTTTGAGGAGGAACAAGGGGATCCCAGCCTGGAGGCATTCTTGAGCAATGTGTCTTTGGCCTCCGATTTGGATAATTTACAAGAAGATTCGGAAAAAGTTTCCTTAATGACATTGCACTCCTCTAAGGGATTGGAGTTTCCGGTGGTTTTCCTGGTGGGTATGGAGCAAGGGCTTTTCCCCAATTTCCGGGCTTTAGAGGATCCAGCTGCTTTGGAAGAAGAACGCCGGCTTTGCTATGTAGGCATCACTCGTGCAAAGGAGAAACTGTTCATTAGCTATGCCAGTGAACGACGCTTGTATGGTAACCGAGAAGTTGCTATCCCTTCTTTATTTTTGAGCGAGCTACCCAAAGAGTTAATCGAATTGGACAAACCCGGTGCCATTCCCCGTCAACTCTCTCGCGGTAATACTCCCCCTATTTCTGCTGTACCCAAAGCACAGCGCGCAACACGCAACTCTTACCTGCAGCAGTGGTCGGTAGGGGATCGCCTGCAGCATCCCCAGTTCGGGCAGGGGCAGATTACTCATGTCTTTGGTAACGGTGAACGGGTGACGATTGCCGTTAAGTTTCCTAGCATCGGTCAGCAAAAGATCTTGGATCCGCGGATCGCGCCGATTCAGAAGATCAACTAAGAAATTTTAATCACAGTGTAAAGGGCTACCCTTGAAAATAGGAGAGACTTCGACTACAACTCTTGTATCTTTCCCTGCCTTGGGTAGTTTCTATGTCCCCACAGCTTCTGCCACAATGTAAAAACTTGAAAGAGCAGGTTGAAACCCTACTATAACTCTGGCAGTAAGAGCCTTCGCTTTACCCTAAGCGGGATACTACTCGGGTTCAATCCTCCCTTAGTAAAGTTATTTCTCCAACATTCGAGATTGTTTTTGCTGGTGCTTTTGGTGCTGGTAAATCCATGTTGATTAATGCTCTCTTGGAAAGAGAGCTTTTGTATAGTGCAGAAGGCCATGTCACCGGGGCAGAGTGCTACATTGCCTATGCTGAACCATCTGAGGAGAAAGTTGTCCTCACCTTCCTAAGTGAGCAGGAGGTGTGGGAACAAATTAAAGCCTTCTGTAGCCAGTTAAATCTTTCTCCACCAGGATCTTTGCAACCCGGAGATCTCAAGAGGTTAAAGGATCAAGCAGAAGCGATTGTTCAGCAGGAGGGAGGCAAGAGTAAATCAGAACGGGCAGAGCAAGCAGATACTTTAAGCTTGCTGATTAAAGGTTTCCAGCAAAACCGTGCGAGGATTCATCCCATCGAGAATAGGACCTTCTCGATGGAGCAACTTAACTTTGGTAATCTCAAGGAAGCTGCTGGCTTTGCTCGACGGGGAGCCAATAGCGCTGTCCTTCGCAAGGTAGAGTACTACTGTCATCATCTGGAAGAGAAACCTGTTGGACAGAGAATGGTTATCCCTGCAACTGTACGAGAGTACATCTTGCGAAGAGATGGATTTCGCTGTTTGAGTTGTGGGAAAACTGCTTCACAGACTCGGCTTCAGGTTGACCATATCATTCCCGTAGCTCATGGAGGGAGCAACGACATCAGTAACCTGCAAGCTCTTTGTCGAACCTGTAACCTAAAGAAGAAAGATCGCCGGGATCCCTGCTTTCACCAACACTTTCGACTCTAAACAGAAGGCGGATAGGTTAAAAACGGCATCCTGATTAAAGTTCCTTGCACCCGATCAGCCTGAACTTCTAAGCCCTCTTTGGGTTCAAACTTGGTGCGGATGTATCCCAAACCCAGGTAACCTTTTGGGGTTAAGCCTGTACTGGTCAGAAAGCCAATCTTCTCCTCTCTGTGCCAAATTTCCAAGCCGGGTTCTGCCATTCCACTCAAATGGATGCCCCAGAGGGTTTGTCGAATTCGCTTGTAGGTAACCTGCTTAGCCAACACTTCCTGGCCGATGTAACAGCCTTTGGAGAGGGAAATGGCCCGCCAAAGTCCGGCTTCCAGGGGGTTGTAATCGGTGGTGAGTTCTCGGTCTGCGACCGGGCGGCCTGCTTCTAGGCGTAAGACTTCCCACTGCTCAGCTCCCCTCCACTCGGCTCCACGCTGGAGCAAACACTCCTGCAGGGACATTTTCTGGCTTGAGTTGCCCCACAGGGTAAAGCCCGGCTGCATCAAGCCGGTGCCGCGGGCCAGGTGAACCGGGATCCCTTGGATCTCCACCTGTTGGTGTTCATGGTGTTCTGCTGGTAGGTGCTCCGAACCCAGCAAATCTTGCAATATCTGCTCACTTTCGCTGCCTATCAACAGCAACCCAAAAGTCTGTTCGGTTTCATCCGCTAACTCTACTCCCCTGACGAAAGGTAACATCCGCCCCAAACTTTGAAGCAGAGCAGCGCGCCGCTGCGGGGAAGTCCAGATCCAGCATTCTGCCTCGCCCACGTACACGGTGGTTAAATCCAGGATCCCGGCGGTGGGGGTCACAAAGACGGTCTCCGCTCCTTGGCCAGCTCTGAGGCCTTTCAGATCTTGGGTACTTTGATTGTGCAGGTACTCCAATCCAGGGGATCCCTTCAGGTGCAGGCGACCCCAGTCAGAATGGTCAAGCAACAGGGATCCGGCCCCATTCTTTCTTAGCTGTGCGATGCGTGTGGCAGACATGGTTCACCCCCAGTCGCTGGTGATTCGGTACGGTTATTGTTCAGTATTGTCTGCATTGATTTCCACAGTAAGGAAGGAACTTCCATGGGGAGCTAGAAAGTGGATCACTGACCTTCTTCCCAACCCCGCAGATGCCTAGGGCACTCAAGCACGGCACTGAGCCACTCTTACTGGTCAGCAAGAACTCCGTCCTGCTGACCCAAATGGAGGTAGGCACCCTCCACTGGGCTTGCCCCAACCTTCGTGGGCTGATTTCACCGGAAAAGCCCAGGAGTTAATCCTAAGCTGCGCTACTCTCCCCGGCTCTACCGGCTTGCCTCTGCCCGGCGGTACACTTGCACCTACTGGGTCAGATCCCTTGTCCAAAAGCCTTGTAACCGCTGCTTAACCTAGAATAAGCTAGTTCACCCTGTTGCCTGTAGTGCCACTCATCTATTGTGATCGAGGTTGAAGTCCATCAACAGTTGCGGCAACTGTTGCGGCAATCCCCAGAAGCCTCGTGGCCTCATCAACTGACGATGGCTCGCATGGTGGCACGGGGGTTGCGGCTAGGCCGTAGTGCCTTGATTCAGGTGCCTAGCGGCGGCCAACATCGTCTTAGCTACCTGCTCCCGGCTCTGATGTGGCCCACGGCCACGCTCCTTTGTGTCCCTGCTGCTGTGCAGGCTCAAATTCTCGGGGAAGAAATTCCTTGGCTACAACGGACTTTGCAACTGCACAAGCCGGTCTTGCAAAAAGATCGTTGGCCAGATGCCGATTTTCAAGGGTTGCTGTTGGTGGATCCTTTGGATTGGCTACGGGCACGCCTCTACCCCACCACTGCCGGTCGGGCTGCGGGTACAGAGGTGCCGACTGGGATCCCTCTGATTATCGATGGGGCAGAAGATCTAGAAGATTGGGCCTACCAAGCCTTAACGCTGACCCTAGATGCAAACGATTGGCAACAACTGCGGCAAATCTTTCCTGCTCAGGCCGAACAGATTGCGCAGGCCCAGGTCAGCTTGGCGATACAGCTGTTGCGGCGACCGCTGTCCCGCTGTCTGTTGCAAGTAGACGAGTTGATCCATCTAGAGCCGGTGCTGTCTTGGGTGGCCCATCACCCTGGTTGGTTACCGGATCCCTGGGCCCAGCTCCGTCAACGGATCCCCAACCCACCGGATCAACCCTGGCTCTGGTGGGCTGAGACGAATCGTGAGACCGGCAGTTTTACCCTTCACAACAGCCCAGCTGCACCTCAGCAATGGCTGGCCTCTATCTGGGCCACTCAGCCTGTGGTGATCATCGGGGAAGCTCTGGACTTGGATCGGCAGGCACAAACCTATCGGCAACGCCTGGGCTTGCCGGATCTGACGCCACTGCAATTCTCCTCTGGAGAAGGATGGTCGCGGTCTGGCGTGGCCGCTCCTAGGGTGGAGCTGGAATCTTGGCAAGGCTTTTCTCTCTACCTGCCACGCCTGCCCTTACCCAACAGCCCGCTCTTTCGACAGCACCTCCTGCAGGAGCTCAAGCACCTGCTTTCTCGGGTGAATGGGTTTGTGGTGGTGTTGGTTTCGGATCAGCCGCTCCAAGCCCAGGTAGGTGCAGCTTTGGCAGCAGAGTTTGGCTCGCGGGTACGGGTCAATGGGGCCTTACCTGGTAACCACAGCATTCTGGTGTGTGACTGGCACTACTGGCTGCAACACAAGGCCAGCCTCCCCTGCCCGGTTCTGTTGGCTGTGGCCACCTTACCATTTCCTTCTGTGGAAGATCCGCGCGTGGCAGGACGAGTACAGCACATGCAGCGTACCCGGCAGGATTGGTTCCGCCAGTACCTTTTGCCGGTAGCTGCTGGCCAGTTACAACGGGCTGCTGCTCCTTTGCGTCAGAGCTCTGAATCAAGTTTGATGGCCATTTTGGATAGCCGCATTATTGCCCGCAGCTACGGCGCTGCTCTTTTAAGTGCTCTGGGGCCAAGTTTGCGGATTGAGCAGCGCAGTCGGTTGTTTGTCTAGGAATCCCGGTTTTGGCTGCCAGACTCTGCTGGGGTGACCAGTCCCGTTGCTAACCGCACCAGCAGTGTAGCGGCGGTGGCTCCTCTTCCCATGAGAATCTGCTGCTTCACAAGCTGAGTGTCCTTATCCTCTAAGCCTCCGCAGCTAGACAAGGATTGTCTAACTATCCTTTGTTAGGCAAGAAAAGTACAAAACTGATGTTTTCAGAGCACTCATGCAGGGATTTGGCAATCTCACCCTGTTCAGCAATCGCTGCCTTTTGCTGCTCCTCTCGGCCATCACCGCCCACTACTGTTGCCAGGGGTACCCATTATGATGGGGCAAACTCTGGCCTACTGGCTTGCCCAGAGAGATCAGGTTCAAGGTAGCCGGAAGAGAAAGCCAGAGCCAGTTGCCCGGACGCCAGAGGTAAAAAGTTGCAGATTGTTAAAGGTTTCTCTCGCAAGGGACACAACCAACCGGCATGCTCTGTTGCCTGCTAGCCTGAATAATGCGTTGCATGGGACCGGTTATGACAAGCACCCTTCACCCCACCTCCTTTAACACCACCCGATCCAAGCAAATCTTTGCCCAGGCTAAAACCTTGATGCCGGGCGGGGTCAGTTCACCTGTGCGGGCCTTCAAGTCCGTAGGCGGGGAGCCGGTTGTTTTTGACCGTGTTTCAGGGGCCTATGCCTGGGATGTAGATGGCAATCGCTACATCGACTACATCGGTAGCTGGGGGCCTGCTATTGTCGGCCATGCCCATCCGGAGGTAATTGAAGCACTCCAAAAAGCCCTGAGTAAGGGCACCAGTTTTGGCGCTCCCTGTGTTTTGGAAAATCAATTGGCGGAGCTGGTGATCGAGGCGGTACCCAGTGTAGAGATGGTGCGCTTTGTGAATTCGGGAACCGAAGCTTGTATGGCAGCGTTGCGCCTGATGCGGGCCTACACTGGACGGGAAAAGGTCATCAAGTTTGAAGGCTGCTACCACGGCCATGCGGATATGTTTTTGGTCAAGGCCGGATCCGGCGTCGCCACCTTGGGTCTGCCTGATTCTCCTGGGGTGCCCAAAGCAGTGACCAGTGCCACCCTCACCGCCCCCTACAATGACTTGGAAGCGGTTAAGGCTCTGTTTGAACAAAATCCCGACTCCATTGCCGGTGTGATTCTAGAGCCGGTGGTGGGCAATGCCGGGTTTATCCCGCCACAACCAGGCTTTCTGCAGGGGCTGCGAGAGCTAACCCAACAGTACGGAGCGCTGCTGGTGTTTGATGAGGTGATGACCGGATTTCGCATCAGCTATGGTGGCGTGCAGGCCAAGATGGGGGTGATCCCGGATTTAACCACGCTGGGGAAAGTGATTGGCGGCGGCCTGCCGGTAGGGGCCTATGGCGGTCGGCGAGAGATCATGGAGTTGGTGGCTCCGGCAGGGCCGATGTACCAAGCAGGCACCCTGTCCGGTAATCCCTTGGCCATGACGGCAGGGATCCAAACGCTACAAATTCTGCGGCGTCCCGGCACCTACGAGTACCTGGAGCAAATTACCGAGAAGCTGGCCAATGGGCTAGTGCAGGTGGCCCAAGAAACCGGCCATGCTGTCTGTGGGGGCTACTTGCCAGGCATGTTTGGTCTGTTTTTCACCGCCGGGCCGGTTCGCAACTATGAAGAGGCCAAAACCTCCGATCTGCAAAAGTTTGCTCGTTTCCATCGCGGCATGTTGGAGCAGGGGGTTTACCTGGCTCCCTCCCAATTCGAGGCAGGCTTTACCTCCCTAGCCCACACAGAGGCGGATGTGGAGCAGACCTTAGAAGCAGCACGGCAGGTGTTGCGTAGCCTGTAGACAGGATCTGTAAAACAGGATCTGTAAAAGATCTCCTCGGGTAGAGGAGCCGTAGGCCAATGTTAAAGGTTGGGGAGGGATCTGTAGGCTGGCTTACAATTTGGCAAGAACCCTTGAGTGGCCATGATGACCCCTACTGGATCCCCTAGTTCTTTTGAGTCGGCTTGGCATAGCCTCAGCGTGGCCGACACCGCCGAGAAGCTGAAAACCGATCCGGACCGAGGTCTTACCAGTCAACAGGTAGCCCAACGACAGCAGCAGTACGGCCCCAATGAGCTAATCAGCACCTCTGGTCGCAGCCGCTGGCGGGTGTTGCTGGATCAGTTCACCAACATTATGCTGCTGATGCTGATTGCAGTGGCAGCGGTTTCAGGGGTTTTGGCCCTAGAAGAAGGGGAATTTCCCAAAGATGCCCTGGCCATTTTGTTGATTGTTTGCTTAAACAGCGGCCTCGGTTACCTGCAGGAGAGTCGGGCCGAGAAAGCCCTGGCAGCCCTGAAAAAATTGGCTTCGCCCAGTGTGCGGGTGGAGCGAGATGGGCTGTGGCAAGAGATCTCCGCCAGCCAGTTGGTACCAGGGGATCGGGTGCTCTTGGAGGCTGGCGTGCAAATCCCGGCGGATGGACGGTTGGCGGAAGCCGTCAATTTGCAGGTGCGGGAAGCAGCCTTGACCGGAGAAGCAGTGTCGGTGGTGAAGCAGGCAGATTGTGTGCTCCCACCGGACACCGAGCTGGGAGAACGGCGCAACATGGCCTTTATGGGTACGGAGGTGATGCAGGGGCGCGGTATCCTTCTGGTCACCAGCACCGGCATGAACACGGAGCTGGGTAAGGTGGCAGCGCTGCTGCAATCGGTGGAGACCGAACCCACACCCCTACAACGGCGCATGAACCACTTGGGGAATGTGCTGGTCTTCAGCTCCTTAGCCTTGGTGGCTGTAGTGGTGGGGGTAGGCCTGCTGCAGGCAGGGAATATGGCTCCTTTCACCTCACTGCTGGAGACTTCCCTCAGTATGGCGGTGGCAGTGGTACCGGAGGGGTTGCCGGCTGTTATCACCGTAACCCTGGCCATCGGCACCCAACGCATGGTGCGTCGCAATGCTTTAATCCGGCGCTTGCCGGCAGTGGAAACCCTGGGATCCGTAACCACCATCTGCTCCGACAAAACCGGTACCCTCACGGAAAACAAGATGGTGGTAACCGATGTGGTTACCGCTTCCCATCACTATTCCCTGACCGGCACGGGCTATATCCCGAAAGGCTCCTTCTATTGTGCAGGCAAGCCAATTGATCCCCAGGAATGCCCGGATTTGTTGGCGGTGTTGCGGGCTGTTGTCTTCTGTAATGATGCGCTGTTGCAGACTAAGACTCCGCCGGCAACTGGAGTGCGCAACCCCCGCTCTGCAGTGTCCTCCTCAAGTAGCCCCACCTGGTCGATCTTGGGGGATCCGACGGAAGCAGCTCTACTGGTGGCAGCGGCCAAGGCCAACCTGCACAAAGCCTCTCTACAGGCACAATACCCACGGGTGCAGGAGTTGCCTTTTAGCTCCGAACGCAAACGCATGAGTGTGGTCATTCAGGAGCATGGCAGCTACCGCGTTTACATGAAGGGATCCCCGGAACTGGTGCTGGAGCAGTGTGATCGCATCCAGAATGCCGAAGGGTGGCAGCCGCTTTCGGAATCGCTGCGCCAAACCATCCTCCAGACCAATAACAAAATGGCCGGCCAGGGCACACGGGTTTTGGGGGTGGCCACCCTGGCGTTGGAACGGATCCCTGAAAATCTAGAAGCAGTAGAGCAAAACCTGATCTGGCTGGGGTTGGTGGGTATGCATGATGCCCCCCGACCGGAGGCACGAGAAGCGGTGGCCCGCTGTCATCAAGCTGGGATCCGCACCCTGATGATCACCGGTGATCACCAACTGACGGCCCTAGCCATTGCCCGTGACCTGGGTATTATCGATTCCGAAGGACGGGCTGTAGATGGGCGCGCCCTCTCCCGCATGAGTGCCGATGAACTGCTAGAAACTGTCCGAACCGTGAATGTGTATGCCCGTGTTGCCCCTGAACACAAGCTACACATCGTACAAGCTCTGCAAAAACAACAGCAATTTGTGGCCATGACCGGTGATGGCGTTAACGATGCTCCGGCTCTACGCCAGGCGGATATCGGCATTGCTATGGGCATTACGGGTACCGACGTCAGCAAAGAGGCTAGCGATATGATCCTGTTGGATGACAATTTCGCTACCATTGTTGCTGCCATTGAGGAGGGACGAGTTGTCTATTGCAACATCCGCCGCTTTGTGAAATATATTCTGGGCAGCAACATTGGCGAGGTGCTGACGGTAGCGGCGGCTCCTATTGTTGGACTGGGAGATGTGCCCCTCACCCCCCTGCAGATTCTCTGGATGAACCTGGTGACCGATGGTTTACCTGCTTTGGCTTTGGCCATGGAACCGGCCGAGCCGGGGGTGATGGAAAGGCCGCCCTTTAACCCCAAAGAGAGCATTTTCGCTCAGGGGCTGGGGGCTTACATGCTGCGCATTGGTGTTTTCTTTGCCATGACCACGATCATCATGATGTTGATTGTGGAGAGCTACACCCCCCATTGGCGCACGATGGTATTTACGACCTTGTGTATTGCCCAAATGGGTCATGCCGTAGCGGTGCGATCCAATAACAAATTGATTGCTGAAACCAACCCTCTCTCCAATCCTTATTTGTTTTGGGCAGTTTTGGCCACGCTGCTGCTGCAATTTGCTCTCCTCTATGTGCCTTTCCTGCGCAATTTCTTTGGCACTGAAGCCTTGACCAGCGGCGAGCTTTGGATCTGCATGGGTTTTAGCAGTTTGATTATGGTTTGGGTAGAACTGGAAAAGCTTTATTCCCGTTGGATCAAAGGATCCAAGCCCTTGCCTTCTCAGCCTCTACCTACACCTTAGTCTGGATCCCTAACTTGAAGGAAGTTTGTTGGTATCCGTAAACAACACTCCCCAAAGGAGTAACTCGTTAACACAGAAAGATCCAATTAGGGAATACCGAGGCTATCTCCGTACAGCAACCTAGGTTATTGAATCATAAGAGCTACCGGTATTTGTGTAGCTTCAGGCAATGAAAGCACAGATGACTTAAGAATTAGGTTTCTCACTCCTCTTTGAGGGCATGACTGAATCACCTGTATAGGTGGTCTCGAGGGCAACCAACAGCAGCGCCATCACCGCCACCGTCAAGGCTAAACAGAGATTTCCCCCCTCTTGCCAAGTGGGCCACCTCAAAAGAGGTTAGAGATCCCGTCACACAAAGCGCGGATCCCCGGCCAATCCTGGCGGAGTAGCCGTGCAAAGGTACAGGTTGCGCCGATTCTCAGAGCCTGCTCAGAGCTTGGCAGCTCATTCCACCCCAAATCCTGCAAATCCACCAGAGCTGCGGTTGGGGTTGTGAAAACAGCCAGGTTACTCCTGCCAACCGGTTCCAGCGCCGTTGATTGCTCCCATTCTGCCAACGCTGGTTAGCTCTGCTGTTGCTCCTGCCAGTGAGCCAGGGCCTGGCACAATTCGGGAACAATCTGGGCAGACCAAAAGCCTTCGCCACGCCGCCCTTGATGGAGCTGAATATAAAGACTCCAGGCAGTACTATTGCCGGTGGCAATCAAGGTCAACAGCGGCAAAGACCGTTCTAGAGTGACATTTTCCTCTGCCATCAGCTGGGAGGCCATCGCTGCCATATCCTGCTGCAACTGCTGTACCCCCTGCACAAAAGTTTGCCATTCCTCGCGGGTCAGCTCCAGGGCCCAGGTTTCTCCTCCCACCAAAGCCACAAAATGTTGTCCAGTGGGATCCCAGCCCAGTCGCCAACCGGATCCCTTGCGGAGCAGGCGAGCCATACTCTGGGATCCCTGGCCGCCGCTGTGAACATCAAGGGGAAAAGCATCCATACCTGCAGGTCAGCCGAAAGGGATACAAGTAAAATCAACTAGGTGTGTTGTCAGGATAAAGCAGCTATGCTCGGTTACAAGCCTCTTACTGCAAAGGCCCGTCAGGTTGTCCAGAGTACGGTCATTTCCAGCCTAGGTTTGCTGCTGGCGGCCTTTGGAGCAGGGGATCCCTGGAATCCTCTCGAGGAACAAGCTGCAGCAACGGTGGCCACCCCTCACAACCCGATCCTACACGTGGGCATTTGGCAACGGTTTGGCCACTCCCGGACAGACCAGGTAGAGTTGGCGGCCCCGGCAGGTTCCATGCTGACTTTGCAGTTCCAACAGGCGGATGGTACTTGGCACAGCCAGCGCACTTCCCAAGTGACAATTGGTATTGTCAATCGCGCCCTCACCCACCCCGAAACCATCCACCGCCTGATCTTGAGTAGCCACAAAAGTTTTGAGAGCGCCGAGGCCAATGCCAACCAATGGCAATCTTTGGGCATCAACACCGAAATCGCTCAACCGGAAGAATGGCAAGTATGGACCCACCGCACCTATACCCCTCAACAACTGACACAAATCCATCTCTATGCCCAAGAAGCAGGGATCCCGAATGTGCGAGCGGTGGTAGAAGAGCGGCGGGAGCGAGCCGAACTCAGCTGGGTTCACGACCATTTCCGCTACCATCGCACCCGCCTAAGGGTGACTTCCGATGCCGGCTATCTACGGGTAAATGACCGCTACTATGCCGGATCCCTGACAATTCAGCCCAATGCCTACGGCAGCTATACAGTGGTCAATGCCGTACCGTTAGAAACCTATCTGCGCGGGGTGGTTCCCCACGAGGTGGGGCCAGGAGCTCCCTTTGCCGCGATGGCCGCCCAGGCTATTTTGGCCCGCACCTATGCCCTGAAGAATTTACACCGCTTTCAGATCGATGACTATCAGATCTGCGCCAACACCCACTGCCAGGTGTATCGGGGCTTAACCGGAACCAACCCGCGCGCCGATGAAGCGATTCGACAAACCCGTGGTCAGGTTCTCACCTACAATGGCGAGCTGGTGGATGCCGTCTACTCCTCCACCAATGGGGGGGTCTCTGCCGCTTTTGAGGATGTCTGGGATGGGGATCCGCGTCCCTACCTACGCGTGCAAGTGGATGTTGCCCATCAACCGGGTCAGTCCTTAGATTTGCGGGAGGAGAGCAGCTTTCAAGCTTTCCTGGCCCAGCGGCAAGGCTTTAATGAAGTAGGGGTATCCCGCCTGTTCCGTTGGGAACTAGCTCAGTCCTTAGACGAGCTCAATGCCCAGCTGCGGGCCGGCCAAGAGTATCTTGGGATCCCGATGCCTGAATGGACAGGCATTGGGGGTATGCGCGTTCTGGAGCGCTCCGCCAGTGGCCGGGTACAAGCCCTGCAGTTGGATCTAGAAACGGCAGCAGGGCCTCACTCGATTACTCTACACAAGGATCAAGTGCGCCTGGCTTTCCCGCGCCTCTATAGCACTATGTTTCGGGTAGAACCTTGGCAGCAAGGGGAGCAGTTGATGGGTTACCGATTTATCGGCGGTGGATTTGGTCATGGAGTTGGCCTCAGTCAGTACGGCTCCTACACCTTGGCCCGGCAGGGATTTAGCCCGGCGCAAATCCTGAATTTTTATTTCCCCGGCACCACCTTGGCTTCCTTGGAATCCCTGTCGTTGCCATTGCCGGCTGCCTCCGTTGCTCACTCTGGCGATTGAGGGGTAGCTATGGCGGATATTCCTACTGAGGCAGTACCTAAGGAGGGGCCAGACGGGATGGAAACAACCCCAAAGACAACTGCAGCAGCGCAGGAAGTTTTGACCTACGGGATCCCGACGGCACCACCGGGGTTTAAGTCAGGCTTTGTGGCCTTGATCGGACGACCCAATGTCGGCAAATCCACCCTGCTCAATGCCTTGGTCGGTCAGAAAATCGCCATTACCTCCCCCGTTGCCCAAACCACTCGCAACCGCCTCCAGGGCATCCTTTCTCTACCTCAAGCGCAGATCATTTGGGTGGATACCCCCGGCATTCACAAGCCCCACCATCGTCTGGGGGAAATTTTGGTGCGCAATGCCCAGGCTGCCATGGCAGCTGTGGATGTCATCCTCTTTGTGGTGGATGGATCAGTACCTGCCGGGCGGGGCGATGCCTATATTGCCGAGCAGATCCCGGCTGAGTCTGCTTGCTTGATTGTTTGCAACAAGTCGGATCTGGCCCCTAAAGATCCCCAAACCCGGCAAGCCTACCAGGAGAGCTACCAAGCTCTGCGAGCGGGAGCACCTGTGGTATGGGTTTCTGCCTTGGATCCCGGCAGTTTACCTCCTCTTATCGAAGCCACCATCGACCTCCTACCAGCAGGGCCCTACTACTACCCACCTGAGTTGGTGACGGATCAGCCGGAGCGCTTTATCATGGCCGAGCTAATCCGGGAACAGGTGTTGTTGCACACTCGCGAGGAGGTGCCCCATTCCGTGGCCGTAATCATTGACCAGGTAGAAGAAACCCCCACTGTCACTCGCATTTTGGCTACCCTCCTGGTGGAGCGGGACTCCCAAAAAGGGATCCTAATCGGCAAGGGAGGGGAAATGCTCAAACGAATCGGTCAAGCCGCTCGTCTGCAAATCCAGAAGTTAATTCTAGGCAAAGTGTATCTGGAGCTTTTTGTGAAGGTGCGACCCCATTGGCGGCGCTCAGAACCCATCCTTCGGGATTTGGGCTACCGAGCCGAGATCTGAAGACGGTCACCCTGAATAGCTTGGCGATCCCACTCCTTGAGCTAGATTTTGACCTGAACAGTTGACCGCAGCGCAGAGCCTCCCACCTGTTGCGCTAAAATGACGGAACTGTGTGCAATTCTGCAACGGTTCCCGCCTCGCAAAGCTGAGGTGGCAGAGCAATTGCAAATCACAAGTTGGAAATCACAAGTAGAGAGGGAAAGCCGAGGAGCAAAGCCACGGCCTTGAAACGGCAACAGTGAGGGATCCATGCCACATACGATTGTTACCGATGTTTGTGAAGGGATTGCCGATTGCGTAGAGGCTTGCCCAGTAGCCTGCATTCACCCTGGAGACACCAAAAATGCCAAAGGCACCGACTACTTTTGGATTGAGTTTTCCACCTGTATTGACTGTGGCATCTGCCTACAGGTTTGCCCGGTAGAGGGTGCCATTCTTCCAGAAGAACAGCCCCAGCTGCAGCGAGTACCCAGCTAGACCTAGACAATGTTCTACCACCTGGACAATTCCCGACCCAAGATTTAGCCCAAAGAGGCTAGCGTCACAATACTGCTAGTCAACCAACTGAGCGCCAGGATCCCACCCAGAAACGTGAGGGGGATAAGACCGGCCAAGCGCCACCACTCCAGCTCAAGCGCCACAGCCGCTGCCCGTACCTGCCAAACCACAAACCACAACAAGGCCACCAGCCCCAATAGGGATCCGGCCACACCTCCCAAGGATTGAGCCGGACCCAACAAAAGCCAAGGTAAACCCGCAAACCCTGTCAAACAAAGGAGTGCTGCGAAAGAGGGTGCAGACCGCCCAAAGCAAAAGGCCAGCAGCTGCAACAAAGCTGCCAAGCTAACCCAACCCAAAACCCCCATCAATACGGCCAGGAGCATGGCCGGTAAGCTTGCCCCACTGCGGCGGATGGCCTCAAGACCGTTGAGCAACGCAACTACCCCAAAGGCTTGCCCAAGAACAGGTTGCTCCCGCAGTGTCCGGAAAGTCCGCTCAGGCATGAACCAAGCGCCGTAAATGTTGTCCAGCAAAGAGTCCAGCATGGGCGAGAAAGGGCTACACTTCCACCTATGCTAGCCCGAATGGTGAGAAGGGATCCCATCTTTGACCCGAGGAAGAAATAAGGTATGATCAACGAAGGATTCTGCGGCGTTGGTGACTGCCGTTATGTTTTTCCGATCTATACCTTTCGACAATTAGGATGGGCTGTGGATGTGAGAGCAGTAGGCCAAGTTTAGCTTGGAAACTATCAAGATCATCCCCGATATCCTACACTGGATTTTCCAGGTCGAAAACCACGGTAAAACGGCGCAATAGAATCTTCAAAAGGGCTCTCCAATGAGAGTCTTTTTGTGTTTTAACACTCTGCAAAGCTGGACAAATCAACGGTAGTGGACTTTAGGTCGGACCCCTAGGGTGGTGGAGTCACTTCACTTCTAGGGCAGTCAATCTGCCCAAGCTTGACGCTACTGCAAGGCCAAGAGTTTCACATCAAAATCAAATCAAAATTAAAGCCCTGGCCTACCCTAACAGGGGTAGGCCGTGGTATGCAAAGGCCAACCAGCAACCCTAGAACCGGCTAGGGACATTCCATCTAAAAGGGCCCTTGGCAAAGGTTCAACGACGGCGAACCTTATCTTTCTGGCTGACAAAGACAATGGCGCCGAAGAGAACACCCAGCACCACAGCACCAGCGACTAGGCTCCAAAGAAAGTTAGCAAGTGAGGGGGTCATAAGAGAGTTTCCTTCTTGTGCAAGTCAATAACCCCAGAGGGCTCTTTGATGATGATCATATCGAGTTTTGCAACTGTTCTGCATCAGCTTGCCGCTGTCAGATTTTGCTGGGGATCCCTTACCAACACCTAGAGATCACCGGAGATCACCAGAGATCAATAGTCTAGGTTCACCTCTTCCAGGGTTTGGCTGCGGCCTGCAAACGGGTTATCAGGAGTTAAGAATAATAAACAGTGGCATTCCTTCCGTTCCCGCATCGGCACACAGGGGCAGTTCCAATAACCTGCCTTGGCCTCTGCTTCCTTGTCTTCATAAAAGCGACAGGGACACAGAGGAGATCCCAACTGTTCTTTGTGAAGAGCCAGGCCCTCAATCACCGCCGTTGTAATGGAGGGATCGGAACAAAAATAGGTGTCAGAACGCTTGGCGTAAGTTTCTGCGAAATTTCGCATTACCTCAAAGGTTTTCTGTGAGGATTTATTGTGACCACGACTTTTTTCCATGACAATCCCTAACGGTGAAACCCGCTCCCTACATCAGATGCATCAGAGATGCATCAGAATCAATCTTCTCTTGCTCTTCGTTGTACTTCAGCCTCTTCAGAGAGACAAATGACAATTGCCTTGTTGTTACACAAGGCAACATTCAGAGACAGAGAACTAGCCTTGACGCACTCTTCAGAATACCGTCTATCGGATCCCTTTCACCTAAGGTACCACCAACACCGGGCAGGGGGAGAGATTAATGACGCGATTGCTCACAGAGTTATCCTGCCGTTCTCCAGCTAGGCTCAGGCCCCGCGAACCCATGATAATCAGGTCAATTTCTAGCTCATCAGCAACATCACAAATGACGAAGGGCACCTTCCCCTCGCGATACTCGCTCTTGACATTCTCAACGCCAATTTTGTGCAGACCTGATTCTGTTTGTTTAAGCAAAGCTTGAATGTTTTGTCGTGCCTGTTGGGCTTGCTCAGGGCTAAGCTCGGTATCATCCAAAACCGAAAGCAGATACACCTGGCTTTGGTAGCGCTGTGCCATATCTGCTACCAAGGGCAGGGCATGGCTAGTTTCACGCGAGTTATCAATGGGAAAGAGGAGCTTGTCGAACATAGCCTGGGGATCCCATGGTTCTAGTTCAGATCCAGCAGAGCAAGAGCTGGCTTTATTCTATCTTGCCGTGCAAAGTGCATCATACTATCTACTATCTTGCCCCGTAAGGTACAGTTCCGCTGACCTGAGCAGAGGGCAAGAGAAACACATGGCTCTATCCCATCCTCCGCTTCACTCCCCTGGCTCAGAGGAGTCTTTAGGGGTTCCTCCCATCTTAATTAGAATCCTTGCCAAGGGGGATCCCTGGATCTGGATGGGCATTCGCTTTTTCGCCTGTGGCTGGAGCTTGTTTTGGCGGTCTCCGCGATTGCAACTGTGGGGATCCCTGCTGACGCTCACGACGGCGGCTACCTTTGCTGGGCTGGTTTTCTCGGGTGCTTGGTTAACAGGTCATGGCCTGGAAGCCTTAGCCTTTCCCCTGTGGCTGTTGGGGCTAGCACCGGGATTGATGACTCTGGTGATTGTGCTGGGGCTAACTTATAGCTTACTTTTTCCGTTGGTTACGCCGGTGGCCGGCCCGTTTCGGGAACAGTTGGCAGCCCACACTCAGCAGCACGGTCAGGCCAAACGGGGGAATTGGGCTTATGGATGGGGTTAAGACTGAGTTGGCTGCTGCCGGGGGTAGGACAGAGGCTCGGAATAGGGATTTGGCTCTACCCAGTGGCTTTAGACATGGTGGATCTGGTGCTGGGACTATGGGGTTGGCGGCCGGGGGCCAAGTTGCGGTTTGTCCTAGGACATCGAGCCTTGATGGCCGGGTTTGGTCTTATGACTGCATTCCTACTGGCAGTTCCGCCGTTGAACCTGTTGTTTTGCCGATTGGCATCGTAGGCGGTACGGCCCTGGCCTTGGCAGTTACTCAAACTCAGCTCCGGGATTCTTAAGACTACCCTCCAGAAAGTAGCCGATCCGTTTGATGGCTTCCTGCAAACGGGATCCCTCCACCACCAACGCAAAGCGCACATAGCCCTCCCCACGCGAGCCAAAGCCAGACCCCGGCGACAAAGCCACCCCGGTTGCCTTCACCAAGTCTAGACAGAACTGTCCAGAGGATCCTCCATAGCCTGTCGGTAGAGGTGCCCATAGATACATGGTTGCCTCCGGTAGCGGTACCGGCCAGCCGATGTGGTGCAGGGCTGCCACTGCAGTATCCCGCCGCTCTCGATACACCTGCCGCCAGTGGTGCAAGAAGGTTTCTGGAGTGGCCAGGGCTGCCGCTGCTCCTCGTAAAATACCCTGGTACTGATGAAAATCGATGGTGGATTTCACCAGTCGCAGCGCCCGAATCAGATCCCGATTGCCGATGGCATAACCCACCCGAAACCCACCCATGTGGTAGGACTTAGACAGGGAAAAAAACTCTATGGCACAAGTTTTTTGTGGATCCGCCTGTAGAGCAGAAGGAGCAACCCGACCATCAAAGCACCAGTCCACGTAGGGAAAATCATGGGCTAACACTATCTCGTGCTGCCGGCAAAACTCGAGCGTCTGTTGCCAAAACTCCGCCGTGGCGGTGGCAGTGGTGGGGTTATGAGGGTAACTCAACACCAAAAGCCGTGCCTGACGACAGACCTCCGCCGGGATCTCATCCCATTGGGGTAAAAACCCATGCTCCGCCACTAGAGGTAAAAAATAGGGGATCCCGCCTGCTAAGTGGATCCCACCTACATGAGAGGGGTAGCCGGGATCCGTGAGTAGGGCCACATCACCGGGGTTGAGGAGGGCCAGTGGCAGCAGGGCTGTCCCCTGCTGGGATCCAATCAAAGGCAGCACCTCTGTTTCCGGGTCAACCGCAAGGCCGAACTTGTCCTCGTACCACTTGGCACAAGCTTGGCGAAAAGCAGCTGTGTCATGAAAGAGGGTATAGCCGTAGGTGTCCGGATCCGAGAGGGCAGATTGCACCGTAGTCAGTGCCTCTGCCGGAGGCAACAGATCTGAAGATCCCAGAGAAAGATCTATCAAGTCCAGTCCCGCTTGCCGAGCGTCCTGCTTGGCCTGATCCATCCGGTCAAATACATTGGACCCAAGCGGGCGTAGCCGTTGGGCAAAAGGGGCAACCATGGGTAGCAACTCTCACAGGGTAGGGATATCTATCCTAAGAGATTTTACTTGAACTCGCCGTAAAGTTCTCTTTTTTAAGGCAGGGATATAAAATGACTCGGCAGAGCGAATGAATTTTAATAAATTGTTCTGAAGTAGCAAAGAACAGAACCTTGTTGGGCAATGGAAAGATGGATATCACTGCTATAGATGAGCAATCTGGCTAGTGTTGTCTTTCCTTGGCTCAGTCACAAAAATCTCCATACTCTAAGACAGAAATTATAACTACCAAGACAAACCTTAGCCATCTTCAGGATTGAGCTCCTAGCCAAGTGTTAATGGTAAAGCGGCTATCGGCAAAGGCCTGGCTAGGACTAAATACAGGCAAAATCTCATGCAGGCAACTGCTGGAAAAAAAGACCATGCTGTTGTTGGTGGGAATCACCTCGTCATAAGCCCCATACATGATAGGGGGATCAGGCGCTCTTCTCCGGGTATCGTAGATGCGTAGTTCTCCACCGCGGTAAGGTTTGGGATCTTTGTGAAAATAGTACACACAGCTAACCTGACGAAACGCCGTTTGTGGATAAGAGTTATCGGTGTGAGGTGTAAAGTAGCAGCCATCGTAGCTGGCAATCATCTCCATCTCAAAAATCTGGATATCAAAGTTCTCAATGCCCAGTTCGGCAAAAATTTTGGGGGCTACGGCTACAGTTTTCTCCCTGAGCAGGGATCCATACTCCTGAAAATGAGCAAGATCCAAACGGACAGAGCGACGAAACTTGAGAGATTCTGCTTCCGTATTGTTTTTGCTGTAGCTTTTAGCAGGGATAAACTGCTCTTGGCAGGCAATAGCTTTTGCCAAGATCGCTTGGTTGATCTCGGCAGGTAAAAAGTCATCTATCTTGATGTACTTACAAGGGTAAAATCGGAACGGTTCAAAGGGATCCGGCTCGGTAAAGGTAAGGGATACGGGGTTAGCAGCTAGCAAGAAGGTGGGGGCTAGGGTTTGGATGTAGGCCAAATCCTCTTCCGTTAAACCTTTCTGCTGAGTGTTCCAGACCAGCAGGTGGATACCATTGCCAAGATTAGACCATACTTTCTCCAGATGAAAGCAGGGATCCACCCCCATTAAATCCAGATTGGCCTGGGCTAGGGATCCCCATTGGCAGTGGTTGACAATGTAAAGGGCTACTTGCGAAAAATACTCTCGCAAGAGTAATGATTGCAGCAAATGGGTGCGGTAATCCGTTAGAGCAACATTGTAGCAGACACCGATTCGTGTCTCTGGAAAGAGTTGGTCTAGCTCGGTCAAAAGATCAGGGATAGAGCCTTCTAACAGGAGAACTCGATCTTCTAAGCCGTATTTGGCAATCTGGGTTTGAATATCTTCAGCAGAGTTGGGGGGTTGGGTCAGCTGCGGATCCCGTAGTATTACCGCCAGTTTGTCAGGATGATTGGGCATAACCGCCAACAAATCTGACGGCTCAACCCATCCAATCTGACAAAGAATTTCATCTGGCTGTAAATGAGACAAGACCCGATCCAGGAGCTGAGCAAGGCTCTCAGGTTGCGAAGTGAGATCCTGAATGAACGCCTGGTCATGCATGGGAGGGGATCCCTGATGGCTTTTTAACTTAGGGTACCCGGATCTACCCCCAATTCCCGCAGTTTCTCGGCCAAACGCTCCGCCCGTTGTCGTTCCTGTTCGGCTCGCTGCCGTTCTTGGTCGGCTCGCTGTCGTTCTTGTTCGGCTCGCTGTCGTTCTTGGTCAGCTCGCTGTCGTTCTTGGTCGGCTCGTTGTCGTTCTTGGTCGGCTCGTTGTCGCTCCTCTTCCGCCTGTTGCTGAGCTTGCTCAGCTTCCGTGGGCACCAGTTCCCCCGCTTCTGTGGCCCAGCGAATCCAGGTGGCCTCAATGCCCCGAAACACCCCTGTCCACTTCACCAGGTACAACCCTAAAGCCTCGCTTTTTAGCTGCCCCTGCTCATCCTCCTCAATCGGAACATAGTGGTTGCCCACCAGACGAAACCCCGCCCAGTCTTCTGGTGTAAACGGGTCAAACCAAAAGTACTCCGGCACCCGCACCACCTGTTCATAAATCTGCTTTTTCACCGTCTTGTCATACTGGGCGGTGCTGGCCGAGAGCAGCTCAATCACCACATCCGGCCCTTTGCCCTGTTCCCAAATCACCCAGCTTTTGCGCTCCCCCTTGGGCACCCCCAACACCACGAAGTAATCGGGGCCTCTAAAATCCTGCTTGCGGGATTGTTCCAGGCTGTAGTAGAGGAACATATTGCCGCTGGCGAAGCCATCGGGGCGTTGTTGCAGCCAGGTTTGGCTGACCGAGATTAAGAAGTCCATCTGGCATTTGTGCCGCCAAGTTTCCATAGGGATGCCGTCGTCGTAGGGGAGTTCATCCTGGGTAGGGGGCAATTCGGGTAAGTAAGCATCTTCTGCCGGCTGTAGCAGAGGCTCGGTTAAGAGCGTGTCACTCATGGATCCTCCTCAAAGGGTCTACTTCAATCTCAATGTTTCCAGGCTGTCGGGATCTATCCCCAGTTTCTGCGGTTGCTCGGCCAAGCGCTCCGCCTGTTGTTGTTCCCTTTTTTTCCACTTCCTCAGGTAAAGGCACCAACTCCCCGGTTGGGAAAAAGTACGGTTGACTTTGGCGGTGAAATCCGAGAGCAACTCAATGTCTGGATACTTACCGTTTTCTTTCCAGAGAACCCAAGAAGCACCCGGCTGATGGGCTACACCTTTCACTAAGTAAGCCCTGGGCAGAGGGCATAATCTCTGCCAGTTGCTCACGAGAAAGGGAAGTTAGGGGGTCTTGAACTTTCTTTTGGATTAGCATTGTCAGTATCGGCTGTAGCTTTTTTGCCTAGCTACCAAAGATTTAACCGATCAAAATTTGCCGTAGCGCCTCCTTGAGATGGGGATACTGGAATGTAAACCCTGCTGCCAAAGCCGCTTTTGGGATCACCTTTTGGCCAGTAAGAACCACTTGTGCCGCTTCACCCAAAAGCAACTCTAGAGCAAATTCTGGAACCGGTAACCAGGAGGGGCGGGCCAAAACTTGACCCAAAATTCGGCAAAACTCTTCCATTTGTACAGGATTGGGAGCTGTACCGTTGAAAACACCAGATCCCTGTTGCAACAAAAAGCAAATCAAGCTCACCAAGTCCTCGCGGTGAATCCAGGAAAGCCATTGCTTGCCGGAGCCGATGGTCCCCCCGACAAAAAACTGAAAAGGAGCTAACATTTGCCCCAGCGCTCCTCCATCAGGCCCCAACACAATGCCTGTACGCACAATGGCCAGACGGATGCCAAGCTCCTGTACCGGTTGGGCAGCAGCTTCCCAGGCCTGGCACACTTCTGCCAAGAAATCTTGGGCAGGAGGAGCATCTTCTGATAGCGGATCCCCTTCCGGATGGGATCCGTAATAGCCAACGGCCGAGCCACTCACCATCACCTGCGGTTTCTGGCTTAAGGTGGTGATTGCTTGAACCAGAGCCTGCGTGGTTTCTACACGGCTACGGCGGATCTCCTTTTTTTTGGCCTCCGTCCAACGAGAAGAAGCCAGGGGTTCCCCGGCCAGATTGACAATACCCTCGTAACCTTCAAGCGCTTCAGCCCAGGCCTGGGGTTGGTAGGGATCGTATTGCAGCAGCTTCAGGCTGGCTTGCTCCCCCAACACCCGACGGGCCGGTGCAAGACGGCGGGTTAAAACCAAGACTTGATCTCCTTGTGCCAGTAGACGTGAGACCAAGCAGCGCCCGATAAACCCACTCCCCCCTGTGATAGCAATGCGCATGATTTTCCTTATCCTCTGCTGAGAGGTTGAGAATAGACTTGCTCACCTAGGCTAGCGTTTTTGCAACTTTTGCAGGGATCCAGACTGGTTTAGAACTGTCCAGGTATCCCCCTTACAGCATCGGGTAAAATAACACCAGAATACTGAAGGGCCTTTCTTGGTAGGGATTCCTTACAGGGATCCCATGGTTAAATGTAAAGGATCCCGGGAGTAGTCCAACAAACAGACTGGGGTCGTGCCAGAACATTTGGATCTCAAACGTCTTCAGCGTGCCCTATCGGTAGAAGCCGAGTCTGGATTCGGCAACTTGCAGGGGCGAGAGCAAACCTTCTCCCAATTTTTGAGTAGTGTTTTCTGCCAGGATCCCCCTCCAGATTGGCGGCTAGATAGGGAGGAGCACCGCAAATGGCACGAGCTGGGATCCCGTTATACGCTTTACCCCAAGTTGGAGCTGCCAGAGCGGCAACACCTCGTGGCCGAAACCCGACGCTGGTTGGACCATATTCGGCGGCAGCAGCAGCCCCCGCTCCCCCGCCCAGCCCCTCTACTCAAACCAGAAGGACTCAGCCTTGATCAACCTCTACAATTTCTCAAAGGAATTGGCCCAAAATCGGCAGAAAAGCTAGCCCAGCTAGGGCTACTTACTGTACGGGATGCCCTTTATTATTTTCCCCGTGATTATGTAAACTACTCGGAGCAAGTCTTAATCCGGCAGGCCAAAGTAGGAGAAACCGTTACCATAGTAGGTACCGTTAAAAGTTGCACTTGCTTCACCAGTCCTAAAAACAAATCTCTCACCATTTTTAACCTCAAAATTGCTGATAGCAGCGGCACCATTACCCTGAGCCGCTTTTATAACGGGCGGCAATTTACCCAGCGTGGCTGGCAGGAGGCTATGCAACGGCAATACCCCCGCGGAGCAATCGTAGCAGCCAGTGGCTTGGTGAAAAAAAATCGCTTTGGTATCACCCTAGACAACCCACAAATTGAAGTTTTGCCGGATTTATCCCCTGAAAACAGCGATATTGGTTTAGCCAAAAAGGGATCTCCTCTTACAGTTGGTAAAATTTTACCCATCTATCCTCTCACTGAAGGCATTACCGCTGACCTAGTACGTAAGGCCGTACACCTAGCTCTACCTGCTGCCGCTTACGTAGAGGATCCCTTGCCCCAAGACCTAAAACACACTTTCCATCTGTTGGATTTGCCCCTGGCCTTACAGCAGATCCATTTCCCGGAAACCAGTGAATATCTGGTACAAGCGCGACGCCGCCTTGTGTTTGACGAATTCTTTTATTTGCAGCTAGGGCTACTGCAACGGCGACAGCGCTACCGAGAACAGGCACAAGCCATACCCCGCTATCAACCCCTGGGCGGTGAGTTGGTGAATCGCTTTTACCAACTCTTGCCCTTTCAACTCACAGCTGCTCAACAACGGGTGATCAATGAAATTTTGTCTGATTTACAGGATCCCTTGCCCATGAACCGTCTCTTACA
This sequence comes from uncultured cyanobacterium, assembly GCA_937944885.1. GTDB lineage: Bacteria > Cyanobacteriota > Cyanobacteriia > Thermostichales > Thermostichaceae > Thermostichus. Next base: position 47,399 of record CALFBB010000013.1, read on the forward strand.
AGGAGATGTCGGCTCTGGGAAAACAGTTGTAGCCGTAGTCGCCCTGCTCGCAACCATTCAATCCGGCTGGCAAACCGCCCTAATGGCCCCCACCGAAGTTTTGGCGGAGCAACACTACCACAAACTGGTGGATTGGTTTAGCCAGTTGCATCTGCCTGTAGAACTTCTGACCGGCTCCACCCCTGCTGCCAAGCGGCGCGAGATCCTACGACAATTACAGACAGGAGAACTACCTCTAGTAGTAGGTACCCATGCTCTCATCCAACCAGCGGTGCAATTTCAAAAGCTGGGGTTGGTGATCATCGATGAGCAACACCGCTTTGGTGTGGAGCAACGGGCCGCTCTACAACAGAAAGGGGATCACCCCGACGTGCTAACCATGACTGCCACCCCGATCCCGCGTACCCTGACTCTGGCTCTGCATGGTGATCTGGATGTCAGTCAAATCGATGAGCTCCCCCCTGGACGTAAACCTGTTCATACCGTCGTTGTCCGGCCTGGCCAGCGAGCTCAGGTGGTACGGCTAATGGAGCGGGAAATAGCCCAGGGCCGACAAGCCTACGTGGTCTTACCGCTGATTGAAGAGTCAGAAAAACTGGATCTCAAGTCTGCCCTTGAAGAACATCAGCGTCTGCAGGAAAAAGTTTTTCCCCAGTTGTGGGTAGGCTTATTGCATGGGCGCATGAGCAGCAGTGAAAAGGAAGCCGTGATTCAAGCTTTTCGCCAAGGAGAGCTGCATATTTTGGTCTCAACAACCGTAGTCGAAGTGGGGGTGGACGTGCCCAACGCCTCAGTAATGGTGATTGAACACGCAGAGCGCTTTGGCCTATCCCAGTTACACCAGTTGCGGGGACGGGTAGGACGCGGTTCCGAGCAATCCTATTGCTTATTGATGACGGACTCTCAAGCAGAAGATGCCCTGCGGCGCCTAAAAGTCTTGGAGCAATCCCAGGATGGCTTTTTCATTGCAGAGATGGATCTGCGCTTGCGTGGTCCTGGTGAGGTTATGGGTACCCGTCAGTCAGGCCTGCCCGACTTT
>CALFBB010000014.1 GCA_937944885.1 uncultured cyanobacterium
CCGACGCCTCCTGCAACCCAAAATTGCCACTCCAATCCCCATAGCAAGCAAGCGATACCGGCCAAAATCTGGATCCCACCTGTCATCCAGTAGGGATAACGTGGCGGATCCACCATGCCGTTAAGCCAGTGACCCAACCCCATCTGAAATAACCAAAATACCCCCAGATACCGGCTCAGGGGTGCCAGTACACCAAGACCCATAAACGGTAACACCGAAAGAACCATACCCAGGGCAATCACCAGTGTCCACACCAAACCCACGAAGTAAAGATGGGCTAAGCCTGCTGTCCGAAACTCCGGCAAACGGGTTTGGTGAACCATATAGCCCAACCCGATGAGGGAAATCACCAACCACAGCCAGTTGATGCCGGCCTCCTGGTGAAATTGAGTTGCCCCAAACCCAATTAACAACAAAATTGCCCAAACCAGATAAACCCGCCGACAGATGTTCCAAAAGGGGGCAGGGGGTGCCAGTGTTTCTGTTTGCATGGCCAATCCCTCATTCCACAACGATAATACGGCCTACCATGCTGGGATGGATATCGCAGAAATAGTTCTGGATCCCGGCCACCCCAAACACCACCTCCTTACTCTCGTTCCGCCGCAACCGCCCCGTCCCCTGAAATTGGGCTCCATCTAAAGGGGTAGCAGTGTGGGGAGTAGAGTCTTGGTTGGTAAAGGTAACGGTGCCACCTCGCTTCAGGATGACCTCCGCAGGCAAGTATTGAAACCCGCGAATGATCACCTCGGCTTGCGAGACTGCCGCTGTTGCTCCGACGGGATCCCCCCCTGTCAAAGAGCCGGCCTGTCGCCAGCGATCCAAGGCCAGAATTATCCCCACATTAAGGGCAGAACCCAATCCACTTAGCAGTAGCAGACGCCGCGTCATGGGCATGGTCTTTTCTCCGCATCAGTCCAGAAGAGAAAAAAAGGGGTCAATGACCCTAGTCAACAGAGACGGTAACCCTCCGGATCATCGGGTTAGGGTGCCTATGGTGACGATCCCCAATGCCCCAAAAAGTTCAAACAAGAACGTTGGGTATCCTTACCGTTCGTGCCAGCAGAACGGAGTCTTTAGCTAACCCTACACCTTCAAAATCCAGCGTTCCCGAGTATCAGCACTAACAAAGGGGGAGGGCACCACCAAGATGCTGGAGTCGAGGCTGTTAAAGACGGCCCGGATCGCTGTAGCATGGGCAACTTCGTTAGGGCCAATGGTGCTGGCGGCAGCCACCAAGTCTTTGTTAGACAGTTGGGTAAAAGCATCGTTGTAGGCCAGAGCCGCATCGAACTCTAGTGCAAGGGCGAGCTTAGCGATATTGGCATCAGAGTCGAGATTGCCTTCTTGATCGTCGATATAGGTGGAAAGATCGTAACTGTCGCGGGCTGGGGAGGGTGTTCCCCCCAACTGCCGGACAGCACCCGCCAACAGATCCCGGTGTTGTTCGTGGTCCTTGAGGTTCTTGGTAGCCACATCCAATACCACCTTGCCCACATCGGTGCTGCTCAATTTGCCGGCAGCGGTTTTGTAGGCCCAAATCGCCTGTTGTTCCAGGTCAATGGCGGCGTTGAGGATGGCGATATCAGCATTGGATTGGGCGGCACCGGGCAAGCTGCTCAACCCGATCGCTCCCCCCACACCGGCCAACAAGCCGGTCAACAACAGGCTGCGGCGAGAGGTGCTGGGATCCCATTCGGCAGCAAGGCGAGGCAGAGCCAATGGGGTTTTTGAGGTTTTCATCGAAAGTCTCCTGTCCTGAAAAGGTATCGGAAGGACCGTCGGGGGCCACTGTCATCACCCCTCAGCCCGGTCTGATGGGGATACGCCGTTCTTCAGGATTTGGATGCTTAAAAGCTACAGTGGGGATCCCTGTTATTTTGGGGGTTGTGTTCAAATCGCCCAGAGCAGGCCAAGGATGGTAGGACCGTTAACGACCTACTCGGTTTTGGGAGTCCAGCTCCACATTCTGCAGCCGGCGGCCAATCTACAGAGCTATGCTGCTTGGATTGAGGCTCGCATCACCGCTGCTCAGGGCACGCAGGTGGTTACCTGCAACCCAGAAATGATCATGCTGGCCCAGCAGGATCCAGACTTTGCCCAGGTCCTGAAAGCCGCAGAACTGGTCATTCCCGATGGTGCCGGAGTGGTGTGGGCCTTACGACGGCAGCAGATTGGGGTAGAGCGGGTACCTGGGATTGAGCTGGCGGAAACCTTGATCCGCTCGGCGGCGCTGCGAGGGTGGCGGGTGGCTCTGGTGGGCGGCAAGCCGGAGGTGAATCAGGCGGCAGTAGAGCGCTGGCAAGCCCAGTTTCCACAATTGTGTCTCTACGGTAGCCACGGCTACTTCTCCCCTGAGGAGGAACCTGAGCTTTTACAAGCTCTGCAGAGCTTTCAGCCGCAGCTGGTGTTGGTGGGGTTGGGATCCCCCCGTCAAGAGCTTTGGATCCAAGCCCGGCGCGGTCTTTTACCGGCGGCAACTTGGATCGGCGTAGGGGGCAGTTTGGATATCTGGGCCGGCAAAAAAGAGCGTGCCCCCCGCTGGTGGCGTGACCATCAGTTGGAATGGTTGTATCGTCTCTATCAGGAACCCTGGCGCTGGCGACGGATGCTAGCCTTGCCTAGGTTTGCCTGGCAAGTGCTGCGGGATCCCTCCTCCCGAAGGGGTTCCTGAGCAGAGCACCGAGTCCTCTCCTTCTCTAGGCTCTTTTCACCATGATCAGTCAACACCTCAGCTATAAGCCTCGCTTCCACAGTTCCTGGACCGCTATTGCCTCTCCACCAACTCTGCCTACCCAACCGGATCCGGGGGGCAGCTTGGGGTTTTATGGCAGCTCTCAGACCCGAGCCACGCAAGCCGTGAATAGCATGGTGTCGCTGCGCGGGGTGAGTAAAGTCTTTCCCAACGGCAGCCTGGTCTTGCGGGATGTGGACTTGGAGGTACGCCCCGGCGAGTTTGTGTTCGTAACAGGAGTATCCGGTGCAGGCAAGTCTACGCTGTTGCGGCTGCTCTACGGGGCGGAGCAGGCCACTCGCGGTACGGTTGTGGTAGATCAGGTCTGCCTATTCTCTTCCGAGGGCCGTCGTCCTTATCGGATCCCGCCACGGCCGCTGGCCATGCTGCGGCGGCGCTTAGGGGTGGTGTTTCAAGACTACCGCCTCCTGGCCAACCGTACCTTGGGAGAAAACGTTGCCTTTGTGTTGCGGGCACAGGGGCTATCACCGGCAGAAATTCGTCGCCGCATAGGGCCCACCCTGAAGATGGTAGGGCTAACGGAAAAACGGGATCGTTTCCCCCACGAGCTTTCCGGAGGTGAACAACAGCGACTCAGCTTGGCCCGTGCCATTGTCAATATGCCTGTGCTGTTGCTGGCGGATGAGCCGACAGGCAACCTAGATCCAGAAAATTCCCTGCTGGTGCTGCAGATTTTGGAACGGCTCAATTCTTTCGGCGTAACGATCATTATGACCAGTCATGATCCTTACTTGGTGGAGCGGGCCGGGCATCGGGTGGTGCGTATCGAAGGAGGACACCTGTATGATATGCGCTGAAGGCTGCTGGCATACCTACAGTCAGTTCTCAGACTTTGGGTGTTGGGCGTGTAGTGGGGCGGTGAATTCAGATGTGGGCTCTTTCCCGATTTTTCAATAAAATCCTTTATCTCCTGCAAGAGACTGGTTTGGGATTACGGCGGGGTGGCTGGCTAAACTGGGCCGCTGTGAGTACCCTACTGGTGCTGCTGTTTCTGGTGGGGATTAGCATCCAACTGTCCTGGGGAGTTGATGCCACGGTGCAATCCCTAGGAGGACAATTGGAGATTTCTGTTTATCTGGAGCCGGAACGGCAAGCGGTGGATTTGCAGCCCCAAGTTACCCAGTTGCCTCACGTGGCAGAAGTGAAGGTAATCACCAAAGATCAAGCCTGGCGCACCCTGCTGCTGGAGATGGGCATTGAGGATGAAGAGGCCATTCAAACCCAGTTGGGGGATAACCCTCTTGTGGATGCAATGCGGGTGAAGGCAGATTCTACCGAGGCACTGGGGGAGGTAGCCGCCCACCTTCGCCAACTGGAAGGGGTGGACCAAGTCTACTACGGTGACCAGGTGGTGCAACAATTAGCGCAGATCCAGGAAATGCTGCGGCTGGGATCCCTAGGCATCACTGGGGTATTGGCCCTAACGGCGGTTGCGGTGATTACTACAACCATTCGTCTGATCGTCATGGCCCGTCGCCGCGAGATCGAGGTGATGCAACTGGTGGGGGCAACAGCAGCTTGGATTTATCTGCCCTTTATTTTGCAAGGCTGCCTATTTGGGGTGATCAGCGCCCTGGGAGCCTGGGGATTGGTGTTGGGATCCCAGCAGTTGCTGCAGGAGCTGCTGGAAAAGTTGATTGCCTTCCCGTTCTTGAAAGTGATCCAGGCGGATTCGAACCAGTTAGAGTTTTGGTTTTTGCCCCTGATGCTCTTGGGAATGGGGGTTTTCCTGGGCACCAGCAGCAGCTTGATCGCAGTACGAAAATCCACTAGCCGCTAATTTCGCTTGTATCTCTTGGTTGGTGCCCGGATTTAGCTCAAACAGCAGCAGTCCCTTACTCCACCCAATTAAGCTTTGGGAGAAACAGGGAAGAACGCAGAGGCTAGAACAGCCCTGCTATCACCGTTCCCTAGGCACCAAGTTTGTCAAGGAACTAGAACCATTTTTATTTTTAGTAGAACAGGACCATTGCCAAACCCCAAAAACCCACGGTTGACGCCTAGGGAAGAAAAAGCTAGCTTATGAGCACCCATACTGCATTAACCCTATGGATGAGGTAGAGTTAAGTGCAAAGCTGGAAGAGCACCTTGCTGTTCCCAATCTAGTTGTACAAACTGTTAAAGGTGAAGAGTGGTTAGTAGTTGTATTTAACCGACCGGAACAGGAACATCTCAACTACAAAGAACTAGCTAAACGAACTATTAGTAAATTACAGTCTCTTCGTATACCACCACCCAAACAGATTATTTTTTATTCTAGAGTATTAGGGGAAGAAGTAACAGACTGGCAGGCAACAGTTAATATCAAGGTTAAAGAAGACATACCTAAGTCAGAAGAAGTAGCAGAAGACAATCGTAAAATAACTTCAGCTTCTGAAAATCCTACATCCATTGTAGAACCGCAAACAAAAAACGAACCTGTAGAAGAAAAAGCTGCAGCGCTGAAAGTACCAGCAGATCAACCTGAGCCAATAAGTCCTTCTTCAACTACTCCACGACAACTATCCGACTTCTGTTTTACTCGCAACAAACTGCTGGTCAAGACTGATTTACCTGCTCCAGACCGCCAGATAGCAGAAAATGTCAAGTTCTTTAATCAACTAAATGAAAGTACTCAGTTGGAGCTTGCTCCTGTATTAGAAGAATTTTTCAAAAATCCAGACAAAACTTCTTTAATCTCTCTGCCTGTAGAATTAAGAGGTTGGCTTGAAGAACTCAAGAAATTGGAAGACACTAAATTCAGATCCCAAGCAGTTTGGTTGAGTCGATACTGCTACGATCGGGAAAAAACAATGATGGAGGTCAATGCTGCACTGAAGAGTCTAGCAGAGATTGAAAAAGCTAAACAAAGAGAGTTTGAGTCTAGGCCTGCTTCGGTTAAAACTCAACTGCCCCAGCGATCGACAACTTCCTCTTCCAGTCGTGCACTTAGTGACAAACCTAGAGGTTCCCAAAAATTCACCTCCGATGAACTAGTATTGATGATCGGCGTTGGTCTGTTAATCGGTGCGATCGGCTGGTTTTTGTGGGGAACAGCGGCAGCTTTCAGTGTATTCGGCTGGACCACAGCGATTGCTAGTGTTGCTTCAGGAGTTGGAACAGCTCTCGGAAATCAAGTCATTAAAACGGTTACAGGAATTATTTTGATCATTATTTACATAATTTTTTGGGGAATCGTATATTATGGATTGAGATTTTGGGTTGGTTAACAGGTTTAATTCTTGGTGTTGCAGTTAGTTCAACAGCTAAGCATAGCGGAGCTGAGAGTATTACTGCGCCTAAGCCTTTGCGATTGTTAGTAGTATTGATGATTGTAATTTTGAGCGGTATGGGCTACGCGATCACAACCACAACGTCTTCTTCTACGCAAGTAGCAGAAACGGTCGCCCCCGATACTACAGGTATTCCCTTGGAAACTGTTGAGGTGGTAATTACTGACCAAAAAATTACCATGTCAAATTCGGTCTTGAAAACTTCCTTTGCCATGAAAGTAGAAAATAGATCTAGTAAAACCTGTGAACTAGACTTTGACACTCCCTCTGGAGGTTCCTATTCATATACCTACGACAAAAATCCTGTGATCCAAAAGGGGCAAATTGAAACTATTAATATTAAATTCAATTCTTTTAGCACAGAGACTTTACAGCTTAACTGCGAAGCAGATACTTTTAGTCCAGATTACTTGGATCTTCAAGGACCAATTTTTACTCTAAGGAATTAATAGTCGGCCAGCAACTGTAACTATTTATTTAACGAGGCTGTCTCAAGACTTTGCAGTTAGCTGGTAAACCAGGGTTATCTACTCAGCAACTGGATCCCCTTCCCGCAAACAGGTAGGCGACTCATCGATGTAGTTCTCTATACTGGCGCTCAATCCAGAGCAGCCAATCTGGACTACGGATCCCGGGTTACTGAACTAACTGGGGGCAGTCCGGGTGTAGGAGTGCATTTCTACAGCGGTGCGGATCCGCAAAACCCAGTCCAGCGCTGGTTTCAGCGTCGGTTAAAGGCCTGAGGTTTTTGGGTGGTAACCAAGCCGATGGTGAAGCGAGCCGATAGCAGCAGCAAGCCCAACTTTGATGGAGCGCTGTCGCCGGAGTTCTTCAGTCAACTAGTCAACGGGGCCGTGCGGGCCAAGGGTCCAATTTCTCAGGCAATTTGGCGGCAATTTGTTTTCGTGCCCAGCAGATAACATTGGCGTTGGGTGTAGAGATAGCTATCAAAACAGAGTCCAATAGAAAGGATGGGGAACCAGTATTCTTGTTGGGAAAGGGTGTAGATCCAAGGCAGCCTTCTATCTTCTATTTTGCTTGCGGCTTCTGCTGTTCCCCGGCAATGATGTTGCCTAATCTGCTCCTGAGCCGTACCCCAGTTCGGTGGGAGCATCCTATCCAGCCTGTCAAGGAGGGCTTCCAGGGCAGATGTCGGTGATAAGTGAGTTGAGAGCCTATCTCTCCTGGTGATCAAGAGATGATCAAGTGCCATGAGTTGATGTTGCGCTGATTCTCAGCTTAGACTGTTGAGGACAGGTTAAAGGGATCCCCTATAGCCGTACTCCGCCAGGGCTCATGAATTTTTTAGGTGTCGGACTACCGGAAATGTTGGTCATCTTCGCGGTGGCTCTCTTGGTTTTTGGGCCGCGCAAGCTGCCGGAAATCGGGCGTACACTGGCCAAGACCCTGCGTAGCTTACAGGATGCCTCCAGAGAGTTTGAGGCCCAGCTAAACAAGGAGGCGCAAGAGCTGGAAAAGGCTGCTCGGGCTGCCACTTCTGCCAAGACTGCTACAGCAGCAACCCAGGCCCAGCCCAAATCCCAGTCGATGGCTTCACCAGAGGTTCCTAACGCGCCGGCAGAACCGGTGGCTGCTGCATCTGAGGCCGATAATTCTCAAGTGGCAGATGCTGCCTGACTACTACTATGGCTCGCTTCAACCCGCTTTGCTTTGGTATGGAAATCACCCGCATGTTTGAGCAAGGGCAGTCCTACTTTGCTCCCTCGAGGGTGGAAACTTGGCTGCGGCAACACGATCAAAACCCCTCGGACTACGAGATTTCCTTTCATCAGGAGCTGCCCCCGCCCGGTTCCTCGGCAGTGATGTGGATTCGAATTGACCTAAAACGCTTGGATGGGCAACCCGTGGATCCCTGGTTGTTGGAGGAGATTAACCGCGTGGACTGAGGGCTGGCCAATCCAGAGTTTCTCTGGCCTGTTATTCAGGCTCTGGTGCAGTCTATTCAACTTTTACAAAAAGACTGGTTTTGCAAAAAGACTGGCAAAAGCTCATCCCTGCTGCTCCTTTTATAACCGGTGCCATTTTTTGTTTTTGAAAGTTCTACCCAGTATTGGAGTGCTTGCTCCTAACTCAATCCAGGCCGTAGGGTGAAAAAGTTGAGCACTTTCTTGCCCCTGCCTATGCCCAGTGCCACCTTGTTGGTGTCTTGCCCTGATCAAAAAGGGTTGGTTGCCAAGCTCTCTGCCTTCATCTACAGCTACGATGGCAACATTATCCACGCCGATCACCACACGGATCCAGAAGCAGGGTTGTTTTTGAGCCGTATCGAGTGGGATCTAGAGGGTTTCCAACTGGAACGGGCGGAAATCATTCCTGCTTTTTCCGGTATTGCCCGTGGGATCCAAGCCAACTGGCAACTGCACTTTTCCGATGCCCGTCCTCGCATTGCCCTTTGGACCAGCAAACAAAGCCACTGCCTGTTGGATCTGATCTGGCGGCAACGGGCTGGGGAGTTACCGGCAGACATCCCCCTGATCCTCAGCAATCACCCCGATTTAGAACCCATAGCCCGCTCCTTTGGTATCGACTATTACCACATTCCCGTTTCTGCAGATGGCAAAGCGGAAGCGGAAGCCCAACAACTCGCCCTCCTGCAGCAGTATCAGATTGATCTGGTGGTGCTGGCCAAGTATATGCAGGTTTTGAGCGGATCCCTGCTCCGCCAAGCCCCACCGGTGATTAACATTCACCATTCGACCCTACCAGCTTTTCCTGGGGCCAATCCTTACCACCGCGCCTATGAACGGGGGGTGAAAATCATCGGGGCAACGGCCCACTACGCCACCGAAGAGCTGGATGAAGGTCCGATCATTGAGCAGGATGTGATACGGGTAAGCCACCGCGACACGGTTGCCGATCTAATCCGCAAGGGCCGAGATATGGAGCGGCTGGTCCTGGCCAGAGCCGTGCGCTACCACCTAGAAAATCGAGTTTTGGTTTACCACAACAAAACGGTGGTATTCGAGTGAACCACTAGATGCTCGTGCTTCGCATAGAACGCTGGCTTCCTGCTTAAGGGGGACGGCATTTAACAGAACCGAGGTTTTACCAGCTCGACTTACGTCCCCCCCAGGCAGACTCACTCCTTCCCAACGAGATCACTCGCAAGGCCTCATTCGTTATTGTTGATCGATTGCTATTATTGATCGATTATTGATCGCTACATCTACACCACGGTCACCTACACCACGGTCATGGTGCGTTCCGCAATGGCTACAAGTCCACGCTCTAAGCTCAAAGCCGGGGCTGTCAACTTGATTTAAGCATAGGTGGCAAGTTTTAGAGCTAGGAAACCACCGATCGATTTCAACTAGCCCAGCAGGAGTGCCGCGCTCTACCTGTCCAAAATTTGCCGCCCAAGCTGTGAGCAAGGTTCATCACTACTTGTCTTGTGGCTGGGTGGGAGATGCTGAGGCTATGAATGCTAGACTGGGGCGGCTGGTAAACTCGCCTGCAGGTTCGGGAAAAATGTCTTGTTCTTTGCAGGAGGTTGTTCTCAGGGCTATTGACAGCCCGCTCCGTATTACCTAGCCATCACAGTCGCTTAGTTTACTTCCAAAGTCACCCATTGCTGCTTGCTTTGAGAAACTGATCGAGCAATACCTCTCCCGCAATCACCAGCACAGCATATCCGGCTATCTCCACACGGGATCCAAGCGCTCGACAAAACAACTCGCCCCCGCGGGCAGAAACTTGGCGGGCTCTGAGTTCAACTTTGCCCAACCGTTCGGCCCAGTAGGGTATCAGTAGGCAATGGGCCGATCCAGTCACCGGATCTTCCGGGATCCCCAATTGTGGGGCGAAAACCCGAGAGACAAAATCCAGCTCCTCTATATCCTCTGCAGAGGCTGTTACAATCAAGCCGCTGCCGGCAAGGGCTTTAACCTCGGCTAGATTGGGCTGCAACTGCTGCACCTGCCGGGCAGAAGCCAACACGGCCAACCCCATTCCCCCTTGATACAACTCCAGAGGTACAACCCCCAATGCTGCCGACACCCTCTCCATGGCTTCTGGCCAGGGCTGTATGGGTTGGGCAGGAAAATCCATCATCAGCTGCTCCCCTTGTCGTTGCACCCGCAACAGTCCACTGCGGGTCAGAAACTCCACTGTCTCCGCTTGCGGATCCACTTGGGTGAACAACACATGGGCACTAGCCAAGGTGGCATGACCGCAGAGATCGACTTCCGTGGTCGGAGTAAACCAACGCAATTGGTACCGGAGAGTTCTACCTTGGGATCCCTGGCGGAGCAAAAAGGCTGTTTCCGAAAGATTATTCTCAGCAGCAATCTGCTGCAGGAGTCGCTCCGCCAATCCATCTTTGGGGAGCAAACAAACCGCTGCTGGGTTGCCGGCAAAGGGCTTGCGAGTGAAGGCATCAACTTGAAAAAAGGGGATCCGCACGGCACCCATAAATCCTTGGTTCACAGAATTAGAAAGCTACCCTCTTTTTCCCTCTCCGCAAGAAGCTGGCGGAGAGAAGCAGAGCCATAGGGGTAAGCCCGGCTCCTCCGTTGGGATGAACTCTGGCAAGGGCCAGGGAGTCCATGTCTTGCGCTGGAGCTGCGCCCATGGCTGATGAGCATGGCTGATGAGGATGTCTGGAACAGATTGTAAAACTGGCTAGGGACCCTATCTGCAAATGATCTCTTAATGGTCTATTCTTAATACTGTTGTCGGGTTAGTGGTTGGAGCGGAGTTGACCCCTCCCTTCTCAGACTGCTTTACGGAGAACCATGTTTAGCAAATCTTTTCCTTTTCAAAGTTTGTTCACGCTGGCGCACCGTCGCTTTCTCACCTCGATTTTGGTTGCGTTGGTGGCTATGTTTGGCTGGGGGCTGGCTCCGGCACTGGCGGCCAAGGATATTCCCGCTGTTGCGCTGTCGCCAACTGAGACTATTACCTTTACCGAGAGGGAGCTGGCCAGAGGCAAGAAGCTCTTCAATGCCAACTGTGCCCAATGCCATGTTGGCGGCCAAACCTACCCCAACCCGGATGTGAGCCTGAAGCTCTCTGACCTAGAGGGGGCAACCCCACCCCGTGATAACGTGTTGGCTATTGTCGACTACATTAAGAACCCGGTCACCTATGACGGGGTAGAATCCCTACTGGAGTACCACCCCAACACCCAGCTCATTAGCGAGTACCCCCGTCTGCGTAACCTTAACGATGAGGATCTGAAGCTGATTGCCGGCTACATTTTGGTGCAGGCAAAAACCTTGCCTGGCTGGGGTGGCACCAAGAGTGAAAGCCACAGTGACTTGGCAGGCTATCTCTAATGCTCAATCTGCCGATCAATCTCGGTCAGAAGCGGCTTAGCTCATCAGGGATCCCTTCCTGGGCATGGTTAGGGATCCTTCTCTTCCTGTGGTTGGGGGTATCTAGCCCGGTAGCTGCTCGTATCGATCCCTATGTGAGTCAGTACTTGCGGGTGAGTGGCCCGGTGGAGTTGCCTTTCGACGGGCAAGGGCATACCCTCACCTTTACCCCCGAGCAGCTCACAGATGGCAAAAACCGCTTCCAGTCTGCCTGTCTAAACTGTCATGTAGGGGGGGCAACTCTGCCTGCTCCCAATGTCTCTCTTTCTCTCAAGGACTTACACGGCGCGACTCCACCCCGGGATACGATTCAAGCCTTGGTGGAATACCAAAGGGATCCCCTCAGCTACGATGGCTCTGATTTTAACTATGGTTGCCGTCCGGTGCCCCCCTCCTGGATGGATGACGAGGCCCTACAAAACTTGGCGGCCTTTATTCTTAGGGCGGCCCAAGTTGCACCCGGTTGGGGGTCGAATGATTGGATAGATGCCGGTTAACGGTTTTGAAAGGAGCCTCTTTCCCTGCAGGAATGCCGGTGAGGGGAGAAGCTCAAAAGAATCAGAGGGCAATCCCCAATTGTGGTGTGGGCTAGCATCCTCTGCGCTCAAGTGAAATCAGACAATTACCACCTACCTGAAGAGCCGTCGCAGCGCTCCGCTTCTAGCCCTAGGCTGGAGGGTGATGTAGAAGGTTGTTCCTGTCCCATCAGCGTTGCGGAGCAATAGCGGCGGGCGACCCAAGGGAACAATCCCCCAATCTCTGCTTGCCGTTCAATGGATTGTTTGATGATAGGTAGGGCATACCGGAGAGCAGACAGTAGGTTCGGCTTCAAAATATGGGCCTGATACGGGCTTGCCGCGGTCAACCTGATTCATGTGCTCAGGCAAGTCCTTGCTAATGAACCGACTTTGCAGGATGAGCGTCACCGTCAGGGGTAGGCTAGCTGCGACGCCTTAATCGGCGATCCTGTTATGATTGAGGTAACCGTTAAACCCTTTTAACTCAGCGGGCCTGGCGCCCTGCTTTGTTGAGCCTAGAGGTATAGGTCTTTACCCATTGCGCAAGGGCTGAGCCGGTGGGGTTAGTCAAGCGCAAGGGGTTTCGTATTTTTTAGGCCGAGCCGGTGCATTCAGAGTTACCTACTGATCTCAACAAGTTCAAGGGGTGCAGGGTTCTGTGTGGGCTACTCTCCCGTTTACAGTTCCACAAGTCGGGGAAGAACTATGGCTGCCCCAAACCAAGTCAAAGCTTATGTGGCCTGCTGGTTACAGCTGGGTAAAGCGGTACTGTGGGATCGCCCGGCTGGCCTTGAGCGCCTGCGACCGGAGCCGCTGCTAGGTTTGGGATCCCTGAGCCAGGAATTTCAACTCAGTTGGCAGCGCATGAACCTGGATCCCTGGCATTGTTATCTAGAAGGCACCCAGGAGTCCTTGGGGCAGCTGCTGAGCCCTGCTTGGGAGATCCAGTCCTGTGGACGCTGCGGTTTACCGGTACCTCTGCCGATGACCCCAGCAACCCCTGTTGGCCCTTGCCCCTGTTCTGATCTAAAGGAATGGCCAAACTCAACAACGGTACCCCCACGAGTACAAGATGAACAGTTTCTACAAAGAGCTGAATTGAGGGCTATCCACCAGCGCCTCAAAGCTCAAGATCCCGAAGCACCTTGTTGAATAGGAAAGTTGAACAGCAAAACCAAAGGGAATCCTATACCTTCAGATAAGGATCCCCGTTCTGCTCCGGCTAGGTACTAGCATCAGCAGCCGGCCAAAACTGAAAAGAATCAGTTGCTCGACCGGCTCGAGGTCTGCACGTACAGAATCACCAAGAAAATGGCAGGCACTAAGATTGCCAAAATCGTGGCCAGGAGGCCCAAGTAGTTTGTCTCCATAGCTTCCCGCGAACCCAACTGCCAGCCAGCATATCATCCTCAGGTGCGGCCTGTGCACAAGGAGAAAGACAAGCTGCTCTAAGGCTTGGTCTTAACAGAAACATCCCCTAGCACCTTGGTCTGGCAGGCAAGACGGTAGGTGTCAGGCTTGCGTTTCAGCTTGCGGTTTTCGGCCTCAGTGCGGGGGGAGAGATTTTCTAGTCCCTCCACAACCTCCACCACACAGGTGCCACATTGACCGTTGCCACCACAGTTCATCAGCTTGGCTATCGCTTTGTAAAGATCAACCTGGTTCTCTAGTGCCTTTAAGCGCAGATTGGCACCCTCGGTAACGAAGATCTCTTTGTTTTCCTTGATGAAGCGAATCGTTGCCATAAATTTGCGGGAACCACGACACCTTTCAGACTCGGTCAGAAAAGCACTTGCTTTTGCTAAGTATTGTTACATTTTAAGTCGCAATTTTAATCTGCGTCGAGAGATCTGGCAGGATAATGCCTAAAGTGAGACGGCATCCTGCCTGAAACCGCTCAGGTCAGTTGCGTTTCGTTATACTGTTTGATGCCCGTGATGAAGATTCTGAGAGCGATATCCTTATTGGGTGCGCTTAGGGGTTCAAGCGGGTGCGTCACCCCTCGACACTGAAGAGACTGCTCAGGTCAGGATCCCAGGTGAAGATGTCGGCTGAATTGTTTGTGGATATCGCGCAATTGTTGGAGAACGTGGAGGACCGAACTTTATGGGACTACCGTGGTATCGGGTCCATACAGTTGTACTGAATGACCCGGGTCGCTTGATTTCGGTGCACCTGATGCATACCGCTTTGGTGGCAGGTTGGGCCGGATCGATGGCACTTTATGAAACTGCAATTTACGATCCTTCGGATCCTGTCCTGAACCCTATGTGGCGTCAGGGCATGTTTGTGATGCCGTTTATGGCTCGCCTCGGGGTGGAAAACTCCTGGGGCGGTTGGAATATCTACGGTGAGAGCGTGGCCAATGCAGGCTTCTGGACCTTTGAAGGGGTAGCGACTGCCCACATTGTTTTGTCGGGTCTGCTCTTTTTGGCTGCCTGCTGGCACTGGGTGTATTGGGATCTGGAGTTGTTCCGGGATCCCCGCACCGGCGAGCCAGCTTTGGATTTGCCGAAAATGTTTGGCATTCACCTCTTGTTGGCCGGGATCCTCTGCTTTGGGTTCGGTGCTTTTCACCTGACGGGGGTATTCGGCCCTGGCATGTGGGTGAGCGATCCTTATGCAACCACAGGTCATGTACAACCGGTAGCGCCAGAGTGGGGCCCGGCTGGATTTAATCCTTACAATGCGGGCGGTGTGGTTGCCCACCATATTGCTGCCGGCATTGTCGGTATTATCGCGGGGCTTTTCCACCTGACGGTACGCCCACCCCAGCGTCTGTACCGAGCCCTGCGGATGGGGAACATTGAGACGGTGCTCTCCAGCTCTATTGCAGCGGTGTTTTTTGCCGGGTTTGTGGTAGCCGGTACGATGTGGTACGGCAGTGCCACCACACCGGTGGAGCTGTTTGGCCCCACTCGTTATCAGTGGGATTCCGGCTACTTTAACCAAGAGATTAACCGCCGTGTGAATGCGGCTATGGAAGCCGGCATGACCCGCAGTGAAGCTTATGATTCCTTACCGCGATCCCTGTTGTTCTATGACTATGTGGGCAATAGCCCGGCCAAGGGTGGTTTGTTCCGCGCCGGCCCCATGAACAAGGGAGATGGTATTGCCATTGAGTGGTTGGGTTACCCTGTGTTCCGGGATCGAGAAGGGCGGGAGTTAACGGTGCAGCGCATGCCCAACTTTTTTGAGACCTTCCCGGTCATTTTGCGGGATGCAGATGGTGTGGTGCGAGCGGATATTCCCTTCCGACGGGCAGAATCTCGCTACAGCTTTGAGCAGGTGGGGGTAACAGTTGAGTTCTTCGGTGGCAAGTTGGATGGCCAAGTTTTCACCGATCCTGCTACTGTCAAGAAGTATGCTCGTAAAGCACAGCTAGGGCAGTTGTTTGAGTTTGATTTGGAAACTCCTAAGGCAGATGGGACGTTCCACACCAGCCCCCGCGGTTGGTTCACCTTTGCTCATGCAGTCTTTTCCTTGCTGTTCTTCTTTGGCCACATCTGGCACGGCTCTCGCACCCTGTTCCGGGATGTGTTTGCTGGTATTGACCCAGATATGAGCGAAGAAATGGTGGAATTCGGTGTCTTCCAGAAAGTAGGGGATCCCACCACTCGCAAAACCCAAGAAGCCTGAGATTTTACTGGCGTCGGCACTCTGTTCTGAGCTGAGGTAGAGATGGACAGAGTGCCGCTGCGTCCGGGTTAATCTAGAATCAAGCCCATCTTAAAAAATTCAATTCGGAGGTTTCGTATGGAAGCCATTACCTACACCTTTATCCTCTTCCTCACCATAGGTCTTCTGTTTTTTGCTGTTGCTTTTCGGGAAACTCCCAGAATCAGCAAGAAGTAAGGCCATCCGCTGGCCAGTCTTGAGGGTAGCCGCCGCGCATCCTAGGAATGAACGGGAAGCGTCATTGGCTAGTTAGCGGTGGACGGGGCGGCGGAGGGGGTAGAAGTGTTCCAGTCAAGTACGGCACTATTGCCCACCAGACCAGAACTCTGGGCGTCTGGGTAGATATAAGACCTCCTTGGCAAGGTACAACTGAACCTGCAAGTCCTGGCATCACCCGATTGATAAACCCAGGGAACAGGCCAAAAGTTGGCATGAACACTTTCAACCCAAAACCCGCAGGCAGAAATGACCTGGGGTGCTGCAAAGGCAAAAGTTCCTGGCAGTAGGCGAGAGCGCCGCCTCCCTCTCTGGCAACAGGATTGGGAAGCTAAGATTTAATCACGAAGCCATAAATCGCTAGTTGCGTTCACGGAGCTAAAGCCTGTTTAGGTATAAGGTTTTACAACTTCTCCTGCTGCCGGTGGGATCCCTCCGGCTTTATTTTATTGTTGATGCTAGAACCTATGTGGAAGTCTCCAGATAGGGGGGACAGCTTTTACTTCATCACCTCATGATTGGCATTCCGGAACGGGTTCAACAATGGCGACAGTGCTGCTGGTGGAAGATGACCCCATCAATGCTCGGGTTTTTGACAAGGTATTGCGGCGACGGGGCGGCTTTGAAGTTCTCCACAGTCAAGATGTAGAGCAGATTTTGAAGTTGGCCCAGGGGCATGAGGTGGATGTGATTCTCCTAGATGTCTCCCTATCCCAGAGCACCTTCCGCGGCGAGGCGGTAGACGGGATCCGCATTGCTCAACTGCTGAAGGAGCATCCTGATAGTCGCTCTATTCCTGTTATTTTGGTAACTGCCCATGCCATGCGGGGGGATCGCGAGACATTTTTGGCCCAAAGTGGGGCAGACGGCTACATTGCCAAGCCGGTTGTGGATCACGAAGACATGGTGAACCAGGTACGCAGCGTGTTGCCCCAGTTCTTACAGAAGCCAGAGCAGGCTTGAGTCTGAATATATTCCCCACTTAAGCGGCCAAGCCCTGGATAACTGATTGCCAAAAAGGGATCCCGTCTTGTCCGGGCAAGTCTGGATCAGCAGCCCGCTCTGGGTGGGGCATCAGCCCCAGCACCCGACCACAGGGGCTACACAAGCCGGCAATCCGATCCAGGGATCCATTGGGCGCAACTGGATCATAGCGAAAGACGATCTGCCCTTGATCCTGAAGCTGCTTAAGGGTATCTGGCTCACAGGTGTAGCGACCTTCCCCATGGGCAATCGGCAGAGTAATCCGGGAGCCGGTGGGATAGGCAGCCGTCCAGAGTAAGTCCTGCCGTTCGATGCACAGGCCGACTCGCTCACAAATAAAATGTAGGTTGGCGTTGCGCACCAGCGCTCCTGGCAACAGACCCGCCTCCGTCAAGATCTGGAAGCCATTGCAAATACCCAGCACGTAGCCCCCTCGTGCTATGTGCTCCCGCAGAGATGCCATCACAGGTGCAAAGCGAGCAATAGCCCCACACCGGAGGTAATCCCCGTAGCTAAAGCCCCCCGGCAGCACCACCACATCCAACCCGGATAAATCCCGCTCCGCATGCCAGATCAGACGGGTGGGACAGCCCAGTAGCCCCTGCGTTACCCAGGCTACATCCCGGTCGCAGTTGGAGCCTGGGAAGACCACAATACCGAACTTGACAGCAGACATAGGGATCCCTTCCGAGAATCGCAGTACCCAACCCACTCAGAATCCCGGGAAAAGGGGGAAAGCAGCAAGAGCCAGCAATGTAGGGAGCTGCAGCCTCAACAGAATCAAGAACGGATGGGATCCACCTGAATCTGATAGGTCTCGATGACCGGATTGGCCAGCAGTTGATCGCATAGCTCTCTCACCTGCTTTTGTGCTGTTTCAGGATCTGGGGCTTCTAGCTGCAGTTGAATGTGCTTGCCGATGCGCACCTGTTGCACCTGGGTGTGGCCTAACTGATGTAAGCTGGACTGCACCGCTACCCCAGCAGGATCTAGCACAGAGGGACGCAGGTGAATCTGGATCTGGGCCTGGAACCGCATAGAATCAATAGTAAGTCTGCTACAAGTGTATCAGCGCAACTGTTACCTCCCTGAGTTAGATCATGGATCCATCGCGAGTGCTCGCCATAGCCCAAAACGTTTTCCGGGAAACGATTCGGGATCGGATCCTCTACCTGGTGATGGTGTTTGCGGTGGCCATGGTAGGGGCGATTGTCTTGATCCCGGAAGTGGCTAACCAAGCCCACCACAAGATCATTGCGGATCTGGGGCTGGCAGCGATCCACTTTCTTAGTTTGATTGTGGCCATTTTTGTGGGCACAGGGTTGGTTAACAAGGAAATCGAAAAGCGCACCGTCTATGTCCTGATTGCCAAGCCGATGAGCCGAGCTGAGTTTATCATCGGTAAGCATCTGGGGCTGGCAGCTCTATTGTCGGTGCTGCTGGCGATCATGACGGCCATTTTCCTAATCGGTTTATTGCTGGTGCAGGCGGAGATCTCCTGGGTTGCCATTCTCTGGGCAGGAGTATTTACATTCCTGGAGCTAGCCCTCATCGTGGCAGCAGCGCTGCTATTTGGAGTGTTCACCTCCTCAATTCTGGCTACCCTTTACACCATTGCCCTACTCCTGATGGGTCATGCCAGCCGTGCTCTCCTCCAGCTAAGCAAGTTGGTAGAAGACGCCGGATTCAGCAAGGTATTTGAGGTCATCTATTTGGTTTTACCGGATCTAGAACGCCTCAATTTGAGAGATGCTGCTGTTTATGGCCAAATTCCGCCGGTAGGAGAATTGCTAGGAGATGCTTTCTATGGCTTGGTTTATACAATCCTGTTACTGATTTTAGCGGTGTTAGTGTTTGCGCAACGTCAGTTTTGATTTTTTGAGTTCATTAACCGATTCTTTTTTAACCTATAAGTCCTATTGATGGATGATTGATCTTTATGATTGGGTTTTATTGGGTACTGAACTGTCAGCACAGCTAAGCTCTTTTGCGACATCTTGAACAGTTGGGATCCCTTGTTTTGAGTTTGCCTCTTGCTTTGGCGGTGATTTTCCCCTGTCGGCGTTCTCTGGAGGAGCTAGATCCCCCCCTTGAGCTGCAGCGATTGTGGATGTTCTGCCTCTGTGGGGGCATGTTTGCCTTTTTTGCCCAAACCACAGCTTTTTTCCCGATTTTGCCGGTTTATTTAACCCAACGCTGGGGCTCGGAAGCACCGGTAGGGTTGGTGGTGGGAGCAATGGCAGCAGGGGTGTTGATGTGGCGACCTTTGATCGGTGTAGCCCTGGATTGGTGGGGGCGAAAACCCCTGCTGTGTCTGGGATTGGTGGTGGCCGTGTTGATTCAGCCTTTGTATCTACTGGCCCCTAGCCCGCAGTGGCTGATACCGGTACGGATCTTGCATGGTCTGGCTCAAGCAGGGGTGGCCACTGCCTCCCAAACTTTCTTGGCAGACTTGGTTGTGCCTGAAAAACGGACGGCGATGATGGGTTACTTGGCTATGGCCAATACCCTGGGGTTTGCCTTTGGGCCCTGGCTGGGCACACGCCTGTACCAAGCGGGAGGATTCCAAGCGTTTATTCTCGGCTTGCTCTGGCTGCTCATTTTAGGGATCCTACTTAGTGTTCCATTACCTTGGTTACCTCCTCCGCAGCCAGAACACCTTTCCCACGGTAGAATTCAGTCTTATTCCGGCGCCTGGTCGACGCTGCTATGTTTTCCCATACGGGAGGCAACCTTTTTGTTTCTGATTAGTTCCTTGCTGCATGGGGGCCTGACCACCTATTTGCCCTTACTGGTGGCTGAAACAGGAGATTTTTACAGCCTATTTGCCCTGGGAGCCGTGGTTGTGCGCTGGGGCTTGGGGCAATGGGGGCAGCGGGTTTCTTATCGGATTTTGTCTACAGCAGCTTTTTGCTGTTCCGGCATGGCGTTGATAGGCATTGTCTGGCAGCCTGCTTGGCTAAGTGGCTGGGCCATTCTCTACAGTTTCGGGTTTGGTACGCTGTTTCCAGTCTTGTCGACAATCGTATCCTTGGCCGTGCCACCGCAGCAGCGGGGGCGGGTGTACAGCCTGTTTTTGATGGGGTTTGATTCAGGGATGACCTTGGGTAGCGCCGGGATGGGATCCCTTTTGGGGCTTGTTCCCTTGAGTAGCCTTTTCCTCAGTTGGGCAGGGTTGGGCCTAGGAGCCGGTTGGTTAGCGTTTCGGCAGTTTGCCCGTCCGCTCGTACCGGCAGAAGAAAGTTCCACTGCAGCGGTGGCAGCCAAAAGTTCCTAGGGGATCCTACACTGGGATCCGATTTCCTCTTTTCCACCCTATGCACCTTCTGATCCCGGCAGCAGGCAGTGGCAAACGGATGGGGGCAACGGTCAACAAGCTGTTGCTACCCTTGTTGGGGCAGCCCATCCTGGCTTGGACCTTGCAGGCTGCAGATCAGGCCAGTTCCATTGAGTGGATCGGCATCCTGGCCCAACCTGCCGATTGGCCGGCCATCCAAGAGATCCTGGCAGCCTTTCCCCTGTCTACACCGGTGGAGATCGTACAGGGGGGTTCAACCCGACAGGAGTCTGTCTTCAACGGTATCCGCTATCTTTGGCAGCGGGGAAATGTGGAGCGGGTACTGATTCACGATGGGGCCCGCTGTTTGGTTACCCCTGAGTTATTCGATCGCTGTAGCGCTGCCTTGCAGCAGGTGGATGGATTAATCGCGGCCATCCCTGTCAAGGACACCATCAAGGTTACACAGACCGGCCCCAACGGGATGCAGGTGCAATCCACACCGGAGCGCAGCCGCCTCTGGGCTGCCCAAACACCCCAGGGGTTTCGCCTCTCCTTGCTGTGGCAAGCTCACCAGGAGGCGCAAGCCCAAGGTTGGCAAGTTACCGATGATGCAGCCCTATTCGAGAAGTTGGGTTGGAGCGTTGCCATTGTAGAAGGGGAAGAAACCAACCTCAAATTAACCACTCCCTTGGATTTACTGCTGGCAGCTCAGATTTTGGAACAGCGCTAGTCAAAGCATCCGCAACTGCTCAGCCAGGCCCAGTTGCACCCGTGCTGTTTGGCAATCCTGCTGAATTTGCTCAATTAACTCCGCCACACTGGGGAAGCGCCGCTCTGTGCGGATAAAGCCTTCTAGCACCACTTGCAACTCTTGTCCGTACAAATCCCCAGCCCAATCCAGCAGATGCACCTCAACGGTATGCCGCAGTCCGGCAAAGGTGGGCCGATGGCCGATGTTCATCACACCCGGTATCGCCTGATTAGCGCCCGGCACATCCACCCAAACGCTGTACACCCCATCCCGAGGCAAAAACTTCTCCGGAGGCAAGCTTAGGTTGGCAGTCGGAAAGCCCAGTTGCTGACCCCGTTGATCCCCCCGCACCACCTCCCCGATCAAGCGGTAGGGACGTCCCAACAAATCCGCTGCTGTTGAGATCTCACCAGTTGCCAAGGCGGCACGAATGCGAGAGCTGCTCACCCGTTCCCCATGGAGTTGGGTTTCTGGAATCACCTCCACCGGAATGCAATGTTCAGCTCCCCAGGCTTGTAGGGTTTGGGCGCTACCAGAGCGGCGATGGGCAAAGCAGAAATCCCATCCCACACTGAGATGACGGGCTCGTAAGCCTCGCTCGAGAATGTCCTGAATGAATTCTTGAGGACTTTGGCGGGCAAAAGCAGCGGTAAAGGGAAACAAAATCACCTGTTCAAAGCCCATCTGAGCCAACAGGGCTAGCTTCTCCCTCGGGGGAGTCAGCAACAGTTGCGGACGGCCCGTCAAGACCTCCTGCGGATGAGGATGAAAGGTCAGTACCGTACGTACCCCTTGCCCAGACTCCAGAATGGGCTGTAGCACCCTCTGATGACCAAGGTGCAACCCATCAAAATTGCCAATAGCAACAGCAGTGGGTCGCAAGGTTTGAGCCAAATCAGAGGTGATGTGCACAGTTTGGGATCCCCATCAAAAACAGCAAGAAACCGGCTTTTACCCGAGCAGCCAACCCAAGGCCAGCAACCCACTCAACCCCAGTACCCACCAGAAGCTGCGTCGCAGCCGCTGCAAGATAGGTTCTATCTGGTAACTCACAATCAAACGATGCTGGGCCACTTCCGCTTCTGATTTGGCATACATGCCCCCGTCGTACCAGCCGCTTTCTTCGTAAGGGATCCGCACCTGAGCCAAGCGGCGCCGAACATAAGCCCAGCCCAGATACAGATGCAGCAGAAGCAAATTGAGCAGGGCATTGGCCGCCAACAAAGATCCCAAGGCAAAATGGACCCAATCTCCGGCAAAGCTGCCCCAGAGCAGAGGGGAAATCAAAAGTACCCCTCCCCCCCAAACCGCCAGGATTCTCTTAAGATAGGGGAGCCACTCCAGGAGCGGCCAAGAGAAAGGAAATGTTTCCCGCAACTCTTCGTACTGTTGCAGCGGCTGTTGCTCCACAGGAATAGGATGGACAGGCTCCACCATACATCCTTAATCTATCTACACAAATCATATCGGTCGGGTTAATCTGCCGCCAACCCTCTTCGCAGTCGAGGGAGTTCCCTCCAGGCAGCCGATCTGAGAGCAATCACGGTATCGTATTAGGGTGTGGTTGTGCCCACGAGTATCCCAGCCATGAGCCAATCTGTCACCCCTGCTGCTCCCTATGTGCTTTTGAAAGAGCCCGACGGCAGCCAGAGGAAACATATTTTGGCCGGAGCCACCGCTTGGACCCTGGGCCGGGATGAAGACAATGCCATTGTCCTAAAGGATCCCAGTGTTTCTCGCCAACATGCCCTGCTGCAATACCTTGATGACAAGAGCATTTATCTGATTGATCTGGGCAGCCGCAATGGATCTTTTGTTAACCATCGTCGTGTCAGTATTCCCACCCTGCTTCAAGATGGGGATCAACTCACCCTAGGGCAATCGGAGCTGGAGTTTCACAGCGGATCCCTAGCCGCTTCTGAGCCCAACCCCTCACCTGGATCCAAGCAATCCGAGACGCTGGTTTTGCAAACCCGCTGGCTGATCTCAGTGGCAGTGGTGGATGTGCGCGGATACGGGCAACTCACCCAGCAACTGGACGAACGCCTACTTTCCCAAGTGATGGGGGATTGGTTCCGGCGCGGCGGCGATATCATTCAGCAGCATGGTGGCACCGTTGACAAGTACATTGGCGATGCCATTATGGCGGTCTGGTTCCATGCACCTCAGCCCAATGCCGCTCCACTTGTGCCTGTACAGCCGGAGATCGATCCAGATGTCAGATCTGTATTGCGGGCTTTGGCCAAGCTTTTTCAGATGACCGACCAGCTTAATCGGGAGTTTCCCCTCCCTTCCCCCATTCGCTTAGGGGCCGGGGTCAACACCGGCTCGGCAATCCTGCGTCAGGTAGGCAACAACACCCGTCAGGAATACACTGCTCTCGGGGATACGGTTAACCTGGCCTTTCGTATTGAAGGTTCCACCCGCATCCTTGATGCCGATTTGGCTATCAGTCAAGATAGCTACACCTGCTTGGTCAAACAATTGGGAAAACCTCCCACCTGTTTCTCACAACAGGCGGTGGCACTGAAGGGATATACCGACCATCACCCGGTGTATCACTGCAAGATCAGCTCTTTACAGACCTTGCTGGGTGCATAGACTGTCTAGCCCAAAATTGGGGATCCCGCTCCGCTGTTCCCCGAGCACCTTCCCCCAAACCTTGCCCCCTGAGGCTGACGGAGTGAGATACGAAGAGTTTGACCCATGTCTGGGGTAAAC
Organism: uncultured cyanobacterium; assembly: GCA_937944885.1. Classification (GTDB taxonomy): domain Bacteria; phylum Cyanobacteriota; class Cyanobacteriia; order Thermostichales; family Thermostichaceae; genus Thermostichus. Next base: position 23,512 of record CALFBB010000014.1, read on the forward strand.
CGTCCTGAGAGGGTAGCAGAGTTAACGGAACTCTATCCGCAATACGAGCAGCCCCAGTCAGCAACGACCTGCCCACCCTGACCCATCTTTTTTGGGGATGGACTCTAGGCAGTGCGCTTTGGACTGGGGAAAACCTCTACGGCAGGGAGGAAATCGAGGCTTTTCACAAACAGCGCCCCACCATAAACTTGGCCCGTGAGATGCTGCGTTTGCAGGTGGTCACCTTTGAGGAAAACTGTGGTTCAGTCACCCTAGAGTTTCGCCGTCTACTGGACGGGATCCCGCGTTTGGGCCACCCAAGCCAAATGTGGTAGAGGTTTCCCAATACTGACTGAAAGATGGTTTCTGGCCGTGTTTTGTTTTTGCCAGAGGGATCCTAGCTAGGGCAAAGGGCTGAGATTGGGGGCCAACTTACCCACCTCACCCACATAGGTATTCAGACCCATTGCTGTCGCCACCAAAGCTCCATCCACCTCCACACCTCGATATTGAGCCACCGCCTCTGCCAAGGGGACAGCCACCACCCGCCGATTTTGCCAAGCCACCATGTGGTCAAACTGCCCACGGGCAACCAAGTCCACCGCTGCTACCCCAAAGGTTGCCCCTAGCAACCGATCCAAGGGGGAGGGGGTCCCACCCCGCTGCAAGTGGCCTAGGATCATAACCCGAGTTTCAATGCCGGTGCGCAGGGCAATCTCATTGCCGATGTACTGACCAATACCCCCGTAAAGACACTGCCCCAGACTGTTGGTGTAGGTAACCGGTGCGCCGGACTCGGTTTTAACCGCTTCAGCCACCACCACAATGCTGAAATTATTCCCCCGTTCCTTACGGTCGATGATCTTTTTGCAGACATTTTCTAACCTGTAGGGAATCTCCGGGATTAGGATGACATGCGCTCCACCAGCAATGCCAGCACTGATGGCAATATGACCGGCATCTCGCCCCATCACCTCCATCACCATGACCCGACTATGACTAATGGCGGTGTAAGTCAGTTGATCCAGTGCCTCCACCGCCACACTCAGGGCTGTATTAAAGCCAACCGAATACTCCGTAGCACCGACATCATTGTCGATGGTTTTGGGTACGCCAACAAAGTTCCAGTTACCTTGTAAAGCCAATTGACGTAGGATGGCCAAGCTCCCATCTCCTCCCACCCCAATCAGAGCATCTAACCCCAACCGGTGATACCCCTCGATCACTTCTGCAGACCGATCCGCTAAGCTGCCATCGGGCATGGGGAAAGCAAAAGGATTACCCTTGTTGACGGTGCCCAGAATCGTGCCGCCGTAGCGCAAAATGCCGGATACCCGCTTGACATCCAGCAGCTCAGCTTCCACTGGACGCGCCATCAGCCCTACTGTCGCATCCTTAATACCGTAAACCTCCATGTCATAGTCTCGTGCCCGTCGCACCACTGCCCGGATCACTGCATTGAGGCCACCACAGTCGCCGCCACTGGTGAGAATCCCAATTCGCTTACGCTTCGGCATAGATCTCCACTGAGGAAAAGTCAACACCTAGCTCACAAAAGATGAATTAGGGAACAATTAGGGATGAGTGTCCAACCGAATAGGGGAAAATGGAGAAAACTTAAGATGATCTAAAGATTTAGAGTTGTGAGTGTCGTTGAGCTCATTCTTTAAGATTATATTAGGAAAAGTGATATCTAACCTTGCTTAAGAACTCTTAAAAAATCTGCTTTACCAGCTGTTTTGACAGTTTGATTGTATCAAGTTGTATCAGTCTACTTTCAGGATAGAACCAGAAAAAGCCATCAGGGCTCATTTTCTGGGTGCTTCCCAAAAAATTGAGATAAATTTCTGTAGATTTTTTTATAGACTTTGACGGCATGGGCTGACCTTGGCAACTGATTTAGAGATTTAGAAGATTTAGAATAGATGCATACAGGATAAAGCTAAGAGCAAAAAACAACACAATTGTTGAGAAATATCGGCTAGATCTCCTCAGGGCTGAAGGCAATCTCAACTGTAAACTGTAATCTCCATGCTCTCGGCTGGACAGATTCTGTCTTTGTTCTGTCTTTGCACCAATAACCTAGGAGGACAGATAGATATGGTTGTCGATGTACTCTCACGGCCTCAAGGATATGAAACAACTGCTCCAGAGGCTCCAAAGTCATTTGTACCCGGCCCTTGGCAAGCCACCATCGATGTCAGAGATTTCATTCAGCGCAATGTTACCCCCTATACGGGTGATGAATCCTTTCTGGCAGCAGCGACTGAGCGCACTGAGCAGCTGTGGGCCAAGGTGCAGGATTTGATGGCTCTAGAGCGGGAGCGAGGGGTTTTGGATGCCGACACCGCGGTACCGTCTAGCATCACCAGTCATGCCCCCGGCTACATTGATCCTGAGCTAGAGCAAATTGTTGGGCTGCAAACCGACAAACCCCTAAAGCGGGCGATTATGCCCTTTGGTGGGATCCGAGTTGTGGAAACCTCCCTTAGAGCCTATGGCTACGAGTTGGATCCCCAGACGAAAACCATTTTTACCACCTACCGCAAAACCCACAACGATGGGGTTTTCGATGCCTACACCGAAGAGATGCGCCGCTGTCGCCGCTCCGGGATCATCACCGGTTTGCCGGATGCCTATGGCCGGGGGCGGATTATTGGGGATTACCGGCGGGTGGCTCTCTACGGGGTGGATCGGCTGATCGAGGACAAGCAGGTTCAAAAACAGGGCCTCGAGCTCGACACTATGGATGAAGACACCATTCGTCTGCGGGAGGAACTCTCGGAACAGATCAAGGCTTTGCAGGAGCTAAAAGAACTGGGATCCCGCTACGGGTTTGATTTGGCTCGTCCGGCAAGCAATGCCCGTGAAGCAATCCAGTGGCTGTACTTTGGCTATTTGGCAGCGGTGAAGGAGCAAAATGGGGCAGCCATGTCCTTGGGGCGGGTTTCTACCTTTTTGGATATCTACCTCGAGCGGGATCTGCAAGCTGGCCTCCTCACCGAAGCAGAAGCCCAGGAGCTGATCGACCACTTTGTTATGAAGTTGCGCATGGTTCGCTTTTTGCGCACCCCCGAATACAACGAGTTGTTCAGCGGGGATCCCACCTGGGTAACCGAGTGCATCGGCGGCATGAGCATTGACGGGCGACCTTTGGTGACCAAAACCAGCTTCCGCATGCTGCACACCCTGACTACGCTTGGCCCTGCTCCTGAACCCAACCTGACGGTACTCTGGTCGGAGCGGCTGCCGGAGAACTTCAAGCGCTACTGTGCCAAGGTTTCTATCCAAACCAGCTCGATCCAATACGAAAACGACGATCTGATGCGCCCCTACTGGGGGGATGACTACGGCATCGCCTGCTGTGTATCAGCCATGCGCATTGGCAAGCAAATGCAATTTTTCGGAGCACGGGTGAACCTAGCCAAGTGCTTGCTCTATGCCATTAACGGTGGCAAAGATGAAATATCGGGTGAGCAAGTGGCCCCGGCCTATGCCCCGATCACAGCTGATGTACTGGATTATGCAGAAGTGTGGCCGCGCATGGTACAGATGATGGCTTGGTTGGCAAAAACCTATGTCAACACCATGAACATCATCCACTACATGCACGACAAATACTGCTACGAGCGCCTCGAGATGGCCTTGCATGACCGGGACATCCTGCGCACCATGGCCTTTGGTATTGCCGGTTTGTCGGTGGTAGCGGATTCTCTTTCGGCCATTAAATATGCGCGGGTGCGGGTGATCCGTGATGAACGGGGCTTGGCGGTGGATTACGTAGTGGATGGGGACTTCCCCAAATACGGCAACAACGACGACCGGGTGGATGCCATCGCCGTGCAACTGGTGCAAACCTTTATGGCGGAGCTGCGTAAGCACAAAACCTATCGCAATGCTGTGCCTACCCAGTCGATTCTCACCATCACCTCCAATGTGGTGTACGGCAAAAAGACAGGCAATACCCCCGATGGACGACGGGCAGGTCAGCCTTTTGCGCCGGGGGCCAACCCCATGCACGGGCGGGATACCAAAGGAGCAGTAGCTTCTCTGGCTTCGGTGGCTAAGCTGCCCTACGCCGATGCCCAGGATGGCATTTCCAACACCTTCTCGATTGTGCCGGCGGCCTTAGGACGCACAGAGGAGGAGCGGGTGGAGAACTTGGTGAATCTACTGGACAGCTATATACGAGATGGGGGCTTCCATCTAAATGTGAATGTTTTTAGCCGCGAGACCCTACTGGATGCTATGGAGCACCCGGAGCTGTACCCACAGCTCACCATTCGGGTATCGGGTTACGCCGTTAACTTCATCAAGCTCACCCGTGAGCAGCAGTTGGATGTTGTCAACCGAACCTTCCATCAACACTGTTAAGAACACATCAGAACAGGGGTGAGGGATTAGGGATCCCCTTCATTCTCCTCAAGCGGGAGCAAAAGTAGGGATCCCTCACCCACACCCTCAATCCATTCATCGGGAGGGCTCTATGAGCATGGCTGTCCACAGTATTGAAGACCTTGTTTGTCAATACGCAGCGGGAAAACGAGATTTTCAGGAGACTGAACTGCCATACGCCGATCTAAGCGGGATCCACTTAGCCGGAGCGGATCTCAGCTATGCCGATTTTAGTGGCGCTAACCTGACCAGGAGCAATTTGCGTGGGTGTGACCTGAGTTTTGCCGATTTTAGGGGTGCCAACCTATCAGGAGCCGATTTGCGCGGGTGTCTACTCTTTGGCAGTAACTTCCAGGGAGCCGACCTAGAAGGCGCCCTATGGGATCAATCCGATTTTGATGCTTATACCCACTTTCCTGAGAAGTTTGATCCCAGAGCCCATCACATGCGTGAGGTTTAGTTGGAGCTGCCTAGGATTACCCAAATTGCTTTTCTATCTATTTTCCATCTAAAGGAAACTAAAAATTGTATTCAAATTAACACAAGTATATCAATTCGAAAGAAAACCTCAAGATTGGTTGAGATTTTCAAAAAGTAATCCAGGATAAAGGTATGAACACTATAGACAGCACCCCTTCGACAGGGCAAACAACAGGACGCATTCACTCCATTGAGACCTGTGGCACAGTTGACGGGCCAGGGATCCGTTTTGTTGTTTTTATGCAAGGGTGTCCGCTGCGCTGTTTGTACTGTCACAATCCTGATTGTCGGGATCCCCATGAAGGGCAGCTGATGACGGTTGAAGAGCTGGTGGCAGAAATTGGGAAAACACGCAACTACCTGCGCAAGGGGGGAGTTACTGCTACTGGAGGGGAGCCCTTGATGCAGCCGCAGTTTGTGGCGGAGCTGTTCCGGCGCTGTCATCAGCTGGGGCTGCACACCGCCCTAGATACATCGGGTTTTGTACAGCTTGAGGCAGCAAAACCGGTGTTGGAGCATACAGATTTGGTATTGCTGGATATCAAGTCTTATTTGCCGGACTTGTACTACAAAGTTACCCATGTACCTTTAGAGCCAACCTTGAACTTTGCCCGCTATTTGGCCCAGATTCACAAGCCCACTTGGGTGCGCTTTGTGCTGGTGCCGGGGCTGACGGATCCCGAAGAAAATGTGAAGGGTTTGGCGGAATTTGTGGCCCAACTGCCCAATGTGGAACGGGTAGAGGTGCTGCCTTTTCACAAGATGGGGGAATACAAGTGGGAGCAGTTGGGTCTGCCCTATCTCCTCAAAGATGTAGAGCCACCTTCACCCCAACAGGTGGCCAAGGTGGTGCAGATCTTTCGGGATCAGGGTCTGAAAGCCAGTTAAGTTCTAGGAGTTTTTCTATGGATGTGCACATCACCTATCAAGATGGGGTCAAATTTCAGGCTGAAAGTCGTGGCCATCGCATCTTAAGCGATCAACCTCTCGATAACCACGGCCAAGATGAGGGGATGACCCCACCGGAATGGTTCTTGGCCTCCTTAGGGGCTTGTGTCGGGTTTTATGCCCTCAAATATCTGGAGGCACGACAGTTGGATCCAAGTGGGTTGGAGGTGGTGGTGACGGCGGACAAAGTGGAGCATCCCACCCGACTTGACAACATCCGCATTCAGCTCAAGAGCGGGATCCCCTTGGAGGAGCGACATCAAAGGGGCCTGGAAAAAGCAGTGGATGCCTGCATTATTCACAACACTCTCACTCACCCTCCCACCCTGATCACCGAGATTCAAGTTCCTGTCGGAGTCTAGCAGTTGTCTAACAGCTCAGATCACTCTTTTTCCTACATATTCTCCGGGATGAGGATTTTCTTTTTGAAGGTTATCTCTGGTGTTTCTCATTGTTGATAAGCGTTAATGAGCTTTGGAGGGATCCATGCCGGTTACAAATCTAGCTGAACTCGAAGCCTTAATCCAACAGGTGAAAGCTGCCCAAGCCCAATACGCAACCTTTACTCAGGAACAGGTGGATCAGATTTTCCACAAAGCAGCCTTGGCCGCCAATAGCGAACGGATCCCTTTGGCCAAGCTGGCCGTCCAGGAAACGGGTATGGGTGTGGTAGAAGACAAGGTCATCAAAAATCACTTTGCCTCTGAGTATATCTACAACAAATACAAACACGAAAAGACCTGTGGGGTAATCGAGCGGGATGAAGCCTTTGGCTACGAAAAAATTGCCGAACCTGTGGGCATCCTGGCCGGGATTGTGCCGGTGACCAACCCCACCTCTACCACCCTTTTCAAGGCTCTGATTACCCTAAAGACCCGTAATGCCATTGTCTTTTCCCCACACCCGCGGGCTAAGCGCTGTACCATTGCTGCTGCCAAGATTGTCAAGGAAGCGGCAGAGGCTGCTGGTGCCCCTGTAGGCTTGATTGGCTGGATTGATGAACCGACGGTAGAGCTGTCCCAGGCGCTGATGCAGCACCCGGAGGTGAAGTTGATTTTGGCTACGGGAGGGCCCGCCATGGTAAAGGCCGCCTATTCCTCTGGGCATCCTTCTTTGGGGGTTGGGGCAGGTAACACTCCAGCCGTGATCGATGCCAGTGCCGATATTCCCATGGCGGTGAGCTCCATTCTGCTGAGCAAGACTTTTGACAACGGCATGATCTGTGCTTCTGAACAGGCGGTGGTGGTGGTGGAGGCCATCTATGAGCAGGTGAAGGCCGAGTTTCAGAATCGCGGCGCCTACATTCTGGATGCAGAACAAACGGCAGCTGTTCGTCAAGTCCTTCTCAAAGAGGGTCGCCTGAATCCGGCGGTGGTGGGTCAATCGGTTGAGGCCATTGCAAAACTGGCTGGGATCCAGGTGCCAGAAGGGGCGAAAGTATTGATTGGGGAAGTGAACAAGGTGGGGGTGGAGGAACCCTTCTCTTATGAAAAGTTGGCGCCGGTGTTGGCCCTCTACCGCGCCCCTGATTTTCATACTGCTGTGGAGATAGCCTCCCAACTGGTCAATTTTGGCGGGCCTGGCCATACTTCTGTGCTCTATACGGATCCTGCCAATCGGGATGATATTGCCTACTTTGAAAATACTTTGCAAACCGCAAGGGTACTGATCAATACACCTTCTTCGCAAGGGGCAATTGGGGATCTCTACAACTTTAGGTTGGATCCCTCCCTCACCCTCGGCTGCGGCACGTGGGGAGGCAACTCAGTTTCCGACAATGTGGGGCCACACCACCTGCTCAACTTCAAAACCGTTACCCAACGGCGGGAAAACATGCTCTGGTTCCGGGTTCCGCCCAAGATCTATTTCAAGCCAGGCTGTCTGCCGGTGGCGCTGCGGGAGCTAGCGGGCAAACAACGGGCCTTTTTGGTTACCGATAAACCCCTCTTTGACCTGGGGATGTTACGCCCTGTTACTCAGGTGTTGGATGAGATCAAGGTCAATTGGGATGTCTATCACGATGTGGAGCCGGATCCCACCCTTAGCAACGTCAATCGGGGTCTGGAGCAACTGCGCCACTTCCAGCCGGATGTAATCATTGCTGTGGGTGGCGGATCCCCCATGGATGCAGCCAAGGTGATGTGGTTGATGTATGAGCAGCCGCAGGTGGAGTTTGAGGGGCTGGCGATGCGCTTTATGGACATCCGCAAGCGTGTCTATGAGCTGCCGCCTTTGGGGCGCAAGGCGCAACTGATCTGCATCCCCACTACTTCTGGCACCGGATCGGAAGTGACTCCCTTTGCGGTGGTTACGGATGACCGGGTGGGGATCAAGTATCCCCTGGCGGATTATGCCCTCACCCCCAGTATGGCGATTGTGGATCCGGATTTAACCCTAAACATGCCCAAGCGGCTGACCGCCTATGGTGGCATTGATGCTCTCACCCATGCCCTAGAAAGCTATGTGTCAGTCATGGCCAGCGACTTTACCGATGGGCTGGCGCTGCAGGCAATCAAACTGTTGCTCACCTACCTGCCACGGGCTTATGAGCGGGGAGCCCAGGATCCAGAAGCTCGTGAGCGGGTTCACTACGCCGCCACCATAGCAGGGATGGCCTTTGCCAATGCTTTCTTGGGAGTATGCCACTCGCTGGCCCACAAGCTGGGATCCACTTTCCATGTGCCGCATGGGCTGGCCAATGCCTTGATGATCAGTCATGTGATCCGCTACAACGCCACGGATGCTCCCTTCAAACAGGCCATCTTCCCGCAATATCGCTATCCCAACGCCAAGCACCGCTATGCCGAGATTGCCGATTATCTGCAACTGGGGGGCAGCACCGATGATGAAAAAGTAATGCGGCTCATCGATGCCATCGAAGATCTCAAGCAAAAAGTTGGCATCCCCAAAACCATTCGGGAGACCCTGAGTGAAAGTGAGCAAGAGTTTTACGATCATCTGGAAACGATGGCGGAGCAAGCCTTTGATGATCAATGTACCGGCGCCAACCCCCGCTATCCGCTGATTCGGGATATGAAGGAGTTGTACGTTTTGGCCTATCGCGGCTTTAAGGTGGATGCTGCCCTTTACCACCGAGAAGATCCTGTGTTGGCTTCAACATAGGGGGCTGGTGTTGTGCAAGCTCTGAGGAGGATGTTTTTCCATGCAAACTCTCCGATTGAGACTCACAACTGAGGTGAAAACGCTCTGCCGGATTTGGATGAAAAAGGTCAGCCTTGCAGGATGAGTCTAGAACCGGCCAAAGCAGAGGTAGGGATCCCTAGGGATTGACCGGCCAACTTTTAGAGGATAGCGATGAGCATCCTGAGCTTGATGTTGATGTTTTGATGGGTTCTTGACCACGATAGGTTTGCCTAGGGTTTATCCCTTGATGTTATTCCTAAAGGGAGGCCTAAGTTGGATTGTCCTATCAGGAGTGTTCTAGAAAACCAGAGGGATCGCTGAGAAGGTAGGGAGGCGGTTGATTTGTCAGTTCATCTGAGCCATTTTATGAGGGTTTCCTCTCTCATTCCAAGTCCACTTCTACTATGACAAACTCACCTCAAAGTCATGCTGAAAAGGGATCCCCCTTATCGAAGGAGTGAAGGCTATGTTGTACTGTCCAGACCCAGTTGTCGATGTGTGGAAAACGGGATCCCATCCTCTGGATCCCATTTTTTCTCCTGACTCAGTGGCTGTAATTGGCGCTACTGAACGGGAGGGAAGTGTAGGGCGAACGGTTTTGTGGAACCTGATTAGCCATCCTTTTGGGGGCACAGTTTATCCGATCAACCCCAAACGGCACAGTGTTCTAGGGATCCGAGCTTATGACCGAATTACATCCTTGCCTGAGCCAGTGGATCTGGCGGTGATTGCCATTCCTGCGGCTGGGGTGCCTGCTGTTGTGCAAGAGTGTGTTGAGGCCGGGGTTAAAGGCATAATTATTCTCTCGGCTGGCTTTAAGGAAACAGGAGCAGCAGGGATTCAGCTGGAACAGCAAATCAAGCAAATTGCCCAGGGAAAGTTGCGCCTTATTGGCCCCAACTGTCTGGGGATCCAAAACCCCCACAGAGGGTTAAATGCGACTTTTGCTAACCAAATGGCCCGTCCCGGCAATGTGGGCTTTATCAGCCAAAGTGGGGCCTTGTGTACCTCGATTTTAGATTGGAGCTGGCAAGAAAATGTAGGTTTTAGCGCCTTTATTTCCTTAGGCTCCATGCTGGATGTGGGCTGGGGAGATTTGATCGACTATCTGGGGGATGATCCCCATACCCACAGCATTGTCCTCTACATGGAATCCATCGGGGATGCCCGCTCTTTCCTTTCGGCAGCCCGCGAGGTGGCCCTGAGCAAACCGATCATCGTGATCAAGGCCGGTCGCACCCAAGCGGCGGCCCAGGCCGCGGCTTCCCACACGGGATCCCTAACCGGCAGTGATGATGTGCTGGAGGCTGCCTTCCGCCGTTGTGGTGTGCTGCGGGTCAACCACATTGAAGATCTTTTCGACATGGCAGAGGTGCTGGCCAAGCAACCCCGCCCTAAGGGACCTCACTTGAGTATTATCACCAATGCAGGCGGGCCGGGGGTGCTGGCTACTGATGCTTTGATTCGGGCCGGGGGAGCCCTGACGGAACTCTCAGCTACCACCGTTGAGGCCCTCAACCGCTTTTTACCCCCCCACTGGAGCCACGGCAACCCCATTGACATTTTGGGAGATGCGGAGCCGGAGCGTTTTGCCCGCACCTTGCAGACGGTGCTGCAGGATCCCAACAGTCAGGGGTGTCTAATCATTCTCACCCCGCAAGCGATGACGGATCCCACCCTCACAGCCACCCAAGTGGTGGAGACCTGGCGCAACAGCGGATCCCGGCAACCGATTTTGGCCAGTTGGATGGGAGGGAGCCAAGTGGATGCAGGGGAAGCAATTCTCAATCAAGCCGGGATCCCTACCTATCGCTACCCGGATCAGGCGGCCCGTGTATTTAGCCATCTCTGGCGGTTTAGCTACAGCCTGAAAGCCCTTTACGAAACTCCTACTCTGGCCAGCCACGAACCGACTGAGCGGGACAAGGTGGAACAGATTCTAGAACAGGCGCAGGTGGAGCAACGCACCCTCTTGACCGAAGCCGAATCCAAGGGGATCCTAGCCGCCTATGGGATCCCGGTGGTGCCCACCCTGGTGGCGGATAGCCCTGAAGCTGCGGTACGAGCTGCCGCAGGCATGGGGTACCCGGTGGTGCTTAAGCTCTACTCCCATACCCTGACCCACAAAACCGATGTGGGTGGGGTACAGCTGAATCTACCGGATGCCGAGGCGGTGCGCCGAGCCTATCAGCAAATTCAAACCAATGTCAGCGAAAAAGCAGGGCTAAACCATTTCCAAGGGGTGACGGTGCAGCCCATGATCCGCACCGATGGTTATGAGTTAATCCTGGGCAGCAGTCAAGATCCGCAATTTGGCCCGGTGCTGGTGTTTGGCAGTGGTGGCCAACTGGTGGAGGTGTTTCAGGATCGCTCCATTGGCCTACCCCCCCTCAATACCACCCTGGCCCGACGCATGATGGAGAACACCCTCATCTACAAGGCCCTCAAAGGGGTACGGGGACGCAAAGCGGTGGATTTAGAGGCCCTAGAGCAACTTTTGGTGCGCTTCAGCCAACTGGTGGCCGAACAACCTCGCATCAAAGAAATCGACATCAACCCGCTACTGGCCTCACCCGATGGCTTATTGGCTCTCGATGCCCGCATCATTTTGCGCTCGGAGCAGGATCCGCAGGTACCGTTAGCGATTCGGCCTTACCCAACACAATACATCTGGCCCTTCCGGGATGGCATCACCATTCGTCCGATTCGCCCGGAAGATGAGCCCCTGATCATTGCCTTTCACCGGCATGTTTCTGAAAAGAGCGTCTATCTGCGCTATTTCCATGCGATGAAATACAGCGCCCGTGTTGACCATGAGCGCCTCACCCGCATTTGCTTCAACGACTATGACCGAGAAATTGCTCTAGTGGCGGAGCGGCTGGAGCCGGAACCTACCATCCTAGGGGTCTGCCGGCTGACCAAAAAACATGGGCTTCCGGAAGCAGAGTTTGCCATGCTGGTGCCGGATCCCTATCAAGGGCAGGGGATCGGTACCGCCCTATTGACCCGTTTGACCGAAGTGGCCCGTCAGGAAGGACTGGAGCGCCTAACCGGGGAGGTCTTGTCAGAGAACGAAGCCATGCGTCGTCTGTGCAAACGGCTTGGCTTCCGTTTAGAACCAGCAAGGGATCCCGGGATCCTCAAGGCTGCCCTGCCGCTGACCCTATCTTCCCAAACCTGAACCCTCCTCACCCCTCATTTCCCTATCTTCTTCCGAGGAGCGCCAGCTACCTTCTCCTGCACCATGGCCTTGCCACCCCAACCCAGGACAGAGTTTGGCAATTGACCCGGTGCGCGGCAAGCCCCGCTCTACTGCTGCGCGGGAGCAAGCTAACAGGGCGGGGAAGGATAGCGCGGACAGCGTAGCCGTCCTTGTCTTTGGTTTTTCAGCCTGGCGTCTGCTGGTATGGTCAAACCAT
>CALFBB010000015.1 GCA_937944885.1 uncultured cyanobacterium
CCGTTGGTCAGGCCCTTGGCACAGCAAATCAAATCCGGTACCACCCCAAAGTAGTTGGCGGCAAAAGGGGATCCCAGGCGCCCGAACCCTGTGATTACCTCATCAAAAATCAACAGAATGCCGTACCGGTTACAAATGGCCCGCAGCTTTTCCAAATAGCCGACCGGAGGGATTAACACACCCGTGGAACCAGCGACCGGCTCCACAATCACCGCTGCTATTGTGCTGGCATCGTGCAGGGCGACTAGGTGTTCCAGTGCTTCTGCCAGATGAGCTCCCCAGCGGGGCAAACCGCGACTGAAGGCATTTTGCTCCAGGTTATGGGTGTGAGGGAGGTGATCCACGCCGGGGATAAGACTGCCGAAATACTTGCGGTTGTTGGCAATACCGCCGACGGAAGTGCCGCCAAAGCCAACCCCGTGGTAACCTCGTTCTCTCCCAACCAACCGCTGCCGGGATCCCTGGCCACGGAGGCGGTGGTAGGCCAGGGCAATCTTGAGAGCGGTATCCACCGCTTCCGAGCCGGAATTGGTAAAAAAGACGTGATCCAAACCCGGCGGGGTCAACCGAATCAGCTGCTCCGCCAAGGCAAAGGCTTTGGGGTGCCCCATCTGGAAGGCCGGGGCATAATCTAGTTGGGCCACCTGCTGTTGGATAGCCTCCACAATCGGGGAGCGACAGTGGCCAGCATTGACGCACCAAAGGCCGGCGGTTCCATCTAGAATCTGCCGGCCATCGTGGCTGGTATAGTACATGCCCTGGGCTGCCACCAACAGGCGGGGATGGGTCTTAAACTGGCGATTGGCCGTGAAGGGCATCCAGAAGGGTTCTAGGTTCAGTTCAGCTTGCAGTTCTAGAGCCGCTTGATTCCTCGTTTCTGGCATGACAAGTCCCTCTCACCAAGACGCCCACAGCCTAGGGCAACTCCACCGAGGTGGGCTTGGAGGCATGGGGTAGACCCCAGCCTAGCTTCTCCCGCAGGATGCGGAAAAATTCCGGTCGCCGCAAACGCATCAGGTCTGTCCAATAGGGAGCACGTACCACCCGAATTTGATCTTCCGGCATAATGTAGCAGCCTGCATTGCCATCTACCACCAAAACCAACGGTTGAGGGGTCACAGGGCTAATCCAGACTTCCTCGGAATCCTCAAAAACCAAAGCTCGCGAGGCCAAAGAATGGGGACAAATGGGAATTAACTGCAACACCGGTACCCCTGGCGTGATCACGGGCCCTCCGGCAGAAAGGGCATAGGCAGTAGAACCCGTTGGCGTAGCCAAAATGATCCCGTCGGCGGCTACATCCAAGGGAGAGTGCTGCCCAATGGTGATTTCAAAATGGCACATGCTGGTCAGGGGCTCCCGGTGCAGCACCATCTCATTCAGGCTTAAAACCTCCCAGCGCAATTGATGGTCTCGATACACCTGGGCCAGCAACATGCTACGCCGATCCAAGGTATAATCCCCGGCAATGGCGGCTGCAGCGGCCTCTTCCAGATGAGAGAGATAGGTTTCCGTCAAAAAACCCAGGTGACCTGTATTCACAGCCAACAAGGGGATCCCCTTGGGAGCCAACTGCCGGGCTGCTGCCAGGACAGTGCCATCTCCCCCCAATACCACCGCAAATTGCATCGAGGAGTCAAACCCGGCTGGGGCCAGGCTATCTAGCCGGGTCAGACAAATAGGGCTATCCGGCTTGGCATAGCCGAGGATCCCGCCCCAGTTGGGAGCGGCACAGACCTCCCAGCCTTGCTGCTGAAACCATTGGGATAGGGTCTCGCTACTGCGCTTGGCGGCGGGTTTGGCATCGTTGTAAAGGATCCCGACTTTAGACTTGGTCATGGGGCAAGGGTGAGGCAGGAGTGCCAAAACTCTATCAGGTCTGTACGCCTTTCTGCCGGAACAACTCTCAATCGGGCCCCCAACTTCAAAGGGGACCTCTAGGGGGAGGGAAGGCAGGAGAGCTACTCGCCAGTAGCAATCATCACATGTTTGGTGACCTGGTAATCGCGCACCGCTTCTGCCGAGAGATCCTTGCCAAACCCCGATTGCTTAAAGCCGCCATGGGGGGTTTCTGAGGCCAGGGGAAGGTGATCGTTAATCCAGACGGTGCCAAACTCCAAATCGGCAGCCATCTTCATCGCCCGTCCGATGTCTTGAGTCCACACAGAAGCCGCCAACCCGTATGGGACATCGTTAGCCAGGCGTAGCGCCTCCGCCTCTTCGCGGAACGAGCTGAGCGTGAGAACAGGCCCAAAGACCTCACTCTGAACGATTTCCGCCTTCTGATCGACATTCGTAATCACCGTTGGTTCGTAGTAGTACCCCTGTGAAAACCCTGGTGGGATCCGTCCTCCCGTGAGAATTTTTCCTCCGGCAGCTTTGGCCCGCTCCACAAATCCCATGACCCGCTCCCGCTGGGCGGCTGAAACAAAAGGTCCCATCTCCACGCCCGCTGCAAAAGGGGATCCCAGGGTCACCTTACGCATCGCCTCGACAATGGCTTCCTGGGCTTGCGCCAGTTGACTTTCTTGCACATAGACACGGGTGGCAGACGTGCAGTCTTGACCGGTATTCACCGTGGCGGCAAAGGTGGCTTTGGCCGCAATGGTCTCTATATCCGCATCAGCAAAGACAATGAAAGGAGCTTTGCCACCCAATTCCAAATGGACTCGCTTGAGGCTATCTGCCGCCGTTCGCATCACCTTTCTGCCCGTTGCCGTGGATCCTGTCAAGCTAACCAGGCGCACATCCGGGTGCTCCACCAAGGCTTGCCCGGTTTGGTTACCCCCAGAAAGGATGTTCACCACCCCATCCGGGATCCCGGCAGCAGCAACCAGCTCCCCCAGCATCAGAGTGGTCAGCGGCGTAGCGGGTGCAGGCTTGAGAACCGTAGTACAGCCTGCTGCTAGAGCAGGACCGATTTTCCAAATGGCCATCATCAAGGGGTAGTTCCAGGGGGTGATTTGGGCACAGACCCCAACCGGTTCTTTGCGAAAAAGGGAGGTGTAGCCCTTGGCATACTCCCCGGCAGCAAAGCCATGGGTATCGCGGGCAGCTGCCGCAAAGAAACGCAGGTTATCCACTGCAAAGGGTAAATCTCCTCCCAAGCTGACCAACTTGTAGGGCTTGCCGGTATTTTCCGACTCCCAGCGGGCCAGTTCTTCGGCACGAGCCTCAATGAGATCCGCCAGCTTCCAGAGGGCAAGGGAACGTTCGCCAGGGGTGAGTTTTGACCAACGTCCATCGTCAAAGGCCTTCTTGGCAGCTTGTACTGCCCGATCCACATCAGCGGGACTAGCATCTACTACTTCTGCCAGTTTTTCTCCGGTGGCCGGGTTCTCGATGGACATGACGCCTCCCCCTTGGCTATCAACCCACCGGCCCTCGATCCAGAGTTTGTAGACCATCCTGATGTCCTCAACAGCTTTGTAGGGGTGAAAGGGTTCCTCCCAATGGTTTTGCTGTTTCTCTCCCACAGGGATCCCCCTTGGCGTTTGCGCAATGGTTCGCTAGTTCTGAGCTAAAGAATCGTTCTACTGGAGGTTGTTCCCCTCTTGGGCAGCTTAGCAAACATGCTGCTACAGCTGAAGACAACAGCCAGCTCGACCCTACCCCCAAACCCAACAAAATTGTTGTCGCGATCTTGTCTCCGGCAAAGCTGTATCCTTGCTCTCAGCGGAGGGGGCAGTTCAGCCACAAAGAACGGTATGATGCCAATGAGAACCAGTTGCAATAAGTACAAGATAAGTACAAGGAGACCCGTCATGGTCAATACCCAAGTCTCTGCCCAAGATCTCTTCCGGGCCGCTTATGAAAACCGCTACACCTGGGATCCCGACTTTCCTGGCTACACGGCAGACGTCACCTACTGGGATGGGGAGCGCACCTTCACGGGGCAAGTGCGGGTGGGGGCAGACTTGAAAGCCACCGTGACAGGGGTGGAGGATGAAGAGGCCCAAAAAGCCATTCACAACCAACTGTGGGAAATTGCCATTCACCGGGTACGGCGCAGCTTTGCCGAGACCCATGGCCAGGATACCTTTCGTTATGGAGAAACCTTACCGGATGGGTCGGTGGAGATTTTGATGGGAGGCAAGGCAGAAGGGGATCGCTACCACGTGCGGGATAACCAGGTTACGATGGTCCACCGGCATATTCATGGGGTAGTGGTTACCATTCACACCTTTAGCAGCCACGATACCGGTGCTGGCTATCTTGCCCATCGCTATGACGCGGTGTACCACGACCCCAAAACCGGCGAACAAAAGGGTGGGCGGAGCCAATTTGAGGATCTGTACGAAAAGGTGGGTGATTACTTTATCCTTTCGGAGCGGCGCATCCAAACCGAGACTGAGACTGGCCCTGTTGAGAAGCGATTTACCTTTTCCAACCTGGCTTTGCTCACAGCTGCTGCTTAACCGGATACACCTTCTCCCCCGCAATGCTAAGGTCAGAATCGGGATCCCCCGGGGGATCCTGATGTTCTGCCCTTGTTTTGGCTGCGAAAACTTAGATGCTCAAAGCTGGAATTGTCGGCCTACCCAATGTGGGCAAGTCAACCCTGTTCAACGCCCTCTGTGAAAATGCCAAGGCAGAGGCGGCCAATTTCCCCTTTTGCACCATTGAGCCGAACGTAGGCCGGGTAGCGGTACCGGATGAGCGCCTCCAGGTGCTAGGGAAAATCAGCGGCTCTGCGGAGATTATCCCCAGTCAAATTGAGTTTGTGGATATTGCCGGTTTGGTAGCGGGGGCGAGCAAGGGGGAGGGATTGGGCAATCAGTTCCTCTCCCACATTCGCCAGGTGGATGCCGTGGTGCATGTGGTGCGCTGTTTTGCCGATGAAAACATTGTCCATGTGGCGGGTTCGGTGGATCCCTTACGGGATATTGGGGTGATTAACTTGGAGCTGGCCCTGGCGGATCTGGCCCAGATCGAGCGGCGTATTGAGCGGGTGCGCAAGCAGGCCAAGTCGGACAAAACAGCGCAGCTGGAACTCAATGCTCTGGAGCAACTGCAAGCGGCTTTGGATGAAGGCAAGCCGGCCCGCTTGGTGCCCCTTAGTGCCGAGGAAGAGTTGCTGGTGAAAGGGCTGGGGTTGCTCACCCGCAAAAAGGTAATCTACGCCGCCAATGTGGCAGAAACAGACCTAGCCTCCGGTAATGCCTGGGTGGAGCAGGTGCGACAGTTTGCCGAAGTAGAAGGGGCAGGTGTGGTGGTGGTTTCCGCTCAGGTGGAGGCGGAGTTGCTGGATCTACCCCCAGAAGAACGGCAGGATTATCTCAACTCCCTGGGGGTCAAAGAAGGGGGCTTAAAGTCTTTGATTCGGGCTACCTATGAGCTGCTGGGCTTGCGCACCTACTTTACTTCCGGCCCTAAGGAAACACGGGCTTGGACGATTCCGGTTGGAGCAACGGCGCCTCAGGCAGCCGGGGTGATTCACTCGGATTTTGAGCGTGGTTTTATCCGGGCGGAGACGGTGGCTTATCGGGATCTGGTGGCGGCGGGATCCCTGGCTGCGGCCAAAGAAAAGGGCCTGCTGCGCAGTGAGGGCAAGGAGTATGTGGTGCAGGAAGGAGATGTCATGCACTTCCGCTTCAATGTCTGAGTGGTTCTACTGCTTTCCTAGATCAGGGCATTCTTCTCAGAAACTTAAGAATTGTCACGGACAATGAGCATAAAGACTTAAGGTGCTCACGGCAAGGGATCCCATGCCCTGATTCTGCCTCCCTAGGGGGGCAGTTTTTCTGTGTGAGCTGTTGACGCTGTAAAGAAACATCACAATAATTAGATGTAGATAAACAAACTTTTTAGGGATGTATTGATGGACATGCTGCAATTTGGCCCGATGGCCTGGGTTTACATGGCAATCTTTGCTTCGTTGATCTGGTGTATCTGGGGTCGCTCCGAAGACGACATCATGTTTTGAGCCTGCACGGCGGTACTCCTTAGCTGATGTTCACAGTTGCCTGGGGGCTTTCCTCTCCCTGCCTTATGATCGGTATGATCGGTTGAGCCGGAGTTCCAAAGCTCTGGTAAGCTCGTTACGACTGGGCGGGCAGTGGGTAAAAATTGGGTAGGGGAGGGATCCGATCTGATGGACAGTGCCCAAATTTGGCAACGCTACTGCGACTGGCTCTACTACCATTCTGGTTTGGAGTTTTTTGTGGATATCAGTCGCATCCGCTTCACCCTGGAGCAAGTGGGATCCCTGCAGCCTTATTTTGAGCGGGCTTTTGCTGCTATGCAGGCTTTGGAAGCGGGGGCAATTGCCAACCCGGATGAGAACCGGCAGGTGGGTCACTACTGGTTGCGGGCGCCTGAACTGGCCCCTAGCCCTGAGATTACCCAAGCGATTCAGGATTGTATTGAGCGTGTTGAGGCCTTTGCCGAAAGAGTTCACCACGGTACGATTCCTGCCCGTAGCGGGGGTCGTTTTACAGAGCTGTTGTGCATTGGTATTGGTGGATCGGCGTTGGGGCCACAGTTTGTGACGGATGCTTTAGCACCTCAGTTTCCTCCCCTGAATATCCATTTCATCGACAATACGGATCCCGATGGCATTGACCGGGTTTTGGCCCGACTGGTGGATAAGCTAGGCCAGACTCTGGTGCTTATTACCTCCAAATCCGGTAGCACGCCGGAGCCTCGTAATGGGTTGGTGGAGGTGGAGCAAGCCTATCAGAAGGCAGGGATCCCTTTTGCGGCCCATGCAGTAGCCATTGCCGGCCTAGGCAGCAAGCTGGAAGCCCAGGCGCGACAGGCGGGCTGGCTGGAGGTATTCCCTATTTTTGATTGGGTGGGGGGGCGCACTTCTGTGCTGTCGGCGGTGGGACTACTGCCAGCGGCGTTGCAAGGGATCGATATCCGTGCCCTTTTGGCAGGGGCAGCTACCATGGATGAGGCCACCCGTGTGCCGGTGGTGAAACAGAACCCGGCAGCTCTGCTGGCCTTGGCTTGGTACATCGTGGGTCAAGGCCGAGGACGCAAGGACATGGTGGTTTTACCCTACAAGGATCGCCTGCTGCTGTTCAGCCGCTACCTGCAGCAGCTGGTGATGGAGTCTCTGGGCAAAGCCCATGATCTGCAGGGGAACCGGGTTGAGCAAGGGATTGCCGTCTATGGCAACAAGGGCAGTACCGACCAGCATGCCTATGTGCAGCAGCTGCGGGATGGGCTCAACAACTTCTTTGTCACTTTTATCGAGGTATTGCAGGATCGCCAGCCAGGGATCCCTTCCCCTTTTGTGGAGCCCCAGGTAACCAGTGGAGACTACCTGAGTGGCTTGCTGCAGGGTACCCGCCAGGCTCTTTACGAGAATGGTCGCGATTCCATTACCGTGACCATTCCACGGGTGGATGCCCGCTCGCTGGGGGCATTGATTGCTCTGTACGAACGGGCAGTAGGTCTTTACGCTTCTTTGATCAATATCAATGCTTACCATCAACCGGGGGTAGAAGCCGGTAAAAAAGCCGCCGCTGCTGTGTTGGAGTTGCAGCGACAGATCATCCAAACCATGCGCCACTTCCCCGGCTCCATTACTCTACCGGAACTAGCAGAAAAATTGAGTGCTTCAGAGCGTATTGAGACCTTGTATTTTATTCTGCGGCACCTACATGCCAACGGGCGGGAAATTCAGTTGATCGGGGATCCCGCTTACCCGCTGCAGTTGAAAATCCAAGCACGCCCCACCTAGTAGCTGCACTCAGTAGCTGCACTCAGTAGCCGTAGTAGTTGGAGCGCCACCAAGCCACTGGCAGAGCCAAAGCCTTGCTCAGGGTGGAGACGTAAGCGCGGGTGCGAAACACCTGGTAGTGGTTACGCTCAATGGCGTTAAGGATTTGCCGATAGAGCATCAAAGAAGCTGCCACCGGCCAACGGGAATCCGGCTGGAGGGTAGGGATCCCTTTTTCTGCTTGGGCATAGAGCTGTCGGGCCCGTTGGATTTCATAATCCATCAGAGCAATCCAACGTTCGTCGATCACGTAGTTGAACAGATCCCGTTCGGAATAGTTGAAGCGGCGTAGATCCTCTAGCGGCAGATAGATCCGCCCGCGGCGAGCGTCTTCTCCCACATCCCGCAAGATGTTGGTCAGCTGCATGGCAATACCGAGGGCTATAGCTTCCTCGGTACCATCGCGGTTGGGAACAAAGCCCATAATCTCAGCAGACATCAGACCCACCACTCCCGCCACCCGATAGCAGTAGAGGCGCAAATCTTCCCAGGTGGAGTAGCGCTGAGTATCCAAATCCATGCTCTGGCCCAACAGCATTTCCCGGAACGGTTGAATGGAGAGCCGATAGGTTCGGATGGCATCGATCAGAGCCAGATCGGTAGGGGCTTGCGGTTCACCTCCCTGAAACAGGGCTTCCAAATGAGCTCCCCAGTGCTCCAGTTTGCTGCGGGTAACCTCCACCTGGGTGTTACTGGCTTCCAGACCATCCAGTAGCTCGTCGGTTTGCCGTAACCAGGCATAGATGGCCCAAATGGCGTGGCGTTTGCGCCGCGGCAACAACAGGGATCCGAGATAGAAGGTCTTGGCGTGCTTAGCCGTAATCTGGCGACAGAGGGCGATGGATTGATCAAGCGGACTCATCTGGCTCATCTCCAGGGGCTGAGGGCCTCGGCAAAATGGGGATCCGGATAGGGACAGCACATCATAAACACTACGGGAAAGGGGACACTGTGGATCGACCTAAACCGTAAAATTGGCAGAAATCTCAGTGGAGGAGGAGTATTGGTAGCAATTCAAACGCTAGAGGTTGCCGGTGGGGCAGGGGTGGAGCTTGCCAAGGGGATCCCCTTCTCAATGGCTGCCGCTGCCAATTTACCAGAGAGGATGGCTCCCTCCATGCTGCCTAAGAAAGGCTGTAGGGTATAGCTACCCGCCAAAAAGAAGTTGGGAATGGGGGTAACTTGGCTGGGGCGGTACTGCTGCCTGCCGGGGGTAGCCTTGTAGACGGAGCGGGGGGTTTTGACCACCACCCATTTGCGAACCTGAGCCGGGTTGGGGCCACTCAAGTGCTGCGGAAAGAGTTTTTTCAGCTCCTCAAGGGTGGCCGCAAAGATCTCCTCATCCCTGCGGTCGATCCAGTCGGCGGCAGGGGCTAGCACCAACTCCAACATGGAGCGCTCTGGGTCAGCGTAGGCTCGACAGGTATTGCTCATATCGGCGTACACGCTGAGCAAAGGAGAGCGAGAAAACAGAGAGTGGTCAATATCGGTGAGCTTGCGGTCGAACCAAATTTGCAGGCTGATCACCGGCACCCCTTCCAACTCCTGCAACTGCTGAAAATAGGGGATCCCTTGCCATTGGGGAGGGAGCAACTCCTTGAGAGCATCCACCGAGAGAGCAGACACATAGGCATCGGCTGTAATTTCCATCAGGTCGGATCCCTGAGTCCTCTCCGGTAGGGCAAAACGGAAGGCCCGCACACTGCCATCCGGATTGAGGACAATCTCCTGCAAAGCCCTGTTGAGATGGACCTCGCCCCCATGGGCAACAATGTAGTCCACCATCGGCTGACACAGACGTTCCGGAGGAGCACCGTCTAGGTAAGCAATTTTGGAGCCATCTTTCTGCTGGAGGAAGCGATTGAGAGCCGTCAGCGGCACGGTAGCAGAAATTTCATCAGGGTTGATGAAGGCTAGCGCCTTAGAAACAGCAATGAAAATATCCGTGTTCACCCGTTCGTCAATACCCTGCCGCCGCAGCCATTCCAACAGGCTGTAGCGATCCATCTGCTCCACATAGCCTTGCCCCCGAATCATGGCTGGGATCAGGCCAATGGCAAACTTCACCTTTTCTCCCCAGGTGAGCATGTCATTGTTGCGCAGAATACCCACAATAGCGTTGAAAGGGGCAGGGATATCCGGCAGATCAAAGCGAGAGTAGGTACCCGGCTTGTCCGGCTGGTTAAAAATCAAAGCATGTTGCTTCCACTGTAGACGGTCGGAAATCCCCAGCTCTCGAAACAGTTGTAAGGTGTTGGGGTAAGCCCCGAAAAAGTTGTGTAGCCCGGTCTCAATCCAATCACCGTCGGCATCTTTCCAAGCGGCCACCAGTCCACCAAGTACATCCCGCCGTTCCATGAGGAGCGGTTGATACCCGGCATCACAGAGATACTTAGCGCAGGCCAGTCCTGCCAGCCCACCTCCGGCAATAGCAACGCGCATGATTTTGATTGCAAGGGAACAATTTCATTCTATTTGCAAACCGTTACAATTGCTCAGGCGGCTGTGGGTGGGAAGCGGGATCCCCAAAGACACGCAGGGATCCCAGTCTTTTTCCTACTCCTTGTCGTCCAGATCCTTGGCTTCTGAACTTGAGCAGAGGACAGTTGACATCCTCCCCGGCCTGTTAGCTTGCGCCCGCGTAGCGGCACGGCGGGGCTTGCCGCGCACCGGGTCAAAAATCTGCCCTTCAGGCTGCTGAGCAAATCCTGGGATCCGCTGCTCTAGCGACGGAAACCGAGTTGGCCAGTCAGAGGCCGACGACGCTGGCGGCGCCTGTGCCAGCGTTGCCAACGGGAGACCATCCAATCGCTGAGGCTGTGGTTCATGGCTCCTAGTTCCAACCCCACAGCCACCCAAAACAGCAGCTCCCCATGCACTTGCAACAGTTGCCAAAGATCGCTGCGCCACACCCAGGGTTGCCACAGCCACCAGCCCCAGAGGGATCCCAGCCAAGCCCATAGCAGACCACCCCCCCCTATCCACAGGCTCAAGTACAACACCCGCACCAGCGTACCCACGATCGGCCCATGTGACCAAAAGGAGCGATGGCGCATCCACTTACGGTAGGGCAACCAAATCCAGCGCAAGAACAGCCAGCGCTGGTACTGTCGAGAATAGGTATCCAAATCCCCGGAAAACATCAGGCCGCTGAACAGGTAAGCGGATCCCACAGCTAAAGCAACGGTGGTGCTGCTGCCCAGCAACCCTGCTGCCAAGGTAATGCTTGGGGCCGTCCAGAGGATAATACGGTCATGGGTGGATCCCAGGGGCATAGAACCATAGAGGTGCAACATAGAGGTGCAACTGGGCCTAAGTCTACCCACTCGACGGGGAGAAAGCTTGCCCTCACCCGGGATCCCCGATGGGAAAGCCGGAAGTAGCGCTACAGTCGAGTTCTTAGGAGAGTTTTCCGGATCCTTGTCCTGCCATGACTACGCCTCTGATCCAAAATCGCGACCTTCTGGAAAACCGTCTCAAAGAGCTCCCTGCCGAACCTGGAGTGTATTTAATGCGGGATGCCACGGATCAGATTCTCTATGTCGGCAAGTCAAAAAAATTGCGTTCTCGTGTGCGATCCTACTTCCGCTTCACCGGCGACTTGTCACCTCGCATTCAGCGCATGGTGATGCAGGTTTGTGAGATTGAATTTATTGTTACCGACAATGAAAGTGAGGCTCTAGCCTTAGAAGATAATCTCATCAAAACTTACCAGCCCCCCTACAATATTCTCCTCAAGGATGATAAAAAATATCCCTATTTGTGTATTACTTGGTCTAATCCTTACCCTCATCTCTACATCACCCGTCACCGTCGCCTTAATCAAAATCAAGACAAGTACTATGGCCCCTATACAGATGTGGGGTTACTGCGCTACACCCTTGGCTTAGTCAAACGTATCTTCCCATTGCGTCAACGGCCTAAACCTCTCTACAAAGATCGCACCTGTCTTAACTACGATATCGGTCGCTGCCCGGGAGTCTGCCAAGGCTTGATCAGCCCAGAGGAGTATCGCAAAACTCTATCCCAAGTGGCCATGATCTTTCAGGGACAAACCGATGAGTTGATCAAAGACTTGGAGCAGAAAATGGCCCAGGCAGCAGAACAAGAAAACTACGAAGCTGCCGCCCGCTTCCGAGATCAAATTCGCGGCCTTCAACAGCTGGGGGAATCCCAGAAAGTTTCTTTGCCCAACTCTAGCGTCAGCCGCGATGCCTTAGCCTTGGCTATGAATGACTCCCGTGCTTGTATTCAACTATTTCAGGTGCGGGCCGGCAAATTGGTCGGGCGACTGGGGTTTGTTGCCGAAAATCAGGGAGATGATCCAGCTTTGATCTTACAACGGGTGTTGCAGGAACACTATCAACATTGTGATCCGGTCGAGATCCCGTCAGAGATTTTGACTCAGTATGAGTTGCCAGAGAGTGACTTTTTGGAGGCTTGGTTGAGCCAGAAAAAAGGGCGTAAAGTCAGCCTGATTGCGCCACAGCGGCAGAGTAAAGCCGAATTGATTGAGTTGGTAGAACGCAACGCCGAGCTAGAACTAACCCGTACCCAGCGCTTGGCAGATCGGGATGCTGCTGCCTTGGAGCGCTTGGCAGAAATCCTGGATTTGCCAGAAGCACCGCGACGGTTGGAGGCCTACGATATTTCCCACATTCAGGGATCCGATGCCGTGGGCAGTCAGGTGGTCTTTATCGATGGGCTGCCCGCCAAGCAACACTACCGCCGCTACAAAATCCGCCATCCGGAGGTGCGTCCCGGCCATTCTGATGATTTTGCCAGCCATGCAGAGGTGGCCCGTCGCCGCTTCAGCAAAATGACCCCCCAGGATCAACCGGATCTGGTGCTGATCGATGGGGGGAAGGGACAACTCTCGGCAGTCATGGCCGTGCTGACAGAGCTGGGTTTGGATCATCTACCGGTGATCGGGTTAGCCAAGCGGGAGGAGGAGATTTTCTTGCCAGGGGATCCCAGCCCCATCCGTCTGGATGCCCAGGATCCGGCCCGGTTGTTGTTGCAACGCCTGCGGGATGAGGCCCACCGCTTTGCCATCACCTTTCATCGCCAGCAGCGGAAGATGCGTCAACAGGCCTCCACCCTAGATGAAATCCCCGGCTTGGGTAAGCATCGGCAAAAGCTGTTGCTGGAGGAGTTTCGCTCCATTGCCCGCATTCAGATGGCTTCGGTAGAGCAGCTGGCTCAGGTACCCGGCATTGGCCCGAAGATCGCCCGGCAGATTTACCTCTACTTTCACCCCGATGCCCAAGCCGAATCCCTAGAGACAGTGCAGGTGGGGTAAGTCAATAGCCGGCAACCGGCACAGTCATGGCTGTAAATGGGGGTTAGCCTAAGGATGGAGATCAAAGTAGACAAAATATCTTCAAAAACCACTACAAAATTCATCATCTGCACAATATCCATTCCGCAAATTGTCTGTACCCATCTCTCTTTCCCCCTCTAGAGTGAGGAGAGATTGAGTCATTTGGCAAGTGCAGCACATAGGTACTCCGTTTGTAGGAAGTCAGTCTGAAGAGATGAAGGGATCAAGTCACCAAGAGGATCCTGACCTTTTTCAAGATCAACACCTGCGGAACTCTCTTTCCTCAGCTGGAAAAGGCGTCCATCCTCCCTCTGCTGTTCTTTGCTTAGCTACAAGTTTGATGTTACCGCTATTCTTTCTCTGTCCAATCCCCTCAGGCGGGATTCCAAACCCGTTCACACCTGACTGGGTAACACCCATATATGCCTAAGAGCATCTCTCAGTTGGGCAATTCAAGGATAAACCTGTAATCTAGAGAACATTGCTCAGGATGAAAATAATACATACTGTTCAAAGGGTGATTCTTTCTCAACACCCCAACGCCGCCGATGAAAACACAGGCAATCCTGATGCAGACTGGGTTCGATGCTCTTCTAGAAAACGCCCCCATCGGGGTTTTCCGTATGGATCTGGAGGGACGATGTTTATTTGCTAACTCCAAGCTGGCGGAGATCTACGGCTACACTTCGGAGGAGCAACTGCGGCAGCACCTATCCGACTTTGGCCACTTTCTCTATGCCGAGGGTCTTGGTCGTCGTCAATTTTTCCAGGATCTACTGCAGGACAAAACAGGTAACGGCGGAGCCCCGCAAGAGTTTGCTCTCCGTACCCTCCCAGAGGTATGGGTGCGCGAACAGGTGTGGGTAGTACGAAATAGTATGGGGGATCCCGTTTATTTCGAAGGATACGTGCAGGATATCACGGCTCAAAAACAAACTGAGCAAGCCTTGAGTGCCATCCAACAACGCTACCAAAGCTTGATTTTGGCTATTCCTGAAGTCTTGGTTATCTTCAGTAAAGAGGGTGAGTATGTAGAGCTGACCTATTCATCGGAAAATGCCGACTTTACCTCGGTTCCGGTGCAAGATTTTCAAGGTCAATTCGTACGGGATTTGCTGACAGCAGAAGTTGCCGATGCTGTGCAAAGGCTAATGACTTCCTGCCTAGTCAGTGGATCCCGGCAAACGCTGGAGTACCCTGTTACAACCCGCAATGGAGAACTGTGCCACCGAGAAATCTGTGTGGTTCCTTGCGGATCAGATCATGTTTTGGGTTTAATTCGAGATATTACCCAGCGCAAACAGACGGAGCTGGCGCTCTTGGAAAGTCAACAGCAGCTCTGGGGCATTGTGGAATCCTGTAACCTAGGTATTTCCTTAGTGCCTCTGGAAGCAGAAGCCAAACCCCATGGCATGAACTCAGCCCTTGGTAAGATTACCGGATACTCTGCGGAAGAGTTGAGCAGTTTACCTTTGGAGAACTGTATTCCTGACTCAGCTGATGTCCAGACTCTGAAACAATTTTGGCAAGAATTGGTCAAGGGGCAGCGTGGCTACTATGATTTAGAGCATCGTTATATCCGCAAAGATGGCCAAATCATCTGGGTCAAGTCTCAGGTGTATGTGGTTAAAGATGATAACCAAAACCCTCTATTTGCTGTCTCCTTCATCGATAACATCAGTGATCGCAAGCAAGTGAAAGCTTTCCTGGAGGAAACCAGACATCAACTAGAAGGCATCTTCAACCTCTGTGGGCAGGGGATTGCCCTCATGAGTTTTACTCCCAAACCTCAGTGCTTCAGTCTCAACCCGGCCATGATGGAAATCACAGGGTATAGCAAGGAGGATTGGCTGAATCTCAGTATTCAAGATCTCATCCCCCACCCTGAAGATCGAGAACGCAGTGAAATGCTCTGGTATGACCTCATTGCCGGGCACATCAACAACTGTGAATATGATGGCATTATCCAACGCAAAGATGGCCAGGAGATCTGGACTCACTGGCAACTTTCAGCAGTGCGATCTGAGCAGGGGAATCCTCTATTTATCTTGGTTTTTGTAGAGAATGTTTCTGAGCAGAAGAAAACTGAAAAACAGCTACGAGAAAGTCTGGCTGACTTAGCTTATAGCGAAGCTCGGTACCGCACTCTTTACGAAGCTATTCCAGATATGATTTTGCAGGTGAATCGAGAGGGACTGATCCTCTCGTACAAGCCTCCTCGAGACTTCACCCCCTGCTACCCTGACGATCACTATCTCAACCGATACATTCGGGATCTTCTTCCCGAACATTGGACAACCTATTTTGCCCACCCATTGGAGCAAGCCTTTCAAACAGGGCAGATTCAGTTGGTAGAGTATCCCTCTCCTACAACTGCCACTGTTGCTGGCGAAGGGCAACGGGAATATCGTGAGGCACGTTTGCTACCCTTTGGGCTGGACGATGCCATGGTATTGGTGCGGGATATCACCCTACGCAAGCGTTTGGAACAGGTGCAACAAGCCCGTGAAGCCGAGTTGCAGACTCTGGTGCAGCAGCGTACACAGGAACTAGAGCGCAGTCTGGAGTTTGAATCGATTCTGCGTCGGCTCACCTATCAAATCCGCGAAACTTTAGATGAGCGCACCATTCTACAGACAGTAGTGCAAGAACTAGGAGCTTTCTTGGGTGTGATCTTTTGTGATATTGGCCTTTACGATAGTCCTAGAACTCACTCCCGGATCAGTTACGAATATACGACGCTGCCTATCTGTGGAATTGGGGATCGAGTTGATATAGAAGACTTCCCCTTTATCTACGAGCAGTTGTGGCGAGGTTGGTGTTTTCAGATATGTGATTTGGATCGCTCCAGGAATCCCGCATACTCTCCTCCTTATCTGACAAAGCTAGCCTGCCCGATTATTGATGATCAAGGGATTATTGGGGATCTGTGGTTGGCGCGGGATCCCTTTGAGAGTTTTAACGAATGGGAAATCAATTTAGTACAGCAAATGGCAGCTCAGTGTGCTATTGCTATCCGTCAGGCTCGACTCTATGTAAGTAGCCAAGCTCAGCTAGCTAAGCTGAAAAAACTATATCAAATTAAGGATAAGTTCTTGAATACAGTGCTCCACAAACTAAGAACTTCTCTTGCCAATATCAACCTTTCAATTCACATGTTAAAGCTCACTGCTCAAGCTGCTGCTTTAGAGCCAAGGCAGAATCATTATATTCAGGTTTTAGAACAGGAGTGTGAATGCGGGATTTCTCTCATCAATGATTTTCTGGATCTACAGAAACTGGACAATAATACCAGTTCTCATCAAGAGCGACTGTATTTACCCACGTTCCTAAACCCACTCATCCAGTGGTTTCAGTCACAGATTCAAGACTGTAAGCAAACGCTGCGCCTTCACTGGGATCCCCACCTGCCCTTCTTGCAAACGGATGCGCACCTGCTAGAACGAGTGGTGCGCGAGCTTTTCACCCATGCCAGCAAATTCACCCCAGTTGGAGGAGAAATTCTTCTAGAAGCTCTGGCTTTGAGTTTCGATGAATTGCAATTGAAACTGACCTGCACTGGAGTTGAAGTTCCAATGGAGCAGCAGGAACCTGTCTTGGAGGGCTTTTATCTTATTCCCCAGTCGGATCCCTGGCAACAGGATAGAACAACCCTAGGGTTAGCCCTAGCCACAGATCTAGCTGACCACTTGGGGGGGAGTTTGCAGGTGGAAAGCACTGCTCATCGAACCACCTATATCCTTCGCCTACCTGCAGGTGGATCCCGTTGATGATCCGGCTGGGGTCACTGATGGTGAAATCTAAGATCCGCTTATTATATTACTATTTATTATTAAGTGCCCACCCTCTGGGTAGGAACGTGGGCGTGAGGGGGGCAGGGTGAAGGTAGCACTGTTGCAACTGAACTACACCGTTGGGGATTTGAGCGGGAATGCCGAGTGTATCCGGCAGGCAGTAGAGAAGGTAGCAGCAGCAGGGGCAGAGTTGGCCGTCACTTCTGAGTTGGCGCTGCTGGGGTATCCCCCACGCGATTTGTTGCTTTACCCTGCTTTCATTCGCAAAGCTGAGCAAGTTTTGGAGCAGTTGGCCCAACAATTGGCCGACAGCATTCCAGTGGTAGTGGGATCCGTACTGCGCAACCCGACTTTTGCAGGCCGCCCCCTCTTCAATGCGGCGGCTTGGCTAGAACAGGGGCAGGTTCGCCATTGGTTTCAAAAATCCCTGCTGCCCACCTACGATGTATTTGATGAGGATCGCTATTTTGAGCCGGGATCCCAATCCCAACCGATTCACTACCGTGGATACCGATTCGGTTTCACCATTTGCGAGGATGTGTGGAACGACCGCGACTTTTGGCAACACCGCCGCTATCACCGGGATCCGGTGGAACAGATGGCCCAAGCGGGTGCTGATCTGTTGATGAATCTTTCTGCTTCCCCGTTTAGTTTGGGCAAACAAAGGCTGCGGGTAGAAATGCTGGGATCCTTGGCGCGTAAGCACCGTTTGCCGATCCTTTACGTGAACCAAGTGGGAGGAAATGACGATTTGATTTTTGATGGGGCCAGTTGTGCCTTGGATAGCACCGGTCGGGTGGTGGCCCAGGCGGCAGCCTTTCAGCCGGATCATCTCCTCCTGGATTTACGTGAACTCACCTCCTCTCAGGGATCCCCACCCGTAGCCAGCGGATCCCGTTGGCCCACAGAGCCAGAGGCTGAACTCTACCAAGCCCTGGTGCTGGGTACCCGCGATTACGTGAGCAAATGTGGCTTTCGGGAGGTGCTGCTGGGTTTATCCGGTGGGATCGACTCCGCTGTCACTGCTGTCATTGCCACCGATGCCCTAGGGCCAGAACGCGTGCTGGGGGTACTGATGCCTTCCCCCTATTCCAGCGCCGGCAGCCTAGAAGATGCCTATCAACTGGCCCAAAACTTGGGGATCTCCACCCTGAAGTTGCCCATTCAACCGGTGATGGAGAGTTACCACCACCTATTGGCCCAGCCCTTTGCCGGTTTACCGGCAGACATTACCGAAGAAAACCTGCAATCCCGCATCCGCGGCACAACCCTAATGGCTTTGTCCAATAAGTTTAAGCGGCTCCTGCTGACCACCGGCAACAAATCAGAGCTGGCAGTAGGTTACTGCACCATCTACGGCGATATGTCCGGTGGGTTGGCGGTGATTTCTGATGTACCCAAAACCTGGGTCTATCGGCTGGCCCGCTGGATTAACCGGCAGCAGCAGCGGATCCCGCCCTCCACTCTCAGCAAACCCCCTTCCGCAGAGTTGAAACCAGGGCAACAGGATAGCGAC
This sequence comes from uncultured cyanobacterium, assembly GCA_937944885.1. Classification (GTDB taxonomy): domain Bacteria; phylum Cyanobacteriota; class Cyanobacteriia; order Thermostichales; family Thermostichaceae; genus Thermostichus. Next base: position 18,366 of record CALFBB010000015.1, read on the forward strand.
AGCCTCCCCCCCTACGACATTTTGGACGAGATCCTGCACAAACACATCGAACAGCACCAATCGGGCTCAGAGTTGGTGGCGCAAGGGTATGATCCCGAAACCGTACAGCAGGTTTTGAGGTTGGTAGAAACTGCCGAGTTCAAACGGCACCAGGCTGCCCCTGGCCTACGAGTGACGGATCGGGCCTTTGGTACCGGCTGGCGTATGCCGATTGCCAAGCGCAGTGAGGGAATTTGTTGACATACTCCCACAGCTACAAGGCACAAGTTCTAGGTACTCTCGGAGAAAGCACACTGTTGATTAACCGCCGGCGGCACACATGGTACAGAGTATCGTGGTACAGAGTATCCAGAGAGTTGTAGCTCCTTTCCTCGCCGGCCACAACACTAGAGTTTGGGCAGTGTTTCTCGCCTTCTGCTGGTTGCTGTCAAAATCTTTTCAGCCCTGAGTTTCTCCATTACACTGACAACTGACCCAACTGACAACTGACCCAGCGCTCAGAAGGATGGGCGATTTCCCCGCTGCCTAAAAAGTTTGAGTCCACTGGCTCAGCTGTCGGAGCTTGGGTTCAGGCTTGTGTCAGTGGCAGCTTTTACCCAAGGCGGCGCAGAGAGAGCCCTTTCTCAGAATACTATCTATGGTTGACGCAGTTCCAGTCCAGCGCTACGACCTGTTTGTGCAGGCTTCACGACTTCTACAATGTTATCGGCAACTCACTCCTGAACTGCGTCCGGTAGGATTGGAGGTGGCTTTGGCCATCCAGTACCATCGTGCCCAATCCGGTTCACGTTGCCTCTTGCCTTGGGTAGGATCCCCCCATGGTTTACCCCTGCAACAGGTGGCCCAAAGGATTTGCGATCCTTTTTATACGAAGAGCCATCCTTTGCTGCCCACATTGCCAGGAACAGGCGAGCCTTTGGTATGGCCCTTGTTTAATCAATCGGAAAACGGCTTGGTGCGGCCCCTTGCTCCAAGTACAGCCGGCGGTAAACTGGCGGAGCGCCGCTGGCTCAAAGGCTGCAACAGCCAGGAGGGCATTGGCTGTCATGCCCTGGCGGCTCACCTTTGGCAAGATGAGCGATTTTTAGCCGAAGATCGAGATCTCTGTCCGTTCCGTCTTTACGATGGGCGTTACCCCCTCAGTGTGGATCAAGGGCGGCAAACCTGTGGCTTCGACGATCACCCCTGTGGTTGGCAGCCAGGGCACCCGAAAATGTTGCAGGTGGTGGGTAAGGGCAAACAGGCAGAGATCCTGCTCCCGCAGTGGACAGATGCCATGTGGGCAATGCTGCTGCCGGCCCATCGCCCGCTGCCGGTGTATCCGCTGTTGGTGATGCTTTACTTTGGTCAAGAAACCCTGCAAAAGGGGCGTAGCAGCGTGTCGCTGGAGCAATTTCGCCAGGATTTTCAGTTTAGTCCGGCCCAATTTCGTCTGTTGTTCGATGCTTGCCCTGAGCATCCCCTCAACCGCCACCTGCTTACCCGAGCAGCACAACCGGAAATGCACTGGGAATCCGCCCATCTATCACAGATGCCACCGCTTCTCCATCAACCGGCAGGGGGCAAAGTGGTTTTGGATCCGGATGAACCGCCCCAGTTTCGCAGCAGTGGGATTCCCCACAGCTCGGCGGTGGACCCGATGATGGCAGAACGTCGCCGTCGCCGTCAGTTGGAGCGCAGTGAACGCCACAACCAGATTCTGCATCATTTCCGCCGCTGGTTTCGGCTGGCTGGTTTGGAGGTGCGGGAAGACCAGCACACCTTTGATTTTTTGGCTGTGGCGGAGGGGCATTTGCTGCTGGCAGAGGTAAAATTGTTGTACCACAAAGATGCTGCTGAAAGCCTACAAGAGGTGGTGGGACAGCTGCTCTACTATGAGCGTTTTGCCCTTACTCCCTGGATAGAACAGGGCTTTTCCGTCCAAAAAGCGGCTGTTTTCGATGCCCCTCCCCCCGATGCTTACATCAGCTTTCTTGCGAGTTTGGGCATTGCCACCTACTGGATCAACGAGCAGCAGATGATTGATGGGCCAGAGGAGTCTCTACGCCTGTTGCGACAAATGGAGGTGCGGGTACGGCCGGATCCCGAACTGGGAGATTAGAGCCACATCCCTGCCCTTCTTCTTTTTCCGCTTGTTGTGGGGAACAGGGCAACTCCTCAAGACGAGATCTTTGCTTTTGGGGAAATCGTTATCCAGTCCAGCCTTTGAAGGCGGCAATCGTAGTGCCTTCATAAGAAGGGTACTGACCGGTAAGGCTAGGCAAGGGCGGGAGAAGGCCGCCCACTTTCTATCCAGGTGCGCATTTTGCCGGGGTTAAGCAAGCCATAGGGATCCACCTCTTCTTTGAAGCGAATCTGCTGTGGATCCATCACTTTTCGCCCGCCATCTTCGATGATGAACGTGTGTGGATTGGCAATGAATACACCCTTGTCCTCGTGGTAGCGCATAATCTCGTTCAGACGCTCTTCCGTGGTGAAGCGCACAATTTGTAAGCCCACGGGCCTAGCCTGCCCATGGACACGAATAAACTCCAGGTGCATCAGCACTTCATCACCGAAGTGCTCGTACATGTGCTGCACCATTTTCAGCTCCCGATCCGCAGGAAAAACCGACTGCAAGTAGGTAAGGCCAGGGTCAACACTGCGGCAATGCAGAGTGGTGTGGTTCCAGCTGAATTCCCCCAACATGATCCCTTTGCTGGCTTCTTGAGCAGTTTTCTGGTACACCACCTGCCCGCCATGCTCTCGGATCAGATCCATCAGGGGTTCCACGCTACATTCAGCAATCATCAACAGAGCCACTGCCGCTCCCTCTGGAAGGGATCCCCGCAATGGTGCAAAGTAACTGGGGATAGGCCAAGCATGCAGGCTGATCATCTTTTTGAGGATCCCGTCCGCATCTGCCAAGGCTTGACCAAAGTGGGCACAGGGCATAAAGCCCACTTCTGAAGGAAAGGCCACAATCAACTCTGCCCAGGGATAGGCAGGCCCAAGGGGGATCTCAACTTCCGTGATGATGCCGTTCAATCCCCAGGCATGGCTAACCTTGAAAACTTCATCCCCTCGCAGCTCAATGATACGCGGTTCTTCTTCCAGGGTAACGACCCGCAGCCCCAACACATTGCCCCGATCCCGCAGTTGACCATAGGTAATAGAGCCAATGCCGCCGCTTCCCCCGGCAATAAATCCGCCAATCGTAGCGGTGCGATAGGTGGAAGGAGCCATGCGGATCTCCCAACCACCAGCACCACTACTACCGACGAGCATTTCGCGGATCTGCTTGTCGATGGACATCAGCTTGGCTCCCGCCTGAACCCGAGCCACTCCCGGTTTGGCCCAGAGCACCTGATTTAGCTTGCTCATGTCTAGAATTACACCGCCTGCCAAGGGAATACACTGGCCGTAGTTGCCTGTACCGGCTCCACGAATAGTTACCGGGATCCGCTGTTGGGCACAGGCTGCCGCTACCCGTATCACCTCGGCTTCGTTGGCCGGGCGCACCGCCAGATCCCCGCGTTTGTTGCTCAGTTGTTGGCTGAGCACAGGGCTGTAATGATAAAAATCCAGCGACAACTTGGTGACCTGCGCTGGATCGGTGATGATTTCAATATCTGTGAGGGCGGAGCACAAAGCCTGCAGTTGATTGGGGGCAGCAACACTCATGGGGATCCCTGTTCAAACGCAATATTTCCTAGTTTGGATCATCTGCGTCAATGAACCAAGAAAGGGTTCCCTAGAAACACTCTCAGTATCCCCTCTAAGGCTCGCTGCCACCACACCGGTTAGCCGAAGCGACCCTCCACATAGTCTCTGGTGGCTTCCTTGGAGGGGTTGTTGAAGATGACCTCGGTTTTATCAAACTCCACCAACTCACCCACACGGTTGGATCCCACCAATTCCACACTGAAAAAGGCAGTCATATCGGAAACACGACTGGCCTGTTGCATGTTGTGGGTGACGATGATAATCGTGTAGTCCTGCTCCAACTCCTTCATTAGCTCCTCAATGCGGCGGGTGGAGATTGGATCCAGAGCCGAGCAAGGCTCATCCATCAGAATCACATCCGGCTGAACCGCCAAAGCCCGGGCAATACAGAGGCGCTGCTGCTGACCGCCAGACAGGGATTGACCGCTTTCTTTCAACTTATCTTTGACTTCATCCCAGAGAGCAGCCCGCTTGAGTGAGGTCTCCACTACCTCATCCAGATCCACCTTCATACCCAAGACCCGCGGGCCATAGGCAACGTTGTCGTAGATGCTTTTGGGAAAGGGGTTGGGCTTCTGGAATACCATCCCAATATGCCGGCGCACCGAGACAGGATCTACATCCGCCGCATAGAGGTCTTTGCCATGGTAGGTAAGCTTACCCTCCACGCGGGCGCCTGGAATCAGATCATTGGTGCGGTTAAAACAGCGTAGAACAGTACTTTTGCCACAGCCGGAAGGACCGATAAAGGCGGTAATTTGGCGAGCTGGAACTTTCAAGCTGACATTTTTGACTGCCGGATTAGAACCGTAGTAGACACTCAGATTCTCAATCTGGAAAACGTAGGAGGTAGGTTTGGGAGACTGGGTTTGCATAGCACCACTCACAGAGTTTGGGTTCATCGTTCCTCTCGATCCTTTCAAAGCATTGCAAACTGGAACATCTTAAAACTCTTCCAGTAGAGAGAACTCAGGCGCTGAATGCCATCACTTCTTGGTTTTGTGAACCACAAAGCGGGAGATAGTGCTAGCTACTAGCACCATGGCCAGCAACACCAAAGCCCCGGCCCAAGCCAACTGCTGCTGGGGCCTAAAGGGGATGATGGCAAAGAAATAAGTCATCACCGGCAGAGTAGCCACCGGCCCGAACAGGTCAGTGGACCAGAAATTGTTGTTGAAGGAGGTAAACAGCAGTGGGGCTGCTTCACCCGCCGCCCGCGCCAGAGCCACAATCAACCCTGTCACAATCGCTGGAGCTGCTGTCGGTAGAACAATCCGCATCGTGGTTTGAAAGCGGGTGGAGCCAAGGCCCACCGAAGCCAAGCGCATGTCAGGAGACACCAGCAGCAAGGCCTCCTCAGTAGAACGAATCACAATCGGCAGCATCAACACCCCTGTCGCTATGCCTCCAGAGAAGGCTGAAAAGCCGGATCCCCGTACCACCACCGCATAAGCAAACAGACCACAAAGAATAGCAGGTACCCCGGTGAGCACGTTACAGGAGAACTTCACCAAGTAAGCCAAACGGGTGCCGCGGCCAAACTCAGACAGATAAACTGCTGCCAAGATCCCAAAGGGAAAGCTTATGACTGCTGCCGTTGATAGCACCATCAAGCTGCCTACAATCGCATGACCGAAGCCACCATCCTCTAAACCCGGAGCAGGGTAGCGGATCTGGGTCAAGTTGTACCAGTTGAGCTTGTTGACTCCCTCTTTGGCTACATCCCACAGCACCCAGGACAAAGAAGCAAGCAGCACCACCACACAGAGGATGCTAAGGAAAGTGAGGAATCGGCTGGAATAATTGCGAATGGGAGCAATAGAGCTAATGTCTATTTTCTCTTCCTCGCCAATGAACCGTGCTGAATCTGACATGATTGATCCTCCATTTTCTCAACTTCCAAGGCTACTGCTCCAGATTTTGGAATCTGCGAATCACGATCTCTGCCAGAACATTGACCACCAGGGTCAAAATCATCAGCACTACCCCGGCATACATGAGAGCCGATACCTGTAGGCGCCCTGCCTCACCAAATTGAGAGGCAATTAGACCGGTGATGGTGGATCCCGGCTGCATCAGCGAGATGTTGATACGGTTGGCGTTCCCGGAAATCATAGCCGCCACCATCGTCTCCCCAAGAGCACGACCCATGGCCAACATAATGGAGCTGACAATCCCCGACAAGCCAGCCGGAATCATTACCGTTAAGATGGTCTCCCAACGGGTTGCTCCTAGGGCCAGTGCCCCATCGCGCAGGTTGCGGGGCAAGGATTCAAAGGTACTGCGGGTAATAGAAGCAATGATCGGACAGATCATGATGGAGAGTACCAGACTCACGATCAATAGGCTAGGACCACGTGGGGCAGGCCCCCCGAAAAGGGGGAACCACTTCATACTTTCGTTGATGGCTCGGAAAATAGGGCGCACCGCCGGGATCAACACAAAGATACCCCACAGCCCCAACACCACACTGGGAATGGCCACAATCAGCTCAATCGCAAAGCCAATCGGGACGGTAATCCACTTAGGGGCAAAGTCTTCTGTCAGGAAAATCGCCGTGCCGATGCCCAGAGGGACAGCGAAGACCAAGGCTACCAGAGAGGTCATGAGGGTGCCATAAATCTGGGGCAGCACCCCAAAGATATTCTCGACGGGGTTCCAGCGGCTAGTCACCAAAAACTCTAAGCCAAACTGCTGAATGGCAGGCAGAGCCGCCTCGGTGGTCTGCAAGATTACCAAAATGAGAAGGATGCCCGCAAAAATCGACAAGACTAACGTCAGGCGGACAAAACCCACGTCCAAGATGCGAGAAGAATCCATCTTCTTCTCTATGTTGATATCTTGCGAGGATTCAAAATCTCTAGCCGCCGAAGTCATAGAACCTCCCCTGTAGCAATTTTTGGCTTTTTCCCGTTACAACACTGCTCTAATCTAAATACCCCATTCTGGCTATGGGTGTCTGTGTTCCAGCCAACACTTAAACCGATCGCGAGTACCATCCTAGATAAAAAATTGGCCATCGAAGCCATTAAAACAATAGAGCAAAACGTTGAGTCCTGAAAATCATTACTCCAAATCTAACTCTGCCAGAAATAAACCAGCAGCCGACAGAAGAGACAAAGCACTCTGCCGACCACTGGCTCAAGATTGGCGAATTTCAAGCTGCAATTGGCTCATCGCACCGCGTTGGGGTTGACGGTAATGGCATCCAATTCTGCAAAAATACGCTTGATAACAGAATCAGGCATGGGAATGTAGTCGAGCTCACGGGTGATGGCTTGACCCTCTGGGCCCTGAGTCCACTTGAAGACATCCACAAGAGCGTTGAGTAGGGCTTCGTTGCGGTACTCACGGTAGACCATCACCCAAAATAGACCCACAATCGGGTAATGATCAGGGCCTTCGGGATCAGGCACTAGCAGGGCAAAGTCCTCCGGCACAGGGGCATCCAAGGCCGCAGAGGCAGCTTCTGTCGAGAAGGAAACGATTTTACCTGCCTTGTTTTCAAGGCGGGCAGTATCCATCTTTTCCAGCTTGGCGAAGGACTGGTTCACATAGCCGATGGCGCCTGGCTCCTGCTTGATGGTAGCAGCCACACCCTCGTTGCCTTGAGCCCCAATCCCCACGGGCCATTCCACAGAGGTACCTACGCCAGAAGGCCAGTTGGGACAAGCGGCATTGATGTGGTTGGTGAACACGAAGGTGGTACCCGATCCATCAGAACGGTGTACCCAAGTGATAGGCAGATCCGGCAGGCGATCCACCAAGGTGGGGTTCTGGGCTTTGATGCGGATGTCGTTCCACTTGTCAATTTCACCAGTAACGATGCCGCAGTAGGTTTCCCGCTTCAGGATGAGCTCCTCATCCCCAATTCCAGGCAGGTTGTAGGCAAACTCAATGGCACCACCCGCCAAGGGCAACTGCAGTGGCTTGTAGCCAAACTTGGCCACGAAGTTTTCGAAGCGAGAACGGTTGTTTTTCTCGTTCATCGGGCCTTCGGAAGCCCCAAAGTCGACGGTGCCATTGATGTACTGCTCCAAGCCAGCACCGCTACCAACGGACTGGTAACTTACTTGCACATTGGGGTTAACGGTGCGGTTGTAGGCGTCGAACCAGCGCTGTAGCAACGGAGCCGCGAAGGTCGCACCAGCACCGGAAATTTGAATGGTTTGGGCACGGGCAGGGGCTGTCCCCAGGGATCCCACGGCCAGAGCGGCCAGGGAAAGAACAGAAATGGGAAGCAGAGATCGCATAGGTGATATCTGTTGCAGATCAACACCTGTAACCGTAAAGCCTCAAGGTTAAGGCAAAAATATACTGAGGTTAAATTTAGGTTAAATAAAGAGAAAAAGGCTCTTTTTTTTTAATGTGTTAATCCTTCAGGAAAATCTACCTGTCACCCATCAATTTGAGTTTATTTAGGATTGCAATATAAAAAGGATCCCGGAGTAACTGAGATCCAAGAAACCTTTATTGGACAAAGGCTTTAGGGTATTAGTCAACAATCGATCTGAGGCAGACTTTCACTGAAAGACAAGGATTATCCGGGAACGAAATAATCTCGTGATCAATCTGAGTAAGTCAGAATTTGAGGTGAAGAGATCACCTCCCATCCCGACAAGCTTAAGAGTTATTCGTAATACCTCAGGGGAAATTCTAGCGGAGAAGCCCTAAGGGTTTTAACGGAGGGGGTTGGCTACAGGTTGCTAGACGCAAAATCTGGCCACCGGTTCCCGTAGCCGAGTGCAGCTCTGACCTTGGCCTCAGGTGGGGATCCGCCCGCCGCCCATCAGGTAAAGTAAGGCCATACGCACGGCTACCCCATGGGTGACCTGCTGCTCGATCAGGTTTAAGCCTGGATCTTCCATCACGTCGGAGCTAAGCTCGACACCGCGATTCACTGGGCCGGGGTGCAACAGTTTGACCTGGGGATGACAAAGCTGTAGGCGCTGGTGGGTAATGCCAAAGAGGTGATGGTATTCTCGCAGGCTGGGTAAGAGGTACTCGCCCATGCGCTCCTGCTGCAGGCGGAGGGTGATGACAAAACGGGATCCCTCTAGGGCCGGCTGGAGTTGCCAATGGATGGGAAGGGTGTAGCCGGGGATCAGCTGAGCGAAATCTTTGGGCAGGAGGGTGGGGGGGCCGGCTAGGTGAACGTCTGCTCCTGCTGCTAGCAGAGCATAGATATCGGAGCGGGCCACCCGCGAATGCAAAATATCCCCAACAATGGCAATCTTCACCCCTTGTAGGTTCTCTAAGCGGGGGCGCTCGGGATCCAAGTGGGCGCACAGGGTGAACAGATCCAGCAGCCCTTGGGTGGGATGCTCGTGCAGGCCATCGCCGGCATTCAATACGCCGGTGGGGGAGCCACGACGGGAAATTTCGGCGGCCAACTGCTGTGGTACCCCCGCCTGAGCATGGCGGATAATCAACAGATCGGATCCCATGGCCAGAAAGGTACGGGCCGTATCCAGGATGGTTTCCCCTTTGCTCAGCGAAGAAATACCGGGGGCAAAATTGAGCACATCTGCCGAAAGCCGCTTGGCCGCCAACTCAAAACTGTTGCGAGTACGGGTGGAAGCCTCAAAAAACAAAGTTGCCACCACCTTCCCTTGTAGGGTAGGCACCTTGGGGAGGGGGCGGGTCAAGACTTCCCGGAAGCTGGCAGCCGTTTGCAGGACAATCTGGTATTCCTCAGGGGTAAAGTCAGCTAGGCCGAGGACGTGTTGTCGTTGCCACACCATGAAGGGGATCCCCTACAGGCTAACGCGGGAGAAAATTTCATCCAAATGGGCAAGATGACGGCTGGCGTCGAAGCAGGCCGCTAGCTCTGCTTCACTCAGATGGGCCATCACCCGGGCATCCGTCTGTAAGCTGGCTCGAAAGTTCCCTTGGGGTTGGTTCCAGGCGCGGTGGGCGTGCTCCTGGACCAGACGGTAGGCCTCCTCTCGGCTCAGACCTTTTTCCACCAAAGCCAACAGCACCTGTTGGCTAAAAATGACTCCACCGTAGATGTTCAGGTTACGCTCCATGTTGCCGGCGTGAACCTCTAGGTTCTGTACCAGATCGGTCATTTGTACCAACAGGTAGTGACAAAGGATGGAGGCGTCCGGCAAAATTACCCGCTCCACAGAGCTGTGGGAGATATCCCGTTCGTGCCAAAGGGGGATATTCTCTAGAGCGGGGAGGCTGTATCCCCGCAATAGGCGGGCAATCCCTGTCAGTTGTTCAGATTTGATCGGGTTGCGCTTGTGGGGCATAGCGGAGGATCCCTTTTGGCCGGGGGCGAAATATTCTTCCACTTCCAGCACATCCGTCCGTTGCAGGTTGCGAATTTCGGTGGCAAATCTTTCCAGGGAGGATCCGATTAAAGCCAGGGTTTGCACATATTCAGCATGGCGATCCCGCGAGATCACCTGGGTGGAGACGGGATCCGGTTTAAGGCCCAGGCGAGCACAGGCCAACTGCTCCACCTGGGGCGACAGATGGGCATAGGTTCCCACTGCCCCGGAGATTTTGCCTACGGCAACCAGCCGGCGGAGTCGCTCCAGCCGCTCTTGGTGCCGCAAGCACTCCGACAGCCAACCGGCCAGCTTCAATCCAAAGGTGATCGGCTCGGCATGGATGCCATGCGTACGCCCGATCATTAGGGTGTGTTTGTGCTTCTGGGCCTGGGTGCGAATGGCAGCCATTAAATCGGCTAGGCGTGCCTGCAAAACGGCTACAGAAGCCACCAACTGTAGAGACAGGGCTGTATCCAGGATATCGGAACTGGTAAGGCCAAGGTGGATGTAGCGCCCTGCCTCTCCAACGTGTTCGTTGACGTTGGTCAGAAAGGCAATAACATCGTGCTTGACTTCTGCTTCCAACTGCAGCACTCGCTGCGGATCAAAGGCTGCCTTCTGCTTAATCTCTTCTAGGGCTTCTTTCGGGATCCGGCCCAGTTCTGCCTGCGCTTCACAAACAGCAATCTCCACTTCCAGCCAGGTTTGCAACTTTTGTGAATGGGTCCAGATTTGGCCCATCTCTGGCAGAGTGTAACGCTCAATCAAGGTAGCGGTTCCGTTGGAGTTAATGGACTAAAGTATCTTAGCGCCTTGGGATTCTCTTCGGCTGGATCTGCTCTAGGTTGGATAGCAGAGATAGGGTGATACTCTATTCCTTGTATTCTTTGCCAGATGTGTACCCGGGGCTTGTGGGGCTGTTCCCATCTGCTTGGAGCTTCAACTTTGCCTCCGGGTTCCCACTGGCTCTGCTATCAACTATCAATATGTCCTCCAAGTTCATGATCGGCGTTTGGGAGCATACGGTTCTTGAGTTGAAAAGGGATCGGGATCTCTGGTTAGGGGAAGTCTTTTCAAAAACGGGCAACAGCTGATGCCCAGTTTGGTTTTGGAGCTAGAGGAGGAACCATGAACCGTAGGTTTGGGGTTGTGGGTTTGGGATTGTTAGGTTGTTTGGCAGGGATCCTCTGGTCTTTCCCCTCTCTTGCCCTACCGGCAACAAGCTCCACCACGCCCAACTTAGGAGCTAGCGCAGCGGCGGAGCTGAATTGGCAGGGATCCCTGAAATTGCTGCGCGGAGATAGCCTGGGTGCTTTGCAGGATCTGGATCGAGCTTTGCAGTTGGATCCGGGCTATGCCCCTGCTTATGTGAACCGCAGCTATGTGTACAACCAGTTGCGCCTAGCGGAAGAGGCGCTTGCCGATGCGGAGCAGGCTATTCGCTTGGATGCAGGGATCCCGGAGGCCTACTTTAGCCGGGGGGTTGCTCGCTTGCAGCTAGGGGATCGGGAGGCAGCAATGGCGGATTTTCGCCAAGCAATGGCTTTATTCGGCAAAGGTGACAACTTTGCCGATGAGACCATCCTGCAGCAGCTGTTGCGCCAACTGGGGGTAGATGGAATTGAGCCTTGATCCATCCCCGACAGCAGGGCCAAGTTTGCCTTGCTCTTGGCAGAGGGTAGATTTAGTCTTCCCCCAACCACTCGGCTAGAGACACCCGCTGGGGTTGTAACCCGAAGACAGCACAGAAAGACTGCAGCAGCACCGGTGCAACGGCGGCCATGGTGATATGGGGGCAAAACTGGGCCAGGGATCCCACTGGGCGATCAGGGATCCCGCAGGGGATAATCTGTTCAAAGGCAGCCAAATCTGGGCAAACATTCAAGGCAAAGCCGTGGTAGGTGACCCAGTGGGAGACCTTAATACCCAGGGCAGCCACCTTACGGCCCTCTACCCAAACCCCTGTTAAGCCAGGGATCCGCTCCCCTATCAGGCCAAAGTGAGCCAGGCATTCAATGACCACTTGCTCCAACTGCCGTAGGTACCAATGCAAATCCGGTTGATGACGCTTGAGGTATAGCAGCGGGTAGCCCACCCATTGGCCAGGGCCGTGAAAGGTAACTTCTCCACCTCGTTCTACCCGCAGGACCTCCACTCCCGATTTGTAGGTTGTCTCTTGCGGGGAGGCAAAAGGACTAGATCCTGCTACCGCGAACGGTTGCCTTAGGCTTTTGAGAAACTGGGGGTTAGCAGCCGCACCCAGGGTGTAGACCGGAGGATGGGTCAGTAGCAGCAGCCCATCCGGGTACTGGGGATCCCTGACCATACGAGCCAACCTGGTCTGCTGCCAAGCCCAAGCCGTTCGGTAGGGTACTTCTCCGGGTTGGTGAACGTGGAGCGGTGGTCGCAATAACACAGCCGGATCCTAAAAGACTAGGCCCCCACAAAGGGGAGGGTACCGTGCCACAGGTGGGAAGGAAACAACACCAACAGACCCGGCTGCGGCCGTACCCGGTGAACTAAGGGTGAATCGGTAGAGGGCTTAAAGGGAAAACAATCCGGATAGATCCCAAACTGCAGCCATCCGCCAGCATCTGCCTCATCCTCAACCCCATCGGGGATCTGCACGTAGTAGACGCCGCTAAGCCTGGCGGAAGGATGTACATGCGGGACTTGGTGCCCCTGGGATCCCATGACCACTGCCCAGAGATCCCACACTTGAAACGGCCCGCGACACTCCTCTAACCAGGGATGACCTAAAGGCAACTGAGATAGGAGCCGCTGCAGATAGAGGGGCACAGTAGCAGCAATGCGGGATCCCAGCTGGTGAAGGGGATGATTGGCATCGGTAGGATCCAGGTCTGCCAACAAATGGCCGCTGTGGTAGCCACCGCGGGTAGCGTTGCCGCGGCGCTCCCAACTGAGGCTGGGGTGAGCCAAGATCCACTCCGCCAGGCGTTGATTGAGAATAGCTGTTGCCTCAGGATCGGTGCCGGGAAAGGCTTGCACAAAGGTTTGCGCATCCGCCCAAGTCCTGGCTCTCTCCCAATCGTCTTGAGCTGCCCAAGCTATACTCTGCAAAGCTAGAGCAAAAGGGTGAGCCGGTTCTAGTTGCAAAGCCTTCTCACAGGCAGCTTCTGCTGCCAGGGGATCCCCTTTCCTCAGCAACACATGGGCCAAGTTGAGGTGGCACCTCAACGAATAGGGATCCGCCAGCACCGCCCGTTGGCAGCATTGCAACCCCTGCTCCAGCTTGCCCATTCGCGCAAAGACATCCCCCAAATTGCTGAGAGCTTCCGCATATCCAGCACGGGCTAGGATAGCCTGCTGATAGCACTGTGCTGCTTGTTGCAGGTGTCCTTGCTCTTCGTAGAGAGTTCCTAGGTTGTTGTGGGCTTCGGCAAGATTGGGGTTCAGCTGCAGCGCCCGGCGATAATTCTGCTCGGCGGCCTGCCTATCTCCGGTAGCTTTTAGAGCATTACCTAGGTTGTTATAGGCTTCAGCATAGTCCGGTTGCAGGCGAATTGCCTCTTGGTAGGCTTGGATGGCCTCCAAGAGGGATCCCATCTCTTTGAGGAGAATCCCCAGGTCATTGTGAGCCGGGGCAGATTGAGGCTGTAGCCGTACCACCTCTCGATACCGCTGGACGGCCTCTCGGTAAAGTCGAACAGCACGCAACAACTGGGCAAAGTTCACCCGTGCTTCCAAGTGATTCGGATCCAGAACCAGCGCCTGCCGATAATGAGGGACTGCCTCTGCTAGGGATCCCTGGCTGTGGAGCAAGAAAGCCAAGTTGTAATGGGCATCTGCCGCTTCTGGCTGTAAATCCACCACCTTCTGCAGGTAATGCAGCGCCTGTTGTGGCTGGCCTTGCCGATGGGCAATCATCCCCAAAACTTGCAGGGATCCCGTGTGGTGGGGGTCTAGAGCCAGAATCTCCTCGGCCAACTGAGCCGCTTGCGGCAGGTTCCCCTGCTGCCCATGGGCAAGACAGGTGGCAAAGCCAGAATCCACATCCAGATGAGAACCGGCTTTAGGAGGAAGTGGAGCTATAAGAAGCAGCTTAAAATCAACCAAGGCTTGTCAGATCCTGACTTTACCAGTTTGTACAGGCCAGATTCAGATTTTTAGGCCGCCCAGAACAGTTCCTCCCTCGGGATGGTGACATCCTCCAGCTACAGGGCAGAACCGATAGCCTCCGCAAAACCTAAGCCACAGGTAGGTTCACCTGCGCCCGCAACCGTTCTAACAAAGCCGGTGGCTGCAACAGCCCTTCAATGCGGTCAATCGGTTGCCCATCCTTAAACAAAATCAAGGTCGGTAACGCCTGGATCCCCCAGCGAGCAGCAATGTTTGGGTACTTTTCGGTATCCACCTTAACAAAAGAAACAGCATCCCCTACCTGCGGTTTCACCTGCTCCAGCACCTCGGCCATCAACCGACAAGGGCCGCACCAAGAAGCATAGAAATCCACCAGAATTGGGGTGCGGGATCCCCGAACCATATCATCAAAACTTTTGAATTGTTGCTTGTGAGCCATAGAATCCTCCGCTGGAGCTCAAGGGAAAAAGTTTGAGTGTGACCTATTTACAGGTTAACTATTTAACTTCGAGGTTTAACAGTTGGGAATCCCCCTACTGCCGGTTTCGGTTTCCCGGTAGGATGTCTAGGGTTTACAGAGGTGTAGCTGTAGTCTAGGCGGTCGCCTTCAGAAATGGGGCGGACTTTACTGGGGTTTAAGGATTTTGGAGGAGTGGGATCCCGATGGCAGCAGGCAGCAGCATGGTGAATCGTGGCGTGTGGGGGTTAATCCTGGCCGGGTTGGGCTTAAGCCTGTGGGGAGCGGGGCGTTGGGTTTGGGATCCCACACAAGCGCCGGCTGGTCTTATCCAGGTGGCCATTGGGATTCTGTTAAGCCTAGGTACCTTGCTTTGTTGGTTAACTACTCGCCCTGCCGATCAACTGTGGGTAGAGCCGAAAGGTTGGACCCTGCGGCGAGAAACACCACAGCGGTGGCGCCTTCAGGCCGAGTTTGTGGCCCGCAACCTCAACCCGCTTTTGGAGGTAACCCTAGCCCAGGTGAATCCCCGGCTACACTTACTCAGCAGCGGCTCTTTGGAAGGTATCCACTCCGTGATCCGGCTGCGTTCCCGCCATGAGGATTTACCGCCTCGCAACGACAACTACTGGCAAGCTTACATCCTCAGCCCTAAAGGTCAGACGGGATTGGAGCTGGAAATTGAGCTGAGGGGGGAAGGGCTAGCAGACCTACACTCTGCCTGGGTGGAGCTGGACTACATCCAGTATGGTCGCCAGGAGCGCACTCTAAAAACCAGCCATCTCATCCTGCCACTGCAGGAGGTGGAACCTCTGCTGGAGCTGAACTGGCAACAGCAGGAGCACCTGAGCTGGGCGCCTATTCCCACTCCTTTGCTCACCCCTGGTGATGAGTGGCCGGCGATTATTGACCGTTATGTTCGCCCCCATGCTCAACCGGGAGATATTGTGGCCATTTCTGAGACAGCGGCTGCCGTTGTGCAGGGGAACTTTCGCCATCCTTTACAGGTGAAGCCCGGCCTCCTGGCCCGCACCTTGTGCTACTTTTTTCCCTCCAAAACCAGCCTCTCTAGCCGCTATGGGTTGCAAACCTTGATCGATTGCTCTGGCGCCTGGCGGGTGCTAGCAGCCTTTATCGTCGGATCCCTGGCCAAGGTATTGGGCATTCCAGGAGTGTTTTATGTTCTAGCAGGAGAACAAGCGGCCCTCATCGATGATGTGACCGGTACCTTGCCGCCCTATGACCAATTTATTGTCCTCGGGCCTGAGGCACCGGCCCAACTGGTGCAACAGCTGCAAGCCCAAACCGGCTACGACGTGGCTATTGTCGATGCCAACGATCTGGGAGAAGTGAAGATCCTGGCAGCCACCGCCGGCGTCAAGGGATCCCTCGTAGAACAAGCACTCCGGAAGAATCCAGCCGGTAACTCTGCCGAACAGACCCCTATTGTGCTGATTCGGCCCAGCGCGGGGCAGTAGGGCTGAGATACCGCGATTGGATCACCTGCATCGCCTGGTGAGTGGATAAAAACAGGTGATCGGCACCCAGCTTCTCCACAAAGCCAATGGCCTGGAGACGATCCATCACCGGCCCCTTCACCTCAGCCAAGTGAAATTGCACCCCTGCCTGCTGTAGCTTCTCCATCAGCTGCAACAAGGATTCCAAAGCACTGCCATCGATAAAATTGACCGCGCTACAGATAAGCAGCAGATGCTCCACCTGGGGTCGTTCTGCCACCTCCCTAAGCAAATACTCCTCCAGATAGGCAGCATTGGCAAAAAACAAGCTCTCATCCACCCGTACCGCCAGAATCCGTGGATCCGTGAGCACCTCATGTCGCAACACATTGCGGTAGTGCTCCGTCCCCGGCACCTGCCCGACAATGGCAATGTGAGGCCGGCTGCTGCGCCAGAGGAACAACAGAATCGAGACAACCACCCCGATGCCGATCCCCGGCTCCACTCCTACCCCGAGCACGCTGATAAAGGTAGCCATCCATACCCCAGCCTCTCCGCGGTCGTAGTGCCAGCTGTGGAGCAAGGGGCGAAAGTCTACCAAGCCCAGTACCGCCACCAGGATAATTGCTGCTAGGGTCGTCTGGGGCAAAAAGAAAAACAGCGGCATCAGGAAGATCACCGTCAGGGCCAGGAGCGCAGCCGTGATCAAGGAGGCTAAGCCTGTATTAGCACCTGCCTGGAAATTGACCACCGAGCGGCTGATCCCTCCGGTAACCGGGTACCCACCGGTAAAGGCAGCCGCCAGGTTAGCCGCCCCCAACCCCAGCAAATCCTGGTTGGGATCCACCTTTTGCCGCCGTTTGCTGGCCAAGGATTGCCCCACCGCATAGCTTTCGGTAAAACCCACCAAGCTAATGGCCAAAGCTGTTGGCAACAGGGCTCCCCATTGTGCAGCAGTCAACTCCGGCCGAGTTAGTGGAGGCAACCCCGCAGGAATGGCACCCACCACAGCTACCCCAAATTGCTGCGACAACCCTAGGCCCCACACCAGCAGGGTAGTGAGGAGGACTACCCCCAGAGGAGCTGCCTTACTGAGGGGCAAGACCCAGCCAGCCGGGATCCCCCATTGGTGCAGCTGAGCCGGTAAGCGACGATTGCCATAGAGCAGGAGGCCAATGGCCAACAGCCCCAAGCTGAGCGTCACCCCATTCAAGCTCTCCAGGCTGTGCCACAGCTCCTGCAGCAACTTCAGAAATGACTCTGTATTGGGGATGCGCACCCCCAGCAAATGCTTGAGTTGGCTAAAAGCAATGATCAATGCCGCAGCGCTGGTAAAAGCAGAAATCACGGCGTGGCTGAGGAAATTGACCAGGAAACCCAGCCGCACTATCCCCATAGCCGCTTGAAGGAGGCCAACTTCCAGAGCCACCCCTAAAGCCAACTGCCCGTACTCCGGGCTACCCACTTCTGCTAAGGGTTCCAATCCCGCCGCCACCAGCAGCGACACCATGGCTACCGGCCCCACCGCCAAAGCTCGACTGGATCCCAGCAAGCCATAGACAGCCGGAGGCAAAATGCCGGTGTACAACCCCGTTTGAGGGGGTAAACCCGCTAACAGCGCATAGGCCATGCTTTGGGGCACCAGCATAATCGCCACAATGATGCCAGCAATCACATCCCCCGGCAGATCAGACCGCCGGTAGTGCAGCAGCCACTCGGTAAAAGGTAAGTAGCGCCGCAGGATACCGGATATCACTCTACGGGAAGCCTGTACTTTGGGGATCCCTGTCATAGAGACTGACCTCGATTCCAAGGCATACGCGCCAGCAGCAGGGCCATACCACAGGTATTGGTGATCCCAGCAAAGACCAACCCTGCCCCAACAAAGCCACTCAAAAACAACCAGCCTGGATGCACAAAAGTCCCCAGCAAGGTACCCAACAGAACCAGGGATCCGGCTGCAATTTGCACCTGCCGCATCAAGGAGATGGGTGCATTTTGGCTACGCGTTACGGGTAACTGCGCCGCTTTCCAGGCTTCGATCCCCCCTTTGAGGTTGATCACCTCTGGCCAACCCTTGTCCAAAAGCTGACAACTGGCGCGAATAGAGCGGCTACCCATGCGACACTGCAGCACCATCGGCTGTTCCGGTGTGGAGACAGGCACTTGAGTTGGGTCAAAGGTAGATAGCGGCATGTTAATCGCCCCCGGGATCCGCTCTTCGGCATACTCTGAAGGCTCCCGCACATCAATCAGTTTGACTCGCCCTTGGTCCAACCATGCTTTTAAGGTCAAGGCATCGATTTCCTTGAGACGGGGATCCTGTTGAGATTGAGAAGGAACTCGAGGGATGGGTACAGTTGTCATGATGTTCTCCTTTCTAGATTTTGCGCTTGGGTTGTTGTCCTTTTACCAGCACTAGGATCGGTCAGCATTGAGGTCTTGAGAGGGTGAACCTCACCATCCATGAACAGGGAAAGAAAGTTTTGACTTGTCT
The DNA here is from genome assembly GCA_937944885.1 of uncultured cyanobacterium. Taxonomy (GTDB): domain Bacteria; phylum Cyanobacteriota; class Cyanobacteriia; order Thermostichales; family Thermostichaceae; genus Thermostichus. Next base: position 36,867 of record CALFBB010000015.1, read on the forward strand.
GTTGTCTTTGAGCCGAGGCACTCTACCACAGCAATCCATTTTTTGGGCTTAACCTTCACACCGCCGATCAACATCAGTCAGGTCAAGCCTTGAGCAATAGATCCTGACGAATTAAGCCGCAAATTAAGCCAGATTGCGGATTGATGGGGATCTGGTTTTGGTCAAGACCGAAAGCCAGATCCTCAGGTTACCTGACTTCTTCCAGACTTTTTCCAGACTTTTTCCTAGATCAACCTAGGCTAAACAGTGGTTGGAACTTTGCCACACTGTTCGTTGGCCGGGACTGCTTCTTGGAGCTTTTTCGGATTCGGTAGGTTCAAGCTATTCATCAGGGCAATAAAGCTGTCGCGAGAACGCAGGGATCCCGTTGCCGGGTCAGTAAAGCGAGGGTTCCAGCGTTTTTCTTCCCCAATGGTTGAAACTGTGTGCCCCTTGTAATCATGCCCTGGGTAAACCCAAGTTTCATCCGGTAGGCTGAATAAATGTTGCGTGACATGGTCATACATTAAGCCGGGATCCCCACTTTGAAAATCGGTTCGCCCACAACCGCGAATGAACAATGAATCCCCCGTCAAAACCCGATCCCCATTCACTCGATAGGTCATGTGGCTGTCCGTGTGCCCCAGGGTAGCAATTGCCTCAATGGGGATGGATCCCACCTGTAGAGTTTCTCCATGGGCAATAAAACGGTCGGCACATTGGGCTTTTGCCTGTACCGGCACAACTCCCTGACAACCGGTTCGCTCCCGTAATTCACCTGTCCCTGTCACATGATCCGCATGCACATGGGTTTCCAAGCAGTATTTCAGGGTCAGCCCCAGTTCCCGAATCAAGGTTAAGTCCCGCTCCACCTGTTCCAGCACCGGATCCACCAGCGCTGCTTCTCGTGTAACCGGATCCGCAATTAAATAGGTGTAAGTGCTTGTTTCTTGGTCAAACAGTTGCCGAAAGAGCATAAGGTCCTCCTGAATACCGATCGAGACTACAGTCCCTGATTACTTTTAACTATATAACTAATTGGTGTTAAAATCAAGCCAGTTGAGGTTAGCGGAGGGGGTGGTTGTCGTTATGAGTGCAGAAGTGATGACTCCGGTTATGACTCCAGAAGTCCTAAACGGTGTAGCAGAGTACTTCAAGGTGCTCTCGGAGCCGAGTCGGCTGCAGATCCTGTGCGAGCTGCGTTCTGGCCCCAAGAATGTAACGGAGATTCTGGAAGCTACTGGTCTTGGCCAGGCCAATGTTTCTAAGCATTTGAAGATTTTGGCGCAAGCGGGTATTGTGAGCCGCCACCCGAAGGGGGTGAGCGTCTACTATCAAATTGCGAATCCCACCTGTTTTCAGCTGTGTGAGGCGGTGTGCAATCTGTTAGTTGAGCGGCTGCAGCAACAAGCCCGTCAGCTGGAGCCACTAGCGGCTGGTAAAGGTTGGTTTTGAGGGTAGCCGCCGCGCATCCTAACAAATGAACGCGAAGGGTCATTGGCTAATTAGCAGCAGACGGGATACAAGTGTTCCAGTCAAGTACGGCACTATTGCCCACCAGACCAGAACTCTGGGCGTCTGGGTAGATCTAAGACCTCCTTGGCAAGGTACAACTGACAAGGTACAACTCAACCTACAAGTCCTGGCATCACCCGATTATAAACCTAGGGAACAGGCCAAAAGTTGGCATGAACACTTTCAACCCAGAACCCACAGGCAGAAATGACCTGGGGTGCTGCAAAGGCAAAAGTTGCTGGCAGTAGGCGAGAGCGCTGCCTCCCTCTCTGGCAACAGGATTGGGAAGCTACGACTTAATTGCGAAGCAATAAGTCGCTAGTTGCGTTCACAGCAAGCTGGTAGGGGTTCTCCAGTCTCATCCATTGCGATGGGTAGCGGTGGTTGGGGTCTAGCCTTTACTGAACAGCCCTGCAAAATAGATCCCATTCTACTCCGAGAGCAGAGCACTGCTGTGAGCCATCTTTCGGGGTAGTTAAGTCCACGCCGGTACGGAGGGTGGAGGTCAAGTCAAAAGAGGGCTGAGGCACAGCAAAGGTACTTCAGCACTTAAGGTATGGGACTATCTGCTCCTAGGGGTAGGTCTTTCCTTAACCGAGGAGGGTTCACTCCTGCACAAACCCCTACACCGTACCATTTAGCTAAGACAAGGGTAAAAAATCAAGAGAGTAGGCCTGCTCAACGTCCAGCCTTGGCTCTACGATTTGCAACGCCACTACGTCTTCAAAGTAGCGCTGCCAGCGTTCCGGGGTCATGGCTCCAATCCCTAGGGTGGCGGCATCTCCTGAAGTCAAGAGGCTGTAGTCTTTCAGAGCTTGGTGACTGTAGGCCAGAAGGGCCTCGCTCATGTCGGGGTTATCCTGTTGGATGAGGCGGTTGCCAGGGCGGGGATCCTCCAGGTAGCTTTGCCAACCCTCAATGGAAGCGGCAACAAACTTTTGCACCTGTTCCGGTTGCTGCTCAATGAAGCGACGGGTGGTCTCTAGAGTGGTGGCATAGGGAGAGTAGCCGTAGTCAGCAAGCAAGAACACCACCGGATCAAAGCCTCCCTCTTGGCGGACCCGGAAAGGCTCGGCGGTTACATAGCCCTGCTGAGCAGAGGACTTATCCAGCAGAAACGGCGCCAGGCTGGAAATATAGGGGCGCTTTTGGGCATCAGAAAACCCGAACTTAGCCCGCAAAAAGGGCCAATAGGTTAAGTTTGCCCCGGCGGAGACCCAAATGGGTTTTCCCCGCAAATCTTGCAAGTGGCTGTAACCCATGCCGGGGTGAGCCAACAAACATTGGGGATCCTTTTGAAAGAAGGCGGCTACAGTAACCAAGGGGATCCCAGCCTGCAACGCTGCCAGGGCATCTGCGCTGGATCCTAGGACAAAATCGGTTGCTCCACCTGCCAACAGTTGCACCACGTTTACGCCTGTACCTCCCATGCGGATCTCCACCTCCAGCCCATAACGGGCGTAGATGCCGGTGGCTAAGGCTTGGTAAAAGCCACCGTGCTCCGCTTGTGCATACCAGTTGGTGGTTAGGCGGAGGGTTGTACGGGTAGGGTGGGCGGGCGGGGATCCCCAACCGAAGGCCAGTAGGGCAGCTCCATTGAGGAGAAAATCTCGGCGGGACCAAGGTTTCCCGGTTACGGCAGATGTACCCACAGGCGTTCACAGGTGAGAGGAGTTTCTTTTAGCTTAGTTTTCTTGCCGTTGGGTCGGGAAGTCTTGACCTGTTTTTGCCGGGATCCGGCTGCGGATCCGAATTTAAGGCAGGATTAAAACAATCAGAGGAAGGCAGCGATGGGCAAGGTGTATTTGCTGGGGGCGGGCTTAGGCGGGCGAGAGGGTCTGACGCTGCGGGCCTTGCAGATTCTGCATCAGGCGGAGGCCATTTGGGTCGATGAGCTGGTGGATGAGCGGTTGCTGGCGGAGTTGCCGAGTCAAGCCCAGGTGTGGCGACGCTGTGAGCGGAGTTCTGGGGAAGAAGGGATCCACTGGTTAATCCAACGCTGCCAGGAGGGTAAACAGGTGGTGCATCTGAAATCGGGGGATCCTTTTATTTTTGGTCGCAGCCGCGAAGAGGTGGAAGCCCTGAGTGCTGCCGGCTGCCCCTTTGAGATCCTGCCCGGCCTGTCTGCGGCACTGGCCGGCCCCTTTTGGGCTGGGATCCCGCTTACGGATAAGCACCTGAGCCGCACGTTTGCCGTTCTCACAGCCCATGAGCTGGAAACTCTCCCTTGGTCGGCCCTGGCCCAACTGGATACCCTGGTGATTTTGATGGGATCCCGTCGGCAGGCAGCAATTGCCACCCATTTGATCCAGGCGGGGATCCCGGCTAACCGACCGGTGGCCCTAATCTGGGCCGCAGGGGAAGCAGCCCAGAAGGTATGGGTAGGGGAAGTGGAGGATCTCCTTCCAGGCAGGGAAAACAACCTTCCCGAGCCGCCCCCTCGGCCGGGGCTTTGGGTGGTGGGAGAGGTAGTCAAGCTGCGGCCCCAGTTTTTGCCAGGGATCCCTCCTCTGCCGCAGCCGGCTCCCTTAGCCGGTCAAACCGTTTTGGTTACCCGTTCCGAGGAGCAATCCCCAAGCTTTTGCCAACTGCTGCAAACCCAAGGGGCAAGGGTCTTGGAGATGCCCACCCTGGTGATTCAACCCCCTAGCAGCTGGGATCCCCTAGATACAGCCATTGCCGGCCTGCAGAAGTTCGACTGGCTGTTGTTGACTTCTGCTAATGCCGTCACCTATTTTTTCAAGCGGCTCCATCACCACGGACAAGATAGCCGAGCCCTCCATCGGCTCAAGGTGGCGGTGGTGGGATCCAAAACAGCAGCAGTCCTGGCCGAATACGGCATTCACCCGGATCTGGTTCCTCCCCGATTTGTTGCCGATGCCCTCCTAGAGATCTGGCCGGAGCCGGTGGCCGGGCAGCGGGTGCTCTTCCCACGGGTAGAATCCGGCGGTCGGGATATCTTGGTGCAAGGGCTCCAGCAACAGGGGGCCCAGGTGCTGGAGGTACCGGCCTACCAATCGGCTTGTCCGCCGCTTCCCGATCCCCAGGTGGTAGAGACCCTGAAAAGGCGGCAGGTGAATATCCTCACCTTTGCCAGCTCCAAGACGGTGCAGCACTTTGCCCGGTTGCTGCGGCAGGCAGGGTTGGGAGCCGAGAGCTGGGATCCCCCTGTGCAGATTGCTGCCATTGGCCCCAAAACCGCAGAAACCTGTCGGGCCGAGCTAGGACGGGTGGATATTCAAGCCAAGGAGTACACCCTAGAGGGGTTGGTAGAAGCCATAGTGGCTGCCCTCCAGAAGTGACCCCAGCCCGCAACCATTGGATAATACGGATCCCAGCATGTCCGCAGTAGCACCCTCGCAAGGATCGAAGACCATGTGGCAGACCGCCAAATCCTACGAAGATATTCTTTACGAAAAAAGTGAGGAGGGCATTGCCAAAATCACCATCAACCGCCCCCACAAACGCAACGCCTTCCGGCCCAAAACCATTCAGGAGTTGATTGACGCTTTCTCCAATGTACGGGAGGATCCCCGTATTGGGGTGGTGCTGTTTACCGGGGCCGGCCCCCACAGCGACGGCCAATACGCCTTCTGTGCCGGTGGGGATCAGAGCGTACGCGGAGAAGCCGGTTACTTGGATGAAGCCGGGATCCCACGCCTGAACGTGCTGGATTTGCAGCGTTTGATCCGCTCTCTACCGAAGGTGGTGATTGCCTTGGTAGCCGGTTATGCCATCGGTGGGGGGCATGTCTTGCACTTGGTCTGTGACCTCACCCTGGCTGCCGACAACGCCATTTTTGGTCAGACCGGCCCCAAGGTGGGGAGCTTTGATGGGGGCTTTGGAGCCAGCTACCTGGCCCGGGTGGTAGGACAAAAAAAAGCCAGGGAGATCTGGTTTCTCTGTCGCCAGTACACCGCAGCACAAGCCCTGGAGATGGGGCTGGTGAATGCAGTTGTCCCCGTTGAAGAATTAGAAGCAGAAGGGATCCGCTGGGCGCGGGAAATCCTGCAAAAAAGCCCCTTGGCCATCCGCTGTCTCAAGGCGGCCTTCAATGCCGATTGCGACGGCCAGGCAGGGCTACAAGAACTGGCAGGCAATGCCACCCTATTGTTTTACATGACCGAAGAAGCTGCCGAAGGCAAACGTGCTTTTCTGGAAAAGCGTCCCCCCAACTTCCGCCAGTTTCCTTGGCTACCCTAAACCCCCTTGCAGGGAGCCAAGCTCGTCTGCAGCCGTTGACTTGGATAAACTCTCTCTGCTAAACCCTCTCTGCTCAACTCTACAGCTATCCCTGGGTATTAGGTGTTAAAATTCAACGGGATTCAATAACAGCAAAAAACAGACAAAATTGACAAACAGGCTAGGAACAGGCTAGGATATGCCGGAACCCGAAGACCTACATAGTCATAGCGGGGCGCCTTTGGGACAAACAGCTGTTGTCCGCCTTTTAGACAAGGTATCCGGCCACATCTGCGAGAAAACCCTTGTCAGAGAGTTGATTCCCCCCCTTTTGAGTCTGTGGGGATACAAAGCCGGTGATTGGCAGCAGGAGGTTCCTTTAGGTTCCAGTTGCCGTGCTGACTTCCTTGTTTCCATCCAGAGAGCCGGCAAGCCCCGTCTTAACTATCTGCTCATAGAGGCCAAAGCCCCTAAAGAAAACCTAGACAAACATATCTGTCAGGTTCACCTTTATCTCCGGCAAGCCAGATCTATATTTGGCTTATTGACGAATGGTTTCGAATTTCAGATATATTACAATAACGCTCTAGAAATTCTTTGTTTAGGAAAACTCAATAGAGATACATTTATTGCAAAGTTTCCTACTCTGAGTAAGATTCTGGGGCGTAAGGGCTGTTTAGTTATTACCGAGGAACTTGAAAAATTAAATCTTTCCTTCCACAACCGCTTATATGGATATCTTCAGAAGGTATTTCCGAATTCTCAACAACCCTCTAACTCCCGCAAGGAAAGGCCCATCAGTAAACCCAACAGTAGCTCAGGAAAGTCTGGAACTATGATTATTACAGTTTTCAACAACAAGGGTGGAGTCGGCAAGACCACAATGACCATCAACCTAGCTGCCGCTCTTAGTGGCATGGGGAAGAAAGTTCTCTTAATTGACATTGATGCTCAGGCAAACCTAACTACAGGCTTGGGTATCGACCCCCTTCAAGATGTAGAACTAAAATCCAAAAAAGATATTACCCATCTTCTAGCAGAGCCGATTGTTAAGGTAGAGGAGGTTATCATTTCCAAGCAATGGGGAAATGTAAAACTAGATATTATTCCCTCTCATATTCGTTTGAGCGATATGGAGCCTCTGCTCATTAGCACAGTGGATTCTGACCAGATTCTGGCAAAGAAGCTTAAAAAAATTACCCAAAACTATGACTATATTTTTATAGACACTCCTCCTTCTTTTGGCAAGGTTAACAGTATATCTTTGATGGCCTCCGATAGGGTACTGGTTCCCATTCACTTAGCTCCTTATCCGATTCGGGCACTTGAGTATGTGGTGAAACGGGTGAAGGTGATTGATGATGCTCGGGAATGCCCCCTTTCTATTCTTGGTATAGCCGTTAGTATGTACGATAAAGCAGCAACCAAGCAGAGTAAGGAGATGATATCTGAGGTCTATGCAGTCTTGTCTAGAGTTACTACAGATAAGCTTATTCAAATCTTCCCAGAAAATACATGGATACCCAGAAGAGTTATTGTCTCTAACTGTCCTGCTAAGGGTTATCCCCTCTCTTGGGCAGAACATGATGAGGAGCTATTGACCCAAGAGAAAGAAGCAGCCCTGGATGCCTTTCATTGCTACACTGAGCTTGCTACGCACTTGCTTCATTTAACTGAGTAGGAATTGGAGAGTGGCTTAGACTGTCTTTATGCCTTTCTAGGATTAGAAAATGGACTTTTCCCAAGATATCCGACAACAGATTATTGAGCAATATCTCAGGATAAAGCCACTCAACCACGGTCAGGTTCACATTTCTCAAATTGCTATTCCCGATACCCTGAAAGCATGCCTAGGTCAAGATAAGGTTGAGGCTGCAACTCAAAGCATAAGAAAATTTGGTAGCAATCTGTACCCAATCATCGTTAGGAGAACAAATGGCTATGGAGAAGATAAAGAGTATGAAGTAATCTTTGGAGAAGAGTGGTGTGAAGCAGCTAAACAATTGGAACTAGAGAGAATTTGGGTGTGGGTCTTTGATCTCTCTGATGATGAGGTGGCTTACCTGCGTCAGTTCCTAGAAGAAGGATCCCTGAGATCCAACCTAGATGAGAGTCAAGGCAGAGTTGGACACAATAGAGAGTCTCAAGAAACAGGTCAGCTTGGGCAGTTTGATCAGATTCTTTCAATTCTTTCTCAGATTCTTTCAATTCTTTCGGCCCAGAACCAAATTCTTGTTGAAATTAAGCAATCCCTGGATGAGTTACTCGATCGGTTGCCCAAGCCTCCTCAACTTAAGAATATCAATGGAGTGACAGAAGAAGAACTTAAGAATTCACAAAATCCAATAGTAAAAAAACATGCAAGTGAAATCTACCAATTTATTAGCGCTCGAGGGAGCATTAAGAGTATAGATGAATTAAAACAGATTCGTGGAATTGGTCCAAAAACAATTGAATACTTGAAAAACAAGTATAAGTGTGAGTAGAGAGCAGTTTTACAGGGTTCTTTGTGGATTCTTTTGTATAAAACAATCTTTTCATAAACTCCTTGAATTTAAGGATATCTGACTCTCAACCAGTATGTTTATTCAGGTCTGTTGGAGAGGGCCTGCTGCTGTGTATTTGAGATCGATTCCTTTCTTGTGCTCAGCTAGGCTCCATTAGCCACCCAGAAATAGCTCTAGGACTTCAGGGTTAGCCAAGAGATTGGGGCCAGTATCTTCAAAGCGGTTTTCACCCGTTGACAGCACATAGCCCCAGTCAGCCATGCTCAGGGCTTGCTTGGCGTTTTGTTCTACCATCAGGATGCTAATACCGAGGTGATTGATCTCCCGCAGCAGATTAAAGGTTTGCTCAACAAAGAGGGGGGACAGACCGGCTGTCGGCTCATCCAACAACAACAATTGTGGCTCCACCATCAAGGCCCGTCCCATTGCTACCATTTGCCGCTGCCCACCGGAAAGGGATCCCGCTGCTTGGTGCCGTTTCTCTTTCAGGGGAGGAAACAGCTCATAAACCCGCTCCAATTGGTCAGCAAAGTTATCTTGCCGAATAAAAGCGCCCATCTCCAGGTTTTCTTGCACCGAGAGAGAAGGAAAAACATTGTTTGTCTGCGGTACAAAACAAATCCCCCGCCGCACCAGTTGCTCTGCTGGCAACCGGGTAATGTCGGATCCCTGAAACAGGACCTTACCGGCTCGGATGGTGGCCAACCCAAACAGAGATTTCAACACAGTTGATTTACCGGCTCCATTGGGGCCGATAATCACCACAATTTGTCCTTGCTTGACTTTGAGGTGGATCCCTTTGAGGATGTCCACACCACGGTAGCCGCTGTAGAGATTCTGCAGTTCCAGCAAGGTCATGAAGGGGATCCCTCCGGGGATAGGGCAGAGGAAGAAGATTGGGGTTGACCGGAGGGATCGGCAAGGGTTACGGATCCCAGATAAGCCTCGCGCACCTGCGGGTTCTGTTTGATTTCCTGGATGGATCCCTGTGTCAGCACCTGGCCTGCTGCCATCACCACCACGTGGTCGCATAGACGCGTCACCAAATCTAAATCGTGCTCAATGATGCAGAAGGTGCAACCACGCTCCCGGTTGAGGTACTCAATAAAACTCATCAAATCTCCAAGTAGGGTACGATTGACACCAGCCCCCGGCTCATCCAGCAAAATCACCCGTGCATCTGTCATCAGGGTTCGCCCCAGTTCCAGTAGTTTTTTTTGCCCACCCGAAAGGGTAACTGCCAGTTGATCTCGCAAGTGGATCAGGTTTAGTCGCTCTAAGACTTCTTCAGCACGGGCCCGTAGCTCGGCTTCCTGCCGCCTCACCCGCTGCCAACCAAACCAGGTGGTGATCAGGTTTTCCCCCACCTGTGCCGGCGGTACCACCATCAGATTTTCCAAGACAGTCATGCGGCCAAACTCACGCGGGATCTGAAAGGTGCGCACCAAGCCGCGATGAAACAGACAATGGGGAGGCAATCCGGTGATATCTGCACCATCCAGCCAGACGCGTCCAGAACTGGGACGAATAAACCCGGCAATGATGTTGAAAAGGGTGGTTTTTCCGGCACCATTAGGGCCGATCAAGCCTGTCACCTGACCGGTCTCGATTCGGAAAGAACAGTGATCCACTGCGTTAATGCCGCCAAACCGTTTGCAGATATCGTCGATAACGATCACACCACTGACCTAGAGGAGATACCTTGCTTAAGAATCATCGTGTTAGGTTCGCCTATTATCCTCCTCAGATCTTTGTAGGAGCAACTGCTTTCGGATTTTGTAGCTAGCTTTACGAAGTTGTTAGGATACGGTAATCCCTTTGTTAAGGGAGTTGGGAACGCTTTGAGATAAGCGTACGTCTAACTGGTACATTCTTGCTACACAAGGTGCGGCGCACCATCAACTCTCGACTTCTAACTCTTGACTTTTCAAGACTCTATACTCTTGCCCCACAGGAGGTTTTGGTTATGTCCCGTATGAGCAAGCTGACCCGGCGTGCCTTCGCGGCTGCCGCTGTATTGACTGCTGCTGCTTTGACCACCACCCTGTTTCCCGGTGCTGCTCAGCAAGCTGTTAGAATTGGGGCTCTGATGCCTCTGACCGGCGACCTGCAAGTTTTTGGGGAAAATTGCCTCAACGGTGTGAAACTGGCTATCGAACAAATCAATGCTGCCGGTGGGATCCTGGGTGCTCCTGCAGAAGTGGTGGTTGCCGATGATCAAACCGCTGCTCAACCGGCCATTGACGGGGCTCAGCGCCTGGTTACGGTTGAGAAGGTTGCCGGGATTATCGGTGCCCTTGGAAGTGGCAATACCATCCCGGTAGCTACCACTGTTTCGGCCCCCAATCGGATCCCGCAGATCTCCCCTGCTTCTACTGCTCCCACCATTACTACCCTTGACGACGACGACTTCCTGTTTCGCACTGTCCCGTCCGATGCCTATCAAGGGGTAGCCCTGGCCCAGATCACCCGTGAGGAGAACTTAGAAAGATTGGCCATTATCTACATCAACAACGATTACGGTCAAGGGCTGTCTGACAGCTTTACAAAAGCTTTTGAAGCCCGTGGCGGCACCATTACCGGTGCTGTGCCCTACGAACCTGGTCAAGCTTCCTATCGGGGTGAGCTATCCCAGTTGACCAATGGGGATCCCGAAGCCTTGGTGTTGATCGGTTACCCAGAAAATGGTGTAGTCATCCTGCGGCAGGCTTTGGAAGAAGGCTTGTTTGACCGGTTTGTCTTCACGGATGGGATGCGTTCCCCGGATGTGGCCGCTCAGGTGGGGGCCGATCTACTCGAGGGATCCATTGGTGTGTCTCCGCAAGCCCTCACGGATAGCAAAACCTACCAATTCTTTGCTGAATCCTACAAAGCGGCTTATGGAGAACTACCTCCTACTCCTTACATCGACACTGCCTACGATGCGGCCTTTGTCCTGGCTCTGGCCATTCAAAAAGCGGGTAGCACCGATGGAACAGCTATCCGCGATGCACTGCGGGAGGTGGCTAACCCTCCCGGCACCGAGATTCTGCCTGGGGAATGGGAAAAAGCAGTGGAGCTGATTAGCAAAGGGGAGGACATCTTCTACACCGGTGCTTCTGGCTCGATTAACTTCGACGAAAATGGAGATGTGGCCGGTACCTTTGCCCACTGGACTTTTCAAGGGGGCGATGTGGTGGATCTGAAGGTGTTTGAGCCGGAGAGCTAGGCTCCTGGGTCAGGATTTTCCAGGTTGGGGGGCTTTGGGGATTCAAGCTAGAGTGCATCTAAGCTCTACCCAAAGCTCTTTTCTCCCCTCAGGAATTGCTGCCAACTGAGAAAACCTCTGGAGTCTCGGGAGAATCAGGGTTCCTGGGGGGAGGTTTCTTCACTGGCTTTTTCTTGAACAAACAACCGCTAAGCAATACTTGGGAGAAAGCACAGCTTGTTGAAGAGGGGATCCCGGCTATGCTTGAGTCTCCCTTTGGATTCCCCAAAGTGAACCCATAGTGAATTGGTATCGAGATCTGCTGTACCCTTTTCTTTTCTCTGGTCTCAAGGCTGATCCGGAGACTCTCAAGGTTCAGCTGTTGTACGCTTTGCACCGGATAGGTACCACCCAAGCTGCCGCCATCCTGAGCGGGTTGGAGCGGCTTTTTTGTTACCGGGATCCCCGCCTGGAAGTGCAGTTGTGGGGGTTGACCTTCCCCAATCCTATCGGGCTAGCAGCTGGCTTTGATAAGGATGGCTTGGGGCTGGCGGTTTGGCCGAGCTTGGGGTTTGGCTTTGTGGAGGTGGGCACCGTCACAGCTCAGGCCCAGCCAGGTAACCCCAAACCGCGCCTCTTTCAACTGCCGCAAGATCGAGCAGGGCTGAATCGCATGGGCTTTAACAACCAAGGGGCTGCTGCCCTAGCCGAACGGCTGCGTCAGTTGCCGCAGCGACGGATCCCCATCGGGATCAACCTGGGTAAATCCAAGCTCACCCCTTTAGAAGAAGCAGCCAGCGACTACCTGGCCAGCTTTCGCCTGCTCAAAGAGCTAGGGGACTATTTTGTGGTCAATGTCAGCTCCCCCAATACCCCAGGGCTGCGCTCCCTGCAGGAAAGTGAACGGTTAGAGCCTATCCTGGTGGCTTTGCAGCAGGAGAACCAGGGGCAGAAACCCCTTTTGGTGAAAATTGCTCCCGATCTGGATTGGCCCCAAATCGATGGGATCCTGGAATTGGCTCAAACCTATCGCCTGGCCGGCATTATAGCCACCAACACCACCCTACGGCGGGATAACCTGAAGACTCGCTTCCTACCGGGTAGTAGGATCCCAATTACTGAAGAAGCCGGTGGGATCAGTGGTGCCCCGCTGCGGGCCCGTTCTACCGAGGTGATCCGCTACATTCACCAAGCTAGCCAAGGGAAATTGCCCATCATCGGGGTAGGAGGCATTTTCACCGTGGCAGATGCCCTAGAAAAGCTGGAGGCCGGGGCTAGCTTGTTGCAGGTGTACACGGGCTGGGTTTATGAAGGGCCGGGTATGCTGCCCCGCCTGCTGCGGGCATTGGCCACTCATCCCAGAGCTGCTGCAAACTCTACGTTACAGTTCCCCTAGAGAATGCCGACATCGGTAAGATCCAGTCGTAAGATCGTGAGGAATTCCTGTGAGAGCTTACCGGTGAACCTGCTGCAACATCTTTTCAAGACCCCCCATCCGGTTATCGGGGTGGTTCATCTGTTGCCGCTGCCCACATCTCCCCGCTGGGGAGGCGATTTGGAACGGGTTATTGCTCAGGCGGAGCAGGCAGCAACAGCCCTGGCGGCAGGAGGTGTGGACGGGCTCATTGTCGAAAACTTTTACGATGCCCCTTTTGCCAAAGACCGGGTGGATGCGGCTGTGGTCAGTGCCATGACCGTCGTGGTACAGCGGTTGAAAACCTTGGTCTCCCTACCTTTGGGCATCAACGTCTTGCGCAACGATGGCTACAGTGCCTTGGCGATTGCGGCTTGTGTCGGGGCCCAGTTTATTCGGGTCAATGTGCTCTCAGGAGTGATGGCTACAGATCAAGGGATCATCGAGGGAGATGCTCACCGTTTGATGCGCTACCGCCGTGAGCTCGGGGCTGATGTCAAAGTCTTTGCCGATGTGTTGGTCAAACATGCCCAGCCCCTCAGCCCTGTGGGTCTTTCCGCTGCCATTAGCGACACGGTGGAGCGGGGCTTGGCCGATGCCATTATTCTCTCCGGTTGGGCGACAGGTAACCCGCCCCTTTTTGAAGAGCTAGAGCTGGCCCGTACTGCTGCCCCCCATGTGCCCTTGTTCATCGGCTCAGGGGCTACCGCAGAAAATATTGGCAGTTTGATCCGGCGGGCAGATGGGGTGATTGTGGCCAGTTCCCTGAAGCGAACTTCCCGCTCTACAGGGGTTCCAACTGGCTACGGGGATCCCTTTCCCCTGATCGACCCGATTCGGGTGCGGGAGTTTGTGGAAGCTTTGCACCTTGGAGTACGGGAGAGAGTTGCCAACCACTCCTACGCAGCTACCCCTGGTTCTGGGTGAGGCTTTTCTGGCAGCATGCAACTTGACGACCTCCAACCCCAACTGACCGGCCAAACCCCTGAGGAGAGTGATCCTCTGCAGGAGGCGTCTTCCTGGTTTGTTCTCGATCAAACCCCACGCATTTTGGTGGTGGATGATGATCCTGTGAGTCGTAGACACATCAGCGAGGTGTTGCAACAAGCGGACTACCAGGTGAACACCTCGGATCATGGCCGCTCCGCTTTAGAATATCTGCAAAGCTTGGAAGAAGGGCAACTGCCCAATCTGATCATCTGCGATTGGGTGATGCCAGAGCTATCAGGGGTAGAGCTGTGTCGTCGCCTCAAGAGGTCCGCCCAGGGCCAATTGATTTACTTCATTTTGCTTACGGCCCGCTCCGGGATTGAGGATCGCGTCCAAGGGTTGGATGCGGGGGCAGATGAGTTTCTTGTCAAACCGGTTGACCCCGATGAACTGCGGGCACGCGTACGGGCAGGACTGCGCCTCCAACGACTCACCCAAGCCTTGGCCCAAGCCAATCGACAACTGCAGGCTCGCAACGAGCTGTTGGAGTCTCTGTCTTTAACGGATCCCTTAACGGGGGTGTTGAATCGACGCGCCCTGGATCAGGCTTTGCCCCATTTGCTCAAGCAGGTGGGACCTCGTTTCGGGGAAGCTCGCTACCGCTACCTTTGCCTATTGATGATGGATGTGGATCACTTCAAACAGGTGAACGATACCTACGGCCATTACATTGGCGACTGCGTGTTACAGGCCATCACCGGGCGACTGCAAAATCAATTGCGCCCCTCCAGCCTGCTCTACCGCTACGGAGGGGAAGAATTTGTTTGTATTACACCAGGGCTCAACCCCTCTCGCAGCTATCGTTACGCCGAATCGTTGCGGCGGGTGATTGCCAATCATCCCATTGCTATTTCCCCCAAGCGCAGCTTACCCATTACCATTAGCATTGGTGGGGTTGTAATCAGTGAAGACCATCCTTTAGAACCCCAAGCTGCTCTGCAACGGGCCGACCAAGCCCTCTATCAAGCCAAACAGGCAGGGCGGAACCGAGTTATCTTTAGCTCATCCTTAGACACAACTCCTCAAGGGAACTTGGGTCAGAACAGTAACCTCACTCAACTAGGCAAGTAACTTAAATAATCTGAAGGTAGTGCTAGAGGGGGAATGAGAGCCAAGCTTATCCGCTCCTTTTCTTCTCTCGATTCGCGGTGTTACAGCCAGCAAAACCTCCGTGGACAGCTGCGAAGTTATCCCCACTGACGTGAAGATGGGCTTACGGAGCATACGGCTGCACCAGCATGGCTTAGGAATCCGATGGGAGCTATCTGCCAAACCGCCGCTGCCGAGACTGGTAGCTGAGCAAGGCTTGGTGAAAGGCAGCCCGGTCAAAATCCGGCCACAGGATGGGGGTAAAGTACTGCTCAGTGTAGGCCATCTGCCAGAGTAAAAAGTTGCTGATGCGCATCTCGCCACTGGTGCGAATCAACAGGTCGGGATCCGATAGGCCGGTGGTGTAGAGAAACTGAGAAAACAAGGCCTCATCGATTTGATCCGGTTGCAAAAGTCCCTGCTGCACTAGGGTGGCAATAGAACGACAGGCTTGCAGGATTTCCTGTCGACCGCCGTAGTTGAGGGCTACCGTCAAACAAATGCCCTGATTGTGGCGGGTGCTCTCCACCGCGTGCAGAATGGTGTCTTGCAATGACGTAGGTAATGCCGACAGTTGACCGGCAAATTGAATGCGTACCCCCTGTTGCACCATTTCCGGCAGTTCCTGCCAGAGTACCTGCTCAAACAGGGCCATGAGAAAATCGACTTCCTCGTGGGCCCTCCCCCAGTTTTCGGTGGAAAAAGCGTAAGCGGTTAAAGCAGGGATCCCCCAATCATCACAGCAGCGCAGCAGCTCCTTCAGGGCCGAGACCCCCTGTTGGTGTCCAAAGCTGCGGGGCAATCCTCGTTTTTGCGCCCAACGACCGTTACCATCCATCACTACCGCCACATGCCGGGGCAACAATTCCCGATCGAGATCGGCAGGCAGCTGCGAAAGATGAGCAGATGAAAGGGTCATGCGGCTTATTCTTTGGGAAGAGTTTTTTCAGATTTGCAAGGTAATAGATCCTGTCGGGATCCCCACCAGCGGCGCAGTCTATCCTGAAGCCAGGACTGCAACCCAAATCTTTTTGGGGGTACTTCCCGCTTGGTGCTACGGCTGGCGCGTAACCGTTCAACCAGCAGCTCTTTGAGCTTGGCACTGTTCAGGAGTCGTTTTAGACACCCTCCTTCCGCCAGAGAGATGGATCCCGTCTCCTCTGAGACTACGATACACAAGCAATTGGTTTGTTCAGTGATCCCCATTGCTGCCCGGTGCCGTGTTCCCAACTGCCGGGAGGCCCCCTGCTTTGAAACCGGTAAGATTACCCCTGCCGACCGGATGCGATCCCGATGGATGATCACGGCTCCATCATGGAGCAAGGTTGAGGTTTGAAAAATGGTCTGTAGGAGCTCCCGCGACACCCGCGCCTGCAGGAGCACCCCTTTGTCGGTAAACACCCGGGAATCAATGGGTTGATCCGGCTCAATCACAATCAACGCACCTGTTCGATTTTGAGAGAGTTCTCGCACCGCCTGTACCAACTCCTCCAGTAATTTCTCGTCAGGATCATCCTCATGTTGTCCTGGGTTGTCTGGCCCTTCAATGTAGATGAACTTGGCCAACTGTTCCAGGAGCCGGCGAAACTCCGGTTGAAACAGCACCCCCATTGCTACCGCTGTGCCCACCAACAACCGATCCAAAATCAGGTTGACCAGCGGTAGAGGAGTCGTAACCAGGAATAATACCAACAATAGGATAAACCCCCTTACCAGCACCCCGGCGCGACTTTCACGGGTGTAGTAAAGAGCCAGCGCCAACAACAAGACTGCCAAGGCCCAGTCTAGAAGGCTGAGAAGGTTAAATTGCTGTAGCCAAGCCCATATGGCCGCCAGCATGGCGAAAAACCCCGTTCACGCTCCTCTCGTTGCGGCCTGCCCTGTCCCAGAACCTTCAGACCTGCAGCCCCCTGACCAGCCTACCATTCACCCCCACCGGCTTACCTTTGCTCTGGGCGACAAACGCTCAATTGCGACCCCTCTTCCCCTTCAGCACAGCAACCGCTCCGGCAGAAGGTCTTGACGGATTAAATCTGCATACGTTTCTCGTTGCAGAATTAGCTGGGCCTGTCCTTCTGCAACCAACACAGCTGCCGGTCGAGGAAAGCGGTTGTAGTTGGAGGCCATGCTGCAGTTGTAGGCACCTGTAGCCAGAACCACCAAAATCTCCCCCGCCACCGGATCGGGTAAGCGGATATCCTTAAGCAACAGATCCCCCGATTCGCAGTGCTTGCCTGCAACTGTGACAACTTGGGTAGGCTCAGCTTGCGGTCGGTTGGCCAAAAGCGCTGTGTAGCGGGCTTGATAGGTAATCGGGCGAGGGTTGTCAGACATACCACCGTCAATGGTGATGTAGAGGCGTCCTTCAGGCAGGTCCTCACTGGCAGGGATCCTTTTTTGGCCTCCCAAGGTGTAGGCGGTAACAGCTGCCGGCCCGATCAGAGAACGGCCTGGTTCACAGAGCAGCTTGGGTAAAGGGATCCCGGCTCCTGCAAACTCCTGTTCGACAGCGGTAGCCACCGTTTCTACCCACGCTGGAATCGACGGGGGATCATCCGACTCCACATAGCGGATCCCGAGGCCCCCACCCACATTCAGTTCTTGCAAAGGCAACCCTTCGTCTAGCCCTTGCTGCCAGATTTGGGCCAGTACTCCCACCAAATCCCGATGACCTTGCAGATCAAAAATCTGGGATCCGATGTGGGCATGCAACCCAACACACTGCAACTGAGGGTGCCGGCCGAGGAACTCGAATACCTCTGGCAATTGAAACCGGCCAATACCGAACTTGCTGTCGGTTTGTCCGGTGCGGATGTACTCGTGGGTGTGCACATCGATGCCAGGGTTGACTCTTAGGAGCAGTCGGGCCGATTGGGCTGAGGTGGCTAGGACTGCCAGTTGCTCCAGCTCAAACAAGCTGTCGGCTACCAGGGTGCAACCCACCTCAAGTGCCATTTTCAGCTCATCCACTGATTTGGCATTGCCATGCAAGTAAAGATGCTCTCCCTTGGCTCCCGCTTGCAGAGCCGTGTACAACTCTCCGCCCGAGGCCACATCCAATCCCAAGCCTTCCTGCAAAGCCAAGGCACAGATGGCCAAACAGTTCCAGGCTTTTGTAGCATATAGAACCTGGGAGCGGCCCCGGTAGCACTGGGCTAGAGTATCCCGGTAAAGCTGGCAAGCCCGCCGCAGCGTCCATTCGTCCAGAATATACAAGGGTGAGCCGAACCGTTGCACCAATTCCACCACGTCACAGCCTCCGATTTCTAGGTGTCCCTGGCTGTTGGTACGGCTGGTTAAGGGATGTAAAGACTGATTGGGAGAAACAACCGAGGCTGCTTGGATGGAGCTACCGAGAGTAGAAACCATAGGGGAGTAATGAAGACTGTCTTTCACCATATCAAGTTTCTCTGGCCTGAGAGCTAGCCCTCGCAAAGAGAACCAGATGAGGTTCAGCCCTCTAGCGACTCTCGATCAACACCAACACTTTCTGCTAAGATGGGAAGCCTGAATGAATGGGTCGATGCCCGAGGGGTTAAAGGGGGCGGACTGTAAATCCGCTGGCTTACGCCTACGTTGGTTCAAATCCAACTCGGCCCACCATCCACAATTGCCCACGTGGCTCAGTGGTAGAGCACCCCCTTGGTAAGGGGGAGGTCACGAGTTCAATCCTCGTCGTGGGCTTTTCCAACCTTCCCATGGATCATCACCGGGGTGAGTTCTTATTGCAACAGGGCTGCTCCCCAAGCAAACAGACCATCCACCAGCAACGTATTCAAAACAGCTCCGGCAAAAGCCCAATGGTGCAACCGCCGGGATCCCTGAATCCTCCAGAGGCCAACCCCCAGCAGCAGGAGGCCCAAGCCTATTCCCCAGCTCAGTCCCGCCGGAGTGGCCATTTTCTCCAAAGCAGCCATGAAGGGAATTACCGCTTGATCCAAACGATCAAACTGCATCGCCTGCCGCCACTCCGGTAGCAACCCAACGGAATGAATATAGAGATCGGTAATCGCTGTACCCAAGAGAGAACCAAGATAAAACCAAGTGCCGATGCGGGCAAACCGTTGCCGCATTCCCCAGGCTACAAGCGGGATCCCTAGAGACTCTACTGGCATATGCCATAGGGGCTCAAACCGCAACCAACCCCAGTAGAGGGATCCGGCCAGCCAAGTCAAGGTAAAACCGTAGAGCAAGTCCCCCCAGATGCGGGTGCGGGGTTGGGAGTAGAGATGCAAACTTAGGCCTAGCCAACCCAAAGACAACACCAAACTCACCCAAGGAGCATAGCGCACCAGGGGCGCTTGCAAGAAAACCGGCAGGCACACCAGGAGGGCCGCCATCAGCCCCATGGTATGGGCGGACTTGAAGCGTTTTTCCCAGTTCAGGGGACGAGAGGCCAGTCCACTCAGACTTTGGGGCGATAAGAAAGGTGTAGAAGACAAAATGCAATATTAAAAACCTTTACATCAGTTAACATAACATTTTCCTTGCCCACACCTGAGCTGAAGTTTTCCTTAAGCTATCTGCGGCATTTTCCTCTTAAGGGAGGGTTGAAGGAAGGATTCACAGGGGGATGTCTGCTCAGCCAAGGGATGGCTGGGCTCTGAATTGGCAGGTCGCCGCCTGAAATGGCAGGGTGAAAAGGGGAAGAGGTTCATCGAAATAGGAGGAAGCCACATGGAATTGCTGCTGGCAGGCGACATTGGGGGCACCAAGACCAGACTCAGCCTTGCCGATGCCAAAACTCCAGAGCAGAGCCTGTGGCGCTGCCAGTATCCCAGCCAGCACTATTCCAGCTTGACCCCGATTGTGCAGCAATTTCTGGCCCAAGCTGAACAGGAGTTGGGTCGGGATCCCCAACCGGTGGCCGCCTGTTTTGCTGTTGCTGGGCCGGTGGTGGAGCAGAGTGCCAAGATTACCAACTTGCCCTGGACTCTGCAGGCCAAACAGTTGGCAGCAGAACTGGGGATCCCTCGTGTGGCCTTGATTAACGACTTCAGTGCCGTGGGGTATGGCATTCTTATTCTGGAAGAGCAGGATTTGGACACTCTGCAAACCGGGAAACGGTGGCCCCGGGCACCCATCGGTGTAATTGGGGCAGGTACTGGCTTGGGACAGGCCTACCTCACCTGGGGGGAAGGCCGTTACCAAGTGCATCCCAGTGAAGGGGGACATGTGGATTTTTCCCCGCGAACCCCCTTGGAATGGGAGCTACTCACCTACCTGCAAAAGCGGCACGGGCGTATCTCCACCGAGCGGGTGGTTTCAGGACAAGGGATTGTTGCCATCTATCAGTTTTTGCGCGATAGCCAATCGGGACAGGGAGAGGAACAGCTACTGGCCCAGATTCAAGCTTGGGAACAGGGTGCTGAACATATCGATCCGGCAGCTCAAATTGCCAATGCAGCCATGGAAGCACGGGATCCCTTGGCGGTGGAATGTTTGCGCTTGTTTCTCAGCCTCTACGGGGCTACAGTTGGCAATTTTGCCCTGCAATTGCTGCCCCGTGGCGGGCTGTTCATTGCCGGTGGAATTGCACCCAAGCTTTTGCGCCTGTTGCACCAGGGCGAGTTTCTCTCCTCTTTCCTGGATAAGGGGCGGATGCGTCCTTTGCTGGAAGAACTTTCGCTGCAAGTGGTGGTGAATGCGCAGGTAGGACTCATGGGAGCCACTGCCTATGCTGCTACTCTTTAGCCAATTGCCGGGAAACTCCCTGCTGTCGCCCCACAGGAGTATGTCATGACCCTAGGAGTTACCTTCAGAGAGGTTAGGTTACGAACTGGGGATCCCCCGTTTCGTTCCGCTCTTCGGAGGTCCAATCCTACAGACAGCTTTTTTCAGGGGTATCGACTCCAGCTTGTGTAGAGGAATCCGATGCTGAGCTAGGGGCTTGTACAGCCTCATGTTTTACCTGAAGTAGGAAGCAGGCTGCTTCCAGTCTTTGGGTAGCCTTACCTATGCCCTGTTAGCAATCCTGAGGCAATCCTTAAAAATTGTTCTATTGGGCTGTAAGCTCACATCTGAACAGAATCTAAATTGGGGTTGGGTTCGCACCTAAATCAGAACTGTTCTCCGTCTGAGGATCTTTTTCCATGTTGTTCAGTGGCTTCGATGTTCAAGCCCGCAAGGTCTTCAAGCTTTTTTGTGGCTTCTGCCTGGTGGCTTTGCTCTTTCTTAGTGGTTGAGTAGTTGTGGCAGCAGTAGTGATTCCGGGTACTACTCTTCTGCCTCCGACGCCTGGGGATGTGGTGTCTACCGCTGCCTTGACCCTTTCTCCCGATGTTGAGGTGCTTCCAGTCAGAGTGCCCAGTTCTGCCAGTGGCGGTGCGGTTGTCACCCTCAACCAAACCAGCCGTACCCTAAGTGTTCAGGGCAGTTTCACCAACCTAACTACTCCCCTTCTTCCTATCGCCGACTTTGGCCCCGGACACATCCACATTGCCCAACCCGAGGCAGGATAATCCTTTGTGCAGGCTACAGGGCCAGTGATTTTTGTCTTGAATATGCTACCGGATCCGAGGAATCAGTCGGGGAGGTTCCAAAACCAGCCTCACCTCCGAGCAGATATCCAGTTTCCTGGTGGGTGCCTATTACCCCTCCGCGCCATAAAGCCCCGCCGTACCGCTGCGCGGAAGCAAGCCAATAGGGCAGGGAGATAAGGCGCATCTTTCATCGTGAGGCAAGATTACTCTGATTTGCATGGCAACACTCACCAAGACGCTCAAGCTGCCGTTCCTTCGGCTCAACCGGTCGAAGACGGAGATGTTTGAGTTTGAGCGGCTGCAGAAACTGAATACCGAGGCTGCCCATTCGATCCTCGCCATGCGGAAAACACAGTGGCGCACCTTGACGACCAAGGTGTTCGCCAATATCGAGTCGGTTCGGCCTGGATCAACCAGACCATTCGTAACGCCAATGCCCGCACAAAAATCAAGCGCTTCTCGTGCTTGCCCTCGGAGACCAACACCCAGAACTGGTCTTTGCACCGTGTGGGCGATACCTTCAGTAGCGGCTCTGGGTTGCTACGTGGGATCAATCGGGCCAAAGCAGGCAGTCTGAAGCTGGTGCGATCCCGCAAAGGGATTGGGTACGCCTG
>CALFBB010000016.1 GCA_937944885.1 uncultured cyanobacterium
ATTCGTGCTCAACGCCTTTCGGCAATCAAAGGAATTTCACAAGGGATAGTCGGGATTCGTTCTCCAAAGGGCACGGGGTGCTCAACGCCTTTCGGCAATCAAAGGAATTTCACATTGAAGAGGCTGTTAAAGAAGGCCAGGTCCTTTAGTGCTCAACGCCTTTCGGCAATCAAAGGAATTTCACGGGCTCAGAGGGGCTCCCTCCTCTGCTTAGTGAAAATAGTGCTCAACGCCTTTCGGCAATCAAAGGAATTTCACGCCGTGCCCTCGGAGCTCCGCCAGACAAGGCTTAGACACTCCTTTTGCAAGTATATGCCAATATCATAGCCCAAGTCTATCAAAAGTGTACTCAACTTGCTAACGGTCAACTCCCCAAACTCAAGCCCAGTAAGGGATACACCTGTTGGCATGCACCTCACAGTGCCGAATATCCCGTAGGATCCCTGTCCAGTTTGCCTTTTAGCTTGGTCATTCCTGTCTAAAGTGTTCACAGTCAAGGATCCCTGTTTTTCAGAAGATTCGATAGCCACCCTGCTGTTCTGTCCAACTTTCCGCTGGGTTTATAGCAACCACTCGCTCTACGCAGCGGTTACAGATACCCACAATCAACAGACCATCCTCAGGTTTAAGAATCTTCGCTAGTTGCCATCGTAGCTTCTCTCTTTCTCGTAAAGTCAACCAGCTGCGAAAGATAGAATATTGAAGTCGTTCACCGTATCCCTCCAAAAGCTTGTGGGCCTGCCGCCAGCGTTTCGGACAACGGATATCATAGCAAATAAGATAGCAAACCTTATGCTCAGCCATGACTTACCTCACCACTAACTGAGCAAAGAGCCCACCTTCACCAGTCCATTCTTTTTCCAGAAGTCGTACCTCTAACTCCAGTAATCGTCGATAGGTGAGGGAATACCCTGTCACTGGATGTTTCCACTTCTCTTGCTTACGCTTCTCGTAAATAGAGATCATCTTTTTGCGCCCTTCATCACTCAGCCATACCTGCTCTCCACGTATTGTAAAATCAGCCTCTGGATCCCATTGTCCTCGGTTCACCGAAGCCATAATGGGCATATCGACCAAGGGTACCCGAAAGATTTCCATCAAATCTAAAGCTAGAGGTGGAGCCTGTGATCGGGGCTGATGATAAAAGCCTAGAGCAGGTTCTAGCCCTACTATCAAAATGGCATTCATGACATCCTTAAGTAGCAATCCATAACCAAATCCCAGCAGAGCATTGAAGCGATCTTTAGGTGGTCGCCGATTTCGACCCACAAAGCGCATTTCCTCCCTCACTGTATCTGAAAACATATGAGCTAAAGCTCCAAAGTATAGAGCGGCCAAGTTTCCCTCCAACCCCAGCAAGCTTTCACGAGAATCAGCTTTGTTCACTTGCTTGAGCACAGATTTCATCTGTTCAATCGCTTGTTCCACCTGCGGTAGACGAGAGCAACTTGCACCGGAGCGCATCAAAAACTTGCGCTGGCTTTGTCCCCGGCAAGTTACCAGTTGTTGAGCTAGCCTTAGGCATAGGTCCGGATCACTCAGGGCCCTGTACTGCCAGATGCGACGCTGGATACTACCCTTGCGAGGATCTAAGCTGCACACATAACGCCCTCCACCAGAAATAAAGTGGATCCCGATGTCAGATTCAGCACAAAAATGGATTGCTTGCGTTGAGATCTGAGAAAAGCTGTGGAGCACCAGTTGCCCTGTTTGTTGTGCAGCAATAAACTCTTCAGTTTGATCTTTATGAGTGATCTTGAGACGGGATCCACTTCGCCCTACCCGTGTTCCTGGTTCTAAAATATGCACACACTGCCGCTCATCATCCTCAGGAAACAGGCGCACCAGTTGCCATTCGCGGTCATGAGCCAGGCGTGCTTCTTCGGGCAGACACACAGGAGCCAGGGAACAACCGGCACAAAGACGCTCATTCTCGGTTACCGGAGGTCGCAGAGGAGATTGCCGTAGGAGTCTAGCTTGTTGAACAGCCTCCCGAACCGCAGCCCGCCCGGCTTCATCCAAAGGCACATGCACCAGCACATTGTCGGCATGGTAACGGATTCGCCCTTCTAAGATGGGAATGCCTAGAGCAGTTTCCACCAAGTAGGCATAGGCCAGAATCTGGAGTCTGTCGCTCTCCCAGGCTACCGGTTGATTCTGGGGATCCCGTGCCGCACGACCCCGCTTGTGCTCGTAGGGAATAAACTGGCCCTCACGAGTGCGCAAAGCATCCACCCGACCTCGTAAGCCCAGTTCAGCACTTTCTAGGAACAGATCTTCCCACTCCCCTTCTTCTTCGTTTTCTAACTCGACGTGTAATCGTCGTCCTGCAAATACTGCTGCGTTTTGTGTATAAAGTTCTTCGACCTCCTCCAGATAGAATAAGCGAGGGCAATAGGCTAGTGCATGTAGAGCAGATACCCGAATCAGGTCTAGATTCGCTTCAACTGTCGGATCCAATAGCATAGTCAGCATAATCTACCGATCAAATGGCGATAAGTGGAAGAATTTACCTGTAGTTATCAGGGATTAAAGAGTAAACCTTAAGGATCAGAATCCGAAAGAAAATTCAGCTGATTCTGCCTAGAAATCAGGAATGACCTGCTCACTTTTTAAGAAATCTACTAATCAACTGGTTCAGCTCAGATTAAACACGAAATCTATTGTTCATCAGGGTAAATACCCAAACCAATTGGGATCTAGAACTAGATCAGAATAGCTTGCAACTTGTAAATCAACTTGTAAATCTTTTCTGCTGTGTTGGTGAGTGAGAGAAGTTGTATAACTAGATCAGGAGATTTGTTTTGTTAGTATGACTGCTGGGGATCTACTCAGAGACTTGACTCCCTTTCTGGAGAAAATGGAGAAATCAAGGGAGTGACGACCCACAAGTTTATTATAGTTACTCCTAATCACTACGAATTAGTGTCCATACTGATTCTGGTAATGGTTCTGGTTGCTTTTGTAGGGAATAGCGCAACCAACGCGTGCCACTGGATCCCACGTGATCTACCCAGTAGGGTAGGGTGAGTAATCCATCTTGATCTTGAGTTAACCACTGTCCACCTTGAGGCCTATCTTTGACTCTAGTAACAGCGTTAATCAAGTCTCGACTTTCCCCTAGGCTAAGCCCACCTGAGCGTATAACACTCTCAGGATGATCAAAAGCTTCCTCTAGCCGATCCGCTAGGGATCCCTTGACCAGCACTCGTATCTGCACATTGGTCAAGAGCTGCTGATAGTCGGGACAAGCGTTACTGGGAGCGCTAATATCCTTACTTTTGAACCGCCGGAATGTTCGAATAACAGTAGATTGTTGGGGTTGGCTCAAAAGAGCAATCGCCAGCTGGGTATCAGTGTAACGATGGCGATCCCATTCACCAATTAAGGATAGCAACATCCCGTAAACTGTTGCCGGCGGTGGCAGAGGATAGGTCTCGGCAAACTGACGGCCTCGTGATTGCCGAAAACAAGCAACAGGTACTTCAATCTGAAGCTGAATCATCTTTCATGTTCTCCTTTTTTCTCCTCGTTTAATTGCTCACGGATCAGCTGGATAACCTCCGTAACCGCTGCCTTAATCCCTGGCTCGACATGAGCACCGAGAGCTTCTAGCTTCTCACCATCTTCAGTTTCGGCTGCAGCTCCAGCTACCCATAATTCAGAAGGATCAATATCACCCGCTTGTACCCGACGCACCAGATCAGGCATAGTTAAATTTCCTTCCGTATCTTCCTCAAAGCAGTAAAGAATACGTGGTGAAAAATCGTGAGTCCACCGTAGCACTAAGCTATCGGGCGCAAAATCATAGAGAAAACGAGAGTGATTACCGGCTACTTCCCCCAAAGAAATAAGACCCTCTAGAACAGCAATTACCCTATCTTGGTGATGTAGGCGGCCCGGGGTTGCGGCAAACCCATATTGATAGCGGGTGGCATGAACCTCAGTGCCGTAAAGAGAGGTGGATCCCTTTTGGCCACTCTTAGCATTAAAAGTGACATCACCACTGTAGGGCTGGGTAGAAATTGCACGCGTGACCTCTAAAACCCCTCGACGAGCAGTGGTAGTGCCCTTTAGAGCTTGTTTACCTTTGCTCTTGCCAGCATTTTCATCAGAGGCATCTATTTTCGCTCCTTCTGCTCGCATATAGCCTAAAACATCATCATCAATGTAGCTATCAGGATCAAAGTCAGATTTCCATTTATTATCATTGGTGATATCATCCCATTCACGATTGACCTCATAGCCATTTCCTGCTGTCTGCCAGTAGTAGCGCAAGGCCCAGCGAATGGCTTCTGCAGAAACGGTAGTATGTACCTCGTTCTTCCAGAGGATTTTCTGCAAGGTGGTGATATTGCCCTCATTCTCACCACGATTGTTGGCTGCAGTGCCATAGCTGGTCAGAATGTTGCCAAATAGATGAAAAGTCATGGTTGACTCCTTAAGTTAAGTTTGAGACGATTTTCAAACACCTGATGGAGTTCTAAGGTCAAGCCTGATCATTTATTCAAGACCGCGGATCTCGATTAGATCTTCATCTTCAGGATCAACTTCATCGAGATCCTTATCTTTTTCCTTACCTTTGTAACTAGCTAAGGCCAACAAGGCTAAATCTCGCCCCTTTCGCCATTGTTTTGGATCTGTAGCCAATCCCATTAGCTCGTTCCAATGCTCTTGTAAAGTAGGTAGTCGCCCAGCACGAGACCAAAAATCGGTAATAAACTCTCGAAATGTCTCAGCATTTTTACAGCGACTTAAGCCGGTACGTATCCGTGTATTCTCTCGGTCAAAGTTAGTTAATTCTCCTCGATCTCTAGTTCTTTCGGCCAAGCGTCCATAGGTAAATCTAATGGCTTCATGACAAGCTTGTATGAACCAAAGCTCTCTGGGATCTATTTCCGTCTGCATGACCATTTGATAGAGACCTCCCTTTTCGTAACTAAGTTGTTCGAATCGTTTATTGCTGTTAACCCACTCGCTAAAGTTCATGTACCAGGGATGATCACGAGCTAGATTTTCAGCAATCATCTCACGAGCAAAACTAGTGGCTACAAAGCTACGCTCTTCTTGTTTGGATTTAGCAATCCGGTCAGGTAGCTCATTCAAACAGACCTGATAGTTTTTACAAGCTCGGTAGCTTGCTTCAACTGTAAATAGGCCTGTGCGGGTTTTTTGCTGATTTGACCAAGATACTGTTCCCAAAGTCAAGACCTGACAGCGCGAAACCTGGAAAGTTTGGCTAGCATCAGCAATGTTTTGATAAGTTAAAAACTTCAGCCCTGCATCTCCTAGGCCTGTAGCATGAAAATCTCGGTAGCTAGCATAACGTAATTTGGGATCCATTCGATAGTTAGCATAGGTTTCCATGTTGGTAATTTCAGGGATCACCAAGGCATATTCTGCTCGTTTATCTCGTAATCGAGAGCGAAGAATGTAGTAGCAGCAAGCAACAAGGGCATAGAGTAAAACAAAAGCCAACTGAGGTGACTCCTCAAAGCTTGTATCTGAGGTAAACGCTGCATGACGTGTGGCAGCGCCAGGATATAACCATCCTGAAATATTAATAGGTTTTTTGAGTAGTTTTCCTTTATTATCACACAACTTTTCGGCAAAGTCTTGACAAGCGTAGCTTTCTAGTGCCTTATACTCAGTAATAATTGGTGGTTTGTCCTCATCAAGGATAAAAGATTGAACTTTTTTGCCAATAGCTTTATGAGTTTTATTATGTTGTAAAAAGGTGCCTAGTATCCCTTCATGAATAATGACCTGTGAATCTTTACGCATGGATTTAGAGTCTAGGCCCCTAAGAGAGATCAGTCCATCATCTAATTGGAATGACTCTCGCAGCAGCCAGTCAAGAACTTCAAGATCATTACCTTCCCATTTAAGATGGATTTCCCGTGGTGTTAATTCCCAATTTAGGGATCCCAGACGTTGAGTCAATGAAGTTTCTTTTTCTAGTTGTTTCAAAGTCATCCAAAGTCCTGCTAACCCGGCTCGATGTAGAAGGGTTAAACTGGGATCCCCTAAGTGAAATTTTAGTTCAGTCATGGTGTACCTACCTCTTCACTATAAGTGATGTAACCTGGCTCAGTGATAAAATAAAAACCTTTCCGCTTCCAATTCCACCATTTTGTTTCCCCACCTGGAAATCGAATAGGTATAGCCCAGGCCTGTGCTTCTTTTAGAAAGGCTTGGTTTTCAGAGAGTCTCTCTCCCTTTAATTTAGATTTTTCTAGTCGCTCTTTTGCTGCCTTATGAATTTCCTGTATATCTTCTTTAAGTAAAACAGTAATGGTGTAACTTCCCTCTCTAAGAAAATCTTGATAACTGAAATAGTTTCCTTCAATCCAAGCTGATTCAACAGATTGATAATCTTTCTGATTGAGCTGCGATGCAGCTGATGCCAGATCCTGCTGTGAAACACTTTCATGTCTCTGTAGATATTCTAAAAGTTGTTTTCCTGTTTCCAGATCAGTTTTTTTATAAGGCTGCGACTTATTCCAGTCGTAAAAAAGAGCTAGTCGGGATCCCTCACTCTCGTCAGTCATCGTGCGATTTAAGCGACCTAGTCGTTGAATCAAAGCTGCTGCAGGAGCCATAGCTGAGATGAGTAAGTCTGCACTCAAGTCCAGTGATATTTCACATACCTGTGTGGTTACAGCAAGAACAGGATTTCCAGACTTAAAAGCTTCAATAACTTGCTCATGTTTTCTTACTCTATCTTTGTATCGAAAACGGCTATGGTAAATTAAAATCGACTTCTTGAACTCAGATAATTTCTTTTGTGCTAAGTGATAAATCTCAATGCAACTCGATACAGAATTGGTAACCCACAAAACCTTCTGACCTGATGCAATAGCTTCCCTTACTTTTGTCCAGATTACTTCCGACTCGATCGGATCCCCTGCTGTCTCAATTCTTTGAAGTTGATATCGTTTTAATTGCTCCAATTCTTTTGGCCCTTCAATGGGATCCCCAAGGGGCTCACCAATTTCAGCCATTACCCGTTGAATAGCTTGCAATTGCCCTGGGGTAAAGCTGGCGCTCATTAACAAGATGGGGGCACCGCGAAATACTCGCAGAAACTGTAGCAGCGCCCCAAAGAGCCGATCATCGTAGGCATGAACTTCATCAAAGACAAAAGCTGACTGCACCAGTGCTGGCCAGGCAAAGAGAGGACGACGATTGTTTTGGATAATACCTAGAATGGAATCCACTGTACAGATGATCAACTTCTTACGCCAAGCTTGAAAAGCCTCTAATCGGAGTGGGATCCCTTCGGCATCCTCTCCTTCTTGGGTAAACAAAAGCTCTCGATCCAGATCCGCCCGTGAGTGCATCAGTAGAGACTCAATTGAGGATCCATTGGCATAGTCTAGGTAGCCCTGTGTTGCAGTACCTGTGGTGGGATAACCGAAAAATAGACGTTTTTCTACTGCCCACCGCTGGGCCCAGGCATAGGCTCCGATGGTTTTGCCTGTACCGCAACCAGCTTTGACTAACGTTACCCGATGAGAAGTGGCCGCAATCTGCTCTTGGAAAGGTCGCAACGAATGGTTACCCAGCCGTTGTTTAATCAACTCTTGTAGGTCTTTTTGAGTGAGTGCCAAACCTAAAGTACTGGCAAGCCAGTCTCGTAAGTTATCTTCAAGCAGCTGCACAGAGGATCCTGCTAAATCAGCGGCAATCACAGTTGCTTTTACTGCTCCCACCATCACCTGTTTTTCATAGGTAAGTGCCTGAGTAACATCTCGGAATTGCTTTTGCAGGCTCGTAAGATGATCTTCTAACTCTTCCTTTCTCCAGGCTCGATCAGTAACAACAGGTATTTCT
Source organism: uncultured cyanobacterium (assembly GCA_937944885.1). Classification (GTDB taxonomy): domain Bacteria; phylum Cyanobacteriota; class Cyanobacteriia; order Thermostichales; family Thermostichaceae; genus Thermostichus. Next base: position 7,837 of record CALFBB010000016.1, read on the forward strand.
TTGGGAAGGTCTAGTTGTTGGGAGCCCAATCTTAACACCGCCCGGAAGTCACAATGATTGGTATAAACCCGAAGCTCGGCTCCTGCTCCGTTAGCCAGAGCTGTAATCTTTTCAGATCTTCTGTTTTCTCTATCCACCCCTGCCTTAAGGTGATGTCCTATTGCTGCCCAGACTGCTATAATCAGTTCTTCTTCCGTAAACTTTTCTAGTAGCCAATCTCTGAACTCAGGCACTTGCAGTGCCAGGATCCCACTTAGAAACTCATGGCGAATTAGCTGTCGGGATCCATGGTCTTTCCATTTCTTAATGACTCTTTCCTTATTCTTGTCATCTAGTATAGATGAATTGATATAAACCATTTCTTGAAAATGCTGATTAGCTTTGCCCCAATCGTGTAAATAAGCTCCTAGCTTGATAATCTTTGCAAAGTAATCGCAATCTAATTTTTGTAACCCTAAGTGCTGCAGAATCTCATGTCCCAAGCTATCGACTAGCATCTCAGCTGCCAACAACACAGCCCCGATATGTCCTGTAAACTTAGCAGCACCCTTCGCCGATGCATATTCCTGCTCCGACTGAGACTCATCCTTTTTCGGTAATGACTTTGCCAATAAGTTCTTAAACATGGTGGGATCCCTGCTCACTACTCCGGTAAAAAGAAACCACAACCCATCCGTCTCCGTCCTCCTAGACCCACCTGCTGAAGTCTAATGGAGTCCTCTTCCGAGAGATGCCGCACCACGGTGCTAAAACCCACAATTGTGTGCTGCTTGATTTTGAGAGTTTTACGTAACGGAATTCCGTTTTCATCTACAAGCACCTCAACAACTCCAGGGATTCCTAGATCTGTTAATTGCTTCTGAGCTGCTTTCTGAAATCCCTCCGGCTCCAGATAGTTCTTAATTGTTACAATGCGTGCCTTTAAGGTGTGAGAACTTTTGAGCATTAAAATCTCAGGGATCCCTAAATGAATGGGATGGGATCCGATCTTGAGACTTTTTCCCGCCAGCCGTCCATACACTTGCCCTACTTGTTCTACAGGTAGCCGAATTCGCAAGTGGGACTGAGGCGTCAATAGAATCTTGCCTTGCTTGTCTTTTATCCCGGCCACTGTCAGGATCCCAATCTCTGGATTTTGGTGTAACAGAGGCACCTGATGGGCCATAGCCGATAGCAACCCGTACCCATGGTCGGCAGGGAGGTATGTCCCTCGTACCGGAATGCGGAGATCTACCACCAGTTGCTGTGGCTGGGCTTTTGCTGGAGAGGAGGGTGAGGTAACGAGACTCATTTTGAACACATTAACTGCTTAAAGCATCCGAGCATGAGGCTAACTGACCCTTGGTCGCCATGTCAAGTGTTAAATGAAACGCCTGGGAAGGCAATCAGTGGTAGCGATAGGCGGAAAAGATTGGTTCCAACCTACCCGTAAAAGAGCACTTTTCCCTACATTGACCGCGTAAAGGTGCTCAACGCCTTTGGCTCTGAGCTTATCAAAGCCCTGTCAAAGACATCACCGACTTTTCTCTCCTCACTTTAACCTTGCCATTCTTATCAGGGATAGGCTCCCGCTGCAAGACCTACCCAGGAATCTAAGTCCAGGGGCAGCAACATTACATTGCATTTATCTGGCTAACGAGTGCATGAGTTAGCTCAGGGGCTGGTCTTGGGCTTCTTGTCCTCTCTAGGCTCCAGCCGTCCGTAGATGAGCAGCAACTCCGCACCTCAATTTTTAACCCATTCAGCCCCCGCGCCCCTAGGTGCAAGGTCAGGCCTCCATTGGCGTGTTCTTCAATCTGTGGGGTGGCATGCCAGCCGGATGTTGGGTACGGTCTACCCAGAGCCAGCGGCGCAGATGACACCAGCCTGTCACATAAGGGTTATCCCGAGAAAAATGCAGGATGCAGGGGCCGGTGTTGCGTAAAATGGCGCAAGACAGACTGACAACTCGGTGCTAGCCTAGTAAGGCTGTATTCTCATGCAGGGCTATGGCTGTTCCTAAGAAGAAAACCTCCAAATCCCGCAGCCGCAAGCGCTACGCCACCTGGACCCACAAAGCGAAGCTGCAAGCACAACGGGCGATGACCATCGGGCGCTCGATCTTGACCGGTCGCAACACCGGCTTCTACTACCCCGGTGCTAAGAAAGAGGAGGAAGAAGAAGAATAAACCCCTTTTCAGGGTCAGCGATTACACTGGATTGGGTTAGATCTGTTTAGATTTAGATCATCAAATCAGAAAAAGCTTCTTCTCCTACTGCTGTTTCGTTGGCTAGCATGCACTCGCTGACCTCCCTCACCTACTACCAACGGTTGGGCCTGTCTCCAGGGGCATCTCCTGAAGCAATCCGGCGGGCCTATCGGCAACTGAGCAAACGCTACCATCCCGATACTTCTCCTCTGGCGCCGGAGGTGGCGATTCGGCGCTTCCAAGAGTTGCAGGAAGCCTACTTGATTCTCAGCAACCCTCTCCAGCGAGCTATCTATGATGCCAGCTTGCGGGCAGTGCTTTCCAACTCAAGGCCGGCTAATGTCGATTCGCTAGAGCTGCGCATGGAAACCCGACCCCTCTCAGGGGGTGAAATCTGTGCCCTACTGTTGATGGGATCCACCTTCCTCATGTGTTTGCTGCTAGCGGGTACCCTAGCTTGGCTACGGGAGAGCGGGGCAGCTTAATGGCCGGTTTTCTCACCCTAAGTTAATAAGTTAAGTGTGGGCCCCCCAGCTGACATAACCTGACCCGCTTGTCCTCCTCGCGTTTTCGTTTGCTATGCCTTTGCCCCCTGCGACTACGCCTCTCTACAATCACCCTCTGCATGCCATTGAACAATGGCTAGAGGATCTCGGCTGCACCCGTGATCCGGAGGATGTAGAGCAATGGTTTTGCGAACGCCCCCGCTGGAAAGCCTGTCTGCGCCTGGACGAGACCACCATTTGGGTGCGCTACACCTACCAGGATGGCAACACCAGAACCCTGACTTTTCCCTATTCGCTGAGTCGTGGGGATGTGGAACAGGCCATTTTCGAGGATTAGCCATGCGCATTTTGCAATTGCCCGTTCTGAGGGATAACTACGTGTACCTGCTGCATGATCCCGAGACGGCAACAGCGGCAGTGGTGGATCCGGCAGTGGCAGAGCCGGTGCTAGTAAAACTGGCGGAGCTACAGGCAGATCTGGTAGCCATTTTGAATACCCACCACCATCATGACCATGTGGGTGGTAACCAAGAGTTGCTAGCTCGCTATCCGCAGGCAACAGTTTATGCCGGTGAGGGGGATTGGGGACGGATCCCAGGGCAGACGGTGGGGTTAGCCGCAGGGCAGACGGTTCATTTCAACCACCACGTGGCACAGGTGTTGTTTGTGCCGGGACACACCCGTGGTCACATTGCCTACTACTTTCCCAAAAGTGGGGATCTCTTTTGTGGGGATACTCTGTTTGCGGGGGGGTGTGGGCGGCTGTTTGAGGGAACCCCTGAGCAGATGCTGGGATCCCTAGATCAATTGCGCCAACTGCCAGAATCCACACGGGTGTGGTGCGCCCATGAATACACCCTGAACAATCTCAAGTTTGCTCTGACGGTGGATGGCGATAACCCCCACCTGCAAGCTCGCTACCGGGCGGTGGAAGCTCTACGGCAAGCGGGTTCCCCGACCGTACCCAGCAGCATCGGTGAAGAACGACTGACCAATCCTTTTTTGCGTTGGGATCAGCCAGCCCTGCAAGCGTCTACCGGGATCCAGGAGCCGGTTCGGGTTTTTGCCCGCCTACGCGGCATGAAGGATCATTTTTAACTATCATTTTTAACTTCTGAGGGATTCGGGTAGCCATCTTGCTTGGCCTTGTTCCTTTGGGTTGACATCCTCCCTGGCCTGAGCGTCAAAGTTGGCTTGGCAAGAACACTTCAAAGGGTATGGATTGCCTCGAGCAACTGCGGGGTGATGACTTTGAAGGCTTGATATAAGCAGATTTGCTGTCGGCAACGGGCCAGGTTGTGGGCCTTGCGGTTAGGGTATCGTTGGGGATCCCAATTCCAGTAGGAATCTGTAAACCAATCCTGGAGAAAGCGCATGGCCAGTTCTAGGGTAATTAGTTGTACCCCTTGGAGGATCAGCTGCGGTTGTAGGGCGCGTAGTTTCCCGCTTCGGGCATAGCCGCGTAACCCGGCTAAGATGGCTTCAGCGGCAACTGTTTCCCCTTGTTTACCCCAGGAGCGCAGGGCATCTCCCAGCTCGATGTAGAGGTTGTGGTACATGAAAGTATCCAGATCCAATAGGCCCACAAATTGTCCCTGCTCATCAAACAAAAAGTTGCTGAACTTGAGATCGCCATGGATGATTTGGGTGGGGATCCCAGAGGGCAGGAATAGAGTGGGTACGGTCTTGACGAGAAACTCCCATTCTGCTTGTACTTCGGCAGGGGGGGAGTAGCACTGTAGCTGCCGCCAAATGTGAGCCGTATCGTGAAAATGGGGGATTTGAAAGCGAAAACGATACTCAAACCGAGCCAAGAGCTGATGCAACCGCCCAACGGCTGCCCCTGCCTGCTCTAGATAACTCCAGCTAGGAGGGGTTCGATAACAGGATCCCGGTAAGCATTCCATCACCCGCCACACTCCTTCTGCCCAGGTCAAATGCAGGGATCCATCGCGGGCACGGCGAAATTGTGGAGCAGGAAAGCCCTGCTGTTTTAGCCATTGGCTGATGGCTTGACCATCCTCAGTAACGGCAGGATCAAAGATAGGGTGGAGACGCTGGGCAATGAAGGATCCCTGGGCGGTGGTGAGTTGCCAAGTTTGGTGGATGAGGCCGATGTGGATAGGTTGAGGGGGCTCGGGCTCCCCCAGTTGAAAGTGCTGAACAAGAGGATCCAACCAGGCGAGATCAGGGGATCCAGTAAAATCAAAAGGCAGTGGAGAACCTATCCCGGACATATCTTTGGGGTAAAGAAAGAACAGCAGTTGAGAGCCTCTCTAGCCCCCTGTTGCGTCATTCAAGTGTTTTTTTCGGTGAAGCTGCAACAGTAACATCTGAGAGGGCTACTGGGCTGAGTAGATGGGTACTTCAACAGGGAACAAGGTCATCTGCGCTAAGCTAAGGAAGTGGGTTAGCGGATTGAATGATGGATGCAACGGAAATTGCTGCTTTGAAAGAGCGCATCAAGCTGATTCAGGAGCGCCGACCAGCAGTAGCTAAGCTTCTAGAAAAGCCTGGCCTAGGCAGTCTGCGCGTGGATATCAACCAAGCCCTAGAGGAGATTGACGAGTTGCTCCACGAGTTCCACCAGATTTTTGGATCCGAAAGCTAACCGTTAATCAGCTGTTGCAGTTGGGCTAGAACCTCAGCACTGTGACGGGAGGGGTGCACAATCGGGTCAATCTCCCGCAGGATTCCTTCTGGGTCAATCAGAAAGGTATTGCGCAGGGCTACATCCCCCATCCAGGAACCATAGGCCTGGCTCACCTCACCCTTCGGATCCGACAGGAGGGGAAACTGTAATCCCTCTGCTGAGCAGAAGCGCTTGTGGGAGTCTACAGAGTCCGCACTAACCCCTACAACTTGAGCTCCCATTGCCTGAAACTTAGGCAGATCCCTCTGAAAACCACGAGCCTCGATGGTACAGCCGGAAGTAAAATCCCGGGGATAAAAGTACAGCACCACCCATTCACCTCGAAAATCCGACAAATGACGTAACTGCCCTGTTTGATCCGGCAATTCAAACTCAGGTGCAGGGGAGCCAACTTCAGGCAAGGGGGTAGTTCCCCATTGAGCCCAAGCAGGCTGAACAAGACCAAGACCTAAAATCAAACCCACAAGACTCAGCCACCGCCAAACCCTGCGCAACCCTTTGACCACCATCTGAATACCTCTTTCTGGATTCTCCCATTCAGTTTACATAACTTTACGTTACCAATTCAGGGTAGCCACTTGCACAACAACAATTGGGGAGACACTCCTACCCATTGCCAGAGCCGGGAGGTACGCTCAATTGGGTTGTAGTGAAGTTGGGCATAGAGTTGGCGAGCTGGGAGGTTATCTTCTAAAACGTGCAAATGCAAACTGTGATAGCCCCACCCCTGAACAACCCCCTCAGCACTGAGCAGAAGCTGACGGGCTACCCCCTGTCGCCGCCAACCAGGTAACACTGCCAAATTGGAAAGATAAGGATGCTTGCCATGGGTCATGGTTCGGAGGGAGATTTCTACCGTACCCACCACGCGGGATTCCACTGCAGCCACTAAGCAGCAGTAATAGGGATCCCTTGCAGCCAGGCGCAACCGCAAGTCCTCACGAATACCCAGCTTGCGAATGGGGTAGATCCAGCCTTGTAGCCCCAAGGGTGGATGGAACACCTGAGCCAGCAGCTCCACCAATGGTTCCAAATCATTCGGTGTAGCCGGATAAACCACAAGAGGAGGTAAAACAGACGGGAAGGAGGCACTCAATCATCAACCCCACGCATCTTCACCATTTTGGCAAATTATTCGCAAAAATAAGTGGCGACCACCCAACTGGAGCCGCCACTTACTGATTCGACTTGAACTAGCCTGAAGGTTAAGGAGAAGAACCCCCTGATCTAATGCGAACTAAAACCGCATCCAAGCTCTATTCAGTTTTTCTATCTCGGAACCGATCCAGAGCCAAACAAATTGGCCCAACAATCTAGCCGACAAACAACAATAAACAGCAACCTGGTGAACTTACTCTCTGGCCTGACGCTCAGGGATAGGGGTTGCAAATGCCAGAAGTCGAGATCTAAGGCCTAGAACGAAGTCTCTAGATCGCTAACGTGACAGGCTGCACCGTCGATGCGATAGATATCGTCCGTAATCGGTTGGTAACCAACCTCAACCAAATCCGACTTGGCAGGAGTAAAGATGCGGACAGTTGCTCTAGCAATCTTTGATAAAAAGGCAAACATACAAACCTCCTCAAGCGAGAGTGAAACCATGAATTGCTAAAGCCCGCAGCTCTTACCACACTGAGCACAGATCCCAATTCACCAGAGTCTGCAGGTTGAGGGCACCTGCCCCCGAACATCGGCTTCCCACCTGTTAATCGATCCTCAATGGAGACTCGAAATAGCTAACCGAGCTTATTGAACCAGTACAACCGCTTATCCTTGCAAAGTGGAGCGATCTCTTATCCAAAGCGGCCCCTGCCAACAAACCCAATTGCCATCTGATTTAGCTCCCATGTTCTATTAGAGGAAAACCTGTTGTAGATGACAGATGCCCTGCTTGGCGAGACAATCACTTTTTGGGAAAGACTGCCGGAGCAACGGATCGGAAGCTGGGATCAAAGCGTTGGCCGACAGAGGATCTTGGACTTGATCAAGGTATAAAGTGGTGCCTCGCAGTTGAGATAAAGCTGAGATGTTATCCTCCTTCCTTGAATCACCACATCTATAATTTAACCTGCAGCTAACCTCTGCACAATGGCCATTAACCGTTCTTAACAGGCTATATTATTCCTTTAATTAGCCTTTTTATATTGTTTCACTGGGATGTTTTTGGTGGCTGTTGTTTTTCTCAGTCGAAAGGTCGGTTTTTCTTAAACATTGCTGCTCCATCTATACATCGGTGTTTGAAGCTGGGATGAGTGGGGGATCAAAGGCAAAAGTTCCCCTCTCTCGGCGACGGGATTGGGAAGCCGCTTATGAATCTGTTGCCGCAGGTAGGGTCTTTTGAGCGGAGCAGCGGAGAATCAGCAGCGAAAAGTAGGGGGGCCGGTAGTCTGCCAGTCCTTCTAAGGTGGGAAAAATAGCTTGCTGAGGCCGACCGGCCCAAACGACTAAGCTGGCTTGCTGTAGCCAATTTCTTTGCGCCAACCATTGCCAAACCTGGTCATACACGGGTGCAACTTTCATTAGGACCACCACCTCTGCCCAAGCGCAGGCCTGTTCTAATTCAGCTAGAGCGTACAGGGCCGGTAAAATTGCCAGTTTTTCTGCCCCCTGTACCAAGGGGGATCCCAGCAGGGCGGCGGCTGCCAGGGGGGAGGTGACCCCCGGTATGGCTTGAATCCTGAGGTTCGGGAGTCGTGCTTTCAGGGCGCGGGCCACGTAGGCAAAGGTGCTGTAAAGGCCAACATCCCCTGCGCACACAAAGGCAACATCTTCCCCCTGCTCTAGGAGGGGGCCTAGTTGTTCAGCCGCAACCGCCCAAGCTGCTTGCAGTTGATCTGGTTGGGTAACAAAGGGTAAATGCAGCGGCAGCAGGATCTGTTCCGGTTGCAGCCAGGGGCGGACAATTTCCAAGGCTAAGCCCGGCCGACCTTTAGACCCTTGTGGGCAAGCCACCCATTTCACAGTGCTGAGGAGTTTGACTCCCTGAACTGTCAGCCAATCGGGATCCCCAGCGCCAACACTGATCCCCCAGAAGGTTCCTAACCCCATTCCAGCTTCCCTGAACGAAAGGAATGGCAAGCCTAGGCAGGTTCTGTGGTGTCGGCTGTAGTGTCAGTGCCTGCTGCTGCCAGGTGGTCAAGGGCTTCCTGGAGAGAACTGCGCAGCGAGAGAAATTTCTCTAGGCGCACCAGCTTCACCGTTTGGGTGACGCGGGCATTGCTGACCACTTGGAAAAGACCCGAGCGGCTCTGCACCAGCTTGGCCAACTGCACCAGGGCGCCTACGCCGGAGCTATCCACAAAGTCAATCCCTGTCAAATCCAAAATAATGTTGGGGGATCCCTCTTCTATGTACTTCGTGACAACTTTACGAAAGACAGGCTCGGAAAAGGCATCTAGAAGACCGGTCAGGTGAAAGACTTGACAGTTTTCCAGTGCCTCGTGGCTGCCGCGCAGGCTGACCGTTAAAGACAGGGGTTCCGGAATGGCTCTTCTCCTTTTAGATATCTTAGATACCTCGACAGGAAGGAATATCACAGGTGAGCGGCAAACAGGCTCTCTGTGATTCCCGGTGTGGTGATAGCTTAACATCCCTGCTTCCACAGCGGGATGAGATTTTTCTCCTGTCTTCTAAATTACGCCTGTAAGTCAAGATTTCTTCTCTCTCGACCCTCGTGGCAAGCCCAAAGTCCTTGAGTAGGATGGGAGCAACTTGTGTGACAGAGCAGTCACACAATTCGGGTTGCTGAGGTGGGATAGAGACCTGCTACGCGCCGCTATGGGATGAGGTACCCATGATAAAGAGGGGTAGGCCGTTGAGTGAAGGTGGTGGAGATAAAGTTGAGTGAAGGTGGTGGAGATAAAAATGTGCAGCAGCGCCGACTCAACCTAGCTTGGGTAGGGGCGGGTGTCGGTCTTGGCTTGACGGCTGCTTCTTGGGGAGCGGTGTGGGGTGCCGGTGCTTATCTGCAGGGGCAGCTGTTGCCTCAGTTGGAAGCAACTCTATCTCAAGCCATGCGGCGGCAGGTGGAACTGGGGCAGGTAACCTTTTTGGCGCCTTGGCGGGTGAGCTTAGGGGAAAGCCGGATTGAGCATTTGGCCACCATTGGTTCCATTAGCCTCAGCCCCGATGTCTGGACTTGGGTCCAAACCGGGGAATGGGTGCTCAACCTCACTCTGGATCAACCCCAGCTGCTGATTATGGAGACCCTAGATCGCGGTTGGGCAGATATTCAGTTTCAATGGCCTCAAGCCGAGGGAGAAGAAGGATCCCTGCCGATTCAGGGGTTGAATGTTTCCTTGCGCCGGGGATCCCTGACGGCGGTGCCGTTAGTGGGCGAACGTCGGCAGTTTAAGCAGTTGCAGGCACAGGCACAGATTTGGTTGGCAGGGGCCCCAAAGGCTACACCAGAACAGGCGGGAGGGCGGGCCAGTTTCCAACTTTCGGCTCGGTTGCAAGACTCTGAAAGGTCGGCTGGGTATCCACTGCAGGTTAGGGGGGTGGCGGATTTTGCCCAGGCTTCCGGTTCGGTTTGGGTTTCCTCTGGGCGCGTACCGCTGGATTTGCTGCCCAGTATTTTGCCTCAGGTTCCTTTTACTGAGGTGCAGGGGCGGGCTGGTTTGCAGCTGCAAGTGGGTTGGGGTCGCAATCAACCCCTGGATTTGAGGGGGCAAGCCTATCTACAACAGGCCCGCCTGGGGCTGGAGATGCTGCCGCATCCTTTTGCTGAGGTGAGCGGCGGGGTGCAATTTAATCTCCAGGAGTTGCAGCTGCAGCAGGTGAGTGCCAGCTTTGGTGAGTTGTCTTTGACTGATTTGAATGGCGCAATTGCTTTTGCTCCGGCTCCGGGCAGAGAGGCTGCCGGGTTTGACCTGCGGGCAACAGTTCCCCAGGCCGGTCTAGCTCAGATTCAGCAGACTTTTGGCTTTGAGCTGCCGGTGCAGGCAGAGGCGATACTGGGTGGATCTCTAACGGTAGAGGGGGCGCTGACAGAGCCCCAAATCCGGGGTCAGCTGCAGGCACGTGCCCCGGGTCGGGTGGATCGAGTGCCGATATTCCAGTACGACTTGGATTTTCGCTTTGCTAACCAGACTTTAACCTTTGAGCACATGGACCTGGCGGCGGTGGGAGGACGGCTGCAGGGATCCGGTCAACTACAATGGGCGGCTGCTGAGGGACGGGGTCTAGAGGGTCAGTTTCAGCTGCAGGTAACCGGAGCGGATGCAGAGCAGGTGGTGGGTTTGTATGGGGGTAGCTTGCCTCGATCGGTGGGACGGGTTTCTGGTCAGGTGGAGGTGGTTCTGGTGGGATCCCAGCCCCGGGTGCAGGCAACTTGGGAGACCAGCGGGGGAGAGATCACCGGAACGGGGCAGGTACAGATTCTGCCAGCTGAAGGCGGCTGGGTGGTGGAGATCCCTCAGGCGCTTTTAACCCTGGGGGATGGCCAGGCAGTCGTATCGGGACGGTGGGCAGAAGGACAAATTCAAGGGCAAGTTGCCCCCCGAAACTTGCCCCTGTCATTTTTTAACCCGCAGTGGACGGGATCCCTTTCCGGGGATATTGCGGCCCAGGTCAATACTGCCGAAGTGTCGGAGTTGGGTTTGTTAGGAGCGTTGCGGGCGCAAGGGGCTGTGGCGCTTTCCCAACCCATGGGCGAGATCACGGGTCAGGTGGCCTGGGATGGCGCTGGGCTGGTGATCCAGCGGGGGGAAGTGCCGGGGCTTGCTCAGGTGCAGGGGCGGATCCCGGTGGATCCCAAGACCTTACAGGTGGGATCCCTGGATTTGGCGCTGCAGGCGGATGGGATCCCCCTGGCTGAGCTTGCGGGGGTGACAGGGCCTGTGCAAGGGGTACTCCGGGGCCAAGGGCGCCTGCAGGGATCCCTGGATAACCTACAGCTGGCAGGGCATGCCCAACTGCAGGGGTTGACCCTAGGGGGCATCGGCTTTGAGGATCTCTCAGGTCCCTTCCGTTGGTCTAGGCAAGGGACAGAGGTGAATTTGCAGGGGCAAAGGGATCAACTGGCCCTCAGCCTGGATCCCCGGTTTCAACCGCTCCAGTTTCGGGTACGTCGCGGCGAAGCAGCAGCCATGGGTCGGCGACAGGAGGATCAGTTGCAGGTTGCCGTCCAGCAGCTGCCTTTGCCTCTGATAACTGGTTGGGCAGCAGAGGGGCCCTTGGCCAGCCTGGAGGGGATCCTCAAGGGTGATCTGGCTATTGATCTGAAGAAGGGCGCGGTGCAAGGACAAGCCTCTGTGGCGGATCTGCGCTTGGCCGGGATTGCAGTGCAAGGGCTCTCGGTGGATTTCGACTATCGAGCCAATCGCCTTACCGTTACCCAGGCGCAGCTGGATCTGTTTGAGAGCACTTATACCGCCAGCGGTACCCTGCAGCTGCTGGCAGCCCCTCTCTTGGCTGGGCTGGATCCAAGGCAGGAAACCGCAGTGCCTCAGATCGATCTGCAGATCAGCACCACCCAAGGCCGCCTAGAAGATATCATCTCCGCTTTCAAGTGGCGGCAATGGAGTGATCTCACCCGGCGTGGGTTCCGGTTACCTCCCTTGGGTCCTGCCTCTGTGCTGGAGAGCGAACCGGTGGGTTTACCGGGGCACCCGCTCCTGGAGCAGCTGCAGTACTATGCCCAGGTTTTGGCCATCCACCTGGAAACCTTGGCCAGACGCATGGATCCGTTAGTTCCACCTCCTAGCAGCTTGCGGGGTGAGTTTCAGGCCAGTGTCACCCTTGCCGGTAGCCTGAATCAGCCCGATATCAGCTTTCAACTGGATGGCCAGAATTGGCAAGCGGTTGGCGTCAGCGAGGCAGAGCAGGTCGAGTTTGGGGTAGAGGAGTTGACCGCCAGGGGCAGCTTTGCTGGTGGAGCTGTAATCCTAGAGACTCTACTGCTGCGTAGCGGGGAGCGGCAGGCTAGCTTCTCGGGTACCCTAGGTCTCGATGAACAGTCGGGCTCCCTGCGCATCCAGCAATTCCCCTTGGCCTTGGTGGATCGCTTTTTGCCGGATGAGCTGCAGCTGGAGGGGGATCTCAACCTGGATATGGAATTGGCAGGTAACTTGCGGGATCCCCATGTCACGGGATCCCTGACGGTGGCCAATGCTCGGATCAACCAAGTGCCGCTCCGGGAAGTGGGGGGGCAATTTGACTACAATCAAGGGCAGTTGCGCTTCAACAGCACCCTCTTGGCCAATGGGGACGAGCCCATCCGCATGGTTGGCCAGATACCTTACACGCTGCCCTTTGCCCAAGTTGAGGCCGAATCGGACCAGATTGATCTCACCTTACAAGCCCAAAATGGCGGTTTGCGCTTGATCAACCTATTTACTGATCAAGTGCGCTGGGAAGAAGGCCAAAGCCAGCTGGAATTGACTATCCAGGGCACCCTGCGAGAGCCCAGCCTAAGGGGCAACCTCAGTGTCAGGGATGGGATCCTCCGCTTCACGGCCTTGCCGGAACCGATTACCGACCTGAGCGGTCAAATTGCCTTCAACCTCAACCAACTAGAGGTGCAGCAGCTAAGTGGCCGGTTTGGCCAGGGATCCCTCTTAGCCAGCGGCATTTTACCCGTCAACTCCCGGGGAGCGTTGCAATTGGGGGAAGGGTTCCAACCCCTAAGCCTACAATTCCAGGGGGTCAACCTCAACCTGCCTAACCTCTACAGCGGCCAGTTGCAAGGGGAGGTGGTGGTGGCGGGCCTATTGTTGCAACCTCTGATCGAGGGGCGCCTAGAAGTATCGCAAGGGGTGGTGGATGTCAGCCCCCGCAACGGCGATACTCCAGCCGTAGAGAAAGTTCCTGCCGCTCCACCCGCCTGGCAGCCGCGCCTGAATGGCCTGGAACTGGCCCTGGGATCCGGTATTCAAATTGTGCGCCGCAACCTATTTGAATTCACCGCCTCCGGCACCCTGCGTCTGTTTGGGACTCCTCAGGAGCTGCGTCCGGCAGGCGCTATCCGTCTGGATCGAGGTCGCCTCACCCTGCCCATTGCGACTTTTCGCCTGGATCGCTCCCGCCCCAACCGGGCCATCTTTGATCTGGACAACGGCCTGGATCCCTTCTTGGATTTGCGTTTGCTAACCCAGGCCACTGAGGTCTATCGCTTCCCGCAGGACATTTCCCCCTTCAATAACAACCGCAATGTCTTGGGATCCCAGCAGAGCATCGACATTTTTGCCACGGTAAATGGGCGGGCCAGCAACCTGGGAGAAGCGGCTCCCCGCAATGGTATTTTGGCCCTTTCCAGTAGCCCCAGCCGTTCACCGGAAGAGATTGTTGCCCTCTTGGGGGGAACCGCTCTGGCCCGTCTGAACGCAGAAGTGGGGGTGGCCGGTCTTGCAGGAACCGCCCTGCTCAACGACCTGCAAGAAGCCTTGGGGGATACCTTGGGCCTAGATGAAATTCGCATCAGCCCTGTCCCCCAAATCGATACGCGTGCTCCCAACCGCTCCTCCGTAGGATTGGCTCTAGAGGTGGCTAAAGATCTCGGCCCTACTGTCTCCGTAGCGGTGCAGCGGAACCTAACGGATCCCTTCCAGCCCACCCGCTACAGCACCCGTTATCGCCTGAATGAACAAACCCTCACCCGCGCCAGTACCGATCTAGAGGGCAATAATATTATCTCCATAGAATTTCAGACCCGCTTCTAGTCGGATCCTTTCTGAGCCCGGTCCATTCAAGGCTAGAATAGAGACCTGTTCAAAGTTTTGTAACGATCCCCAGCCCATATTGTGGATTCCTGGGGAGGGAGGCGAAACTTTGATTTGTACAATCATCAAGAAACATTGAGGAATGGTAATGACGCTGCTGGGCTGGGGATTGGCTATTTTAGGGGCCTTGCTGTTGGTAGGGATTGTCCTCTACCTGCGCAGCGCTCGCCCCTACCGATCGGCAGATTCCGTGGCCAAATCCTATGATGAATGGACCCGGGATGGCATTTTGGAGTTTTACTGGGGCGAGCACATTCACCTCGGCCACTACGGATCCCCGCCCCGCCGCAAAGACTTCCTGCAAGCCAAAGCTGATTTTGTCCATGAGATGGTGCGCTGGGCCGGCTTGGATCAACTGCCTGCCGGTACGCGGGTGCTGGATGTCGGCTGTGGCATTGGGGGAAGCAGCCGCATCTTGGCCCGGGACTACGGCTTTTCGGTAACAGGGATCACCATCAGCCCCCAGCAGGTGAAGCGGGCACAAGAGCTAACCCCACCCGAGTTGGATGTGCAGTTTCTTGTGGAAGATGCCCTGGCCATGTCCTTCCCGGATGAGAGCTTCGATGTGGTTTGGTCAATTGAGGCCGGCCCTCACATGCCGGATAAAGCTCAGTTTGCCAGGGAGCTGCTACGCGTGCTCAAACCGGGTGGCATCCTGGTGGTGGCGGATTGGAACCAGCGGGATGCCCGTCAGAAACCCCTCAATTGGTGGGAACGCTTGGTGATGCGCCAGTTGTTGGATCAGTGGTCTCACCCTGCCTTTGCCAGCATCGAAGAGTTTGCCGAACTGCTAGCGGCAACCGGCTGGGTGGAAGGAGAGGTGATCACCGCCGATTGGACTCAAGAGACTTTGCCTTCTTGGCTGGAGTCTATTTGGCAAGGGATCCAACGGCCAGAAGGGTTTCTCCGCTTTGGCCTGACAGGGTTGATCAAGTCCCTGCGGGAAGTACCAACAATGCTCTTGATGCGCCTAGCCTTTGGGTCAGGTCTGTGCCGCTTCGGGATGTTCCGCGCCGTAAGAGCCCGAGCCTCCTCCCGCACCCAAGATAGCTCGGCCAGTTTGGCAGCTCCCCTCTGAGGCTACCTTTGGTGCTCTAGGGTAGCCTGAGCTTGCCCCACTTCTCCAGCAGAAGGCTACTCTTAGCTAGCCGGCGACTCCCTTCTAGAAAGGAGAGCCCTTCCTTCTGTTCGGTGCAGGTCTCTGAGCGGGTAGGGGTATGGAGTCCAGCCCACCCTTCTCTTTCCACCTTTCTGGGGTCCCATCTGGATGAGCGGACACTGGATGAGCGGACAAAGGGTCCAGATCGGCTCTACTGCAGGTAAGGGGTTACATCTTCCCCCTGCTCCGCCAGAAACGACAAGGCCCGAAACCGTAAGCTCACCACCTGGTCGTAAAGAGGGTTGAGCTTGCACATGGCGGGAATATGCATTATCCTACGGCCAAAGAGCACCACATCTCGCTCAAAGGGACACTGGGCCGGTATCCACCGACAAATCCGATGGGCTAAGTGACGATCCCGAACTTCAAAATTGTCAAGAGTAGCTCGAAAAGGTTGTAGCGGTGCCTGCAGCCAGTCGCGCAGACGAGCCGCAGGCTTAAGATACATAGAAGTCATAGAAACCATGAGCTCCTGAGGAGCTTTGCGAGCATGTAACCAAGAAAGGGTTAGAGAACCCATAAGTCTTCACCTCACACCCCGAAGGAGAAATACCCCCTTCCGAATGAGCGCATCTCACGTCGGCTAAGCCCTACCTCCGGAACCGGAAGCTATCTGTCTGTATTAGGGGAAACATTGGTTATATTCTTCCCCTTAGTTAGTTTGCCCTCTCTCACCGCAAACCGGTTTGTGTAAAACAAAATCGCTGACCAATGTTGTAGGTCTACACATTTTGTCGCCAAAAGTTAATGTGTAACGATAGCTACAAAGATCTCCTGCCTCCTCTTGGTCACTAGATCTCTGTTGAGGAAGGTGAGAAAGATTGCCTAGCCTCTCCCCCCTTCTATTTCTGTTATATAGTTTACAGCCGCTCTTAAAGTAGAGGGATCCCCGCAGTTGAGACTGTCTTCAATACTCTAGGAAGAATTGTCCAGAGAAGAGCTTTCTTTTGATCAGGTTTATCTTGGCTAGGGCATTACGGAGGATAACAATTGCCCGCTGCTGGCGGAAGGGCATTCTAGAATTCCAAGGGAGATTCCAACCGGGATCCCGGTTTAACCCCTTGCTTGGGAGCCTGCTTATGAAACTGGCCTATTGGATGTATGCCGGCCCTGCCCATATTGGTACCCTCAGGGTGGCCAGCTCCTTCAAAAATGTTCATAGCATCATGCATGCTCCTCTTGGAGATGACTATTTCAACGTGATGCGATCCATGCTGGAGCGGCAGCGAGACTTTACCCCTGTTACCACCAGTGTTGTGGATCGGCAGGTACTGGCGCGGGGATCCGACGAAAAGGTTATCCGTAACATCATCCGTAAGGATGAGGAGGAACATCCTGACTTGATTGTTCTCACCCCCACCTGTACCTCCAGCATCCTGCAGGAAGACTTGAACCACTTCGTCCGGCAGGCCCAGTTGGTCAGTCGCGCCGATGTGTTGCTAGCGGATGTCAACCATTACCGTGTCAACGAGCTCCAGGCAGCCGATCGCACCCTGAAGCAGATCGTCGAGTTTTACATCAACAAAGCTCGCAAAAACGGCGAATTGAGCGATACTCTGCAAAAGACAGAACGCCCCTCCTGTAACCTCATCGGCATTTGCAGTCTTGGGTTTCACAATACCCATGATCTGCGGGAACTGAAGGTGCTGCTACGGGATCTGGGCATTGACCTGAATTTGGTGATCCCGGAGGGGGCTAGTGTCCACGACCTCAAGCACTTGGGCCGCGCCTGGTTGAATGTTGTGCCCTACCGGGAACTGGGGCCTCTAGCAGCTGACTATTTGCAGGAGCAATTTGGCACCCCCTCCGTTGAGATTACCCCCATGGGAGTGGTGGAAACTGCCCGCTTCATTCGTCAGGTGCAAAAAATCCTCAATCAGCAAGGGATCCCGGTGGATTATGAACCTTACATTCAGGAGCAGACCCTGTATGTTTCTCAAGCGGCTTGGTTCTCCCGCTCCATTGACTGTCAAAACCTAACCGGCAAAAAAGCGGTGGTCTTTGGGGATTCTACCCACGCTGCAGCCATCACCAAGATCTTGGCCCGTGAGATGGGGATTCACGTGGTGTGGGCGGGTAGCTATTGCACCTACGACGCAGAGTGG
This sequence comes from uncultured cyanobacterium, assembly GCA_937944885.1. GTDB lineage: Bacteria > Cyanobacteriota > Cyanobacteriia > Thermostichales > Thermostichaceae > Thermostichus. The sequence continues at coordinate 25,169 of CALFBB010000016.1, forward strand.
TTTCAGGCGGAAGTTGGCCAGTATTGTGATCAGATTCTGATGACCGATGATCACACCCGTGTGGGGGATGCCATTGCTCAAGCAGAACCGGCGGCGATTTTTGGCACGCAAATGGAACGTCATATTGGCAAGCGGCTGCACATCCCCTGTGGTGTTATCTCTGCTCCGGTTCATGTCCAGGATTTCCCGATCGGCTACAAACCTTTCCTCGGCTACGAAGGCAGCAACCAAATCACCGATTTGATTTACAATTCCTTTACCCTTGGTATGGAGGATCACCTGCTGGAGATCTTCGGCGGCCATGATACCAAAGAGGTGATTCACAAAGGGTTGAGTGCCGACTCTGACATCACCTGGACACGAGAAGCTCAGGCAGAACTGAGTAAGGTGCCTGGTTTTGTGCGGGGGAAGGTGAAACGCAACACCGAGAAATTTGCCCGCCAACGGGGCTTTACCGAGATCACGGTGGAGGTGATGTACGCTGCCAAGGAGGCAGTTGGGGCTTAGCTCAGGTCAAAACGGGAGCTCTTCCTCCTCCACGGCTGTAGAGGCTTGCAGCTTGGACAAGGGGGGAACAGGAGGAGGTAAAGGAGGCTCAGCTACCTCTTCGCCAGACTCAGCGGCTGATCCGTCTACTTCTATGGTTTCTAAGGATTGAAGGGCTGGGGATCCCAGTACTCCCTCCAAATCCACTAGGCTACCGTTGAAGTGTTCGGCAAAGCGACGGGCCACCTCCTCTAGCTCATCGATTGCGGTGAGGGCAGCAGGATGAGGCAAGGGATCCGACTTGGGCAGGGAAGTGGGGGAGCTGTGGGAGAGGGAGTCGGCAACCGCTGCTGAGGGAGCTGCTGTTACAGGTGGAGGAGCCATCGGAGGATCCAACCGTCTGGGGGCTTCTGCGCTGGAAGCAGGTGGGGATCCCTGGGGGGGCGAAGCAGGGTCGGTATCAGGATGGGGAGGGGTGGAAACGGCTTCACCAACCTGTTGTCCTCTTCCGCCGTTCGATGGGCTGCGTAGCACAATCAGGTTGAGACGTACGGAGCGCTGCAGTAGACTTTGCAGCGCTGAGAGCAATTCTGGCTCTTTGTTGCGGACTTTTTCTACCAATCCTTTGCTAGGAAAGGCCAGTGTGACTTCTTCTGCAGTCTCTTGGTGTAAGTGGCCGGATCCCAGTAGGGCCTTGGTAATGGGAGAAAGCCGCCTCAAAAACTCCTCCCAACGAGGCCGCAGCAGCTGCAGCGGGCGTTCTGGGGGCTTGGGTTGTGGCGGTGTTGTTGGAGTTGGGACAGGGTAGGTTTCTGGGGGCAGTGATGGAGATGCCGGGGGCTTGGATAGAGGTTCTCTAGCATGAGTAACCGGCTTGGTAATGGGTGCAGTGGCAGGGAGGGCGACAGTTTCAGCGCTTGGTAAGCCAATTGCTACTGTTTCTACCCCTTTTGTGCTGGGCTTCCCTATACCGTGCTGTAGGCCCAACAAATCCATCAGGGCAATCTCCAGCCACAGGCGCGGTTGTCCACTTTGGCGAATTTGCGGCTCACACTGGCGCAGATGGCTTTGGGCCGCTAGGAGCATCTCCACAGAGTAGTTGGGAGCCCGTTGTCGCAGGGCTTCCCAAGTGGGATCTGTCAAGATCACCAACTCCCGCTGGGCCGGTGCAGTTTTGATCAGTAGCAGATCCCGATAAAAGGCGGCCAAGTTTTGTACCAAAGTGAGAGGCTCTTTACCGCGCTCTAGCAGTTGCCGAACTTGCGTGAGCACCCCTGGAGCATCCTGAGCCGCTACGGCATCGAGCAAATCCAACAAGTGGCATTCCGGGATTACCCCCACCAAATCCCAAACTGCCTCCGGTGTGATGGTTCCTTCCAAGAGGCTCAGTTGATCCAACAAGCTTTCTGCATCCCGCAGCCCCCCTTGGGAAAGTTGTGCCACCACCTGTAGCGCTGCAGGGGTGATCGGGATCCCTTCTTGGCTGGCAATCTTTTCTAGATGCACCACCATATCCTGGAGGGGAATCCGCCGATAATCGAAGCGCTGACAGCGGGAAATCACCGTCGGTAGCACCCGTTGGGGGTCGGTGGTGGCCAGCACAAACACGACGTGAGGGGGAGGTTCTTCCAGGGTCTTCAGCAAAGCATTAAAGGCTGCACTGCTGAGCATGTGGCACTCATCAATGACATAAACCTTGTAACGGCTGTTTACCGGAGCAAACTGTGCCCGTTCGATTAACTCTCGAATGTTATCGACACCGGTGTTGCTGGCAGCATCAATCTCAATCACATCCAAGGCGGATCCGGCGCTGATGGAGCGGCACTGACTACAAACCAGACAGGGATCCGCTGTTGGCCCCTGCTCACAATTCAAAGACTTGGCCAAAATGCGAGCACTGGAGGTTTTGCCTGTACCGCGGGGTCCACAAAACAAGTAGGCAGGAGCAATTCGACCTAGCCGGATGGCATTGGCTAGAGTTCGCACCACCGCTGCTTGACCGACTACATCGGCAAAACGTTGTGGACGATATTTTAGATGGAGAGGCTCATAGGCGTTACGCTTAGCCATTCAAGAACTCCATCCCCCACAAGTCAGGTGGCCTATTCAGGTGGTTGATTCAATTGTGGCCCAATCCAACCTCAAGAATAAGAGGGCAACTCTGCCGTTGCCTCAGGACCACAGGCAGGTAAAGCCAGGGGATCCCGGCGGCGTGGCCTAGCCAACCAAGGGAGCGGTAACTTGGGAGAATCCATTTGATCGATGTGGTGTAAATAGTAGCTGAGGTGATGGAGCTCCATCCGCAGTTGATGGTTTTCCGCTTGAATGGCAGCCATGCGCTCCCGGATCGGTTGCAGACGAGCCTGCACCTGACGGCGGTAAATCTCCGGTAACTCCTGTATCAGCTGCTCCAACACCTGTTTCTCCTGGTAGAGCTGCTCGATCTCCGCCTCATAGCTGCGGATTTGTTGGTGCTGCTTCTCTTGCCGCAGCTGCATGAGATCCAGTTGGCCTTGCAAGAGGCGGTTGCGTTCCCGTTCTGTTGCTAGCGCCTGCGCTTGCTCAGCCAGCTGGGGATCCGGCTGGCTCAGTTCCCATCGTCTCAACTGTTCCCGTAAGTAGGGATCCAGTTGCTTAAGAACCTCAGCAGCGATGCTCTGAACAAGCTCCTCAATCCCTTGGTACAGGGATTGATACACAGATTCAAATCTAGCCTTGCCCCACTCATTTTGCATAGACACGTTCTCAACCCACCCACATATAGCGCAAGAGGAAGGGGATCCCTTCTCCGTAACTCTATCCGGCCCATGGGGGTGAGACAATCCTCAGGGCTTGCTCTACCTGTTTTTCCAGATCAGCCGGCGAGCCAGAATTATCCAGCACAACATGTGCCCGTTGGATTTTTTCGCTCAAGGGCCACTGGCTGGCAATGCGGGCCTCCACTTGTTCGGGGGTTAGGTGATCTCGCTGCTGCAGGCGTTGTCGCTGTTGCTCAGGAGTACAGGTAACCACCCAAATTTCGCTCACCCAATCTTCCATGCCCACTTCAAACAACAGCGGAACCATCAAACAGACTGTTGTGGAGCCTGTCTGGGTCTCGAGAAAATACCGCAATTGGGTTTTCACAAACGGGTGAATTTGGGCTTCTAGCCACACCCTTTCGCCGGGATCCGTAAACACAATTGCTCCCAGTCGAGCACGATCCAGATCCCCCTCCCGGGTCTGTATCTCGGCTCCATAGCGCTGTAATACTTGTTCTCGAATCGGGGATCCCGGTGCAAGCGCTTGGCGCGCTAGCCGATCCGCATCGGCAACAGGGATCCCATGTTTTTCCAGGATGCCGGCAACCGTTGACTTACCGGTGCCGATTCCGCCGGTGAGGCCGATGATGCGAGACGGTTTAGAGTCCATCGGTAAGGGTTTTCCCTAGGCACCGGCCGTCTGGGGACGTTTATCGGTGGGTAAAAACTGCCGCTCCAGAACCTTATCCACCAAACCATAGGCTTTGGCTTCCGCCGCGCTCATGTAGAAGTCACGGTCATTATCGGCTTTGATCTTCTCGTAGGGTTGACCGGTACGGTCTGCCATAATTTTGTTGATCTGCTCATCAATGAACAGCAGTTCCTTGGCTTGGATTTCAATATCCGTAGCTTGGCCCGTCGCCCGTCCAGAACTTTGGTGCGTCATGATGCGAGCATTGGGAAGGACCATGCGCTTACCGGGAGCACCGGCACAGAGCAAGAAAGCCGCCATACTGGCCGCCACGCCCAGACAAATAGTACATACATCCGGCTGAATGTACTCCATGGTGTCGTAGATGCCCATACCGGAATAAACAGAGCCACCTGGGCTGTTGATATAGAGGTAAATGTCGCGAGTGGGATCCTCTGCTTCCAGAAACAGCATTTGCGCAATGGCCAAGTTGGCAACATGGTCATCAATAACCCGCCCCAAAAAGACAATCCGATCCCGCAAAAGACGCGAGTAAATATCAAAAGCCTTTTCACCGCGGGAAGATTGCTCAATCACCGTCGGCACAACAATCCCTGTGCGACTGAGGTGGGGTAAGAGTTGCCCAAAGTCAGGCATGGGTACAGGACTTCCAAACTTGAATCAGAACAAACAGCAGGGAGCCTCACCAGCCTTCCACGGCAGGCCCAGCCTGACGCCTTTATCTTTATAAAGTATAACCTGAATACCCCTGCAGCCCAAGCCACGGCTAGGGGCGCAGCCAGGGGATACTTGCAGCAGTTGACAAGGGAGAACTGGGGGCTAGCAGGCTGTACTCCAATCCCTCCACCAAAGCGCGGCAGGAAGCCTCAATAATGTTGGGGGACACCCCCACAGTGGTCCAGCGCTGATGGCCATCACTAAACTCCACCAGCACCCGGGTTTTGGCGGAGGTGCCCGCTTGTCCATCTAAAATTCGCACTTTGTAATCCGACAGATGAATCTGTTCGATCTGGGGATAGAACTCCTGCAGAGCTTGGCGCAAGGCCCCATCCAAAGCCGCCACCGGCCCATTGCCCTCTGCTGCACAGACCCGCGTCTGCCTCTGCACAGCAATTTTCACCGCCGCCAAGGATTGCACATCCGCTTCCCCGCTGCTGGGATCCCAATTCCTGCTACTCCAGTCGGAGCGGGTGGTGGTGCTGACATTAAAGCTGAGCACCTCAAAAGGATGGGAACGCTGCCCCAGTAGCCCGCGCACCAGCAGTTCAAAGCTGGCCTCCGCCACCTCAAATTGATAACCTTCCAGCTCCAGAGCCTTCAGCCGTTCCAAAATGGAGCGCACCTGCGGATCCGACTTGTCCAGGTGAATACCCAATCCGGCCAGTTTGCTGAGAATGTTGCTCAAACCAGCTTGCTCTGAAACCACCACCCGCCGCCGGTTGCCCACCTGTTCTGGAGCAATATGTTCGTAGGTGAGGGGGTTTTTCTGGACAGCGCTGACGTGGATCCCACCCTTGTGAGCAAAAGCAGAACGACCCACAAACGGGGCATGGTCATCTGGGGCCAGATTCACCACTTCACTGACAGCTCGGGAAACCTCCGTTAGCTGGCGCAGCTTCTCCTCCGGCAGACAGCGATAGCCCAGCTTCAGCTGCAGGTTGGGGATGACACTACACAGATCGGCGTTGCCACAGCGCTCCCCATAGCCGTTGATGGTGCCTTGCACCATAAGCACTCCTGCCTGGACCGCAGCTAGGGCATTGGCCACCGCTGTACCCGAATCATTGTGGGTATGAATCCCCAAAGGTAGGTGCCGCAGGTGATGGGATTGTGCCAACACCGCTGCTGTGATCTCGGCAATCTCATGGGGCAGGGATCCACCATTGGTATCACAAAGAACCAACCATTCGGCCCCAGCTTCCGCAGCAGCCACCAGGGTTTGCAGCGCATAGTCGGGGTTGTGACGGTAGGCATCAAACCAGTGCTCGGCATCGTAGATCACCCGCCGCTGCCGGGATCCCAGGTAGGTGATCGTATCGCGAATCATGGCCAAGTTTTCTGCCAGGGTGGTACCCAAGCCCTGGGTCACATGCAAATCCCAGGATTTGCCGAATACCGTTACGTAGCGGGTACCAGCGGCCAAAATAGCTTGCAACATCGGATCCTCAGCAGCGGTCCGCCCTGGTTTGCGGGTGGAACAAAAGGCCACCAACTCCGCTTGTGTCAGAGGTTCTTCTTGCAGTTGCCAGAAAAACTGCACATCTTTGGGATTGGCTCCCGGCCATCCTCCCTCGATGAAGGGAATGCCAAGCCGATCCAACAGCTTGGCAATTTGTAGCTTATCTTGTACCGACAGCGATAGCCCCTCCCGCTGCGCCCCGTCCCGCAGGGTGGTGTCGTAGAGGATAATCTGCCTTGAGCAGCCCGACTCAATCTTCATATCGCATCAGTTTTTTGTAGAAAGCAGTGGTAAAGTCCGGTGGTTGTCCCCGCTGCACCGTAGTGACCACATCGATTAAGTAATCCACAAACTCATAGTTAGCCAGCGACAGCTGATAAGTAAGCTCAGCATCCCGTGCAAAAATCAACTGAACCACCGTCAAGTCAGAAGGCAAGGGGGACATGTGCCAACTGGCCAAGAAATGAACGGGTTCTTCTCCCTCGATCGCCCTCTGCCCTTCTAGGCTACCTTTTTTATATAGGCCCACCGCAAGGGCAAGGTATTGCCGGCGGGCCACTGCGTAGTAAGGCTGATAGACCGCAACTTCTGGGAGACTGGCAGGTTCAAGCTGGAGAGCCATATGACTGGGCGATGCTAACGCGACAAGGGGCTAAGACAAAGGTCGGTACAAAAGCAATGGGGCGGGAGCAGAAGGGTCTTCTTTCTCTATGCTTTCTCTACAGAATATCGCGTTAAGGGGCCGGAAACCTAGGAATCAGTTACCCGATAGAGGGTCAAGGCTGAGGGATCCGATCGGTCAGCTGAAGTTGGGGGATCCCGCAGGTAATACTGGGAGGAAGCGTTGGAAAGCGCGAGAACTTTGAGAAACAATAGAAGCAGGAGTCTCACTCCCCGGCAATTTTTCTGACGACTCTGCTTTTTTTCAGTTCCAAATCACCAACCCTTGACCCTGATGAACAGCACCCAAGCTCCTCTTGCTTCCTCTTTGCAAGATTCCACCCTGAGGGAAAAGTTTGAGCACCTAACCCAGATCTTTGCCGAGATGGAACGGGTGTTGGTGGCCTATTCCGGGGGCATTGACAGTACCTTGGTAGCCAAGTTGGCTTGGGATCAACTGGGGGAGGGGGCTCTAGCAGTAACGGCGGTTTCCCCTTCGCTGCTGCCGGAAGATCTGGAAGAAGCGATTGCCCAAGCTCAAATCATCGGGATCCGTCACGAAATTGTTGAAACCCACGAGCTTGAGGATCCCAGCTACGCCGCTAACCCTATTAACCGCTGCTACTTCTGCAAAAGGGAACTGCATGATACCCTGCGCCCTTTGGCCCAGAGCTGGGGGTACGACTATGTGGTGGATGGCCTCAATGCCGATGATCTATCGGATTACCGACCAGGGGTACAGGCTGCTCTAGAGCGGGGGGTGCGTTCTCCCTTGGCGGAAGTGGGCCTCAGCAAGGTAGAGGTGCGGCAATTGTCCCGCCATCTGGGTCTGCCCTGGTGGGATAAACCGGCGCAGCCCTGCCTCAGTTCTCGCTTTCCTTACGGAGAGGAGATTACGGCTGAAAAATTGCGGCGGGTGGGGGCTGCCGAACGGTATTTGCGTCGTTTGGGTTGGCGACAGGTGCGGGTGCGCTCTGAGAAAGATACTGCTCGCATTGAATTGCCCCCGCAGCAGATTCGCGACTTTATCCTCAAAACAGACCTAGAAGCTTTGGTCAAAGCTTTTCAAGCGGCCGGTTATCTCTACGTCAGTCTCGACCTAGAGGGATATCAGAGTGGCAAACTGAACCGGGTGCTCAACTAAGGTTAAACAAGGGCGGGTCAAGAGGAAAGGTGGCCGGGATGTGGGTGCTGTCTGGGTATGAAAGGCGTTCTGTTGCTATCGCTGGGTTTGGGATCGGTGTTGCTGGGGTTGGGGGCCGATGCAGCCGTTGGCCTACCAGAGATTTCTCAGGTAGTTCATTCACCTGGATCCCTTGACCCCGATACGCTCAGGACCCTTGCTGCCCGTACCCTCCAACTGCGCTCCGACCGGCAAACTTTTGACCGGCGGGCTGAGGTTTTTGAAGCCGAAGGCAACGTGGAAATGCGCCTGGGCCGCTCTGTTTTGCGGGCAGACCGGATGCGGATTGAGCTGCGGCAACGACGAGCGGTGGCAGAGGGGAATGTCTCGATTGAGCTGGATCAGCAGCGCATCCAGGGATCCCGACTGGACTATAACTTTGAGCAGGAGCAGGGATCCCTGTTCGATGCCTTTGGACAGGTGGATATTCGTAACCTCGGGTTCAATTTGCAGAGAGGATCCCAGGCCACCGCTCTTGGCCCGGAGCGATGGGTACGTTTTCAAGCGGATCGAATTCGCTTTGATGCCAACAATTGGGAAGGAGACAACGTTCGATTGACCAATGATCCGCTGGATCCGCCTGAGTTAGAGATCCGCAGCCCGCGGGTAACCTCCCGCTTGCAAGCAGATGGTGCTAGCTTGCTGATTGCCGAGGCCGGCCAGTTGGTCTTTGATCAAGTCTTTTTTCTGCCTTTGCCGATTCGTCTGCGCTTTGACCCCTTCAACCGTCAGCCTCCCATCAGCATCTTCTACGATGATTTCGATCGGGAAGAGTTGCGGCGGGGCTTAATTCTGCAACCCAATTTTGAGCTGCTGCAGGATGCCAACGTTAGCCTGGTGCTTTCGCCGCAGCTGTATCCGCAACGCCTGTGGGGGAGTGAGCAAGGGATCCGCGACGGCATTGGGTTGCGCGCGGATTTTCGTAGGTTGCAACCGGAGCAGCAGGCCCAGACCTCCCTGTTTGTGGAGTTACGAGGGATTGTTTTCGAAGAGTTTGCCAAGCGACTGCGGGCCCAGCTAGACCATCGAATGACCACCGGCGATGGCGGCCAAGTGACCTACAGCTACGCCTATCGAGAACGCTTCTTCAGTGGGCGATTGGGGTTTCAGATTGTGGAAAATCGCCTGGGCGCCAGCTACAGCTCACCGACCCTTCGTTTGGGGAATACAGGCTTAGATTTCAATTACCGCTTAGCGGTTGATGCTATTGATGCTCTGGGTCAAGCCGATGACATCGACACAGATCCGGATCTAGCCCTGAAAAACGCCACCGAACGTATCCAATTAACCCGACTGCAACTGCAGGCTAGCCTGAATCGCTCCTTTCCCCTCTGGAGCCCCCGCTCAAGGGCAGCCGATCCGCCACCCCGATTTTCTGCCCTGCCGATTGAGCAGGGGATATGGCTGAATACCGGCCTCAGCAGCAGCCAGTCACTTTACTCCAATGGCCGCACCCAGAGCTATACCTCCGGCAGTATCGGTATTGATGCGGTCATCGGGGCCTTTGTAGCCGATACCTTCGACTACACCAACCTGAGGGTCACCTACTCCAATGGCTTTTTGTCAGGGGCCTCCCCTTTCCTGTTCGACCGCATCACCACCCGTGAGCAATTGGTCTTGGGCTTTTTGCAACAACTGTACGGTCCGCTACGGGTAGGGGCAGAAACCACCCTCGATTTGCAGTCTGGTCAGCAGGTGGATACCACCTATCGCCTAGGCTACGACCGGCGCACCTACAGCTTTAGCCTCCAGTACAATCCCGTGCGTCAGTCGGGGGCCTTGGAGCTGCGGGTGGGGGGCCTGAACTGGGATCCCGCTTCCCCAAGCTCAGGAGACAGACCTCCATCCGGCTCAAGCCTCGAGGATCCCTAAACCTTGCATCCAAATCAAGAATGGAGAAAATGTAATTCTTCTCACAGCTTACCCAAGGTTTTTATAGTGATTTTGGGGGCTCATCCCTGGGATCTCAATGCAATTGCCTTGCCCTAAGCAAGAGAATCCTTTAAGAATGATGGAATGGTAAGTTAGGATACAAGATTGGATTTTGGGAATTGATTGAGTGGCCATCGGGATCCTCGTATCGAAGACTACTACAGCGATCCCCAGCCGATGTTAGGGTAGTTAACAGGTTGAGCGAAGTGGGCTGGTAACCTGATTATGCAAGCACTGGATGCGATCCCCGATAAAAAACTGTCAGAGCGATTAACTTGTAGCTACATCAATGCGACTAGCTCTATTCAAGTTGTTCGTATTAGTAACGTTGAAAATTGGTACTTTGAGCGCGTGGTTTTTCCGGGCCAGCGACTGATATTTGAGGCAGTACCTGGAGCCAAGCTGGAAATTCACACCGGCATGATGGCCAGCTCTATTTTGGCGGATACAATTCCCTGTGAAAAGCTACTTGTGCGGGAAACGGAGCCTGTAATGGTGGTGGCCTAGGCTTGGTTTCCGCGAATTCCACTTCTTTGTTCTCTGCAGGATGTAAAACATCAAGAGAAGCAACTCGACCGAAGCTGGCTACATTGCTTGTCGCTTCGGCGGTGGGCAATGCTTTGCCGGTAAGGGCCTAGAGGAGAGGGGAGCAGCTCAGCCCAGGCGAATGTTACAGCAGAAGCAAAGGGATGGGGAGTCCGCCCTGTCAAGTGATGACAGGGGAGTTCAGCCCAACTTGGAGAACCTCGCCCGCAGCAAGTTAAGCTGGGCCTCGAGTTCCGCCAGCTGCTGCTGATGGGACTGCACCACCTCTGGGTTAGCCCGGCTGAGAAAGTTAGGGTTCTCCAAGCGAGAGCGGATCCCTTGGGCCTCTTTTTCCACCTTGGCAATATCCTTCTGCAGCTTGGCCTGCAGCGCCTCTACATCCACCAACCCCGCCAGCGGCATCAACACCTGCACCGTACCCACCACCGCCGCTGCCACCTGTTTTGGCTCTTCCGCTAAGGAGGCGGTGATTTGCAGAGACTCTGCTTTGGTCAGCTCTTGAATATAGGCTTGGGCTGCTGTGAGGATACGTTGCTCGTTTGTATCAGTCGTAAGCAGAATAGCCTTGATTTTCTGCTGCGGTTTCAGACCGGCTTCTGCCCGCAGGTTGCGTAAGCTGCTAATGGTCTGGATCACCAGGGCAAAGTTCTGCTCCAGAGCGGGATCCACCCAGGCCGGGTCCGACTGGGGATAGGCTTGTATCGAAATGGAAGTGCTCTGCTCAGCCTGCGTCAAGATCTGCCAGATCTCTTCGGTAATATGGGGCATCCAAGGATGCAGCAGCCTGAGGATACTCTCCAAGACGGTAGCCAGCACCTGTTGGGCAGTTTGCTTGGAAAGGGCATCTTCTCCCCGCAGACGGGGTTTCACCAGCTCAATGTACCAGTCACAAAAGTCATCCCAGATCAGGGAGTAGAGCAGACGGGCCCCTTCCCCCAGGCCATAGGTTTCCAGCTCCTCGATCACCTGCGCCGTGGTGGAATGCAGACGGGAAAGAATCCAGCGATCCGCCAGCTCTAGGTGCTCTGCCGAAAGGGATCCCAGAGGAGCAGGGAACTTCAAGTTCATCAGCACAAAACGAGAGGCATTCCAGATTTTGTTGGCAAAGTTGCGGGCTGCCTCCACACTGGCACTTTCGCCGGTTTTGCGGTCGTAGGCCAAGCGTACATCCTGCCCTGCCCCCACCACCTCTTTCACCAAGGCATAGCGCAGGGCATCGGTGCCGTACTTGTCCAAGAGATCCAGCGGGTCAATGCCATTCCCCTTGGATTTGGACATTTTCGCCCCATGCTCATCCCGCACCAGGCCGTTGATATAGACATCCTTAAAAGGAATCTGGCCGGTTAACTGGGATCCCATCATCGTCATACGGGCTACCCAAAAGAAAATAATGTCAAAGCCCGTGGACATCAAAGAATTAGGGTAGTAATGCTTCAGCTCCTCCGTTTCTTCCGGCCAGCCCAAAGTAGAAAACGGCCAAAGAGCAGAGCTAAACCAGGTATCCAGCACATCCGGATCCTGCTCCACCCGTTCCACTTGCGGACCCAACTGCTCCCGAGCCTTGGCCAGAGCCTCCTGCTCATTGCGGGCTACCACAAACACCTGGGGATCCTCAGGTAGCTGCCCTTCGATCAGCGGGTACCAAGCAGGGATCTGGTGACCCCACCACAGTTGCCGTGAGATGCACCAGGGGCGTATCTTCTCTAACCAGCCGGTGTACACCTTGGTCCAACGCTCCGGAATAAAGCGGGGGCTGCCATTGCGCTGTTCTTCCTCCAAGCAACGGGCGGCCATCCCAGAGACATCGCAGAACCACTGAATAGAAAGCAACGGCTCAACCGGCACACCTCCGCGGTCACTGTGGGGCACCGTGTGGGTATAGTCCTCCACCTTCTCCAGCAGGCCGTGATCCTTGAACCACTCCACCACCTTTTGGCGGGCGACAAACCGATCCAAACCGGTAAAGGGATCCCCATTTTCATTCAATGTGCCATCCTTGTTGAGGATGTTGATAAAAGGTAGCTGGTGGCGTTTGCCGATCTCAAAGTCATTGGGATCATGGGCCGGCGTAATCTTGACACAGCCGGAGCCAAAGCTGGCATCCACGTACTCATCGCCGATGATGGGGATAAAACGATTTTTAATGGGCAAGCGGATCTGCTGACCGATTAAGTGCTTATAGCGGGGGTCAGAGGGGTTAACCGCCACAGCCGTATCCCCCAGCATGGTCTCAGGGCGGGTGGTGGCTACTACCAGGTACTGCTCAGGATCCGCTGCCAAGGGGTAGCGAAAATGCCACAGGTGCCCCTTCACCTCTTTGTCATCCAGCTCAATATCCGATACCGCCGACTGGCTAGCCGGACACCAGTTCACCAAATATTCGCCACGGTAGATCAGCCCTGCTTCATACAGCCGCACAAACGCCTCGATCACCGCCCGGTTCAAACCGGCATCCATCGTGAAGCGATCCCGGCTCCAGTCGAGCGATAGACCCAGCCGCCGCAACTGCCCCTTGATGGTGCCCTGAGACTGCTCCTTCCAGGCCCAAGCCCGCTGCAAAAAAGCTTCCCGCCCCAGGTCAAAGCGGCTTTTGCCCTCTTGGCGCAATTGGTTTTCCAGAATTGTATGCACCGCAATGCTGGCGTGATCCGTGCCCGGTAGCCAGAGGACGTTGTAGCCGCGCATCCGCTTGTAGCGGGTGACCACATCCGGCAGGGTAAAGGCAAAAGCATGGCCCATGTGCAGATTGCCCGTCACATTGGGCGGCGGCAGCACCATACTGAACCTTTCCCCTGGCGCTTTCGGATCCGCCACGTAAAAGCCTTTCTCCTCCCAAAACCGTTGCCACTTCGGCTCGGTCTCAAAAGGGTTGTACTGACTAGGCAGGTTATCGGTCTGAAGGATCGCAGCGGTCATGAGAAGAAGTCAAGGGTTATGAAGAGTACAGAATCACCCTATAGAGTAACAGGCCCAACCCTCTGCCCATAGGTCTAGATACCAACTTCTCTTGACCTTATTCTTAGGTATAAGGTTTAGAGTCAAAACATCTGACTCAGGTACAAAGGAGACCAATTGGAATGCCGCTCAGGGTTAGCCAAGTTGCCCGCAAGCTGGGACTCAACCCCCAAACGCTGTACTTTTACGAGCGCATCGGACTTATCCCCCAGCCGCGGCGAACAGAGGCAGGCTATCGCTTGTACGAAAAAGCAGACCTAGAGCGGCTGGCCTTCATTGGCCGCGCCAAGGCACTGGGTTTAACCCTAGATGAGATTAAGGAGCTCTTATCTCTGCAGAATGAGCAGGCTCTATCCTGCCAAGAGGTATACGCAAGACTAAGTCGAAAAGTTGAGGAAATTGATAAATCAATTGCTCGGTTACAAGAATTAAAAAATGAGCTGATGCCAATGCTCGAACAGTGTCAAAAAAGATCTTCTAGCCACGATAAAAACTCCAACTGTATTATTTTACAGGAGGGAGTCAGGAGAAGCCAATAAACCTAAACAAATCTGAGTATAGGGTGGTTGCTTGGTTGCCCTGATCCATTATTATAGAAACCTGTTAAGTAAAAATCTGCCAAACCCTTCTTCTAAAATTGCAGTAAGTTACAGATGGGGACAGCTCAGACAGAACCTTAGGAATCCAGCTAGATTGCTAGATTATCTAAATTAATCATTATCTGCTTGTTTCTCTCATTTCTTGTCACTCAAGCCATGGTAAAAGCTTCACAATCATTTGAGCAATCATCTGTTGTGGGTAAGGTATCCTCCCATCAACAGCCTCTCTGCCCTCAAAGTGGTTGGCCGGGAAAATATGTTCCGTTAATTACTCTGAAAAGCTTATTACTTCCCCATGCTTTAGAACAGCTGGATGTTACAAGTTGCTATGCATTTTGCTCGGACTCTAGCTGCCCTGTCGTTTATTTTTCTCAGGAAGGGAAAGCATTTGATATCACGGATCTCAAGGTAACCGTTTTCCAGAAGGCAATCGGTCAAGTAGCCGATGTCGACCTTCCCGTCTGTTACTGCTTTGGGTGGAGCCGCCAGCGTATTCAGAAAGAGATACAGCAATTCAAAACCGGAGAGCAGATCCTAGGTGAGATCACCGCTCACATTCAGGCAAAACGCTGTGGCTGTGAGGTCAACAATCCGCAAGGATCATGCTGTCTGAGTAATGTCAGGCGGATCCTTGCAGAGATTGCTTCACGGGGAGGAGAACCGAAAGCGTGAACATTCATCAAATTCATACACCAGGCCAGCGATGCCTTGATAAAGAATTGGGGCAGCAGCACTTTTCGGTCAATCCGCAGCCAACACTTTTTTCCTGGAGGGATGTCCAACCCCTTTTTGGCGGTGGTTCCGGTCAGAACCCTTGCCCTAAGCGGATCCCTGTCCATTTAAGCGTAGGCAAAAAGATGACCATGAGGCTCTACTTTGACGATTTTAGCGACAGGGTGCCCGACCAGGCTCAAACCCTGATTTTTCCGTTGACCCGGTCGTTCGCGTAGCGGTGCGTAGCACTCTGTCTTGCTACATAAGGGTTTCAGACCCCTCCTCAAGCTCCCATTTTTACCAAGTTGGCCGACCCCCTCGCAAATGGCTCTTGCATCCCTTGCCCTGACTGGGTTTTAATGGAGGCTGTCCCCACTCTGTGGGGATCCCTATAAGTTGGAAACTCTACTGCTCCTTCGCAAGGTTCGGTTAGCACTAACGGAGTCCCCACTCTGTGGGGATCCCTATAAATTGGAAACACCCAAATCACCGGAGTAACCGAGTACTGAATACTCAAGTCCCCACTCTGTGGGGATCCCTATAAATTGGAAACTGGTAACTGGGAAAAAACGTTTTTATTGCTCTTGCTTGGTACAGCCGGGAGCACAGGAGGGAGATAGATCCGGCAACTCCACCTGTTCCACCTGCGGCCGGAAACCCAGCCATGGGGTAGCTAGGCGGGCAAACCGCTCCGGATCGCCGCTGACGCAAAAGCGTTCTTGTCTACCTGTTGGGGTGCCGGGGTGACGCAGGCCCCACAACCCCAGCTCTTTGGCCAGGGATCCCACCAAGGCTACGCCTGGATCCACCCGTCTGACAGAAGGAGGCAACAAAGAGCGCAGAATGGGATCCAGCAGCGGGTAGTGGGTACAGCCGTAGATGAGGGTGTCGATCCTCTGTTGCAACAATGGCTGCAAATGCGCTTCTGCCGCCCGGCGCAGGTCAGGGCTGTTTAACTCTCCTGCTTCGATGAGGGGGACAAACTCCGGGCAAGCCTGTTCCCAACACTGGGGGCATCTTTTTGGATTGAGAGCGCTATACTCTTGAATCGCTTTCGAGTAGGCACGGCTATTGACCGTAGCAGCTGTGGCAATTACCCCGATTCGGGATCCCTGGGCCAAAGCTGCTTGGGCACCGGGCAGGATCAGCCCAAAAATGGGCAGTGCATATTCTTGACGCACTTGCTCCAGGGCCAGAGCGGAGCTGGTGTTGCAGGCCATGACTACCAACTTTACCGGCTGCGCCTGCATCCAGGTCAAAATTTGCCGCACAAAGGTCAGGATCTCCTCGGGGGAGCGTCCCCCGTAGGGGACTCGGGCCGTATCGCCAAAGTAGAGCAGAGGTTCTTGAGGCAATTGCCTGCGCAGAGCCCGCCACACCGTTAGCCCGCCTAAGCCGCTGTCAAAGATGCCAATCGGCCAACGGGGATCCGGACCCTCCCCAGAGGCGAATTCAGGGATCATATTCAACACTCCTCCCCACCAGGGTTTTACCGGCTGCATCCCTAATCTTTCTCAAATCTTTCTCAGTCTCAGCGATGGCTCTTCTCTTGGGCAAGTCTTGGGCAAGCTCAGCGCTGCGGAGCACTTTTGCGCAAAAAGGTTTCAATGCCATCGGCGATGGCCCGAGCCAGGATAGCTTGGTATTCGGCTGTGGCTAGTTTTCGCCCTTCTGTTGGATTGGTCAGGTAGCCTAACTCCAGCAGCACAGAGGGCATGCCTGTCGGGGTTTCGCGCACCATGAAAAACCGCGCTCGTCTCACCCCCCGATCGGCGGCTCCAGTTGCCCTCACTAAGCTGCGATGCAAGGTGGTGGCTAGTTCGGCGCTATCTGGCCGCAGGTAGTAGGTTTCGATCCCGTGGATACTGGAGCGATCCAGAGCATTGGCATGGATGCTCACCAACAGCGTTGCCCCGGCCTGGACAGCGGTATCCACCCGCGGTTGTAGCAAAATTTCCCGGTCATCGGTACGGGTCATCACCACTCCATAGCCGCGCTCCTGCAGCAGCTGCTGCACCTGCTTGGCAACAGACAGGGTAATGTGCTTCTCTTGGATCCCGTCCACACCAACAGCACCGGGATCCCGCCCCCCATGGCCGGCATCAATGGCAACCATTGCCCGCCCCACCGGAAACAGATCAGTGGGAGGGGAGGGGGGCGGTTGCGGCTGAGAGGTGGGCAGAGGAGCATTGAGAGGTTGTAGCTGCAGGGTGATGCGGCGGGATCCCTGGCCGGGGTTAGGCTCAAAAACATTAAACTCCTCAGCCGGCTGTACCAGAATACTAACGGTACGGGCATCCTCTTGCACAAAGCGGATCCGCTGTACCGGCCCGTTGGCAGGCAAACCGGGATCCGGCAGCGATTGTGGCAGACGGGCAGGGGCAACACTGATGCGGTAGCCACCACTAACGGGATCCCAGCCGGCCCGGTAAAACATGAACCCATCAGCGCTGATGATGAGTTGATTGCCCTGCAGCTGTACCGATTGCAGCGTGGCCAGCGGCCCACTGGCCCCCGAGGTGTTGGTATCGGGCAGAAGGCTGGCCTGTCTTTCACCCCCAGCCGGTTGAATCCAAATCCCCCCCCGTTGCGGGTCATAGCGAGCTTCCCAATCCCCACTAGAGGGATCCACATCCAGGACCACCCGCGCTATCGTCGGTTCAAATTGTCCGATGCGCAGGCGGGAAACCCCTAGCCGATCGATGGTGTAGGCCCGCTGGGTAAGGGTAGAGCTGAGGGAGGTTTGGAGAAAGTCCACCACCACCCGATCTGGGTCAAGAATGCGCCGCACCGTGGTGGCAGGGCTACCTTGGGTGCGGATAAAAAACCCTTCCGCTTGTGGGGATACCTCCAAGATTTGATTCAAGATTTGATTGCCGGGACGGGAGGCTGGGGCAGGAGGGAGAGCCTGGTTTCGGGGGGGTGGGGGGGACAGAGGTGCCGGTGCCGCCAATGGACTGCTGGATGAACCGCTGGAGGAGGTGGGCGGAAATACAGAGAGATTGGCCGCCTGGGTCAATTGAACAGCCCAACGGGAAGGATTGGCGGTGAGCAGTTGCAGTTGGTTAAGGCTGAGGGGTTGATCCGGCTGTAGATGCAGCACAAAGCGAGTGATCGTATCGGTGAGCTGGCTAACCTGCAGGGATGCAACTCGACCGGGAAAGGTTTGGGTTTGGGGATCCCGGCCAAAACGGGTCTTGGGGAAATCCAAAACCACACGGGGTGGATCTTGCAAAATAAACAGGAAAGGCCGTACCTCCCCTTGGGTATTGACCTCTAGGCGCCCCCGCTCAGGGTTGTAGTGCCAGCTTTCGATCCGGGATAAGCCCGTTGTTGTTGTTTGGGCTTGAACCAGCTGAGGGGAAAACAAACCTGCTCCAGCCAGGCTCAGGAGGAGCACCCCGCCCCACAGGCCACTTTGGCCCTGCTTGAGCTGTTGCTTGCTTGCACCGGGATCCCGTCTTGCCTCTGGCTTGTCGAATTCAGGCATGACACCCCACACACTCCAGCACACCTGCTGCTCTCAACTATACCAGCGTCCTCCTGGGGTGGCCTGAGGAGGAGCGCAATTTGCCCTTGTTTGCCCGATCTCCTATCCTCAGAGGTAAAGTAAGGGGTGCAACTATGCCCAGCCAACCGGATCCCCTGGCGTTAGCTCAGGCCGGCCATGCCAAGGCCATTGTGCAGGTGGTGCGGGCAGAGCTGCGGCGACAAGGCTGGTGCGCTCAGCTTAGCTTCACGGATGAGCTGCTGCACATTCAACTGCTGGGATCCCCGCTTCCTCCCCACGTCACCACGGCACAGATTTGGCAGATGCTGAAGCGGTTGCGGATCCCACGCTTGGGTCAAATTGAAATTCAAGCCTACCAAGGGGCACAACTGCTGTGGCAGCGCAGTCTAAGGCTGGGATCCCGGCGCCGAACAGATCGTTTTGCTTTCGATAGTTTAACAGTCAATATCTGGGCCTTGCCGATGGCATTTGGGGTGGCCTTGATGGTCAACACCATTAGCTTGCTGCAGCTGTTTCATTTGCCTTGGCACATCTGGATTCATGAGCTTGGCCATGCCACCATCGCTTGGTGGAGCGGGTATCGAGCTTTGCCACTGCCTTTTGGATGGACGAGCATCAGTCTGCAGCAGGATCCCTTCGTTTATTTTGGGATCCTATTTTTGCTCAGCTTGCTATTTTGGTCGGGTTGGAAGGAAAGAATTCTCTGGCTAAAGGGATTGGCTATTCTTCTGGCTCTGCTGCAATTTTATATGACTTGGATCATGCCCAAACCCATGAAGGAGATGTTGTTTGTATTTGGTGGTGTAGGAGGAGAATTCTACCTAAGCACCTTTTTGATAGCCTGTTTCTACTGCCGGTTTCCGGATCGCTGGCGATGGGATTTCTGGCGTTTTGTGGTGCTGGGAATCGCTGCCAGTAGCCTGTGGAAAAGCTTCTGGCAATGGCATGGGATTCAACTGGGTCTAGCAGAAATTCCCTGGGGGACCTTGTTCGGAGGGCAAGGGGATACCGGCGGTGACATGAACCGTCTCAACTACGATTTTGGTTGGAGCGCTGATCAGATTATTCAAACCTATAGTTGGTTGGGGAATCTGTGTGTTCTGCTGGTGATTGGGGTATATGGTTTCTTTTTGTTACGCATGAATAATGAGATATGGTTGGATCTTCAGACTCGATGGATCCTTTGGATCAATGATGTTAGAGGATCCGGAAAACGTCACTGACTTATCCCTAGACCACTCGTAGATTGTCCTTAAGTACTTCCCCAGCTATTCCTTAGTCTTTTTAAGCTCCGACCTAAGGCACTTGGGGAGGACACCAAAAAAGATTTTGGCTGGAAATACCCAGTGAATGGAGAATATTCCTCATGATCTCTGTGCAGTACTTCCAGTGATCATGATCCGCATACATGCGATCAGGGTTAAACTCCAGATCGTAATGAACAACATTCGGGATCCCGGCAAATTCATCAGAAGATTGTGGAGAAATAATCAAGAGCAAAAAAGGTTTGTTCTGACATTTAGCTTTTAGTTTAGCCATCAAGTCCATCACCACCTCACGCTGACACCCTCCTGTGCGAACAAACAAGAGTTTGTCGGCCTTTTCTAACACATACTGGAAGCGTTTGGCCCTTGCACTGTAGCGAGTCCGCATCCGTTCATACACCGGTTGCATATTATGAACGGGATCATCGGTTTCTTCCACCTCATGACCAAAGGATAATCCTGTCCACTTGCTATGGTAAATACGTCTATCGCCAGGGCTGTAGTGTAAATAACGAGGATCCCACATGCCTTGAAAATCGTTTTGGATCATATCCGCTACATCGGCCAGGTTAGTGGTGCGAGTCAAATCAAAGGGAAAGGCCGGCCCGTCATATTCCAACTTGTACAGCAGCATGCGTGCGGCACAGCGATCCCCGAGTGGAACAATGGCCACCCGATTGATCTCCGACAACGGGCATTGATACTCCAGCCTCATCACCGAGTGGGGTGGGGCTTTAACCCGACTTTCCAGCCCCTCTTCTCCAATCATCAGGGTACGGAAAGGAGCATCCAGATTTTGCGGATCCCGATAAACCCCCGCTGGCATGGCTTTGAGGGCAGCTCGCACTTCTTTCCACATCGGGTGAATGTTGTATTCATGATCTGTGGTGTTAATGATGTAGAGACAAGGCGTGCTCTCTGCTCCTGTTCTTGACCTCTGGGATTGAATGAGGATTAAACATCCATCATCAAAGAGGGTTTCTGCCGATTCTTGAGAGAAAAACTGTGCTGCAGGCAAGAAACTTACTTCTTTACCTGCAGGAATACTTAGAGTTGTCTTGAGCGTGCCATCTTCCCTGATCGACAGATGTAATAAAGCTACGTGATCTGGATCTTCTGCAATATAGAGTCCTGATTGCAAACCGGCTTTCTGAAGGGCTACTTGTAAAGACTGCCAGTCTGGTTTGAGGATATAGTCATAGGGAGTAGTATTGATAACTCGAAGAGAGGCTGTGATTTTGTTGATTGTGATACCAAAGCCTTGGCCATCTAGAAAAATCGGGAACTCTGCTTGGGTAAGAGTATAAGAAATTGCCGTTACGGATTGAGGCTTAAAAAGAGAAAGATCAATAGATTCAAACATCAACTGGTGACCCTTGGAATTAGGGTGAGCTGCATCGAAAGAAAGACCTTCTTTCCAGCCTCCTTGACCATCCTCTAGAACCGGCAACCAGTTTAAGACAGGGTATCCCCAACTCAACATACGATGATGAGTTTCCTGAAGCAAAACGCGGTGTTCAGAAGTGTAGTCTCTGTGGGGATAGACTCCACCTAAAATTGGTAGGGCACCGATCTGTTCTGTCATTAAAATTAACTGTTTAAGTCCATTTTCAAAGCGCTTTTGAATCAGCACACGATCTTGGGGTGAGCAAAAGGCCAATCCTTCATTGCCCAAAGATAAAGCAACAATAACAATATCCGGCTTCTCAGGGGTTACAACTTGAGAAAAACGATTCAGGGTTCTTTGAACATTAGCCCCTAGCTCAGAGAGATTGATCAGTTGATACCCATAACGCTCTTGCAAGGCTTGTTCCAAATGCCAGGCCCAACCCCGTAACAGCCAGGCACTACAGCCCAGGGCAACAGAGCTTCCCAGAACTACAATCTTTTTATCTGAATTTCCAGGCTTGGGATTAGAAGTGGGTTGCCCATAATAGCCGTAAGGATAGCTAGGGATCCAACCAAAAGATCCGTCCTCAACAATGATCGGCTCAGGAAAAGGGTCAGGCTCCAGCGGGATCCAGCGATTGCTTCCATTGGATTCCCAGGTTATTTGGCCATCTGCTTGCATACGCAGATATTGATATTCAATGTAGGTGGATCCTGTTGCCGAATTTTCATACTTGAGATCCAATTCCACCCACCAAAGGGGATAAGTGTAAGGATCCGTCTTTAGCTGTACGCAATACCTAGGATCCCATTGTCCCATTTTGGGATGGGATCCCACCAAGGCAATAGATTCACCTGGCTGAGTAGTAGCCTGAACCTGAAACCGATATGTGCCCATAAGTTGCTCTCACCATTGAGGATGTAGAGGATAGCTTCAGCAGCGGCAGAAGGACTGAAAATAAGAAATCCGGGAAGACAAACTCACACAAGCAGCAGCCAGGAAGCTGGGATCCCACCCCTGCTTTTGCTCTTTTTGAGATAATTGAGGAATACTAAAGTTGAAAGCTGAAAAGCTAGCTTAAAACCAGGAAAAAAGATGATACCTCCAGGACCCACTCTAGGACTTAGGAGCCGCCCCAAAGAAAATTACTTGTGAATGTGAAGATAAATGTAGCTTTGGCATGAAGCTAGCATATCGGTTTGGGATTGTCTGTTTTCTAGAACACTTTCATCTCTTCCGATTCAAGATTTTCTGAGGTACAGAGTTCAGACTGACGCTGTGGCAAAATCACTTGAAAGGTGGATCCCTGACCAAGGGTACTTTCCACCTTCACTTGTCCCTGGTGTTGCTCAGCAATGCTTTTCACAATGGCCAGACCCAGACCGGAACCGGATACCCCATGGAGATCCCCACTGCGAGCCGGATCCACCCGATAAAAACGATCAAAGACATAGGGTAAAGATTGAGGTGGGATCCCGGCTCCGCTATCCCGCACCTGCACCCACAATTGTGGGGAGCCCGGTTTTAGCCGTTGCTCTAGGCTGACCTCCACCCGTCCGCCGGCAGGGGTATGCAGCAGGGCATTTTCAATTAAGTTGGTGAAGAGGCGGGCCAGTTGATTTTCATCTCCCCACAGGCCAAAGGGATCCCCTGGAGCAGTCTGGGGCGGGTCAGCAATGTGCAATTGCAAGCGGATCCCTTTTTGATCAGCCAACCCTTGCAATTCTTCCACTACCTGTAGCAGCAGCGCATCCAGAGCACAGCAACGGGGCTGAAAGGGGGCTATACCGCTGTCGTGGCGAGCCAAAAACAGCAGATCATCCACCAGACGACCCAGCCGCAAACTGAGTCGCTCCACAATTTGCCATTGCTGCCGTGTGTTCGGGTCCACCTGAGGATCGGCTAGCGCCACCTGAACAGTGGTTTGAATGCTGGCCAAAGGACTGCGTAACTCATGGGAAGCATCGGCGGTAAATTGTTTCAGTTGCTGATAGGAATGGCGCACCGGTTGCATTGCCAAACCCGATAGCACCCAACCGATTGCCCCAACACAAGCCAAACTGGCCACTACCCACAGCGCCAGATCCCGAATCAACTGCCGGGTTGGTTTGCTCACCTCAAACCAGGGGTGACTCACCCGCAAATAGCCCAGCAGCCTATCTCCGGCCAGTAGCGGCTCGGTAAATTGCCTAAGCCAGTAGCCGGAGTTAATACGAGCCGTATGCAAGAGGCCATCGGTTTGCAGCGGGGCAGGGATCCCATCGGGCACTGTGGACCAGATGAGCTCCCCTTGCGGGCCAAACCACTCCAGATCGATGTGGTCATCCTCCAAGGTACTGGGATCATCGCGAAAACTAGCTTCCAGGCTGTGGCGAGCCTGCTGCGGATTCAACAGAGTCTCATCCACCACCAAAGAGCGCTCGACAATTTCCACCACATGGCCGAGGGTATCATCCACCCGCTCGATCAGAGTGGCCTGCACATACCAGTAGAAGCTGCCTGCAAAGAACAACAGGAAAACTGCCGTGATCCCGGTGTACCAGAGGGCCAATCGTTGCCGCGTTGATTGGAACATCCGGCTTGAATGGGAACTGTGGGAAGATGCAGACTCAGCTGTGCACACGGGGTTCAGGGTGAAGGGTCGATAGAATCTCGGTTTCTACCTGCAGCAGGGTATTCAGCCGCTCCTGCACCTGATCTGTGGGGAAGTGGGCCAAAGCCAGATCCAAGTAAAGCTGTACATGTCGCTCTTCAGCAGCCGTCAGCCACCGGTAAAACTGTTGCAATTCCGGGTCGGGGGCATGGAGGGCCAGTAAACCCAAGCGCTCGTGGCTACGGGCTTCGATAATGGCTGCCAGCAGCAGTGCATCCAACAGATGCTCCGGTTCGGAGCGGCGTAGCTGCTGATTCAGACGACTGGCATAGGGAGCAGCAGACAAGGGTTTAACCGGGATCCCTAGCCGCTGTAGGTGGCGGTGCACCCGCTCAAAATGCTGCAGCTCCTCACGGGCTAGTGGCGAGAGGGCTTCCACCAATCGGTCATGGGCAGGGTAACGAAACAACAAACTGAGAGCATTGCCCGCTGCTTTTTTCTCACAGTTGGCGTGGTCTAGCAAAATCAGGTCGATGTGCTGCCTTGCCTGTTCAATCCAGGCATCAGAAGTGCAAGAGGCCAGTTGTAGAGTCACCAAGGCCGCCAAATCCTAAGGGCGAACAATTTCCAAAGTCACCCGCCCCGTCATGTCAGGAACCGGAGGATGACACTTGGTTAATCGGATCTTAGCTCGGCTAGCCCCTGTTTCCCGCAGCACCAGTTCGGCAATTGCCTCAGCCAAACTCTCCAGCAGCACAAATGAGTTGTTTCTCACCAGCTCGGCGATCCCGGCTACTGCCGAACGGTAATCAAGGGTATCGCCCAGTTGTCCACTGAGGGCCGCCGGACGCAGATCCGTCCACAGCTCAAAATCCACCTCAAACCACTGTCCCAAAGCCCGCTCTGCCTCGTAAAAGCCAGTGTAGCCGTAGTAACGCAGACCCGATACAATCAGCCGATCCCGCAGCGGTTGCGGCGGTCGGTGAGTCACCGGAGCAGAATCCGGATCGGGTTGCTGACCGTTGTTGCCGAGAGCAGTGGGGAGCTGAGGTGCCATCACTTTTTCCCTGCCTTGGGGCTAACTTGGGGCTAAAAGGCCAGGATACCCTTCGGACAATCACGAGAATGAGCACGATCAACCCAGTGAGTTATCCCCTTGCCTTATCCATCCCAACAGGCATGCTAAGACCACAGATCAAGGGTAGGAGCAAGTTATCCAAAGGGATCTGTTCCTTTTGGATCCTTTAAGGAATCCAGAACCGACCGGGATCCAACCCGGCTGAATGGCTTAGCGCCGTTGTGATTCTGACCAGACACGGGTAGGCAAGCCCCAGATATAAATAAAACCTTCGGCAGCCTTGTGGTCAAACTGATCCCCTTCCCCGTAGGTGGCCAGCTCGGCATTGTAGAGGGAATAGTCAGACTGACGCCCCACACACACTGCTTGTCCCTTGTGCAGGCGCATGCGCACAGTGCCGGTCACGGTCTTTTGGGTGGCACGAATAAACTCATCCAAAGCCTCCCGTAGCGGAGAATACCAGAGGCCGTTGTAAACCAGTTGACTGTAGGTGGTTTCAATGCCGTACTTGTAGTGGGTCACATCGCGGGTCAGGGTTAGGCTTTCCAATTCGCGATGGGCCTGGATCAGCACCAGCAGCGCCGGACATTCGTAAATCTCACGGGATTTGATCCCGACTAGGCGGTTTTCCACCATATCAATGCGGCCAACGCCGTTGTCCCCCGCCAGACGGTTCAACCGCTCAAACAACTCCTTGGGAGGCAGGTGTTGACCATCCAGACCTACCGGGATCCCTTGCTCAAAGGCAATTTCCACATAGGTAGGATCCTCCGGGGTCTCTGGCACCGGCTTGGTGAGGGCATAAACTTCCTCCGGCGGCTCCAGGTTGGCATCCTCCAGAACCCCAGCTTCGACACTGCGGCCCAAGATATTGAGATCAATGCTGTAGGGGCTGGATTTTTTCACCGGAGCAGGGATCCCAAATCGCTCTCCGTAGGCAATGGTCTCCTCACGGGTCATGCCCCATTCTCGCGCCGGCGCCAACACCTTCAGCTTGGGGTTAAGGGCAGCAATGGCCAGATCAAAACGCACCTGGTCATTCCCTTTACCGGTGCAGCCGTGGGCCACTGCATCGGCTCCCACTTCCTCCGCCACTTCCACCAACAGCTTGGCAATCAAGGGTCGGGCCAGAGCCGTGGAGAGAGGGTAGCGATTTTCGTAGAGAGCATTGGCCTGAATGGCCGGAAAAGCATAATCGGTAATCAGCTCCTGAATGGCATCCCGCACCAGGGATTGCTCAGCCCCGGCTCTCAGGGCTTTGGCTTGAATGGCATCCAACTCCGCCCCTTGCCCCAGATCCACTGCCAGGGTTACCACCGATTCCACGCCCCACTCGTGAATCAGGTAGGGAATACAAACCGAGGTATCTACCCCACCCGAATAGGCCAGTATCACCTTCTTCGCCCGTCCCATGCTGCTGTGGATCCCAGTTGAAAAGTTGCTAGCCTATTATGCCTTGTGACTCGGTACCAATCGCGCACCGACATGCCTTTATCTTACGGGGTGGAGGCCTTCAAGTCGCTGGTCGTGGCAACCGGCGGCGGGCAACCCTTGGCGCAGCCCATAGGGAGCAGTCGGCTAAGAGTGTCTCAACACCTTGTCTGGGGTAGGGCGCAGCGTGAACGTTCAATCAAGATGTTCAATCAAGATGTTCAATCAAACAAAATGCCTGCGCAGATGGTCTAACGGGGGTTGGGGCAGCCCAACCGAGTTCAGAGTCTGTGAAACAGGCATCTTCAACCCTACCCGTTAGGGTTGGGGGGAGAGCGTCAAACAACTACAGCAGTGAGATAGGTCTTGAGGCGGAGCCTGGGCATTCCAAGGGGAGAATATCGACTTTTATGCGGGACTTTGACTGTTACTCTGAACAGGCGGTAGACCGGAGAGCTGGGTATCTAAAAAGCTGAGCAGACGCTCCCAGGCTAGGGTTGCTGCTGCTGCATCGTACACTTCAGGGCGGGTGTCATTCATAAAGGCGTGCTGAGCTTCATAGCGATAGAGGGTGAAGGGAACCTGCCCTTGCCGCAGCCGTTCTTCTAGCTGGTCGACGAGGGTAGGGTTACACCAGTCGTCTTGGTTGGCAAAGTGAGCTTGCAACGGCATACGAATCTGGCCAGGATCCACCTCATCCAGGGGTGGAATACCGTAGAAACACACCGCTGCTTCAAACTCCAGTTGGGCACTGGCGGCAGCTAAGGTAAGGGCACCCCCTAGGCAAAAGCCGATGACCGCCACCTTTGGCACAGAAGTCTTTAGGTACTGGATGGCCCCGGCAATATCCTGCTGCACCACCTCTTCACGGTTAAGGGATCCCATCAATTGCTGAGCTTCTGCTGCTGTTTGAGCCAATTGGCCCCGATACAGATCCGGTACTAGGGCTCGGTAGCCTGCTGCTGCCAGTCGGTCGGCGACCGTCCGGATCTGCGGATTGAGGCCCCACCACTCCTGCAGTACCACCACACCGCCGCGAGGGGAACTGCTTGGTGAGGACTCCGTCCTATGCTCGGGCTCAGCTAGGTAGGCAGGGACGGTGGCCCCATCGGGACGAGCGAACGAGATTAAACCTGTCATGAGTTGGATATCCCAAGGGTCAATCTCAGTATAAGGATCCCGTTCTGCCAACGCGAACAGTGCATAGAATACCCCCCTGCTTCGGAAGACAGGGACTTTCTGCCGCTGATGGAGCAGGGGTAGGGAGGGTTGGGGTGATGCTCATGGTTTGGATTGCTTGAGCTAACAATTCTTGAACTCTGTATCTTACTTTATGGGAGCAACCTTCCAGAAACGGTTTTTATCCTAACGGTTCGCCACTTGGCGGGGGGTTCCGGTGCTCAAGGGTTGTTCTCGCTCTTACCCACTCCTCCACAAGGGCGCAGATCTGCCGGGCGGCTGTGCCATCCCCAAAGGGGTTTCGGGCTTGGGCCATGCGGGCATAGGCTTGTGGATCGGTGAGCAATTCTCGGGCTGCTTCTAGGATCCCTGTGGGATCTGTCCCCACCAAGCGGGCGGTACCGGCTGCAATTGCTTCCGGGCGTTCGGTGGTGTGCCGCAATACCAAAACGGGTTTGCCCAGGGCTGGAGCTTCTTCTTGGATGCCGCCGGAGTCGCTCAGGATCAGAGTGCAGCGCTGCATGGCCGCTACCCAAAGGTGATAGTCTAACGGCTCCACCAAGAAAGCACGCCCATGGGATCCTAGCAAAGCCTGCAGGGGATCCCGGACCACAGGGTTACGGTGTAGCGGCAGCAGCAGGGCAGTGTCGGGAAATTCCTCTAGGATTTGCAATAGGGCCTGGCCGATCGAGATTAAGGGATCCCCCCAATTTTCCCGTCGGTGTACTGTAACCAAAAGAACTCGATAGCGATCCCAATCCAACCCGGGGATCGGGCAAGGGATCCCTTGGGAGGCCACCTGCAGCAGAGCATCAATGACGGTATTGCCGGTGTAATAGATGGATCCGACCACATCGCTGCGCTTCAGGTGTTCTACCGCTTGGGGAGTGGGGGCAAAATGAAGGCTGGCCAACTGGGAAATGAGGCGGCGATTGGCCTCTTCGGGGAACGGGTTGTAGAGATCATCGGTGCGCAGGCCCGCTTCCACGTGTCCCACCGGGATTCGTTGATAAAAAGCAGCCAGGGTAGCGGCAAAAGCGGTGGTGGTATCTCCCTGCACCAAGACCAAGTGGGGGTGGCGCTCGCTGAAATAGGCTTCTAGGCCCCGCAGAGTGGCTTCGGTAATATCCGTCAGGCTCTGGCAGGGGCGCATGATCCCCAGATCCCGATCCGCTTGCAGCTCAAACAGCTGCATCACCTGATCTACCATCTCCCGGTGTTGTCCGGTCAGAATGACCTCGGTGCGCAAGTAGCGGCTGCCCCGCAGAGCCTGGATCACCGGCGCCAGCTTAATGGCTTCGGGCCGGGTGCCCAAAATAACCGTGACAAGAGGAAAAGAAAGCATAGATGCGGGACAGGGAGAACGCCTACCCCAGCGCCTCAAAGCAGAGCCCCCGAAGATAGGGACTCCGTCCCGCTCTTGCAAACGGGATCCCCTCTCCGGGTTGCCTAAGACTGAAGCAGCGCAGCCATTGCAGGTGCTGATTCTTTGGGATCATGGGGTTGGGGAGGATGTTGTAGCATTAGGAACCAGAAGGTGGTTAATCCCCCTTGGCTGGTTACCCCGATCCTACCCCCCATTTGCTCTGCCGTGGTTTTCACCAGCGCCAACCCCAGCCCCGTCCCTCCTCGCTGCCAGGGATCCCCGTTCGGTACCCGGTAAAACTTGTCAAATAAGGGGGGCAGCTGCTCAGCCGGGATCTCGGCAGGATTGGAGATAGCAAAGCGAATGTAGGTTTCTTCAGGAGGACCTTCAGTAGACTGGGACGTGATCGATAGACGAATTTCCTGGCCTGGAGCCCTGTATTTACAGGCATTGTTGATCAGCTCCTGCAGAATGCGGGACAAGCGTCGGGTATCCGTCCACAGGTGAGACCCAGCAGAGTTGAGCGCCTGCTGCAGTTGTGCTGTTTGCCGCTGCACCTGCGCTTCCAGAATTGCATTCAGGTTTTTGCAGTTCGGAGGATCTGTTGTTACCTCCAGCTTATCCAGCCCAATGTCCCTAGGAATACGAGCAAAAGTACAACAGCTGGACGGTGCTCTTGGAGCCTTACCTCAAGTAACCCATAGCCTAAATAAGCTTAGAAATCCCCTAGCCAGGCTACCACCCTGTATACAGCTTGTTGAGTAGCGTCTTGTGCACAATCAGCTTGCACAACCTCATGTTTTGCATGAAGTCAGGAAATACCATAGGCAAGAATTCAAAGCTAGGGATTGGCTTCCAGAACTTGGAAAATAGTGCCTAAATCCAACCCATTTCATCAAAAATAAGAGCAAATACAGTTGCACAACTGGCCACCAGTAGCGAAATATAAATAGGTTGACCATGAGCAATACAAAGAGTGGTGGCCACCGCAGCACCCAAACCGGCTGAGAAGGTACGTCCAGCCCAGTTACCTTTGGAAGGTTTGTCAGAAGGATTAAATTTGTTAAACATTTTGACGCAAGAAATGGAGATATGAAAGGATGAATCCATTAGGAACCTGTCCTAGAATACCACCCTCAACCACAAGATAAAGCTATTCTCAATATTTCTTCGCCTAAGCTTCAATCTTTCGTAAAATTGCACTGAGATGCTCGTAATCATCCCGCAACAGAGAGCTTAACTGTCGCCCGGCTTGCAATAACCAGTGGCGATCCCGGTTGAGCATCCGATAGGTCTGGCGGATCACGGCAGCTACCAACTCATCGGCAGGGATCCCGCTCACCTGCAGCAGCGTGCGCAGAAACTCAAAAGAGCGACAAAACTCGGCTACCTGCGCTTCGGAGCAACGGTAGACCGGCTGGTGAATTTGGGGAGGGCGGGGGGGCAGATATTGGTAGATACGCCCTTCGTTGGCAAAACCAAGGATGGCCGAGCGGAAATCGGTACGCAACATAGCAAAAATCTGCGGCTGTTGCTCCCGCAGCTCCTGAGTGGATAGCCCAAGGGCTCTAGTGCGGTGAACCGTATCGATGGGGGTAATGGCGGCATAGCAAACCACCCCGTAGATGATGTTGCCTGTTTCCTCATCCTGCGAGCAGACCCAGCTACCAAGAGCAGGCATGGTAGGGAACGTCAACTGTTCTGGCTGGAAGCATTGGGCCACAAAGATGGTGGTGTTGGCCTCAACCACCTCCCCTAGAGCAGAAGGCGGTGAAGGAAAAAGTGAAGAAACGGCTGGCATCATTTTTGCATGGGATCCCAACAGCAGGTACGGCTTAGAGGGAAATGGAGTACCTCTAAACTTTAAGACTTGTGAAGAAAAAGTATCAACTTGCCCGGTATTCTGACACTTCTGCGAAGTTTTTCTGGCATCTCCTTAAAAAAGTCAGCTTCTTTCTGCTGCAAATTGAGGTGTCAGCCCTTTTAAGACCGACAATTGCTAAGAAAGTTAGCTGCTATTGGTGGGTGTCACGTAATATATTTTTTCACACGTTCCTCGGAAGATTCGCCATCCTAAATATAGGCAGTCGGCGAGTGGAGAAAGAAGAAATGAACGCCCAGCAACGTAGTCAAATCATCGCTTCTGAGTGGATGATCGACAGTCAAAATCCGGTACACTCCATTTCTCGGCTCAAGCAGCGAGCTACCTATTCTGATGTGACTCTCTGGTGGTTGGTGGTGCAGCTGAACCTGATGGAGCACACTTCTGCCCACTCAGAGCACTGCTAAAATCTGCCCGATGCTCATCCGTTCCCTACTGCAAAACCTCTCAGGTTCTAAACCAAACCTTAAAAAGAAAGAAGGGCTAAAGTTTGAGCCAGTTGAGCCAGACAACTCCCCAAACAGCAGCCCTTCTACAAACAAAAGACAAAGAAAATAGACAGCTAGAAGCAGGGGATCCCCTATTTCTCTGTTGGCAGAACCGCCACCTGAGCCGATTGCACTGGCAGGAAGAAGGGTTGTTGCACAATTTCAGTCGGCAACACACTGCGCACTTGAGAAGCTACTGCCACGGTTGTTACATCGTAGGTTTGGGTAGCCAAGCGCGGGTAGAGGCCAATGCCGATGATGGGCAACAGCAGACACAGCGCAATGGCCATTTCACGGGGACGTACGTCTCGTAGGTAGCTTTCCACCACCAAGCCTGGATCCGGCGCACCGTAGAAGATCTGCCGCAGCATCGAGAGCAAGTAAATGGGGGTGATGATGATACCAACCGCTGCTAGCACGGCAATCCCGGCTCGGAAAGCAGGTGTGTAGGCATCACTGGTGGTCAAACCCAAAAACACCGTCAGTTCACCCACAAATCCACTCATTCCTGGTAGAGCCAAGGAGGCCAAGGATCCGGCTGTAAACAAAGCAAAGGCTTTCGGCATGTGTTTGGCCAATCCACCCAACTTATCCAGGGCGAGAGTGTGGGTACGCTCGTAGGTAATCCCTGCTAGGAAAAACAAGGCTGCTGCGATTAACCCATGGGAGATCATCTGCAGTACCGCCCCGTTGATACCTAACTCCGTGAAAGCAGAAATACCGATCAGCACAAAGCCCATGTGAGCAATGGAAGAATAAGCCAACCGCCGCTTCAGGTGACTTTCTCCAAAGGCTGCCAGCGCCCCGTAAATGATGTTCACCACACCCAGTACCGCCAGCACCGGAGCAAAGTACACATGGGCTTCTGAGAGCATCCCGACGTTCATGCGGATTAGGCCATAGCCCCCCATCTTTAGCAGTACCCCGGCCAGAATCATGGAAATGGGCGCAGAGGCTTCACTGTGGGCATCTGGTAGCCAAGTGTGCATCGGGAAGATGGGCAGCTTCACCCCAAAGGCAATGAAAAAAGCAGTGTAGACAAACAATTCCAGCGCCAGCGGGTAAGACTTGCTGCTCAACTCGGCCATGTCAAGGCTGAAGCCCTCACCCTGGAAGGCCAGCGCTAGGGATCCCACCAGAATAAAGATGGAGGCAGCTGCTGTGTAGAGGATGAACTTGGTTGCTGCGTATTGCCGCTTCGGTCCCCCCCAGATGGAGATGAGCAAGTACACCGGCACCAGCTCAATCTCCCACATTAAGAAGAAAAGCAGCATGTCCTGCGCCAGAAATACCCCCAACTGGGCGCTGTACATCAACAGCAACAGGAAGAAAAACAGGCGCGGCTTATTGCTGACATTCCAGGCCGCCAAAGCTGAGAGGGTGGTGATCAATCCCGACAGCACCACTAAGGGTAAAGAAAGACCATCTACCGCCAGCGACCAGTCAAAGCCGATTTGAGCTACCCAGGCGTAGCGCTCCACCAACTGCAAAGAGAAGTTTTGCAAATCGTAGTGGCGCCCAAAGGCGTAGATCATCAGGCCCAAATCCAGAACCCCCACGGCGAGGGCATACCAACGCACCCAACGAGTTTGGGGAATGAAAGGGATCCCGCAGGCTGCCACCATTGGCAAGAGCACCAGCGTTGTCAGCCAAGGGAACTCAAGGGAATTGCTCATGACCAGGAATAAATACTTATGCTCAATACTCCAATTATATGAAGCTATGTAAACAAAAGAAAAGCGATATTGACGGAAACGGCTGCGCTATTGCGCGGATTTTAAGAAGGATGTGCTTATGCTAAGCAGTGAGGGATCCCTATCCCTTGCTCCTCAGGGGTAGAGGGCCAACCGGCCAACCTCGGGGAGGTGTATCGCCTGATCCTAAAAATCCTGGGGGCCAGCCTTCGGTGAAAAGGAAACCCTAGCTGCAGCTGACCTAGAGCCTCTTTCAGCAGGACAGCCTGCACGGATTCATGCCCTACCCCAGATGGTAACCCTGACAAAAGCCCTGGGCTACCTCAGCAGCAGCAGCTGGGAAAAACTTGGCCGGCAAGCCACTCACTCGTCTTCTGCAAAAACAAAGCGGTACAGCTCATCCAAGGTAGGCTCCGGGCTATCGAGGGCAAAAGCAACAGCATCTTCAACTGTGGCAGCGGTCTCCGCTTGGATGGCTTGAAAGTCCGCTTCGGTCATGAGCTTATGCTCTAGGGCGTAGCGCTCCAGTTGCTTGATGGGATCCCGTTGCCGCCAGAACTCTTTTTCCTCTGGGCTACGCAACTCATCTGGATCTGCGAGGGAATGTCCCCGAAAGCGGTAGGTAATGCACTCCAGAAGGGTGGGGCCTTCCCCGGCCCGGGCCCGCGCAATCGCCTGTTGGGCTGCTTCTCGCACCGCCAGCACATCCATACCATCAATTTGATAGCCGGGCATCCCAAAAGCTGGGCCCTTGCGGTAAATGTCGGTCTCGGAGGTGGCGCGCTCATGGGCCATGCCAATTGCCCAGAAGTTGTTCTCCACCACATACACAATCGGCAACTTCCAGAGGGCAGCCATGTTCAAGCACTCGTAAAACTGGCCGTTGTTACAAGCCCCATCCCCGAAGAAGCAGGCGGTCACCTGGTCGGTACCGCGGTACTTAGCCGAAAAGGCCGCTCCCGTGGCCACCGGGATCCCTTCGGCAACAAAAGCGTAGCCGCCGAGGAAGTTATGTTCTGCTGAGAACAGGTGCATCGAGCCGCCGCGCCCCTTGCTGCAACCGGTTGCTTTCCCGAAAAGCTCTGCCATCACCGCCCGCGCCGGGATCCCTGTGCTGAGGGCATGCACATGGTCCCGATAGGTGCTGCACACATAGTCAGTGGGTTTCAGAGCCTTGATCACCCCGGTGGAAACTGCCTCCTGGCCGTTGTAGAGATGCACAAAGCCAAACATCTTGCCCTTGTAGTACATCTCAGCACACTTGTCCTCAAAAAGACGGCCTAGCATCATATCCTGGTAGAGCATGCGAGCTTCTTCGGCAGAAATGCGAGTCGTAGCGGAAGGGGGGGTAAGTTCCTGAACCATGCTGGAAAAGGACCAAGGGTGACAAATCTTTGCAGTCCATCAATTATCACATGCCCTGGCCAGATTGCAGCCTTGCTGAGGGATCCCCTTCCCAGCAGGATACATGAGGACGCCTAAGAAGGTTAAACTGAGAGGCTAAGGCAAAAGGCTTTTCCATCGCAGCAACGGTACAGCTTTTCCCGACTCTATGGAGGATCTGAGGCAGCCTGGAATCCTTAAAGGCCTACGGCTCACTAGCGCCAACAGACAAGGAATGAGCCCCTATGAACCGCAGTAGAGATCGCTGGAAAAAGCTGTATCCAGAAAGTGATGCAACTGATGAAGCAGGGATCCTGGTCAGAGTCTATTTCCCCTCTGACAATTCTGGTTCAGAATCCGAGCATGCTCTGAGCGGTGGTCAGCAGATTCGCGTGACCGGATGCGCATGATGGCAGCACGTTGGGCCAGTGGCTTTGCGGTAATGTTGTTTGCCCTGATGGTCACCCTGCTGGGAGGTTGGTATTTCACAGCAGCAATTGCGCTGATTATTTTCTTGGCCCAGTTGGAGTTTTTCCGCCTCGTTCAAGCCAAGGGGAATGCCCCGGCCATGCGCACCACCATGTTCTCCAGCCAAATTCTGGTGATTTTGCAGCAGGTGAAACCGGAATGGACCAGCCCTGGATTTATTGTGGCGGGATCCGTCATCTGCTTTTATCTGCTTTTCAAACCTAAGGTGGCTACCATTGCCGATATTGCCACTTCCATCTTGGGATTGTTTTACTGTGCTCTGTTGCCGAGTTTTTGGATCCGGGTCAGGGCTTTACCCCCCTCAGAGGGAATTGGGGAGGGCCTACGCATTACTCTCCTGGCTATCGGCTGTGTGATTGCTGCCGATGTGGGGGCTTACCTCTGGGGTCGTGCTTTTGGACGAACCAAACTGTCTATCCTCAGCCCCAAAAAAACAGTAGAAGGGGCGGTGGCCGGGATTGCTGCTAGCACAACCCTGGCAGTGGTGGGGGCCTACTACTTGGGCTGGCCCTGGAGCTGGCTGAGTGGTGGGATCCTGGGGTTTTTGATCGGGCTGACCAGCCTGCTAGGCGACCTAACAGAATCTTTGATGAAACGGGATGCCGGGGTGAAAGATTCTGGGGATCTCATCCCCGGCCATGGCGGCATTCTGGATCGGGGGGATAGCTACGTCTTTACAGCACCGTTGGTGTTTTATTGCATGCAGCTGCTCAGCGCTTACTCTGGAAACTAGCAAAAAACCCTACCCCATCTGCCGTCATACACATCAGGTTCGCAGCATATCCATAGCAAAATTTGCAAGTAAGATAAAAAGAGAGCTTTCAGCTTCAATAATCACCCTAAGTTTAGCTGGAAAGGGGGCTTTTTAAGCTGTTTTATTATTTTAAGCTGTTTTATTCTTTTATTCTATTAACAGAATGATTCTAACAGAATGATTCACTTTAGGAGTTGAATGGTGCAACCCGTTTTGATGGTGTCCTCGTGTGGCACCAGTACTTTGACCTTTAACGTTAATGAGGATTTGCGCAAGCTATTGAATACCACTGCTAATGCCAAAGAGACTGACTTGAATCCTCAAGAGCGGCAGCAGGTTCAGGCTCATATCGAGGGACGGCGGCAAATGATCTTGGCTGCTCCTCCCCATCAGGTAGTCAAGCTCAGTGCAGAGCTAAACGGGATCCTGACCTATTTTGATCATCAGTTGCCCGGCCCCCCCTCGGAGCATATTCTGCTTGCTACTGATACTTTCCAGGGGCAGGCTACAGCTCAGATCGTTTTGAGTTGGCTACAGCAGCAGGGAGTAGCAGGGCGGGTAGAGCGGATCACGGATATGAGTGTCAGGACCTTGGATGAGTTTCGCCTCAGCATGGGAGCTTTGGTGGAGTGGGGGGAGCAGACCTTAAGCAGCTACCAAAAGCAAGGTTTTCGGGTGGTGTTTAACCTGACTGGGGGATTCAAGAGCACCAATGGTTTTTTGCAGGCGATGGGGATGTTTTATGCGGATGAATGTGTCTATATCTTTCAGGAATCCTCAGAGTTGTTGCGGATCCCTCGCCTGCCTCTGAAGCTGGATCCCGATGGCGTGGTGGGGGAACATATGCAGACTTTTCGGCGGTTGGCTCAGGGGTACAATCTGGCGGTGACGGAGTGTGCCGGGATTCCGGAGACTTTGTTATATGAGGTGGAGGGGCAGGTAACCCTGTCGGAGTGGGGGCGACTGGTATGGGAACGGTGCCACGAGATCTATTACAAGAAACGGGTTTGGGATCCCGTGAGTGCCAAGGTGCGGTTGAATCCAGAGTTTATCAGAGAGGCAGAGAATCTTGGGCCGGACAGACTGGCCCTGGTGAATCGACAGTTGGATAGGTTGGGACGCTGCCTGGAGTCTGATCAGACTTACAACCCCCGCTCGCTGCATTTTCATAAGGTGGAGGGCTACGAAGATTGGTATGAGTGCTATGCCTGGAGCGATCTGGATGCAAGGCGGATCTATGGTCGCTTTCGGGATGGGGTGTTTGAGGTGGAGCGGTTGGGGCAGCATTTGTGATGTTTGATTGACACTCCCACGCCTGAAGGCAGTGGGATTCTTGGTTCAGCGAGTCCACTTACCAGAGTTGGTTTCCCTCCTCTGCCAGAGATGGTGCTCTCCCCAAGCGTTTTACCCCATTTCAGAGGCCAGTTTCGACGTGCCCCGCCGTACTGTAGAAAACCCAAAACTAGGATCTCTGTGCTTGATGCTTGAAGTTTTTACCTGTGCAAGCCTTCCTGCACAGAACCCCATAACTTCAATTTTCAAGGTGCGCTGCCTTGCGGCGACTGGGTTTTTTAAGTGGTTGATTACCCTAGCCACTAATACAATTTTACCAGAAACTGCGGCTAAAGCCGCAGGGCCCTACATTCCACGCTTGAAAGACGTGGGCTTTGCTTGCATCACTGTAACTTGCAACCGTTCCAGAAAACAGCTGAAACAACCTATCCCCGTTGATCCACTCGTTCGCGTAGCGGTGCGTAGCACTCTGTCTTACTACATAAGGGTTTCAGACCCCTCCTCAAGCTCCCATTTTTACCAAGTTGGCCGCCCCCTCACCAATGGCCCTTGCCTCCCTTGCCCTGACTGGGTTTTAATGGAGGCTGTCCCCACTCTGTGGGGATCCCTATAAATTGGAAACCAGTGCTTCTCCGGTAGCTTCTCGCACGATTTGGCCGGTCCCCACTCTGTGGGGATTCTTATAAATTGGAAACTTGTCAACATCTTCAAGTTGCAAAGCCCTGGTCAGAAAGCGAACAGAGCGAGGGCTGACTCCCTCGTCAAAATAAATCAAAAGATTCATAACTCGAAAGTTTATTCTAAGAATCTACCAGCCTCAAAGGGAGTTATCTCTACTTTGCAGGGATCCCTATAACTCGGCAAAGGACAGCCTCTTGACAATCGGGATGACAGGATTCGAACCTGCGACCCCTTCGTCCCGAACGAAGTGCGCTACCAAGCTGCGCTACATCCCGTTAAGCAACCAGTCTTAACATCATACCAGAGCAAGGTAAGCTTACACGAGTCTTTTGTCAGGGGCAGACGCCAGGTCTGAGGGGCAGGCCCACCTTGAGGACAGGTTTCAGTACCCTTGCAAAACCGGAATCCTCTCATTGGGGTTAGCTTGAGGCTGGGCTGGGCTCTGTTGCAGTTGCCGGATTAGCTCTGGTACCACCTGATAGAGATCCCCAACAATGCCGTAATGGGCAAACTTGAAGATGGGGGCAGAGCTATCTTTGTTGATGGCAACGATGGTTTGGGATTTATCCATGCCCACGCGGTGTTGAATTGCCCCAGAAATTCCACAGGCGATATAGAGGCGTGGGCGGACAGTTTTGCCGGTTTGACCCACCTGGTGATCATAGGGGATCCAACCGGAATCCACCGCCTTACGGGAGGAACCGACAGCGCTATTGGGAAAACAAGCTGCAAGCTGCCGTATCAAGTCAAATCCATCGGGTGAACCCAGCCCGTAACCTCCAGAAACAATCACCTCCGCCCGCGCCAAATCTACCGCTTGAGAAAGATTGCGCACCGTCTCCACGATTTGCAAACTCAAATCACAGGGATCCAGTTGAACCGGCACCTGAAACACTTCACCCCGCCGGGATCCATCCCAAGGCAAAGGTACCATCACTCCTGGGCGCACCGTAGCCATTTGGGGGGTTTTCCAGGGGCCAAGAATACGGGCTTTCAGGGATTCTCCAAAGCTAGGCCGAATTGCATACAAGCAATCGGAGAAGAAACCGGATTTACTGGGATCCTTGCTGTTGGAATACTCAAAAGGGCCGATATCCAGCTCGGTGCAATCGGCGGTCAGGCCGG
Source organism: uncultured cyanobacterium (assembly GCA_937944885.1). Taxonomy (GTDB): domain Bacteria; phylum Cyanobacteriota; class Cyanobacteriia; order Thermostichales; family Thermostichaceae; genus Thermostichus. Next base: position 63,478 of record CALFBB010000016.1, read on the forward strand.
TTTCCAGGTGAGCCGCCAAACGCGGCGCCAAATCCCGACCGGTGGTGGTGGATCCCAGCAAAATGATATGGGGAGGCTGTGGCCAGCTTTTGATCAAATCAATCATCACCCGGCGATAGGGCAAGGTGCGGTATTGAGCCAGTTCGGGATGATCCGCCAGAAAGACTTCATCGGCTCCATGGCCAATCAGAATAGGGGGCAGATGGGCAATAGCGGATCCCAGCACCACTGCGCTTAGGGTACCCTCCAACTTATCGGCCAGGGTACGACCTGCACCCAATAGCTCCAGAGCAATCGGCTGCAATTCTCCATCAATCTGTTCGGCGAAAATCAAAACCCGCTTCTGAACCATACCCCTTCCCCTAGATGGATATTGAGCTGAATAACTGTGAAGTTTGCAATTACCGAGCTGTTACGTAGCTAGGGATGGAAGCCGCTTCCGTCAGGCTCTTGACCAGGTTGGGCACCGATTGCCCCTGAAAGACTTGACAGTTGCCACCCATTTCTCCTACCTTTTCAGTCGCTGCCACAATGGTCGGGGATCCCTTGAGGCCGCAGCGCTCCGGATCCGCACCCACATCCTCCAAATTGAGGATTTGAATGACTTCCGCCCGTGCTGCTTCATCTCGCATCAGCTGCTGCACCCGTCGGGCACCGCGCAAGGTTTGGTAGGCCAAGCGGCGGGCAGAATTGGCAACCGTTACCAAAGCTGGCAAAGGAACGGTGACGGTTTGGCGCCCCCCTTCAATGGCGCGCCGGGCCAGCAGGATGCCATCGCGAATCTCAAAGGCTTCACAATAGGTGATCTGCGGGATCCCCAGCCGCTCCGCCAGCTGTGGCCCCACCTGTGCCGTATCCCCGTCGGTGGTCTGTAAACCACAGAAGATCACATCCGGCAAGCCAAGGTAGCGCACCGTTTGGGCTAGGGTATAGGCAGTGGCTAGGGTATCGGAGGCAGCTAGACGGCGATCAGTTACGAGAATACCCCGATCCACTCCATGGGCAATAGCTTCGTAGAGAACCTCGAGGGCCGGCGGTGGCCCCATGGTAATGGCTGTTACCGTGGCTTTATGGTGTCGCTTGGTTTGCAGCGCTGCTTCTAGGGCGTAACGGTCGAAGGGGTTGAGCATGCGCCTGGCTTTGGACCGGTCAATGGTGCCATCGCTGTTGATGCCTGCTTTTGAACTTTGATCCGGAACTTGCTTGATAAGAACAAAACTTTCCAAAGTCAGCACCGCGACAGTTATCCTCTCTAGAGTAGAAGGGATCCCTAAAAAGGAGCAGCTTATTTATTTTTTTTTCGGGATCGGCAGCAAAAGATGCCAGCAAGATTCACAATCTGTATCAAAATTGCATCAATTGTTCATCAATTGATTGGATATACCGGAGGCATCCTCTGCAGGTAAGTATCAATCCAAAGGGTGCTGTTATTGGATCCCGGTGTGCTGAGTGCTGTCACCCGCAAGGGTACCTGCCCGGGCAAGAGGGATTGGGTGTAACGTAATCGGCAAAAGAGCAATCAAGTCTGGCATGAAGAACGACTCATCAAACTGCCCCTTACTCCTGATGATAGTTGGTAGCTGCATTATTCTTTGCGGGTGTAGTGTAGCTCGGCATCACCTGTTTCACTCAGGAGGATATGATCTCGGTATTTTTGATCAATCGGTTTATCTCATTAGTCGGGGAGAGGTGCCCTTTTCTACCATTCGCGGCATCCATATTCTCGGTGATCATGCCGCCTTTATTCTTTACCCGATTAGTCTGTTGTATCGGATTGTTCCTTCTGTCTATTGGTTATTCGGGATCCAATCCTTGGCCCTGGCTTTAGGGGCATTGCCGGTTTATCGTCTTGCCTTGCAGGCCAAAATTGACAATAGACAGGCTCTTTTACTAGCTGGGGCTTATTTACTTTATCCGGGTATTTTCAATGCCAATTTGTTTGATTTTCATCCAGAGGTCCTGGCTGTTCCTCTGCTTTTATTGTCTGTGTTGGCCCTGCGCAGCGGTCGGGTAGGGGTTTTCTATCTCTGTTTGCTGGGTATTCTCAGTTGTAAAGCGGTCTTGTCCTTAACTGTTGTTGCCTTAGGTATCTGGCTATTGATTTGGGAATATCGTCGGGTTGAAGACCTATGGCAGAAGAGATGCTGGGTGGCCGGTTGGCTTGCTGTAGGAACCGGATCCCTATGGTTTGTCATTGCGGTGTTTTGGATTATTCCTCACTTTAGCGGTAGTGAACCGGCGGCCATCTCCCACTACCGTTACCTGGGTAGCTCTGTGGTTGAGGTGATGCAAAACCTGTTTTTTCGACCAACCCTAATTTGGGTTCGTGTGTTTTCTGTGGACACTTTATTCTATCTGTTCTTACTGGTTGTCCCTCTGATTTGGGGTTTGTCTTGGCAATATTGGGATCCCCTATTTCCGGCTTTGCCCACTCTAGTTTTGAATATCCTCTCCAGTAACCCTGCCTATCGGGATCTGGTTCATCATTATGTTTTGCCTATCATCCCTTTCTTAATCCTGGCAGTTATCGAGAATCTGAAAACTTCTCCCTTGAGCATTGGAGGGATAAAAAGAGGCTTGTTAGGATCTTTACTGGCTTTTTTAGCCTTGGGGAAATACGGCTTTTTCTGGTCAATCTATCTCGACTCTCTAGAAACTTGGTCAGCCAGTCGGCAGGCACTTGCTCAGGTTACTTCCCAAGGGGGGGTGTTAACAACCCATGAGCTAGCCCCCCATCTCAGCCATCGCCGAGTTATCCGTTTCACTGATGAAGGTGACCCATCTCAGCAACCCCGCTCAATTCAATGGGATCCCTTTGACTATGTTTTGCTAAACCGTCGTTTTCCAGGATGGCGAAGCAGCAAAGCCTTTTCTGCTGCTTTAATTGGGGAGTTGCAGCACCATGAAGCGTTTCAACTTCTCTATTACCGAGATGGGGTGTATCTATTCTCCAGAGTATCTAAGCCAAACGACAGTTAAAAAGAATGGCCAACTGTTCTACCTTCCTAGAGGCCAGTAAGCAGCATCCAACTCATCGGTTATCGACAATCATTGAGTTCCTACAGCTTTGCTGCAATGGCCTCTGCCATTTCTTGGGTTCCAACGGGATCCCCTTTGGCCAGATCGTAGGTGACTTGCTTACCTTCTGCAATCACTGCTTGTACGGCTGCTTCAACTTTCTCGGCGGCTTCCTGTTCTCCTAGGTAACGCAACATCATCACCCCTGAAAGGATTAACGCTACCGGGTTGACCTTATTTTGCCCGGCATACTTGGGTGCAGAACCGTGGATAGCCTCAAACACCGCCATTTCATCCCCAATGTTTGCTCCCGGTGCTACCCCTAGTCCCCCGATCATCCCGGCACACAAGTCAGAAATAATATCGCCGTAGAGATTGGTTAAGACTAGGACATCGTAGAGTTCTGGTTTTTGCATCAGTTGCATACACATGTTGTCTACAATGCGGTCTTCAAACTCAACATCGGGGTATTCCTTGGCAACCTCGCGGGCCACCTCGAGAAACAAGCCATCGGTGAACTTCATGATGTTGGCCTTGTGGACCGCAGTTACTTTTTTACGGCCATTCTGCCGTGCATACTCAAAGGCAAATTTCACGATCCGCCGGCTCCCGAACTCGGAAATCGGTTTGACGCCGATGGCGGATCCCTCTCGAATGAATTTACCAGAAAGCCGCATCATCTCTTCTCGCGCCTGGGCTGCCTCCGGCGTACCCCGCTCAAACTCAATGCCCGCATAGAGATCCTCGGTATTCTCTCGCACCACCACTAAGTCGATATTTTGAAACGGGCTTTTCACTCCAATCATGGACTTGGCCGGTCTTAAGTTGGCGTACAAATCCAGCTCCTTGCGAATGGCCACATTCACCGAGCGAAAACCGGTCCCCACCGGTGTGCCAATCGGACCTTTGATAGCAACCTTGGTTTCCCGAATCGACTCCAATACCTGCGGCGGCAGAGGGGTGCCATATTTTTCAATCACATCCACACCTGCATCCACCCAGATCCATTCAAAGGGGATCCCGGTTGCATCCAAGACAGTGGTCATAGCCTTGGCCACTTCCGGGCCAATGCCATCGCCAGGAATCAAGGTCACACGGTAGGTCACAGATGTTCTCCTCACAGGTCGGTATTCATTAGTTTTGGGTTATCCCTTGGTCAGGTCCATAACGGCAGGGATCCCCAGAGCTTAGATGACTATAAAGCATGTTGAAATGGGAAATGATGTACCGGCTACTTTGCTGCAGGATTTTTGTGACATACTTGGGTACGGCGTGAGCTTCTCCAGTTTTTGCCCCTTTGGCACGCTGGCGCAAACGACCTTCCGTTGCCGCATTCCGCCCGACAGTTGCTAGGGATAAGCTTTTTGAAAACCCTGCGACCCTACCATAGCCAGTAGATCAAGGGCAGATTTTTCGTGCTGGGCCAGGTTTTGCCGAAAAGTACGCTTGTAGGGCTGTACCATCTCCAGGGGCAGCAGCACATTTTTGAGGGTGTTGCGCCAGGGCAGGAATATCAAGTTTTGAAAGGCCATGCCCACAGGTTTCAGGGGGTCGGTGATCGCTTGTGGTTGAAAGTAGATGGTGCTGCCATGGTGGGTATTCAAGCTGGCAACCACTTTCTATGTAGTGATTTTACTTCTACATAGATATTTTACTTATATAGTATATAGTGAGGTTTTACCACAGCCGCTGGGCCCGACGATGGAGACAAACTCTGAGTGCTCTACAGAAAAGTTGAGATCCCGAATAACGGGAGCACCTTTACCGGGGTACTGCAGCAAGACATAGCGCACGGGTCTCTGACTACCTTTTTGGGTTGTGCAACTGACTTTGACATCCTCCCTGGCCTGTTAGCTTGCGCCCGCGCAGCGGTACGGCGGCGCTTGCCGCGCACCGGTCAACTGAAAACCTCCTGTAGGCAGGATTGGCTGAGTAAGCTGCCACTTTTTCAGGAACACTGACTACAGCTTGTGTAGACGAGTAGAAGGCTGGATCAGTCACCTGCGTAGCCTCAGGCTTTACCTGGAGTCGGAAGAGCTCTGGGTCACCTCCCCTGGGGCTGATTAATTAACCTCAGACCTAGGGCCAAAAAGGATCCCTAGTATTCCCCGAGAGGAAAGACCCCAATTCCCTCAGGGCTGAATGGGTTGCCGCTGGATGACATCACCCCCTGGCGGCTCGGCGGGGGTTTCTTCCGGAGTGGGCGTTTCTTCAATCAAGGGCGTCTCTGCTGGTGTGGGTGTTTCCTCAACAGGTGGCAGTTCTGGCAGCGGGGGCAAAGGTTCTCCAGCTTCTGTCGCCGGTGGGGGCGGGGGAGCAAGCAAGGGGGTAATTTGATCCAATAGCTCGGCGTAGAAGACAGCATCCTGCTCTAGCCCAAAGCGGCCCACTACCCAGCGGTGACGGGGGACAAACAGAGTTTGCAGCAGCACTTCCCGGTTGACAAAGGTGGGGGTTCCTAAAAACACATAGCCATCAATGATGACCCGGTTCAGATCCGGACGAGTTTGAAACACCCGATCCACTTCCCGCAGCATCTCTGCATCCAGCCGTTGTAAGAGGGTTTCCAAGGTGTCATCGGGGCCGATCAACACCCGCACCGCAAAGCGGTAGTCCTCACAACGGTAGTCACCGCAGATCGTCACCAACTCATTACGCACTCGCAGTTGGGAGAGAGGATCGATATTGCCTCCTGGCACAAAGGTCTCGGTGGGGGGATCCACCTCCTGCGCCCAGCTTGAGAGCTGGCCGGCCCACCCTGCCAAGATCAGGGATCCCAAAAACAAGCCTTGTAGGTAAGACCTTTGCCTGCAACTGCGCTTCGGCGAGGGTGAAGATGGGGTGGGATCCTGACTCGGGCATTTCATGGCACTGACCGTTCCCGTAACCTGCTGTGGGTGTTTACCCTGTACCGCCAAATCTACCCGACATCTGCACAGGAGGCACTAGATCTGGAAAATTGGCTGTGGATACATCCGCTTGGACAGGCTTCCTCAGCAACAGGGTTGTGACAAATCAGCATTCAAGCTAAAAAGCTCCAGACTTGAATAGGGAACCAAGGTAGTTTGACAGTGGTCATGCTTCTCCGGGATCCCTATGAAGCCACTACGCACATTTAAGGTTACCCCTTATCTACCTGCTGCTTTGGAAAGTCTGCGCTTCTTGGCCTACAACTTGCATTTTAGTTGGAACGTAGAAACCCGCAATCTGTTTAGCCGCATGGATCCCGATCTGTGGGAGCACTGCGGCCACAATCCGGTGGCTCTGTTGGGCGAAATCCGACAGGAGCGGCTGGATGAATTGGCGGAGGATCCCGGCTTTTTGGCCCAACTGGAACGGGCAACTCAGCAGTTGTGCAGCTATTTACAGAAAGATACCTGGTATCGCAAGCATCGCTCTGCTCAGGCGGTGCAAGGAGAGTGCTATGCCTATTTTTCGGCAGAGTTCGGCCTGGCGGATTGCCTGCCTATTTATTCAGGGGGTTTAGGGGTTTTGGCCGGAGATCACCTCAAAGCTGCCAGTGACTTAGGTCTACCTTTGGTGGGGGTGGGGTTGCTCTACCAGAAGGGCTATTTCCGTCAGTACCTCAACCCGGATGGCTGGCAACAGGAGCGCTACCCCATCAACGATTTTTTTAATATGCCTTTGGAGCTGCAAAAGGATGCTGAAGGCCAAGAAATTCACATCGAGGTGGACTACCCCAACCGCAAAGTATTTGCCCGCATCTGGAAGGTGAATGTGGGTCGGGTGCCCCTTTACCTGCTGGATACCAACATCGAGCCCAACAGCCAATACGACCAAGATATTACCGATGAGCTGTATGGCGGTGATCAAGATGTGCGCATCCACCAAGAGATCATGCTGGGGATTGGCGGGGTGCGCGCTTTGCGTGCCCTCGGGATCCGGCCCACGGTCTATCACATGAACGAGGGACACTCGGCTTTTCTGGCGGTGGAACGGATACGCCTGCTGATGACTGAGCAGGGGTTGAGCTTTGAAGAAGCCTGGCAGGTGGCTAAATCCAGCCAGATGTTCACCACCCACACCCCTGTACCGGCGGGGATTGACCTGTTTCCCCCCGACAAAATTGACTACTACCTCGGCTTCTACTACAGCCAGATGGGCTTGAGCCGGGAGCGCTTTTTGGCTTTGGGGCGGGAGAACACCGGCGATTTTCAGGCCCCCTTTAGCATGGCGGTGCTGGCCATCAATATGGCTTCTTTTGTCAATGGGGTAAGTAAGTTGCACGGGGCAGTCTCCCGTAAGATGTTCAGTCGGCTGTGGCCCGGGATCCCTCTTGAGGAAGTGCCGATTACCTCGATTACCAATGGGATCCATGCCCGCACCTGGGTGGGAGAAGAAAACCAAACCCTTTATGACCGCTATTTGGGCCCTGACTGGTCAGAAGCACCCCCCTCAGATCCGATGTGGCAAAAGGTGGATCGCATCCCGGATAGCGAGCTGTGGCGTACCCATGAGCGCAGTCGTTCCCGTTTGATTACCTTTACCCGTGAACGCTTGGTGGCGCAGCTCCAGAAACGGGCCGCTTCGGCGGTTGAAATTCAACGGGCTGCAGAAGCCCTCAATCCGGAGGTGCTTACCATTGGTTTTGCCCGCCGTTTTGCCACCTACAAACGAGCTACCCTGCTGTTTAAGAATCTGGAGCGCTTCAAAGCGCTGGTGAGCAACCCTCGCTACCCGATGCAGTTTATTTTTGCCGGTAAGGCCCACCCTCGGGATACCCCCGGCAAAGAGTTGATCCGCCAGATTGCACAACTGTCGCGGCAACCGGAGTTTCGCCAGCACTTGGTGTTTATCGAAGACTACGACATGCACGTCACGGCCATGATGGTGGCTGGGGTAGATGTATGGCTGAACAACCCGCTGCGCCCGCGGGAAGCCAGTGGCACCAGTGGCATGAAAGCTGCCGCCAATGGGGGACAAAACCTAAGCATTTTGGATGGCTGGTGGGATGAGGCCGACTACTACCAAACTGGCTGGCCCATCGGTCGGGGGGAGGAATATGAGGATCGAGCCTATCAGGATGAGGTGGAAGCCAATGCCCTCTACGACCTGCTGGAACAGGAGGTGGCTCCCACGTTTTACCAGCTCAGTAGCGATGGTCTGCCCCACCAGTGGATCCAGCGTATGAAGCAGGCGATTCGCCTCAATGCCCCTCTGTTCAGCACCCAGCGCATGGTGCAGGAATATGCCGAACGAGCCTACGTTCCCCTTAGCAACTACTACGACCGTATGCGCAGGGAAAACTTTGAGTCCGCCCGTCGCTTTACCCGTTGGTGCAGCCATGTGCAGGAAAATTGGTACAGGATTCAGGTGGTCAATGTCCATGTGGCAGGGGAAAAGGGGACCTTGCCGGCTCAGGGCAGGAGTACCGTGACGGCTCGTGCCCCTCTGACGGTAACTGCCGAGGTACGACTGGGATCCCTGCAACCGCAGGATGTGGTTTTGCAAGTTTACCAAGGGCCTGTGGATGATACCGGCCACATTCAACGGGGGCGAGTCACGCCGATGCAGTACGTGGAAACGGTCGAGGATCGGGCCATTTTCTCAGGGCAAATTCATTACGATGCCAGTGGCTTGCAGGGGTTGGCCTTGCGGGTGTTACCCTTCCATCCCGATATGCACGATCCGTATGAGATGCGCTTGATGCTCTGGGTCTAGAAGAGGTCGGGATCCCCAAACTCTGCGTCAACTTTTTTTCAGAGGTTGTCAGGCGGCAGAGGGGATCCCTCAGCTCTGCTTTCACCCCCTGAAGGCAGGGTGGGCTGGCTACTGCTCCTCCCCTGCACCCGCAGGAAATCAACCGGATAGCCGAGAATCAAGTCAGTGGCTTCCAAGATTAGGCTCGGGCCAAACAGAACAAACCCTGCTAGAAGGGCCAGGAGCGGCAGGGTATTTTTAAGCATGTCATCGTTCACAGCGTCCTCTCACACCTAGAGGTTCGACAACAACACAACCAAGGTTCTTGGAAAAACCTCTGCAGTGTTCCCGCTCTAGCTTGACCCCTCTGGCTGACAATGGCACTCCGGTTCTTAGTCTTCTCCACTGCCGGATCATGCAGAATAAAAACAAACCTGACTTGGATTCCATGCCCAAAGTCCACTCTTCCACGGGTTTACGTATTTTGATCATGGCCACCCTGCTGTTGGGAGGCATGAGTGGTTGGCGGCAGGATCGGGTTTTGGCCGTGGCGGGATTGGCCAGTGCGGCGGCTATTGCCGTGTTCACTCGCCCGGCCATTTTGGCCTACAACCGGGGTCGAGACTGCTGGCTCAAACAAGATGTGTCAGGAGCAATCGAACAACTCACCTTGGCCTTGCAACAGGATCCCCACTTAACCAATGCCTACCTTTTACGGGGTAAAGCGTACCTTGCCCTGGCCCAGGTTTCTCTGGCCTTGGCAGATTTTGACCGGACCATCCAGTTGGCGCCGCGCCGGCCAGAACCTTATTACTATCGGGCCCTGATTCGGATCAGTCAAGCAGATAGGAAAGGCGCCATTGCCGATCTCAGCCGCTTGGTGGAACTCCATCCCAATGCTACCCATCACCTGAGCTTGGCTCATCTGCTGGCCGAGCAGGGATCCCTAACCTTTGCGCTCACCCATCTGGATGAAGCCATTCACTTGGATCCCACCTCGACCGCGGCGTTTGTGGCACGGGCACACCTACACAGCTACTTGGGGGAATGGGAGGCAGCCTTGGCCGATTGGTCGCAAGCGATTCGCTTAGAGCCTAGCCCGGCTTTTTACTACAACCGCGGCCTCGCCTACTACTGGGCGGATCGCTATAACGAGGCAATTGCGGATTGGGATCGCAGCCTAGAGATGGATCCCCAGCAGCCCAACACCCTCTACAGCCGGGGCAATGCCCTTTACGAGTTGGGGGAGCTAAAAGCTGCCCTCGATGACTATGACCGTGCCTTTCGCATCGAGGCCAATCTCAATCGGGTGGATGTTTCGGATGAACATGGCCTGTACGGGCGGGGATTGGCCCACTGCAACATGGGCGATAAGATGACAGCCTATTCCGATTGGCAAGCTGCTTTGCAGGTTTGCCACAAGCACCACAATCTGGCTTTGGCCAAGCAGGTGCATCGGGCTTTGCTGCGCCTCAGTACTCCCGATTCAGATCTGGGCAGAGAAGAATCTGCCTAGAAAAGGCCTGGCCTATGACACAATAAAAAGCGCTCGGGTTTACTAGATACCCTTTTTCTACTGCTTTTGTTGCCGTGAAACACACCCTCAGTGCCCTTGTGCAGGATCAGCCTGGCGTCTTGACCCGTATCGCCGGGATGTTTGCCCGTCGCGGCTTTAATATCGACAGCCTTACGGTTGGTCCTACGGAACGACCGGGGATCTCTCGCATCACCATGGTGGTACCGGGAGATGAACACGATGTAGAGCAAATGACCAAGCAGCTTTACAAGCTCATTGATGTGCTTAAGGTAACCGACATTACCCATGTCCCCTGTGTGGAACGGGAACTGATGCTGATTAAGGTCAATGCCAGCCCCGATACCCGCTCCGACATTATGGATGTGGCCCAGATGTTCCGGGCCCGCATTGTGGATGTGGCGGAGGAATCCTTGACCTTGGAGGTAACCGGGGATCCCGGCAAAATGGTGGCCATTATGAAGATGTTGACCAGCTTTGGCATCCGCGAGATTGCCCGCACCGGCCTGGTGGCCCTTACCCGTGAGTCTGGGGTCAATACAGAGTATCTGAAGCAGCAGCCTGCCTTGAGTTCGGTTTGAGGAGTTGAGCGGATAAACACGGGAGAACCGGGGAGGAGGCTATGCCCAAACCGAATTGGAGCCGTTGTTGCCGAGGATTGGCTCTCTGTTGTCTGGCCTTCTGGCTGGTGGGGTTGCTAAGTGGCTGTGGCCCCAGACCACCCAAACCGATTGTGGAGCAGGCTTTGGCTTACCAGATGTCCCACTTGCCGGCTGAGGTGGCATCCTTGGTGGGGAGTGAACAGCTGCTAGGCCGTGTGGAATTGCAACAGGTGAAGATCCGCCAAGATCGCCGCCAGCCGTTGCTGTTGGCTTCTGGGGAAAAAGTGGAGGGCCATCACCTCAGAGGAACTTATTCTATCTCCGTTCAGGTACCGGGATTCCGTCGTCCCTATCGCCGCCAAGGGGATCCTTTTCAACTCACCCTGGCTCATCGCAAAGAGCGCAGCCAAGGCCCGCAAACCCTACCGGAACAGTGGCTGCTGGCTTATCCTCTTCCAGACTCTGAAACTTGGGAAACCGTTGACTTTTTGCTGCAGCCGGCACTCCTCCCTGAGATACCTCCTGTCGAAACTGCTGAAGAAACTCCTGAAAGGGCAGACCCAGAAGCTGTTTCACCAGCTATCCTACCGACGGGAGACGCAGGTTGAAGCCAGTCCCTAGGCTGTTTGAGGGGCAGGGGTGCCTACAGGGAACACAAAAACTCAGTGCAAAAAGTGACGCCTGCCGGTGCAAATCATCACAACGCCGGCAGCATTGGCAGCGGCAATCGAGTCCGGATCGCGAATGCTTCCGCCCGGTTGAATGATGGCGCGGATCCCGGCGCGGGCTGCCGCCTCAACACTGTCGGTGAAGGGGAAAAATCCATCGCTGGCCAACACCGCCCCGGCAGCTTGGGCTCCCGCTTGTTGGAGGGCAATTTCTACGGCTCCCACGCGGTTCATTTGCCCGGCGCCAATGCCAATGGTTTGACCTTGCTTAGCAATCACAATAGCGTTGGATTTGACATGTTTGCAGACTTTCCAGGCAAACTCCAAGTCGGCCCATTCTTCCGGGGTGGGTTGTTGCTCGGTAACCACCCGCCAAGATCCTTGGCTACTGGAGGGTAGGTCGGCTTCCTGGAGCAAAAATCCTCCGGCCAAAGTACGGATTGTCTGGGCCGGCCCCACCCGCCAATCGGGCCAGATCAATACCCGCAGGTTCTTCTTGGCAGAAAGTAGCTTAGCCGCTGCCAGGGTGCAGTCGGGTGCTACCACACATTCCAAAAAGGGTTCTACCAACAGTTGGGCAGTGTCTTCATCCAGCGTTTGATTGAGGGCCACGATGCCCCCAAAAGCAGAAACCGAGTCGGCCGCAAAAGCCGCCCTAAAAGCTTCTGCGAGCAAGGGGCGTAGCGCAACACCACAGGGGTTGTTGTGCTTGACTACCACAGCTACAGCCGTTTCTGAGCCAAATTCGGCCATGGTGGCACGGGCCGCTTCCAAATCCAGCAAGTTGTTGTAGCTTAGCTCTTTACCCTGCAGTTGCTTGGCTTGGTGCCAGCCAGGAGCAGCCGGATCCACCACGTACCACCTAGCAGCTTGATGAGGATTTTCTCCGTAGCGCAGCGTTTGCCAAGGGATCCCTTGGAGTTGAAAAGTCTTCCCCTGGCTTGGAGAAGGAGGGGCGGCGGAGAGAGGGTCTGCCGGTTGCAATTGTTGGAGCAATTCGGGGCGGGCAAAATAAGCGACAATGGCCCGATCATAGGCCAGCACCTGCTCAAAGGCACGACGGGCACACTGGAAGCGAAAGGCCAATCCTTCTCCCTCTCCCCAGGAGCCAGATAACAGCTCTAGATACTGAGGGTACTGGGCTGGATCCGTTAGGACGGTAACGTGGGTGTAGTTTTTGGCGGCTGCTCGCACCAAGGTTGGCCCTCCAATATCAATCTGTTCGGTTGCCTGGGCCAAGGAAACGCCCGCTTCAGCCACCGTTTTCTCAAAAGGATAAAAATTGACCACAACCAAACAGATGGGCGGGATCCCTAACGCCTCCAGATCGGCTCGGTCATCGCTGCGCTCCAGGCGGGCTAGAATCCCACCGTGAATGCGGGGATGAAGGGTTTTGACCCGCCCGCCCAGGATCTCCGGTACGCCCGTATGGGTGGAGACGGGAGTAACAGGGATCCCTGCTTCCGAAAGGGCTTTGGCGGTGCCCCCGCTGCTGAGCAGTTGAAAGTCATGCTTCTGAACCAAGGCTTGGGCAAAAGGGATCAGCCCGGTTTTGTCAGAAACACTCAGCAAGGCCAAGGGCAAGAAATCCTGAGAAGGCATCGTTTTTTGTATCCAAGACGGAGCGGAGTTACCTAAGGTACCCAGCCAAGCTGGTATCCAGTGCCCCCATAGCATACCTTGGGATTGACCCGAAGACTCTCAAAACTGCTCAGAGGGTTGAAGCTGCTTCTACCCTCCCAACCGCCGGGTGGATATGTCTCTCAGTAACGCTCACCCCTGCTCAGGGGAAGCGGTTCTTTCTGAGGGAGAGAAGCGGCTGCATTCACTTTGCGGGGCAAGATCTGGTTTAGCCGGTTCAAGATCCCCCACACCACCGCTACCGTAGCTAGCCACAAAACCCACAGGCTTCCTACCCAGGGTGGTGGCAAGTCCAAAGCTACCCCACCGATCATCGGGCCGGCAGCAAACCCCACTGCCCAGCAGAGGGAGTTCATGGACAGATACACCCCCCGCAGATGATCCGGGGCCAAATCCGCCACCAGAGCAGAGGCAGAAGGGTTGTAGCTCACCAAGGCCAGAGACAACACCATCAGAGCTACCGTTGCCAAGGCCAAAGTCGCCAAGCTGCCCCATCCCACTGCAACACCGGTCAGCCACACCAAAGCAAAGCCCACTCCCCAGGTTAAGGCGGATCCCTGTAAACCCTGGATACGGCTAAAGCAATTCAGCCAACGGGCCACTGGCATCTGCAACAGGGCAATAAAAGCCCCATGCAAAGCAAACAAAACCCCAATCTGCACTTCCGGGATGCCGACGAAATTGCGCAGGTAAAGGGGTAGACTACTGCTTAACTGGGCTACGTAGGTGGTGAAGAGGATATTGGCCAATCCGAACACCAACAAAGAGCGGTCTGTCAGGGCTGTTTTCCACCCTGCTAGCATTGTCCCGGCGATCAAATGGGGCTGGCGGGCTTCCTGCACAAAGAACCAGAGCACCGCCAAAAAGATTAAAAAGGTGAGGCCATCGATGACAAACAAAAGCCGATAGGCCCCGGTCAGTGCCACCAAGGTGCTGGCCATGGCTACCCCAATACTTTGGCCCAGGTTGTCCCCTAGGCGGTTGAGAGCATAGGCCTCATTACGCTGCTCGCGAGTGGTGAGATCGGCGATGATGGCTTCGGCGGGCGGCCAGTACAGTCCTTGGCCCAACCCTGCTGCTACATTGGCCAAGGCAAAGGTCCAAAAGGTGTAGGAGAGGGCTAAGCCAAAGGAGCCAAGGGCAGAAATGATCAAAGACAGAATCAAGGTGGATTTGCGCCCCCAAGCCCCATCAGCCATTGAGCCACCGCAGATACGACCCAATACCCCAGCAAAAGCCATGATTCCTAACCCCAGACCGACCTGGGTGGCTGTCAAGCCAACTTGATTGACAAAAAAAAGGGTGGCGTAAAAGAGGGTAAACCCGGTTCCCGTCTGAGAGAGTAGCCGACCTATGAAAATCAGCCAAACTTGAACACCTAACTTCGGCCACCAGGAGGGAATGCCCATAGGCTGTGCCCAGGAAGTCAATCCTCTAGCTTAGGGTATTCCCACCGGTTACATCAGGGAAAGCTTTCCCGGAGATTTTCAGGTGGAGAGTGTGCCACGAAGATTGCTCAACCCCTAAAGTAGGCCCAAACCTCCTCAGGGAGAACTAGTGAACCGGAGCAGCAGTTTTTCTGTCCTCCGTTTCATCAAGGGATCCGACAACAACAGACAACAGCTCACCGAGTTCCAGATGCTCACTGAGCATGCGTGCCATTCGGTAAACTCGGTAGTCCATCTGTGCCAAGGGATTTTTCATAACCTAGAACTTTAAGTGCTTCCACTGAGATTATAAACAAGTATTAAGAAAAAAGGAAGCCTTTCCCTCTACCGCAAGGGGGACCGGCAGCTTTTGCTTCCAGAGAGGGAGCTGTGTTCCCAGAAAGCAGCATTCCTAAACAGGGTAGGCCGCCCTTCTTCCCCAAAGACAAACTGACTCTGCCCAGAAAAGCGGCTGCGTCGCTACCGGGCCAACCTCGATTTCCCTATCCCGCGTGTCTTCGGATTGAACTGGACCCCTTGGTAGGGGCGGGTTGACAGACCTTTCGCGGATGCCCTCTCCGACCCCATGTCTTCTCTGGAAGGTTAAGCTTGCTCAAATTGGGATCCTACCCTTATGACCCTGGGGCGCTCTCTCCCCCACTTTCTGACAGCAGAACCTCCAGTTTATTGGCAATGGCAGCAATCCAAGCTTGATCCCGTTGGGTAAAGCTCCGGGGAGTATCACTGCCCAAGATCAGACAGCCCTGGGTGCCAATTGGCTGGCACAGCACCGCCTGGGATCCGGTGGGTAGGATCCCATCAAACTCGGCGCGGGCAGGAAACAACTTCAAATCCACCAGATAAACAGGTCGCCCCGTCTGTAAAACCCGCTGCAGAACACTCTTAGGCTCAATGGCAGGCAATTCTCCGGCACGGGCTAGGAGGCCCCGTTGTAACAGGGTTTGGCCGGCAAACCAAACCAAGACTGTGCGGGCAGCGGTGGTGGTCAACAAAGTATGGGAGGCCCAAGCCAACTCCAGTTTGACGGTTTCCGTTAGGCCGGGCTGCCAGTCAAAACCCGGGATCCCTTCTAGAGGCATGGTTTTGGGGGCAATCGGTTGCATCTGTTGCCAAAGCAGCCCGGTCAAGATCAAAAGAGCACTGAGGAGGATCCCCAAAGCATCGGAGCGGGACTGACTGGTGGATAATTCCGGGGTAAAAAGTAGCCGGTTCAAAAGCAGTAGGCTGCTGCCCAGAATACCCGCCACCAGGGGTAATCGTCTGAGCCAGCGATTTGACTCCCTTGAGGTTTTAGAAGACTTAACCGACAAAGCAGAGGTAGAAAGAGGATTAACCTCAGATTAGAGCAAATTTAGAAGCGGCTCCAAATGCCCAGGCGATCCTGTCGGGCTTTTTCCTGGAGACCACCGTAGTAGCTGTCGTACTTAATGTTGTGGCTGTAGGGGGTGATGCGGGCCAGGCCATTACGTATCAACAGGGCATTCATCTGCTGGCCTTCTAACCAAACATAGGCTTCTACCAAGCCGGTGGCATCTTCGTTACGCAGCAGCTTATCCCCTTCCAGTTTGACGGTGCGGTAAAGAATGCGCTCACGAATCAGCTCAATCGCCTGTTCGTAGTAGGGGGTTTCTTCTGGGCTGAGGCTTTGGATCCCGGCCAGCTTGATCAGGCGCATTTTCTGTTCGCCTTCGATTTGCACCACCAGGGTTTCACCATCCACCACCCCTACCACAACAGCATCCGGGTAGCGATCAAAGCGGTGGTTATCGAAATAAAAGCTGGTGTCAGGTACCACCCGCGGCTCCCCAAATCCATGGCCGGGCATGACCGGTACGGTCAAAAGCAAACCCAATGCAGCAGAGCCAAGAGCAACACGCCGGAACATAACCTTTCCCCATCCTTGGATACAGCTTGATGGCCTGCCCTCTGAATTGGAGGGAGCCTTTCACGGCAGCATTCAAGGTGTAATGGTAGCCGCAACTGCCCAGAAAACAACCCTAACCGAGGCTTGTTAGGCCTTCTGGTCCTGGTTGGGTGAAGAGCTGCCGTTGGCTGAAGGGGATCCGGCTTTGGCTTCTAAGGCACTGAGGCGACTGAGCAATTCCTGGTGCGTTTTCTTCAGTTGCTCCAGTTCTTCTCGCAATTGTTGCGTGGATTTATCAGCTCCTAGGCGGGATTGCACCTTTTGAATGGCTTCACTGATGCGCCGTTCAAGGCGGCCATCTTGGGGAGCCAAGCTTTGCAAAAGGGAGATGGCTTTCGGGCTGTTCAGTTGACTGAGGGCTGTAATCACCGCCATTTGGGTAAAGAAGGAGGTCTCGCGGCAGAGATCGGCCAAACATTGGAGAAGACGCGGGTTCTCCTGGTCAGAGCCGTAGGTACCCAGGGCGCGGATGGCAGCCAAGCGCAGGGGTTGGGGGGTTCCCAACTGGGTATGTTGGAGGAGCAAGTCCAGGGCTTTTTCCGAATGCTTCATTTGTGCCAAACCCGACATCACACCGGAGCGCACCACCTCATTCCAGCCGGCCTTTTGCTCGAGGGCGGTTTGAAACAGAGCCAGCACCTCCGATTCCTGGGGTTTCGGCTCCAGAGCCGATCCGGCAATGGTACCTAAAGCTCCAGCGGCGGCAGCCTCCACCTGGTAGCTGGGATCCCCTTGCTCCAGGAAGGGGCGAATGGCTTGGAAGTTTTCTAGGGACTTCTGTTGGCTGAGGGCTGCGAGGGCGGCTTTACGCACATGGGGGCTGGGATCCTGCAGGGTAGCCCGCAACACTGCAAAAGCTTGATCCAGGGGCATGCTGCCCAGGGCTTTGCAAATTTCCACCCGCACATGCCAGTAGGGTTCCTGTTTAAGGGCCGTTTCTAGAGCACGGACGGCCTCTATCCCTCCTTTTTTGGCCAAGGCCTGAGCGGCCAAGAGGCGAGCAATGGAATCCGGGGCATGGTGAAGCTGGGCTTTCAGTTCCGGGATCCCGTAGGTGAGTTCCACCGTTTTTAGGGTGTGGTTGCCATGGTCAAAACTGATGAAGCTGGGCTTGGTTTCTAGAGGGAAGTAAAAGCTTTGCTCCGCTTCGTGAATGCGCAGGGTGAAGGTTTTCAGCTCGGGAGCAGGGCTTGATTCATGCACAAACCCAAACGCAATCGGGATGCGCAAATCGAAGAGATACTCTTTGTCCTGGGTTTGGGTAACGGTAACCTTAGCCAGGTGAGAGTCGGGATCCCAGCTGTAGGCAACCTTGTAGTCGGGATGCCCCCCGCGAAACACATATTGGTCAAACAAAGGCGCCAGATTCTGGCCGGTGGCTTGCTCGATGGCCCGCAACAGATCCACCGTCTCGACGGTTTGATGGGCATAAGTGCGCACGAAGGTTTGTATGGCCTTTTGAAAGAGGGTATCCCCCAGCTGCTGCCGGATCATGTGATAGACACAGCCACCCTTTTGGTAAATGTGACAGTCGTAGAGTTCGATGGCTTCTTTGTAAATGTGGGTTACCATGGGGCGGCGGTAGCGGTTGCTATCTTCATTGAGATAGGCCTGCTGATCTTGGTAACGGTGATAGGCAGCCTCTTCGTAACCGGTGGTATATTCCTCCCAAAGCACCTCCGCATAGGTGGCCATCCCTTCTTTGATCCAGGCATGGGCCCAATGCTTAATCACCAGCAGATCCCCAAACCACTGGTGCGCCAGTTCATGGGCCACCAATGACTCTGTCCACAGATGATCCAAGGCTGCCCGTTCATCCATTAAGCAGCGATCGGTGAGGAGGGTGGTGGAGGTGTTTTCCATGCCACCAAAGATAAAATCGGCTACACACACCTGGGCGTATTTGGGGTAAGGATAGGGGTAGCCAAAGATAGTGGAGAAAAACTCCAGCATGGCGGGGGTTTTACCCAGGGAGCGCTTGGCCTCTGCTTCGTGCCCTTTTTCTACCCAGTAGATGACCGGGATCCCTTGCCACTGCTCTTGAATTTCGGCAAAGTCACCCACAGCCAGGGTCATCAAATAGGGAGGGTGCACCTGGTCTTGGTACCAGTGGTAACGGCTTTTGCCCCTTGGCAGTTGCTCCACCGCCAGCAGACGGCCATTGGAAATAACCCGATAGGGATCCGGCACCGTTACCACCAGTTCAGAGGTGGCCAGCTGGCCGGGATAGTCAAAACAGGGGAACCAGTAGCGGGAATCTTCATCTTCCCCTTGCGTCCACACTTGCACCGGTTTATCGGGGTAGTGGGCAGTGGGTTTGATGAAGTACAGGCCCCGTTCCGGCTTTTCCAGGCGGTAAGCAATCTCTAGGGTAAAAGGCTCCTCGCCGGTGGGTTGGCTGAGCTGAATCTCTAGGGTTTCGCCGTCATCTGTAAACGTTTGGGCTTCGCCATCCACCTGCACGGATTGGATCCCGAGGTGCACCGCATCCAATTTCAAGGTATGGATCCCGGCCCGAATCGGTTGCAAACGGATCTGGCAAAGGCCCAAGACGGTTTCTGCTTCCAGATCCAAGTCCAACTGCAAGCGAATATGCTGCACTTGACCCGGACGGTCGGGCGTGTAGTGGGGTCGGGATCCCGGTAGGGCAAAGGGTTTGTATTTGCTTTCTGTATCCAGTCTGCCGAAGATTAGGTTCCAGGTGTGGGCATCCAGTTGGGACATAGGGCAAATGTGAGGGTCTGGGTCCAATGAGCTAAAGCCTAGCCTACTTCCCCCTGAAGGGTTATCTAGCAGCGGCGGGAGGATCCCCCAGAGGAACTACGGGAAGAACTCCCTTTTAAGAGGATTTTCCGGAAAAGGTTCCCCCTGAGGAGCAAGGGATCTGCAAGGAGCTAGCGGAAGTCACTCCTGTCGGCTTGTAACACAACTGGTGATATCTCGGTTGAGCCATTTCAACAATCATCCAACTAGCTTGCTCCATTCTTGGCCGAAAGAGGCGGTGTGGGGGAGAAGCTAAAGTAACTCTGGGGATCTCCCCTGTTGTTGTCTTGCTTGGCTGCTGCCTATGACTTCAGAGCCTACCCCTCCCTCCCAAGATGCGGCTAAGGATGAGCTTTCTCAAGAGGCTGTCCCCCCTACAGCTTCTACACCCAACCCTGCAGGCTTGAAAAGCAAGGGTCACCCGATTGGATCGCGAGCGGTCTTACTTTGGGGAGCCTTGGTCATCTTTCTGGTGGGATTGGGAATGCGCTTGTGGCGGCTGGATGAATTTCCGGCCCCCGTTTTCGATGAGGTGTACTTCCCGGAGTTTGCCCAAAATTATCTGGATGGCAAACCCTTTTTCGATGTGCACCCCCCCCTGGGCAAGTACTTCATTGCCCTCAGTATTCAGGTGTTTGGCCGCAATGAATGGGGGTTCCGATTGGCCACTGCTTTGTGCGGATCCCTGATCCCGCTGCTATTGACGGGGTTGGCTTACCGCCTTACCTACCATGTCGGGTTTGCCCTGCTGAGTGGGGCCCTGTTGCTCACCGATGGGGTTTTTTTGGTGGAATCCCGCTTTGGCCTGATCAACGTCTACTTGGTGGTCTTTGGCCTGGCAGCTACCCTTCTGCTCATCGGCGGGCTGGAGCGGCACGGCTGGCAGCGGGCGGTGCACTTCACCTGCTCAGGGGTGATGCTGGGAGCGGCAGCTTCCGTAAAGTGGAATGGTCTCTGGTTTGCCTTGATGTTTGCCCTGCTAGGGATCCTCGTTTGGGGGGTAATTTGGCTGCGTCCGCAATGGATCCCGCGCTTGGGCATTTGGGTCGAGATCCGCCACATGCGCTGGTGGCACTATGCCTTTTGTTTTATTCTCACCCCCCTGGTGTTTTATGCCCTGCAGTGGATCCCGCATTTGCAGTTGAACCCGCACCAGGGGCTTACTCTCGACTGGAGCTGGAGCGGCCTAGAAAACTACTTTCGCTCCCTGGTGGCGATTAACCAATCCATCTATGGGGGACAGACGGCAGCCAACCTGGTGGTGGATGAAGACACCCCTGTACATCCCTATTGCTCCACCAGTTTGCGCGCCTTGCTGGCCTGGTTCCCGGGTTGGCGACCCTGGTTGACCACTCGATTGGCTTCTGCCGGAGCTTGGTCCTGGCCGATTATGGGCCGTCCTGTGGGCTATTATTTCAGCAGCCAAGACACCCTCTGGCGAGCGGTGCACGGCTTGGGTAACCCCTGGCTGTGGTGGTTGGGCACAGGATCCATTTTGGTGCTGATTGGGCGCGGGATCCGCTGCTTTCAGGGCGTGGAAGCCTTCATCCTCATTGGCTATGCTGCCAACTACCTGCCCTGGTTCATGGTCAGCCGCTGCGTGTTCATCTACCACTACATGAGCGCCCTAGCCTTTAGCACCTTAGCGCTGGCCTGGTTAGTGAGCTTGGGCTGGCGAAGCTATCGGCGCTGCTGGCGCGGGGCAAGTATCACGGCGGTGGCGCTGGTATTGGCTACATTTATCTTCTTTTTCCCGCTTTGGTTTGGCCTACCCCTCAGTCCGAACGGGTTTTATGCCCGCATGTGGTTTCGCTCCACACCTGTGCCACTGTTGTGTTTTAGTCCTGCTCGCGTCAGCGGGACGCCGTCTTTATCCTGCCAACGGGCACTGGTGTATCTACCTGCCATCCCTGGTTTGAACTGGATTTAATCAACAGGGCTAGCGGCTCTGCATCATACCCGCAGGGTCAGGGTGGGGAGGATGGCACAAGATAAACATGGTAAGCTTTGTGAAGTTTGTTGCGTAAAAAGGCTGCCCTCCGTTACTTCAAAACGTTGCTGTAGCCTCACAAACCCTGGAGGTAGTGGAAACGCCATGGCCCGATCCTGTCCGAGTCCTGCCAACTCTCCCCGCAGCCTGCTGGGCTACACCGGCCAACCTGTCCCTGTTGGTGTCATCGGGGTAGGCAACATGGGTCAGCACCACACTCGTGTTTTCAGCCGGATGAAGGATGTGGAGTTGGTAGGTGTGGCAGATGTGAATGTGGAGCGCGGTCTGGATGTAGCCAGCCGCCACCGTGTTCATTTCTATGAAGATTACCGAGATCTCCTCCCCCACGTGGCCGCTGTGGCCATTGCTGTGCCGACAGTGCTGCACCACGAGGTGGGCTTGACCTGCCTAGAAGCGGGGGTTCATGTGCTCATTGAGAAGCCGATTGCTGCTAGCCTCAGCGAGGCAGAATCCCTGGTTAACCGGGCTGCCGACTGCAACTGCATCCTGCAAGTGGGTCACATTGAGCGCTTTAGCCCTGCTTTTCAAAAAATGAGCCAGGTGCTACAAGCTGAGGAGCCCTTGGCCTTTGAAGCTCATCGACTCAGCCCCTATTCCGACCGAGCCAACGATGTGTCGGTGGTGTTTGATTTGATGATTCATGACATTGATCTGCTGCTGGAGTTGATTCCTTCTCCTGTCATTCAAGTTACCGCCAGTGGCAACCGTGCCTCGAAACTGGGCTACCTGGACTACGTCACCGCCACCCTCACTTTTGCCAACGGTGCCATTGCTACTCTCACCGCTAGCAAGGTCACCCACCGCAAGGTGCGCAAAATTGCCGTCCACTGTAAGAATGCCCTGGTGGAAGCAGATTTCCTAGACAATGAGATCTCGGTATACCGCCAAGGATCCGCCAGCGCTGCCAGCGATTACGGCCAAATGCCCTACCAGCGGGATTGTTTGATCGAGAAAGTTCATACCGACAATATCGATAAGCTGCACGCTGAGCTGGAGCACTTTATTAACTGCGTACGCGGCGGCAATCAACCTTCTGTAGGAGGTGAGCAGGCTCTCAAGGCTCTGAGATTGGCTTCAGAGGTGGAGCGCGTTGCCCTAGATGGGTGTGCCTGGAGTGAAGCTAAACCCGGCCGTAGCTTGCATCTTTAGCCCTACCGACTACTGAGAGCTGGGGTCAACCGAAGGATAGTTGTCGGCCAAGCTTAAAGGACAGCCTCGATTCCCCTCAGGACCTCAGCAACAGGACCGCTCAGGTAAGTTGGCAGGTAAGTTGGATAGACTCCCCTTGCAGTAAGGACTCCACCCCGCTAGGGTGCTCTGCACGGCTATTGCGAACGCAAATGACTCTAAAGTTCTTCCAAAATGCGAAACTGTACATGATTGATGGCCAGTTCCCCAATCGAGGCCTGGTCGGTGTTGATGGTCTCAAAAGGGATCCCTTTGGCAATCTCGGCGTGGGTCCAGGGCAGGCCCATAAAATAGCGTTGTGGATAGGGGCGTTCCCCCAAATCATCAGGGTTAGACTCCATAGGTACCCACCCCCAGCCGGGCAGATAAAACTCGATCCAAACATGGTTGTATTCCGGAAAAAGTGGGATCCGCTTCAGTTCCGGGTGGGGTGGACACTTGTAGCGCCCCACGGTGCGGCAGGGGATGCCATTGAGGCGGGCCAAGGCCAGTAGCACTCCGACATACTCCCCGCAGGAGCCGCAGCCGCGCCGCAAAACCTCATCCGGTGGCTCGATACGGGATGTAACCCGATAGGAGAGCTTGTCATAGACATAGTCACGGATACTCAACATTTTGCGCAGCAGGTTGGTTTCACTGCCGACCGCCTCTTGTGCTGCCTCCCGCACAATCGCAGTGTGCATCGCCAGATGATCATCATCTACCAAGTAGCGCTCCTGCAACTCCGGTGGCGGCACCGCATCCTCCACATCCCTGGGATCAATGCAGTACTTGATGCTGTAGAGATCCAACACGGCCCGCCAGCCAAACAAGCGTGCCTCGTGAGCGGCCAAGGTCCCTAGGGAGAAAACCGCCACCTGTTGCCCCGCTTGCTCTTCCACTTCAAAGGGCAGCCCTACCCAGTCCAGGCTATGCACCCGCTGGCGAGGGCTGTTGCAGGGCAGAGCAATGCGCCACACCAAATCTGGCAGAGAACGCGGCTCCTCTTGGGCAATCTCTTCCACGTAGGTCAGTTCCACCCGGTAACCCTGGGAAAGGGTGTAGGTGGCCCGTTCCCCCAGTCGCTGGGGTTGAAACATCACCGGGCAAGCCAAGGCCCTATCCGGTTGCCTTGGTGTTGTGGAGCAACAGGGATCCAGCGGCAGTGGTTCTGGCGGAGGGGGATGCAAAGGTCGCAACCGTAGGGGGGTTACCCACGTTTTATCGCGCAAAGCAACCGACAAGGGATCCGGATCGTTGGGATTGTCGTGGATGAAAGCTTCTTCATGGGTATAGGCTACCCACAGGGATCCCTGCCAATGGGCTAGACCTGTTGGCCCTGGAGAAGGGGTGAGAATGCGGGCCAATTCCCGCCCGCTGCGCCGATCCAAGACATAGAGAGTTTCTTCCACCCGATCACTGACCCACAGGTAGTTCCCCTGGAGGGTGATCTGTTCTCGGCCAATGCCGGGGGCGGGCATTTCTCCCACAACTCGGCCACTGCTGGGATCCAATTGGAGAATCTTTTCCCGTTGATAACAGGTGGCATAGAGAAGAGAGGAGCCGGTTTGAACGTCTTTCCAAAGGGCGATCCCCTCGATCGGGTAGGGGCAGGTGCACACCTCAAACCTCTCCAGGGATCCCGGTTGTTGCAGAGCTGAGATGGGGATGCGCAAGATTTGCCTTTCTGGTTCCCGACTGAGCCAGATCCAGGTTTGCTCCTCTTCTGCCTCTACCCACAAACCATAAGCATCCTGAAAGGTAAGGGCATGGTAGGGATTCAGCAGCAAGGTGTTGTTCTCCTGCAGGTGCACCAAATAGCCCCGTAGCCGATCCAGGCCCAACAGACGGTCTCCCCAGCTAGCCAAGCCTTCCAAAGCAACCAGTCCCAGGGGTTGCCAAGGGGCTGTGTCTATCGGGGGTGAGGGAGTCACCGGCCACCAAGGGGGTTGAGAGAGGGATCCTTTTGCCCCCGATTTGAGATTCTCCAGATCATTGGCTGGATGAAGTGCAACCATGGCAACTTCCTTTTGTGTGGAGGTTTGGGAAAGGACTCCGTCCGAAGAGGGCGAACAGCCATTTGGGCACAGAATTGAGCCACTAGGACTGCCCGGTCGCGTTGGCGTTGCAGAGCAATAACGCTTTTATGATGCGTCCCTTTGCAGCCTGCTACCACCCCCTGTCTGTATCTCTTGCCGGTTTTGCCGGGGACGGAGAATGGAATGATGACAAA
The DNA here is from genome assembly GCA_937944885.1 of uncultured cyanobacterium. Taxonomy (GTDB): domain Bacteria; phylum Cyanobacteriota; class Cyanobacteriia; order Thermostichales; family Thermostichaceae; genus Thermostichus. The sequence goes on from CALFBB010000016.1 coordinate 88,148, forward strand.
CGTTTTGCCGGAATTGGAAAACAATGGGGAAAAATGCTTTAGCCTTGGGGGTTGGCGGTCTGGTGGCCGGGATCCTGGCCGGGTTTTTGGGAATTGGTGGGGGCACGATTTTGGTGCCCCTGCAGGTGAGTTTGGGGATCCCGCCGATACAGGCGGTGGCCACCAGCAATCTTTCCATTGTCATGACTTCGGTTGCCGGCAGCATTCAAAATTGGCGGATGGGCCTGCTGGATGCTAAACGAGTCATTCTGCTGGGGATCCCGGCTTTAATCACAGCTCAGGTGGGGGCGATTATCGCCAGCCGTCTTCCCAGCTACCTACTCCTGGCAGCCTTCGGAGTATTGCTGTTGGTCAATACCTATCTAGTGGAGCTGCGCAAGAAAGTGGCCAGCCGGGCTCAGGTGTTGGAGAAGCAGGTTGCCACCGCAGATTCTGAAGCTCCGCTTGAGATGCTGGGGGATGAACCGCAAGGGATCCCCTCCCCCAACTCCGGTAAAACCCTACCGGCTTGGTTGGTACGGGCCCTGACAGGGGGCATTGCCGGCTTGCTAGCCGGTCTGTTTGGCATTGGCGGTGGGGTGATTATGGTGCCGCTGCAGGTTCTCTTGTTGCAAGAGACGCTCAAAGTTGCCATTCAAACCAGCCTGGGGGCCATCGTGATCACGGCCATGGCTGCCACCGCTGGCCATGCGGGCTTAAGCGACCTGATCGGGAATACCCTGGGCTGGGGGGATGGTACCCTTCGCCAGAATGTGCTCTGGATCCCCGGGGTGATCCTAGGCACAGGCGGGTTGCTTGGTGTTCAGATCAGTACCCGTACTCTGCCCAAGTTGCCTGACGAAAGGGTCAGCCTCCTGTTCCGGGGCTTTCTGGCCATTCTCTCCCTCTACATCTTTTGGCAAGCTTGGCAAGATTACCGGGCCTCCTAACCCTTGGCCCCTATTTCACCCTATTTCACTGGAATACGGTGATCAACAAAGCCTGGGACCCAGGGCGATTTTGTTGGTCAAAGGCTGTTACCCGGAATTGCCAAACGCCAGCCGGATCCCCAAACACAACTCGGAAGTCGGTGTTAAAGCTACAGAAAGTGGATCCCGGGTTGCAGTTCACCTGCTGGGGGTTGAAAAACTGATTTTGCACACGGACGCCACTGGGGTTAAAAGTTTCTAGCTCAATAAACTGACTGGAACGGGCCCCCCCCGGTACACTGACTTGCACGGTAAAAGGAGGTGTGGTTTCTCCTACCCGTACGGCTGTGGGAGCATTGATGAAGAAAACGGTCGGACTTTGGGTGGGTGGTATGATCGACCCACCTGAGCTACCACTGTCTCCACAGGCAGTCAATCCGCTGGCCAGCAGTCCGGTGGCCAAGACTGTTACAGCAGCGCGTTGTCTCATCCTTCAGCTCCTGGCAAGATAAAGAAAAGCCCAAGCCTGATCAGGGTTTGTTGTCTGACGTGGCTTGGCTCTAAAACACCTGTTATCGCTTGTCAGCGTCGCAGAAAAATCCGCAACCGCGCAAGTATTTATAGCTCTTCCCGCAGATTTTTTCAGAACAACAGCAAGCGCCGCAACAGCAAAGCCAGCAGCGAAGCAAAACTGGCTACAATCACCTGCCCCGGTAAGGTGTAGAGCGAGTAAAGCCGAATCAACTCCAGCAACTGTTGATCCCAAGCTTGAGTTCCCAGCAGGTAAATAATCCCTGTGACGTGAACCAAGGCCACAGCCGCTAGGCTAGCAGCTCCCAGCTCCCGTAAACCCACCGGTACTATGGATCCATTTCCTAGGGTAGTTTCTGAAGGGGCAGGTAACCTCGGTCGGCCTTGATACTCCCGCCGAGAGGGGTGGGGCTTGGGATCCCGTTTCCGAAAAGCAAGGGTTCCACAGACCCAAGCCCCCGGCAAAAAACCAAGTAAATAGCCAAAAGTGGGCTGGTACAGGTACTGCCAGCCGCCACCTTGAGCAAACACCTGTACTCCTGCTAGCCCCAACCCTAGGTAAACAATCTGGGCACACACCGCTGCCATCGGCCCTGCCAAACAAGCCGTCAGTAACATGCCACCCATTTGTAAGGAAAAGCTGTAGCCCCCCAACCAAGGCATCTCGGCAGGAAAACTAAGGTGAATCAGGGTGCCCAAAATGGTGAGGATCACCCCAATCGCCGTCCATAGCCATTCCAAGGGCGTTAACAGCAGGACAGAGCGCATAAGCGGCGGCAAATCTTTCCCTATGCTAAGAGAGGACAGGTGTTGTGATGGCGAACAAAAGGTGGTGCAAGCAGAGTGGATTGAACTGGCCCTGGCCCTGGCCGATGCTGCCGCAGCAGTGATTCGCCCTTTGTTTCGAGGAAACCTGCAAGCAGAATACAAAGAGGCCCGTTCCCCTATTGTGACGGTGGCCGACCGCCAGGCAGAACGGGCGATGCGGGATCTGCTCATGGCCCAGGTACCCGACCACAACATCCTGGGGGAAGAATTGGGCTGGCACCAAACGGGATCCCCTTACACCTGGGTTCTGGATCCCCTGGATGGCACCATCGCTTTCTCCACCGGCAAACCCACCTTCGGTACCCTGATTGCCCTTTTAGAGGATGACCATCCCATTTTGGGCATTATCGATCAACCAATCTTGCGGGAACGCTGGCTGGGGGTGCGCCACCAACCCACGCGGTTTAACGGACAGCCAACCCGCACCAAAGCCAACCCTGATCTCAGCCGCGCCTACCTCAGTTGCACCACCCCTGATTTATTCACCCAGCCCGACCAGCAATCCCGTTTTCGGCAACTCAGCCAGTCCGTTCACATTACCTCCTATGGCGGCGACTGCTACCAGTACGGCCTCTTGGCCAGTGGGTATATCGATTTGGTGATGGAGTGCGGTCTGGCTCTCTACGATTTTGCCGCCCTGATTCCGATCATTGAGGGATCCGGTGGGGTGATTACCGATTGGCAAGGGGATCCCTTAACCCGCACCTCGACAGGGGAAGTCCTGGCTGCTGCCAACCCTAGTTTGCATCAACAGGCGCTCGCTCAAATTCAGTCCGTATCTAAATCCATCTCTAGAGCTTAATGTCATTGCTTAATGTCATGAAATGTCATGAATGTCATGTCCTGACCCAACCCCCTGCAAAAATTGGCTCTGTCTCTGCGCCGACCCTGAAAGTCTAAACTCAACGGCAAACCGCTGCTAGACTGTAGAATCAAATACACAAATACAAAGTTAGCCAAGCTAAGCTATTGCCTGCTCTGTGCTAGCTTAGCTTCCCTCAGGGAGAAGGTCCGGCATCCGTTTGTTTCGGTGGAGAGAAAACATCGTGGTCACCGGTGGATATGCGTTGGTGGATAGCCTGCACCGACATGGGGTGCAGCATATTTTCGGTTATCCCGGAGGGGCAATCTTGCCCATCTATGATGAGCTTTATAAGGCTGAGTCGCAAGGACTCCTGAAACACTACTTGGTGCGCCACGAACAGGGAGCAGCCCACGCCGCCGATGGCTACGCCCGTGCTACCGGCAAGGTTGGGGTATGTTTTGCTACATCTGGGCCGGGAGCCACCAACCTAGTGACAGGCATTGCCAACGCCATGATGGACTCAGTCGGTATGGTGGTGATTACGGGTCAAGTACCTCGCCACTTGATCGGCACAGATGGCTTTCAAGAGACCGATATTTTTGGCATTACTCTGCCTATTGTCAAGCACTCTTATGTAGTGCGGGATCCGCGGGAGATGTCGCGGATTGTAGCGGAAGCTTTTCACATTGCCGGTACGGGACGACCGGGGCCGGTGCTGATTGATATTCCCAAGGATGTGGGCCTGGAAGAGTTTGACTATCAACCCGTTAGCGAAGTCAACATCCCCGGCTACAAACCCACGATACGCGGTAACCCAAGACAAATTCACGCCGCGGCTAAGTTGATCCTGCAAGCCAAGCGACCCCTCCTTTACGTGGGCGGTGGGGCGATCATCTCCGGTGCCCATGCCGAAATTGCCGAGTTGGCCCACACCTATCGGATCCCGGTCACCACCACCCTGATGGGCAAAGGGGCCTTTGACGAGAATGATCCCCTCTCAGTGGGCATGTTGGGCATGCACGGCACGGCCTACGCCAACTTTGCCGTTACCGAATGTGATCTGCTGATTGCGGTAGGGGCCCGTTTTGATGATCGAGTCACGGGCAAACTGGATGAATTTGCCAAACACGCCAAAGTCATCCACATCGACATCGATCCGGCAGAGGTGGGCAAAAATCGCAGCCCCGATGTGCCGATTGTGGGGGATGTACGTACCGTTTTGGTAGAGATGCTGGCCCAGCTGAGCAAGATGCCCTCTACTCCCGGCCTCACGCAAGCCTGGTTGGATCGCATCGAGCGCTGGAAGCGAGACTACCCCCTGCAGGTGCCCAGCTATGAGGGTGTGATTGCCCCACAACAGGTGATCGATGCCTTCCGTCGGCATGCTCCCCATGCCTACTACACCACCGATGTTGGTCAGCACCAAATGTGGGCAGCCCAATTTCTGCGCAATGGCCCCCGTCAGTGGATCTCCAGCTCGGGCCTGGGCACGATGGGCTATGGCTTCCCGGCAGCAATGGGTGTCAAGGTGGCACTGCCGGATCAGGAAGTCATTTGCATTAGCGGGGATGCCAGCTTCCAGATGAACATGCAGGAGCTGGGCACCGTAGCCCAGTACGGCATTGGCACCAAGGTTGCCATCATCAACAACGGTTGGCAGGGGATGGTGCGCCAGTGGCAGCAAGCCTTCCATGGGGAACGCTACTCCCATTCGGATATGGCCCCCGGCATGCCGGATTTTGTCAAGCTGGCGGAGGCTTTCGGAGTTAAAGGGATCCGTGTTGATCACCCCGATCAATTGGAGGATGCGGTTCAGGAGATCCTCAAGCACGAAGGGCCGATCGTGGCGGATTTTGTGGTGAAGCGGGATGAAAATTGTTACCCAATGGTGCCCTCTGGCAAGGCCAACTATCAGATGATCGGGATCCCGGATCGACGACAATTGGAACAGGCGGCGGAGCTCATCTACTGTCCCAACTGCGGCACCAAAAACCCCACCCTTCACAAGTTCTGCCCCGAATGTGGTACCAAGCTGTGAGCTGAGCCTAGGTTCCCTAGGGAGCTCAGACCCTCTGCAACCCAAGTTGGTCCGGCCAGGGAACCCCTGTAGGTTCCCATCCAAATCCAGAGCCATCCCCTGCAAAGAGGAGCCCTGCCCTTATTAACCCGCCAGAACTCTGCAGAAGGAGCAGTTACTTCATGGACAGGGGGATGCAAAACAAACTTGTCTCCCCGTCTGTAGGCAAAGCCTTCTGGGAGAGGACCCAGAACCTTGGGCAGAAGCAAGCCTGGTAGCCGTAGGAGTCTATCAACGTCAAGGCTCTACAAAGGCCGGTAGGTACGGTAATTGATGTGGGGGAAGATATTGTCCATATATTCCACTTTAGAAAGCCATTCTTCATCTTCTGGGCTAGCTTTTTCCCGCCGAAACTCACCTGCTTTGATCTTTTCGTAGAGGTGATTGAAGCGCAGCAAATGGGACTTGGTGCGGCGCACCGCATAGGGCACCATCGTTCCGGTGCGCATAATAAAAGCCCAGTCTGAAGATTGTGCCAAGAGCAGTTCCCGGGCTGCTTGATTCAAAGCTCGCCACTCCAAATCATCAGCCGGTTCACGGTAGCTCAACTCGATCATCCGCTCCGTTGCCTTGTGCAAGTGGGGATAAATCCAAGCATTGGTCGGGTTAAGCCAATATTCATGGAATCCACGCGCCCCCCAACTGGATTGAGCCGGTTTACACACCTGTTGGGTAGGATTTTCCCGCAGGTATTCCGCCAAATGGGTCATGCGGTAGGTGGATTGATCGTAATAGCTTTTACGGATTAGGTAGTCAAGAAACCAAGGCCCTTCATACCACCAGTGACCAAACAATTCCGCATCGTAGGGAGCAACCACCAGCGGTGGACGACCTATGACGCTATACAGATGCTCAATTTGCCGCTGGCGGTTAAACATGAAATTGCCCGCATGCTCCGCGGCTTTTTCCCGCGCCCAGTAGGGGTCATACAGTTGCTTCTGACCCAGATCAAGATTACGCCCGGTGATACGGTGGTACTTAATCCCCGTATTCTTCCGTTGGCCATTGGGCATGATGTAAGGCTTGATGTACTCGTAATCCGCCTCGTAGCCCAGATCCTTATAAAACTCACGGTAAACCGGATCCCCAGGGTAGCCCACCTCTGCCGACCACACCTGTTGAGAAGATTCGTGATCCCTGCCGAAAACAGCTACCCCTGTCTCAGTAAAAATGGGGGCATAAATACCGTAGCGCGGGCGAGGTTTGGCGTAGAGAAGACCATGCCCATCGGTAATCATGTAGCGCAGACCTGCATCGGCGATCATCCGCTCCAAGCCCTGGTAGTAGGCACATTCCGGTAACCAAATGCCGCGCGGCCACTGACCAAAATGTTCGTTGTAGTGTTCACATGCAATGATTAACTGCGACCAAACCGCCTGCGGATACATTTGCATCAAGGGTAGATAGCCGTGGGTAGCACCACAGGTGATGATCTCCAGGTTGCCGCGATCTTGAAAGCCCTTAAACGCCTTGATCAAATCTCGGTCATAGCGTTCCCACAGGTCACGAACCTTAGCAAACTCCTTAATGTAATGTTCCGCCAAGTAGCGAATGTGACCATTGGTTACGTTTTTGTCGTATTCCAATTGGGCCAATTCTTCTAGCTTGGTGAGATACTCGTCGTAGCGCTCCTGGAGCAAGGGATCCCGCAACATCGACACCAGAGGCGGTGTCAATGACATGGTAAAGCGGAAATCAATCCCATCCCGCTCTAGCCCTTCAAACATGAGCAGAAGAGGGCCGTAGGTTTCGGTGATGGCTTCGTAGAGCCACTCTTCTTCCAACACAAAGTCTTGCTCAGGATGGCGCACAAAAGGCAGATGAGCATGGAGAACCAACGCCAGATAACCCATACGGCCAGGGATCCTCAGAGAAACGAATAAGTCTTAGCCCTCTCATGCGGCAAATCTGTAGAGAAAGTTAAGACCGTAACTGCTACCTATCGTCCTGTATTTCAATCTCTGGGTCAAGGGCTGGGATCGCTGGGGATCGCTAGCGACTAAGCTCAAATGATGGCTCCTCCCATAAGAGGAAAGGTTCCTGCAGAACCTAGCACAGGGGAAGGCCATAAAACCCCCATCTATGTCAGCGCAAAGGCAAGACAGTGCGTTTTCCTAGCCATCAGCCAGCCCTCAGCGATGGCGAATCAAATCATAAATCTCTAGGTACTCCTTGCCGGGGTAGTTCCAGGAGTAGTCGTAGCGCATACCCTGAACTTGCAGTCGGCGAAAGTGCTCGGGAGAGCTGTACCAAAGATCGATAGCCCGATCCAGAGCCGACTCCAGAGCCGCCGGATCCGTCTGATAAAACACATAGCCATTGCGCTGCTCAGGCAATTTTTGCGTGTCGTAGTCCCGGTCAAAAACGGTGTCCACCAAACCGCCCACGCCTCTCACAACCGGCACTGTGCCATATTTCAACCCGATCATCTGGGTTAGGCCACAGGGTTCGTAGTGGCTGGGTACTACAATCAAATCCGCTCCGGCGTAGATCAGGTGGGAAAGTTCTTCATTGAATCCCAGCTCGATATGAACATCGGGGTTGTCGTTGAGGTAACGCTTTTCGTGGGCAAACCAAGAGCCGATTGTCTGCTCAGTGGCTGCCCCTAGCAATACAAACTGGGCATTTTTGAACAGGGAGCGATAAATAGCATGATGCACCAGATGCACCCCCTTTTGTTCATCCAGCCGCCCAATGTAGGCAACGATCGGCTTATCCACATCTTGCAGGAGCAGGCGATCCCGCAGAGCTTTCTTGTTTTTGGCTTTGTTTGCCAAGGTTTCGGCAGTATACTTGGCCGGGATAAACCGATCGATCTCTGGGTTCCAAATGTCGTAGTCAATACCATTCAAAACACCACGGAACTTATGTTGGTGCAGAAACAGGGTATGACCTAGGCCGTAGCTGTAGTCACCAAATCGCACTTCTAAGGCATGATTGGGGGAAACGGTGGTAACAAAGTTGGAAAATACAATCCCTCCCTTCATGAAGTTCAGGGAAAAAGGGTTGAAGTTATCCCGCAGACGGTCGTAATGGAAGTAATAGGGTTCGCGGTTGAGCCCGGTAGCCCAGAGAATCTCAGGGCCACCAAACCCTTGGTGCTTAAAGTTGTGGATGGTATAGCACACCCGCTGGTTCCACATGCCGTTGTACTTATAAATCTCGAAGAGCAAAACCGGCACCAACCCCGTTTGCCAATCGTGGCAATGGATGACATCCGGGCGTTTGTTGCTGCGCAAGAGAAACTCCAGTGCTGCCTTGCTAAAAAAGGCAAACCGCATGTTGTCGTCGTGGCAGCCGTAATAACAGCCGCGATTGAAGAAGTTATCTGCTGAGTGGGGCTCAATAAAAAAGCAAAGGCGACCGTGTACCCAGCCACAGTACACCGAGCAGTGGATTGCCCCCCCGTACCAAGGTACCCAGAGATCACGGTAGGCATCGTGGAGCCCCCAGATCTGGTCGTAGCGCATGTTGTCGTACTTGGGCAGAATCAGCTCCACACAGTGGCCGCGTCCCTCCAACTCCCGGCTAAGGCCGTACACTACATCGCCCAGACCTCCTGCCTTGATTACAGGAGCACATTCCGATGCAATCTGCACGATGTACATTGACGGATCTCCCACTCTACCTTTCTTTACAAAAGATAATCTTTTTTGGCCGTGATAGGACATCCCCTACCCCGGTAAGGGATCCCTGACACTCCTCTGGGGTGGGGATGTTCTTGGGGAATATCACTATGCAGGGATCCCAGGGCAAGCTCTCCAAAGGGTGTCTCAACCCAGTGAGGTAACCGAACTGTTGACAAACGTAAAGCGGCATCGCTAGATTGGTTGAGCGCCTGAGTTGGGGCATCGCCAAGCGGTAAGGCAGCGGGTTTTGGTCCCGCCATTCGGTGGTTCGAATCCATCTGCCCCAGTTGATTTTTGAGACTTTCTTGAGGTCGACCTCAGCGGTGCAGCGGTCAGTCTGTGTCAATAAACCCATAAGCACCTTGCGGAGCAAAGTAGCCCCCCAACTCTCCATTGGCAGGACAGCCCTCTCCTGCAGAGAAGAATCAGAGCTCAGGTTCAGAGAGTTTGGAGCGTTTTTGCGTGAGCGGGGCTAGGTGTTGGGGTGAGGGATCCGTAGCAGCTGCTGGACGCTAGGGCGACTGAGGCTGAGCTGTTGGCCATCTGGCCAGCGAATCTGAATGGCTTCCACCTCAGCTTCGGATCCCAAGCCAAAGTGGGCTACCGGCTCCATCTGACAGAGGTAGCCGCTACCGGCATCAATCGCTTGCACCTGGGTGCGGCTTGGGGTAACCAGCTTAACCAGTGCACCGCGGGCAGGAGCTCCGTAACGGGTAAGCGGTAGAACCCTCAGCCAATGGTTGTCGTTGGCCAGGGAGCGATACAAACTTAAGGGTTGAGGGCCGGATTCTCCGTGGGCAATGAGCAATTCCAAGTGGCCATCCCCATCCAAGTCAGCCACAGCAGCACCTGTACCTAGCCCCTGCGGCTCTTCTGCTTCCCCAATGTCAATAGGCTGCCAACGTCCCTCACGGAAACCAAACAGACGGTTCGGCTCGTCGATGTTGTTGAAAAATAGCTCCGGGTAGCCATCGTTATCGAAATCGGCTGCGATCACGGTGCGGATGCGAGAGGGCCTAGCCAGCTCGGGAGGAGCAATATTTTTAAAGACACCGCTGGGGGTTTGAAGGCAAAGTCGGTGTGGGCCTTCCCAGTTGCCGTAAACCAGATCCAGCAGACCATCCCCATTCAGGTCAACCACGGCCACCCCCCGCCCATGCTCATGGGGATCCTCTAGGCCCACTGCTGCTGCCATCTCTTCAAAGGTGCCATCTCCGCGGTTGCGAAACAGAAAATTGGGACCGTGCTCATTGACAGCCACAAGGTCCATTCGCTCAGATAGCAGCGGAACCGCCACTACCCCACGCCCGCCGGTAATGCGGTTCAATCCCACTTTAGGCGCCACATCGGCCACCATGTTTTCCGGGCTAAGCTCGTACAGGCGCATCGGCCCACCGTAGTTGGCCACGAAAAACCCGTAGCGCCCACTGCCCAGCCGATCCACGCAGGCCACAGAACGCCCTGCTGTTAGGTTGAGAGCATCCTGGTTTTGCGGCAGCGAAAACAGATCCACCCAACCGGATTTCTGCCAATCGAATAAGCGATCCCCGAAGCGTTTGCGCCCCCCAAAAGTGTCGGTATTGAGAACATAGATCTCTTCTTGGCCATCCCCATCAAAATCCCCAGCAGCAACCCCAATCGCCATTCGGTTGGCATCGGCCAGGATCTCCTCTGCTCGATCCACCAAGGCTTGCCCCTCCCACTTGAGGACGCGGTTCGGGCCCTTGAATCCACAGACAAACAGCTCAAACGCCCCATCTCGATCCAGGTCGGAGACGGCTACTCCGTAGTGGAATGCAGCAGGGTTGGTGGAGATAAGATGGCTGCAAGCCCGAAACATCGGGGTTCACTCCCTCAGAACTCAACTTAGGACTGGTGAAGCTTCTAACTCTAATGGTATGCTGGATCTCTGCTGAAATTTCTCTTTCCAGCTATGCCACGCATCAAGTCTGCCATTAAGCGCGTTCAGATCGCGGAGCGCAACCGGTTGCGCAACAAGGCCACCAAAGCAGTGGTACGTGGTCTGATGAAGAAAGTGATCTCTTTGTCGAATGCTTACGCTGCCAACCAACAGCAAGAAACCTTGCAAGAAATTCAATCGGCTATGAGTGCTGCTTTCAGCCGCATCGACAAAGCAGCCAAGACCGGCGTGTTGCATAAGAATACAGCAGCCCGTCGTAAAGCTCGGCTAGCCCGGGTGGTGAAATCGGCCATGGCCTCTACCTCCACAGGTGCTTCCTGACCTACTGTTCTCTAAATCTATTTGTGGCACCTTGGAAATTCACCTCATCCTAGGGCTGTTGCCTCCTTTCCATTGCAGGCAGCAGCCAGCTTCTATGTCAATAGGAATACACGCTCTGCCTGCTTAGCAGGTTAGGGATCCCGGGTAATTGCTACCAGTCTGGCCCGGTACCTACACCTTAGTGGCTTATTAGTTGCTTAGCCCTGACCAACTTATCCGTGGAAAGAGAAGATCCTGAGGTTACCCACAACTAACTGTACCTGTTGAGTGAAGAGGATCCGCTTGATAAGCCATCGCTGCACTGATCTGTGCTCCTTAGCTTTTATCAGGATAGGGGGGTGAGGGTTGAAAAACTCGGCACAATTCCAGCCCAAAAAGTCAGTTCAGAAAAAAAGGGGAGAAAGCGCACAGTATTCTAGAAGAGTTGGAACTGACCTAGGCAATGATCTCTTCGCGCGTTAATCCCAGTCACCACCTTGCCACTTCTGCCCCTCCAGAGCTGAGCGAACGACCTGAAGTTCAGGCTGAATTCACTCCTGTTTTGGCTGCCATTGATGTAGGAACCAACTCTCTACACATGGTGGTGGTGCGTGTTAACCCGCGCATTCCCAGTTTCAGCATCATTTCTCGCGAGAAGGCAACTGTCCGCTTGGGTGAGTACTGCAACAAAACCGGTGCACTCACGGCAGCAGCAATGGAAAGGGCGCTGCAGGCGCTTGACCGGTTCTGTCGTATTGCCAAGAGCTTTCAGGTGCAATCGATTGTAGCAGTGGCTACCAGTGCTGTGCGCGAGGCGCCCAATGGGGTGGAATTTCTCAAGTGGGTTGAGCGGGAGTTGGGCCTGCGTATTGAGCTGATCTCTGGGCAGGAGGAGGCGCGGCGCATCTACCTGGGGGTACTCTCGGCGATGGAGTTCCACAACCGCCTACATGTGGTGGTGGATATTGGTGGTGGCTCCACAGAGCTAATCTTAGGAGATGGACAAGAACCGGAGTTTTTGCGCAGTGTCAAAGTAGGAGCTGTGCGATTAACCCAGGCGTTCCTCCACAGGGATCCCCCTACCCCCGCTGAGTTGCAAGCCCTTAGGCAACACATTCGCGGCATGTTGGAAGCGCCCATTGAGCAGATCAAACGGATTCTTGAGCTACGGCAGCAGGGATCCCCTATCTTGGTGGGCACCTCAGGCACCATTGAAACCTTGGCCCAATGGGATGCCCGCCGTCGCCTGGGTACTCCCCCTAGCCGTATGCAAGGATACGAGTTCACCCTGGAAGCCTTGCGTGGCTACAGTAAGGAGTTGCGCAGCCTCACCCTTGCAGAACGGCAAAAGTTACCTGGCTTTGGGGAAAAACGTGGGGAAATCATTCTGGCGGGAACAATGATCCTAGAAGAGGTGATGAGCCTCTTGGGAATCGAGAAAATTCAATTTTGTGAACGGGCTTTGCGCGAGGGTCTGATTGTCGATTGGATGATCAGCCAAGGGTTAATTGAGGATCGTTTGCGCTACCACAGCTCTGTACGGCGACGTAGCGTGCTCAAGTTGGCAGAAAAGTATCAGGTGGAGCTCCCCTATGCCGAGCGGGTGGCAGAGTTTGCCCTGAGCTTATTTGATCAAACCCGGGGCCTATTGCATCGTTGGGGATCCCGGGAGCGGGCCCTCCTTTGGGCGGCGGCCATGCTGCACAACTGTGGTCACTTTATTAGCCACGCGGCTCACCACAAGCATTCTTATTACTTAATTCGCTATGGCGAATTGCTGGGGTTTAACGAAGAAGAGGTGGAAGTGATCGCCAATCTGGCCCGCTATCACCGCAAGTCACCACCTAAGAAAAAACACGACCATTTCCAGCGTCTCACCGATGAACGAGATCGCCAAGTTGTTATGGAATTAAGCCCGTTGCTTCGCATTGCCTGTGCTCTGGATCGTCGCCGGTTACAGGCAATTCAATCCTTGCGCTGTCGTTTCCAGTTGTTGGGGGAAGCTCCCCGACAGATGGAACTGATTTTGGAGCCCAAGCACCCTAATGATGATTGTGTTCTGGAGCTGTGGAGCTTAAAGGAGAAAAAGGAGGTATTTGAGCAGCAATTTAACCTAGAAGTTATTCCTAAGTTATCCACACAGATAGAGCAAACCTTGGATCCCTTTGAGGCTGCTACCTAGATCCTCTAGTTACTGAAGGTGTGAGGATGGCCCCAAAAAGACAAAGGCATCAACTCGTATATCCCAGCCTAGTTCTAAAGTGCCCCTTTTGAGCTTGACTTGGGTAAGCTCTTCGAAGGGATCTAGAACCATCAATACTCCCGAGGAGCCTAGAGCCATGGCCAAACCTGTGCCTGCTGCTATCACAGAGCAACTCCTCAGTGGGATCCAGGCTCAGCAATCTGGAGATTTGGGAAGAGCCGAGGCTATTTATCTGCAGGTTTTGCAGCAATGTCCAGATCAACCGGATGCACTGCACCTGTTGGGCACGGTGGCTCAAGCAAAGGGCCAGCTGGAGCTTGCCACTTCCTTGATTGCCTCTGCGATCGAACAGGATCCTGAGGTTGCTCTCTACCACCACAATTTAGGAGTAGTTTACGAGTCTTCAGGTCAAGCTGAGGCAGCCCTGGAGTGTTATCAAGAGAGTTTGCGACTTAACCCTAATGCCTACACCTCTATTTTTCGGGCCGGTAGGCTGTTGGTCAACTTAAGGCGCTGCCTAGAGGCTATTCCCCTTTTGTTATCTTTGTCTCAGCTGGGATCCCAAGCAGGGATCCCCTGGGGAGAATGGCATCTTTATTTAGCTATCGCCTACCGGGATCAGGGGGAGCACACCGAGGCGCTGCACCATCTGGAGGAAGCCCTGAAACTGGATGTCAACCTAGAACAAGCTCGCTGGTTTTATCATCTGTACCTCCCGGCCATCTACCAAGATGAAGAAGAACTAAAATACTTTCGCACTCGTTTTACGGAACACTTGAACATCTTGATCCAATCTACTCCCCTAGACACCGAGGAGCAATGCAAAAGGGCTCTAGATGCTGCTGGTCTGGGTACCAATCATTACCTGCAGTACCAGGGCTATAACGATGTTGAGCTGCAGCAGCAGTATGCTGATTTTATTCAAAAGATTGTGCTGGCCAATGCTAAGAGATGGCCTGATGTACTGCCCACTGTTGTTTCTCAGGAATCTTTTTCAAAACAGAAACCTATTCGAGTTGGTTTTGTTTCAGATTCCATGCGAGCTTGTTCCTACAGCCGTCTTTCTCTAGGCTGGCTGAGGTATCTGAATCAACCAATAGACACTCATTCCTCCTACAATCCTGAGGAAAAACCATTCTCTATCTATGTCTATTATCTAGATCCAAGAACAGACTTTATGACAGATTCGTATCGACGTTATGCCGATGTTTTCCGTCATACCCCCGGAAGTTTAGAGATGGTGGCACGACAAATCTTACAGGATAAGTTAGATGTTTTGGTCTACTTAGAGATTGGTTTATCTCCCTTAATTTTGCAATTGGCATCTTTGCGTTTGGTGCCAGTGCAGTGCTCCACCTGGGCTCATCCGATTACTTCTGGGTTGTCCACCATTGATTATTTCCTGTCTAGCGATCTTATGGAGCCTGAGAATGGTCAGGCCCACTACCGTGAACAGCTGATTCGGCTGCCCAATCTGGGCACCTGTTTTGAGAAGCCTACCTTGCCTACTCAGCTACACACACGGGCGGATTTTGGTCTCAGTCCAGAAGCTATTGTTTATCTAACTTGTCAGTACCTAGGTAAATATCTACCTCAGTACGATTATTTATTTGCTGCTATTGCCCGACGGGTGCCAAAGGCGCAATTTGTGTTTTTGGCTCTGCCCAATTGGGCCATTGGTGAGAAGTTTCGCCAACGGTTAGCCAAGGTTTTTACAGCTTTCGATCTCAATGTTGAGGATCATGTGGTCATTCTGCCGCAGCTGGATTACCAGGCTTACCTGGATTTGAATTCCTGTGCCGATATCATGCTGGACTCCTACGGCTGGTCTGGCGGAATTACTACGCTGGAGGCTCTCACAGTAGGGCTGCCGGTTGTAACCTGCCCGGGAGAGCTGATGCGGGGCCGCCACACCTACGCCATGCTGAAGAGAATGGGGTTGGATGAGCTGATTGCCCCTGATCTAGCTAGCTACGAGGATTTGGCAGTGCAGCTGGGATCCGATCCTGACTTTCGCCGGCGTATGGTCCAGCAGGTGCAGGAACGACGCGATATCCTCTTTGAAGATCGAGAGTGTGTGGCAGCCTTGGCCCATTTTTTGCAGCAAGTGGCACCCAGGACTCCGCACCGCTAACCGGAAAGGGATCCCTAGCGCTTTTGCCGATCCACAGCCCCTGGGAATAGGATCAGCCCCCTCCTTTTGGGGCAGCCTTTAGGAATCCGAAGCTGTGGCTGCTGATACAACAGAGCCTGGGGAGGGAGGTTTGATGCCCAAGTTAACTTTTTCTTTACTGGGTATCGCGCCAATTCTGTCTTGATTCAGATGAGCCTCAGCTGAATCTGGTTAGGTTTCGCCTTTGCAAGGTTTGTAGACTGGGGCAAGCTAGTAGATAGCCTCGGGTCAAGTCAAGATTGGGTACTGTAGGGGTTCATAGGTGGGCAAAGCCTCAACCCATCCCCCAAAATGCATGGTCTTACCCCTTCTAGATCTAGCCTAGGGATCCCTTCACCGTCTTGGGGAACCAGTATGAAAGCCTATGAATTTTTGGCCCATACCGGCATGAACGGCCAGCTTATTCTGCCGATCGAGGCGCAGGAACGCTTGCCCAAAAATCAGATCGTGCGGGTGCTGGTGCTGGTGCAAGATGATCCGACAACAGATCCCCTGCCGGGCAAGTTGACGGAGCCGCAAACACAGCTTGAGGAAGATTCCCTATGGCTGGAGTCCCCCACCGTTCCCTATGACGGTATTTGATGGTCTATTTGATGTCTATACTGATGTCTATACTGATGTCTATATTGATGTCTATACAGCACAGCTGTTGGGCAGATTTCCCAGAACGTTTTTCCAGCTGGGGTTTTTGTTGGGAAATGACTCAGGTGACAGGTAGCTAAGTAGTGGGTTCTGGCGGTTTTCATTGTTCGAAACTCATTCGCTTCCGAGTCCGAGACTCAAGGGGTGGGATCCTGACCGGATAGTCGCCAGCGGTTGAGCCGTGCCAGGGTCTCAGCATCCAGGTAGGAATCAATGCCGCGTTTACTCGGCAAACGCTTGGGCTTGATGCGACGGATTTGCTGCTGGGTCTGTTGGACCTCCTCCCACAGCTGCTCTGCGGAGATCCATTCGGCGTCATAAGCCTGGATTACCAATTGTTGGACCCGATCCGAGGTAGCTACCCGTACCCGACATTCATTCCATTGCAGTTGGGCACACAACCGTTCGATACAGGTGTCGGCGGTTTCCCCATAGGCAGTGTAGAGAATATCAATGCCGGAGGGAGAACGTTCCTGGTGGGCGGGGGTAGGCTGAGCATAGGAATCGTATACCACTGTTGCCTGATACCCCCGGAAGGCCACATATCCAGCCAGGGACTCCACCAGCCGCAAACGAGCTAACTCCATCAGGGAGCGGCGAGCCAACTTTCTGAGGGGTGGCCAAGCTCCAATGATGTTGTAGCCATCAACCAGCAGCAGGGTGGGAAAAGCAGGGGACATAAGTGGCAGTGGATCCCTGCCAGGGCTTACACCTATCGATGATTATCTCCGATTTGTCTTGGATCAGCGACCGGTTTTCCAGATTGGGGCTAGCGCTTGTGCTGAATCAGATAGGTGGTAAATAGCTCCCCACTCGCCTGTTTCTGGATCTTACCCCCTAGGTCTCTGATGCACTGTTCCCATTCCGCCAAAGGTGTGAAGATGGGTTCTGCTCCTTTGAACAGCTCGATCAAACCCCATTGCTCTGCCCACACCGATTCCGGATTGACCACCTCAATCAAAATGGGTGCAGCCGGTCGCAACACCCGCAGTAATTCTCGCCAAACCTCTGCAAAGTATTCCAGTGGGTAGTAGTAGAGAAACCCGGTAGCAATGGCCAAGTCAAATTGCTCAGGCACGTAGTTTTCCAGCCGATGGGCGGATCCCTGCTGTATGGATTTGAAGAGTTTTGAGTTGAGCTGCGGTGCCCGCGAGCGAACAAAGCGGACAATTTCCCCACTCAGCTCATGGCCGTAAAAGTTGGCCTGCCAATCGTTCCAGGGGTAGGTGAGAAACCCCACGCCACAGCCCAGATCCAAGCAGTTCTCCCGTTTTCGCGGGGCGCGCAGCTGTGCAAAAGGGATCCCGAGGCGCTCCTGCAGATGATCCCGCCGACAGGCTTGCCAAAAGGTCAATTGCTCTAGATCCGGTGGCAGTTGCCAGCCGGGCTGACCCAGTTGCCTCTCCAGCTCCCGGTTGAAGCGAGAAGCTACAGAAGAAAGGTAGGGATCCCAGCGTTCCCTGGTTTGTGGTAGCTCCATCTTTTTAATCTACACTACCAAGGTTCCCGACCCGTACACCCCCGGTTGCAGGGATCCATTCACCCAGCTGTAGCCGTTGAGGATGGTTCCTGCCGGAATCCGGGCTTGGGATCCCAGTCGGGTTTGCTTGCCAATGTAGCAAGGGGAGCCCAGCTGGGCTGTCGGTTCAATGTGGGCGGTGTTGTGGACCCACACACCGGGGGCCTGTTCTTGCACATTCTCCAGAGGAAAGTCCTTCATCCGTCCGCAGAGAATGTCCAGCTGGCCGTGGTAGTAACTGGCCGGGGTGCCCAAATCTCGCCAGTAGCCCTCGTGCAGATAGGCCTGCATCCGTTGCCCTTGGCTGAGCAAATCCGGAAAAACCCGCCGTTCAAAACTGAGGGGCTCCCCACTCGGGTAGTTGGCCAGAATGGCCGGATCCAAGACATAGGTGCCGGCATTGATGGTATTGGAGGTTAGAGTGAGGGCCTCAGCAGGTGTGGGTTTTTCTCGAAAGGATTGAATCCTTCCCTCTTTCCCGACCTCTACCAAGCCATAGGCAGTAATGTCTTCAACACGGGTAAGGGTGAGGGTTGCCGCGGCTCGGCTCTGCACATGGCATTGTATCAAGGCCTGCAAATCCAGGTCCGTAAGGATATCGGCATTAAACACCACCAGCGGCTCCCCACTGAAATAAGGCTGCGCCAGCACCAAGGCTCCTGCGGTATCCAAAGGAGTATCCTCTGGAATGTAGCGCAGCTTCACCCCCCAGTGGCTGCCGTTCCCCAAGGCTGCTTCAATCTGTTGTCGCAGGTAGCCGACGCTGAGCAAGATATCCGTCAGGCCTACCCGCCGACAGCGCTCGATCATCCATTCCAGAAAAGGTACCTCCAGCAGCGGCACCAAGGGTTTCGGCTGCAACAGCGTCAAAGGGCGTAAGCGAGTGCCTTTTCCACCGGCCAAGATCACCGCCTGCATAGCTGCCTCCAACCCTACTCTTCCAGCCTCCTCCAGTATGGTAAAGAAAAAAGCTCTCTCCTACCAGAAGTCCTGAGAGTGCCCGGTCAAAAGCTCTAGCTCAAGCACAAATCCGCGGTAAGGGCGCAGGAGCAGAGGTCACCTGCAGCAATCGAGGGATGCGGCTACTGTCATAGATGCGAAATTCCCGGTGAATACTGGTTTTCTCCGAGCGTACCGCTTGATTTAAGACGAGGGATCCCTCTGGGTCGGAGACAGAACGATGAAAGGTGCCGGGGGGAATGCGCAAAATTCCTCGGTTCGCCTCCAACCGCACAATGTGAAAGGGATCCCGCCAGCTAAAGTTAACCAAGTAGAAGGTACGCCCACCGGCTAACGCCAGTAAATTATCTTCTTGATGGGGGTGCAGGTAAAACTGCCAGTAGCCCTGTGGATTGTTGGGTGGACTAATGGCCGGCCCATCGTGAAACACCAAATCCCGGGCGTTAGATTCAGGGATGGTGATATCAAAAAAACGCACACTAGGAGTATCTCGAAATTTGTGAAAGGGTAGTAGAGCAAACATAATTTATTTCCTACCTCAATTGGATGAGCACTTCCATGCGGACAACGATGACGAACCAGAACTTTTTCCCTGGCGGAGTTAAGTCGTAGTGTAGTCAGGTCCAAAGCGGGGTTCAAACCTGAGATAGCATCATATCTATGCGTAAGTCGAATAGATACGCTTCATGAACATCTCGCAACTGCAAGCTCTGGTGGCAGTGGTGGAGCAGGGGAACTTCAGCAGTGCAGCCCTGCAATTGCACATTTCCCAATCGGCTGTCAGCCGGGCCATTGCCAGCCTGGAAGAAGAACTGGGGGTGAAATTGCTGGTGCGCGGTCGGTTTGGGGCACACTTAACCCCCGTGGGGGAGCGACTGCTACGCCATGTCCGCAAAATGCTGCAGCTGCGGGAGCAAATGGATTATGAGGTCAACCTAGAAAAAGGTTTGCGGGGAGGCAGTGTGCGGGTGGCTGCCTTTCGCAGCGCGGCAACCCATCTCCTGCCACCGGTGATTGCCCGTTTCCGGCAGCAATTTCCCCAAGTTACCCTCACCCTTACAGAGGAGGAGCCGGCTACAGTTGAGCAGCTGCTGCGCTCGGGGCAGGTGGATATTGGCCTATTGCCGCTGCCCCGCAATGCGGAGGATCTGGAAACTTGGGAGATTGCCCGCGATGAGTTTATTCTGTTGATTCCTCAAAGTTTTGGACCTTTGCCGGATAACCTCACCTGGGGAGATATCTCCGATTTTGCCTATATCCTCTACAACTACGCCGAATGCACCACCGCTGTGCGCAACCACTGGGAAGCTGCCCGACAAACTCTTAAGGTGGCTTATCTAGTCAAGGAAGATTCCACCATTGTGAACATGGTTGCCCAAGGTTTGGGGGCGACCATTTTGCCGCGATTGGCGGCCCTTCCCATTCCCGAAGGGATCCAGATCCGGCGCTTGCCTGTTCCGCTGGAGCGGGTGATCGGGGCTGCCGTGCTGGCCTCTGCTTTGCATCCCCCGGCAGTCTTTGCCTTCCTGGAGGCTTTGCGCAGCCATCCCTACCGCGTACCGGGTTAGGCCCTGCTGACGCTGCAGGCTTACCACTCGGGAACCGGCCAGTTGGGAGGATAAATCAGGTAAACCGTTCCCCCGGAATGCTCCAGCCACAGAGACTCCAGTTGGGCACGGGGGTAGGTTCGCCGTACCTCAGCATCGGTTTTGGCTGCCGGGTCGTTAACCACGGGATCCCCGCTGGCATCAAACCCGACCAAGACCGCCAAGTGGCCATTGCTTTTGGGAAGGGGTGCCCCCTGTAGGTCTCCCTCTGCCCAAGCAAAGCTGAGGATCACTGGCACGCCGGCAGCAATCCATTCCTCTGCTTGCGCCAAGCTTTCTAAGCGCGCCACCAGGCCGGCCAAACCCTGCTCGGCTGCATGGGCGACATTGAATACCCAATTGCCGTACCCCTGGTACACCCGGTCGTAGACCCCGGCTACTGCCGAGCGCACCAGCGGCTCACAGGGGCCTGTCTCCCGCCGCCAGTAGGCCATGACCATGGCTAAGGAGGTGGGGCTACACCATACTTCTCCCCCATCTGGATAAACCATTTGCGAGCATTGTGGCACCGGCAGGACCTTACCCCAACGGGAGGGATCCCCCGGCAGCAAAGACCCAGGTTTAACCGGCACAGTGGAGAGAGCTACTGCGATTTGATCTACGGTTGGCGAACAAGCCGGATCCCGGGTGAAGAGGCGCAACTGAACTTGGAAGGCCTCTGCCCCGTTCAACGCATCGGTCAGGACCAATAGGTCGGTGTACATTGTGCCATCCTCATCCTGTTGCCCACTCACCGAGTGGCTGACCAAGGTTGCCGAATCGGCAGCCCAAACCCCGCCGTGATACCACCTTGTCCAGCGACCTTGAACCTTAGCGCGGATCAACAGCTCCAACCAGGTGCCAGGTGGAGTGGTGGCATTCCAGGAGGCAATTGCTCCCACCATGTTGAATCCGGTGGCAACTGCCGGACTAGTGGCCTCTCCTACCCAGTAGCTGCCATCCGGGTCAAAAGCACCTGCTTGTCTAGGTTCCCCCCGCCGACTCTGAACCCAGTCCGGGTTGGGATCCTGCTTTCGAACTAAGCTTTGCGGATCCAACTGCAGCTGTCCCTGGGCATTGATCCGGATCCCTCGTCTTGACCAGTCCTGAAACCCTCGTCCTCCCCCTGCCCGCCAATGATGCAAGCTGGTGCGATAAGAAGAGGGTAGAGCTGGCATAGAGACCGCTTCGAATAAGGGTTGAGCTGACAGGGGCAGTCCCACAGCAACAGAGATAAGCCCAGCCACTAGGAGCAACAGGATCCCTTGCTGTCTGTATCTGGTGATGCACCTGGTGAACATTTTGCTTTACCTACCCCTAATAGCGGGAGACCGATGGATGCCCACCAATGTACCAACGCCAAGGAATATCTGCTCCCTGCCTAATGCCGATGCGGGTTGTCTGCACAATCGAGGTTTGGCAGCCAGGGGATCCCTCTAGCCAGATCCCTTCTTGATTCTCACCTACCTGGCGCAAAGGCCAGCCATTGTGGGAGCAATCAATGCGTAAGGCTTGACAGAGTAACCCCGGACCGGCCCCCACCCGTTCCGGTTGACAACGCTTCTGGGGCGGGATCCACTCCGGGATCAGGTTCAGGCTAACAGCCCGGATGAGCACCGCTGCCGGGATCCCTTCTGCTTCCGTGACAATGTTCAGGCAATGGTACATGCCGTAGATCAAATACACATACAGATGTCCCGCTGGGCCAAACATAACCCGGTTGCGTTTGGTTTGGCGGCGGTAGGCATGACAGGCGGGATCCCCGGGTGCATAGGCTTCCGTTTCGACAATCTGAGCCCGCAGTTGTAGGCCATCGGCAAATTGACGCACCAGGACCATGCCCAACAAAGCCGGGGCCACCACCGGCGCCGGTTGACTCAACCAGTCCACAATATCCAACAATATCTAGGCTAGGAAGATCTAGGTCTCAACCACCCGCAATAGCCGGGACAATACTCACCTCATCTCCATCCTGAAGGGGGGTGTTGGCTCCTTCCAAAAAGCGAATATCTTCGCTGTTGACGTAAAAGTTGACGAAGCGGCGCAGCTCCCCCCTCTCATCACACAGCCGCGCCTTAATACCAGGACAGTTGCGCTCCAAAGAATCCAGCAGTTCCCGAATCGTGGATCCCTCGCAGGTCACCACCGCCTGATCTTGGGTGAGTCTCTGGAGAGGAGTAGGGATCAAAACCTTTACCGCCATAGCCAAATGTTCTCGTTCAGTCCTAATGATGAATCCAAAATGAATCCAAACCCAATTTACCCCCCTGCTTAGGGTAGCAACACCCCATCAATACCGTGGATGACACCGTTGGAAACCGGGATATCCCCAACATTGACGTTGGCCCCATTCACCGTGATGCTGCCGTTGGCTGCCACCTGTACTTGCAGAGGCAAACCTGCCAGCGTAGTCAAAGTAGCCGATTGACCCGGCTGCAGATCAAAAGAGGTAATCCGCCCCGGCACCACGTGATAAGTAAGAATGCGCGTCAGCTGCTCCCGATTGGCCGGTTGCAACAAGCTATCAACCGTACCTGCCGGCAATTGCCGAAAAGCAACATCAGAAGGCGCAAACACCGTGAAAGGCCCCGGGCCCGCTAGGGCTGTGTTCAAACCGGCTGCCCGCAAAGCAGCTGCCAAGGTAGAGTAGCCACCGGGCAAAGTCTCTAGCTCCACCGGAATGGTATTCAACCCTTGAGTCTGAGCCACGGGGGCAGAGACCAAAAGAGTGGTAAACGCTGCTGCAACTGCTGGGATCCAACGCTGGATAGACATGATACGGACCTCCTGAACCCGTGGGTCGATGCTGAGTATCCTAATGGTTCTTCGTTAAGCATTCCTTAAGAAACCCTAAGAAGCCGTCCTGTAGGCCCAACTCCTCTACACAGACACCTCTTGCCAATCCAGCCGCTCCAGCGTGCGGGCACGTTCCAGTGCCTGTTCAAAGCTTTCAATCTTGGGGGAGATCACCAACGGATACCCAACATGAGGTTGAATGGCTTCTTGAGTTTTGAGACCATTGCCCGTGATGTAGGCCACCGTCACCGCCTCGGGGTCAATTTGGCCGCTTTCCGCCAGCTGCTTCAGCACCGCAATCGTCGTGCCACCGGCGGTCTCGGTAAAGATGCCTTCGGTTTCCGCCAGCAGTTTGATGCCCGCTACAATTTCCGGATCCGTTGCTGCTTGAATCTGTCCACCCGTTTTGCGAGCAATATCCAGGGCGTAGATGCCATCTGCAGGGTTGCCAATGGCAATGGATTTGGCAATGGTATTGGGTTTAACCGGGGTGACAAAGTCCCGCCCCTCCTGAAACGCCTGGGCAATCGGTGAGCAGCCCCGAGCTTGGGCACCGTGAAAGACAACCGGCTTTTCGGTCACCAAACCTACCTTCACGAATTCTTGAAACCCTTTGTAAACCTTGGTGTACAGGGATCCAGAAGCCAAAGGAATGACCACCTGATCCGGCAGTTGCCAACCCAGCTGCTCAGCCACCTCATAGGCCAGAGTTTTGGAGCCTTCGGAGTAGTAAGGGCGCAGGTTGATGTTGACAAAGCCCCAGCCATAGCGATCCGCCACTTCTGAGCAGAGACGATTCACCTGATCGTAGTTGCCCTCTACCGCCATTACAGTAGGGTTGTAGATCAGGGATCCCAAGACCTTGCCCGCCTCTAGGTCCGCCGGGATGAAGATGGTGCAGTCTAGCCCAGCATGGGCGGCAATGGCTGCCGTAGAGTTGGCCAGGTTACCTGTGCTAGCACAAGAGACGGTCGTAAACCCCAGCTCCTTAGCGCGCGTCAAAGCCACCGATACCACCCGATCCTTAAAGCTAAGGGTGGGCATGTTAACGGCATCATTCTTGATGTAAAGATGCTTCAAACCCAACCGTCGCCCCAAGCGTTCTGCCTTCAGCAGCGGCGTCATGCCCGTTCCTACATCAATGGGCCGCTCTGAGCTGACCGGTAGAAAAGGCCGATAGCGCCAAATGGAAGAGGGCCCCTGTTGAATGCTCTGGCGGGTAACGGTTCGCTTTAGCCGGTCATAGTCGTAAGCCACCTCCAGCGGACCAAAACACAGCTCACAGACATGCTTGGCCACAGGCTCATACTCGGCTCCGCATTCCCGGCAGCGTAGCTTGCTAAAAGCCTGCTTGCGGGAATCAGCAGTGATCGGAGAAACGGCAGATAGAGTTTGAGTCATAAGACGTCCTGGCTTGGAGGGGCGCTAGGTCTTGTTTACCCAAGTTAAGTCAAACTTTATCACCCTGGATCTGGCTCGTCAAGTAATCCAGACTTTTTTAGTCGGGATTAGTTTTTGCTTCCAAAATCACCAAGTCCGCCCTTACCTCGGGTTGTTGCTAAATCGGGGCTATCCGGTGGGTTAGCTGCTGGTCTTGTGGGAGTAGCCAGTTTGTCTGGGTGGGTTGTCATCGGCAAGCCATGAGCACCTTTGCCCATTTTTTTCTGCCATGGTTGATATCAAGGGCTGGACATAGCCAGAAACTGGCCCCTTGCCTAAAGCTGCCCAGGTTGATGGCTAGACTGAATAGGCGGGGATATGAGTTGGGATCCCGTGGGACTTTTTCAGGGCTTTTTAGGGGTGCTCGACATCTATGCTCAGGGTTGGACAGGACAACATTGATTTTCTCGATCACTACGATGTGGTGGTGGTGGGAGGTGGTCATTCCGGCTGTGAGGCAGCCTTGGCGGCAGCGCGGCTGGGCTGTAGCACGCTCATGCTGACCTTGAATCTGGACAAAATTGCCTGGCAACCCTGCAACCCGGCGGTGGGGGGGCCTGCCAAGTCGCAACTGGTGCATGAAATCGATGCCCTAGGGGGTGAGATGGGCAAGATCACCGACCGCACCTATTTACAGAAACGGGTACTGAATCGCTCCCGCGGGCCGGCGGTGTGGGCGCTACGGGCGCAAACGGACAAGCGGGAATATGCCCGGGTGATGCGCTCAGTGGTGGAAACGCAACCCAACCTAACGATTCGGGAGGGAACCGTCACAGATTTGGTGCTGGGTCGGAATGATGACATTGTTGGAGTCGTCACCCATTTCG
Organism: uncultured cyanobacterium; assembly: GCA_937944885.1. GTDB lineage: Bacteria > Cyanobacteriota > Cyanobacteriia > Thermostichales > Thermostichaceae > Thermostichus. The sequence goes on from CALFBB010000016.1 coordinate 113,293, forward strand.
GAACGGTTTTTGGCTGTCGGGCGGTAATCCTGACTACAGGAACCTTTCTGGGGGGGCGCATCTGGATCGGTCGCCACTGGCAGGCTGCCGGGCGGGCAGGGGAATTTGCCGTGGAAGGGCTGACGGACACCCTCCATCAACTGGGCTTTGAAACGGATCGCTTGAAAACCGGCACCCCGGCCCGGGTGGATCGGCGCAGCGTGGATTTTTCTGTGATGGAACGGCAACCAGGGGATCCGGATCTGCGTTGGTTTAGTTTTGATCCAGAGGTGTGGATCCCGCGGGAGCAGATGGATTGCTACTTAACCCACACCACTCCAGAAACCCACCGCATCATTCGAGAAAATCTCCACGAGACCCCTGTCTATGGCGGCTGGGTAGAGGCCAAGGGGCCGCGCTACTGTCCTAGCATTGAAGACAAAATCGTCCGTTTCGCCGACAAAGAGAGCCACCAGATTTTTATTGAGCCGGAAGGTCGCGATTTACCGGAGCTTTATATCCAAGGTTTTTCCACCGGCATGCCGGAGAAAATCCAGATTCAAATGCTGCGTTCTCTCCCTGGCCTGGAGCGATGTGTGATGCTCCGGCCTGCCTATGCGGTGGAATACGACTATTTGCCGGCCACCCAGCTCTACCCCACCCTGATGACCAAACGAGTGCAGGGGCTGTTTTGTGCCGGGCAGCTGAACGGCACCACCGGCTATGAGGAGGCGGCGGCCCAGGGGTTGTTGGCTGGGATCAACGCTGCTCGCCTGGCTCAGGGAAAGCCTTTGGTGAGTCTGTCGCGGGAATCCAGCTACATCGGCACCCTGATCGACGATCTTTGCACCAAGGAACTGCGAGAACCCTACCGCATGCTTACCAGCCGCTCTGAGTATCGCCTCATCTTGCGTTCCGACAATGCCGATCAACGCCTCACCCCTCTAGGCCGGGAATGGGGCTTGATTGATGACCGCCGCTGGCAGCTGTTCCAAGCTAAGCAAGCCCGCATCGCCGCAGAAATTGAGCGGCTAGAAAGTCAACGGGTAAAAGCTCAGGATCCGGCCGGGATCCACCTCAGCCAACTGAGCGGACAAGCCATCAAGGGATCCGCCACCTTGGCAGAATTGTTGCGCCGCAATCCGGTGCATTATGGCGATTTGCTGCAGCTAGACTTGGGTAATCCAGAGTTGGATCCCTTTGAGCAGGAAGCTGCCGAAATTGCCGTCAAATACAGCGGTTACATCCAGCGACAACAAGCCCAGATTGAACAGGTGAGCCGGCAGTACCATCGCCTTTTGCCTGCGGATTTGGACTATCAGGCAATTCCTACTCTCTCCAAAGAGTCGCGAGATAAGCTCTCGGCGGTTCGCCCGCTCACATTGGGTCAAGCGGCTCGCATCGGTGGGGTGAACCCGGCTGATATCACTGCGCTCCTCATCTATTTGGAGGCACAGAAGCAACAAAAGCGGTTGTTGCAGGAGCCGGTCGGTGTGAGCGGAGCATGGGGCTGAGCTGGAGGCTTGAGCCGGATGCAGCGGCTCCCAAAGTCTAGACCAGGAGGACCGCCACCCCACAAGTCCTCCTCAAGGCTCTTGTGCTTCTGCAGCCGAAATGTACAGGGCAGGGATCCCTTCTAGGGGCATGCGGGAGGCCACGCCCAGCTCCAAAGGAGAAATTTCCCCCCGCAACCAGTGACTCAAGCCTGCCGCCCCAATCATAGCGGCATTGTCGGTGCACCAAGCAACCGGTGGGATCACCACCTGCAGCCCTTTGGCGGCTGCGGCTGCCCGGAGGCGGGCCCTTAACTCCCGATTGGCAGCTACCCCGCCGGTCAAGAGCAGCGTCGAAAGGCCGAGCTCTTCTGCGCAAGCCACCGCTTTTTCGGTGAGTACCCTGGTTAGACAGGCTTGAAAGCTGGCGGCAATATCGGCAACCGGTAGCTCCTTGCCTTCCGCTTGCAACTGTTGGGTGAGGCGCAACACCGCTGTTTTCAGGCCGCTAAAACTGGTGTCGTAGGGGTGATCCAGTTTACCTTCCGGCAAGGGGAAGCGCTGCGGATCCCCCTGTTGAGCCCAGCGGTCGATCTGCGGCCCCCCTGGATACCCCAACCCCAACAGACGGGCCACCTTGTCAAAGGCCTCCCCTGCCGCATCATCCCGCGTCCGCCCCACCGTCTGATACTGGCCGTAGTCCTTCATCCAGATCAAGCTGGTGTGACCCCCAGAAACCAACAGACACAAACAGGGGGGCTGCAAATCCGGTGCTGCCAAGAAGCCACTGAACAGGTGCCCTTCCAGATGATGTACCCCGATTAAAGGTTTGTCGTGGAGCAAGGCTAAGGTTTTTGCCCCCATCAAACCCACCAGCAGGGATCCCACCAAGCCAGGGGCACAGGTAACTGCAATGGCATCCACCGCCGCCACTGATAAGCCTGTCTGTTCTAGAGCTGCCTGCAGCACAAAGGGTAAGGTTTCCACATGCTGACGGGAGGCCACTTCCGGCACCACCCCCCCATAGGCAGCATGGAGCTCGACCTGGCTGGCCACCACCGAACTGAGCACCTGGGGAGCAAAGCCATTCGCGTTGGGATCGGCTCCTACCACAGCAACCGCCGTTTCATCACAACTGGTTTCAAAAGCAAGGATGCAAGGCATAGATCGAGATTGGCCAGCCGGCGAAAGAGAAGGGCTTTCCTTAAGAATTGTGTGAGCTGAAACCTACCCTCCGTTGAGGTAAGACACTCGGGAGTATGATACTAACCGTTTAGTGCCCGTTCCCGCTTCCCAAATCGGCTTGGGTATCGGGAGGTCGGTGTTCCTGAGGCTGGCCTTTGGTCTTAAGAAAACCGGCTCAGCGGGCGAGTACTGATTGAATCTAACCAGGATTCCAACCTGACTAAGGACTACGTCCCGCTTCATGAACAAATCTTAGCCCTCTATCTCAAGGACACATCCTGCTATGCGAACCTTTTTCAGCCTTCTCTTGGCCCTTTGCATCACCCTTGGCCTCACCCAATCTGTGCAGGCGGAGCCCTTGATCGGCCTGAAACCTTGCAGCGAGGTTCCTGCCTTTCAGGCTCGCATGGATGAGCGGCTGAGCAGCCTAGAAGACAAGATCGTTAATGCCAGCCCGGAAATGGCCGCTTTTTATCAGCAAAAACTGGCCCAGACCAGCAAGCGTTTTCAACGCTACAGCACCCTACTCTGTGGTGAGGAAGGTTTGCCTCACTTGGTTACCGATGGTCGCTTGAACCATGCAGGTGAGTTTCTCATCCCTGGCTTACTCTTCCTCTACATTGCTGGTTGGCTAGGCTGGGCTGGGCGTTCCTACCTGATTGCCGTTCGGGATGGGGATAGCCCCGAGATGAAAGAAAGCATCATCGACGTGCCCTTAGCTCTGAAATGTTTCCTTTCTGCTTTGGCCTGGCCGGCTGTTGCCTTCAGAGAAATTGCCAGTGGTGAGATTCAGGTTCCTGAAGCCGCGGTGCCTATTTCTCCCCGCTGAAGATCTCCAGTTCAGTTTTCAACCGATTCTGATTCCATACTTGAGAGGCATACATGGCTGACTTCACCAAGTTCCTTGCCACCGCTCCAGTGGCCTTCATCCTCTTCTCCAGCTTTATTTTTGCGCTGTTCATTGAGATCAATCGCTTTTTTCCCGATATCCTGACCTTCTGATTGCGTAGTGGGATGTAGTCCCTTCTGGCTTGGGATCCCTGTCGGCCCAACCCATCGCCTGTAGGGATCCCTGCTCATGGCCAGGAAGTGTTGAGATTGTTTTGTTTTTCGTTGCACTGCACATAGAGTTACTGACATGGTTGACCCCAATGCCGAGACTACTCCGCTGAGCGAGGGCTACATCACCGTTCCTGAAGGGGATCCGCAAATTGGCGATCTCTGGACGCCGATCAACCATGCACCTGCCGTCCGCTTGTTGATCAACTGGTTACCGATCAATCGCCCTGGTCTCAGTCCAATTTGGCGTGGTTTGGAAATCGGTATGGCCCATGGCTATTGGTTGGTGGGGCCTTTTGCCAAGCTAGGCCCGTTACGTAACGAACCGATAGCGCTCCTGAGTGGTTTTTTGGGTGCCTGTGGCCTGATTTTAGTCATGACGGCTGCTCTCTCCCTCTACGGCACCGTTACCTCCTATCGCAGCCTTGGCCCGGTGGGAGGATCCCAAGAGTGGAGTGAATTGGCCTCTGGCTTTTTGGTGGGTAGCATCGGTGGGGCAATCGTTGCCTACTTGCTATTGCTCAACATAGATGTCTTGTTACCGGCCTTAAGCTGAATTACTGTAGCAACTCGTAAAGCTCTTCCCACCTTTCCACCCAAATCACAGGGTTGGGAAGCTCCTCCTCAAGCACTCTTCCAAAAGCTTGATTCACCTGTACAAGTCTTAGCAGATAGCCCTGAGAAAACCGTTTCCTCTAGCTCTTCCTCCCTGCTTTGCTTCATTTGTATGTAATGAGTATGTGATGATTGGCCAAGTGAACTTTTGTGGATTTTTAAGGAATTAGAAACGAGCCAGTCTGGATTATTCTCTCACCTCCACCAACCGCTGGGTTGGTTGCTTAGGAAGTCTAGGCTGATGAAACCTTGTTCCCTACTTACAAACCCATCTTTTATCACCCTCAGTTGAGTCGGGACAGATGTTCCTCAATCCATCACATCATCAACCACATCTTTGATGGCTTCTCGAGTATCTTCAACAACTTGGCGGGCTACTACTTCTGCTGGTTTGGCCTTACCTTCTAGTTTTTCCCTCTGGTCTCCGGCGAGTTCGCCAACAGCCTCCTGAATTTTACCTTCCAGGTTTTGGGCAGTAGCTCCAGCTTGCTCTTCAAGGTTCATAAACTCGGCCCCTCCAGTCCTAGTGCCTCGTCCACTCGTATAACATGCCGCCCCTCCTGGCACAGTGATCTGAATCACCCCCTGTATAGGGTGGTGGTGATCAGGCTGGCTGAACCGAGGAGGCTTGTCTTAGCATGGATTGAACCTTGAATGAGCCGACAAGAGCGATTTGAGTCGTTTTCTACCCCATTTTCCTGCGCTGCTGTGCACGATCTGCTGTCTGATCCCACTTCGGAAAAGCTCTCCCTGGCTGAGATTCGCCGTTTGTCACCGGCAGCTCTAGCTTACTTGGGGGATGCCATTTACGAATTGCATGTGCGTCGCCGGCAATTGTTTCCTCCGGAGCGATTGGAGCGTTACCATCAGCAGGTGGTGGCAAGAGTGCGAGGATCGGCTCAGGCAAAGTTGTTGCTGGTATTGTTACCTCACCTGAATGCTGAAGAGCAGGAAGTGGTGCGTTGGGGGCGCAACGGCTGCGGTCGCCCACCCCGACATTTATCTTTAGCGGATTATCAAAATGCCAGTGGCTTGGAAACGATTCTCGGCTACCTCTATTTGGCTAATCTGGAGCGGTTAAAGCACATCCTAGCCCTTACCGATATTCTGGCGGAAACTGTGGCTGAGATGGAAGGTTAGTTAGGATAGTCTTTTGCTCTTCATCTGTTTGATCCCATGCCCAAGCCCTATCAGCGCAAACCTTCTTCACGGCTTTCCCGTGCAGGTAAACCGCAACGGCGAGGGGGGCAAGTCAGGGGTGGGCGGAAGGCTTGGCAAAAGGCTTCTCCTCAAGCTCCTAAGGTTGGGGGAGAGGAGTCTCTAGTTAAGCCGATTCGTCGTGCTCCGGAACAGCCCAAACGGGTCATTCGCACTCAACCTGCAGGCGAACGCCTCATGTCCTCGGCCCAAGAAGTTGGGATGGAGAACTTCAGCAGCCCTGCCCTGGAAGCAACTGTAGATTCAGAACCTGAGCAAGAAATCATCTACGGCCGCCAGGCACTCCTAGCAGCGCTGCGGGCCCAATCTACGCTCAACCGGGTTTGGATTCTCCCTAGGTTGCGCTACAGTCCGCAGTTTCTACCTCTTCTCGAGGAGGCCAAGGCCCGTGGTACGGTCATTGACGAAGTTTCACCGCAGCGGTTAAGTTCTCTCACCCATGGAGCCAACCACCAGGGTATTGCCGCCCAGGCTACGCCCTACCGGTACACTGATCTGGAAGATCTGGTGGAACAAAGTCGGCAGGCCAGCCCTTATCCGGTTCTGGTGGTTTTGGACGGGATCCAGGATCCCCACAATTTGGGAGCCATTGCCCGCAGTGTGGAAGCCTTTGGCATGCAGGGGATGGTTATTCCCCAACGGCGGGCAGCAGGGGTGACCGCAACCGTAGTGAAGGTAGCCGCAGGTGCCCTCTCCACCTTGCCGGTGGCGCGGGTGGTGAACCTGAACCGAGCCTTGGAGTACTTGAAAGAACAAGGGTTTTGGGTTTACGGTACCACCAGCCGGGGGGCAGTCCCTGTGTACAGTGCCGATTTTCAACGCCCGCTGGCTTTGGTAATCGGTTCTGAAGGGGAAGGGCTCAGCCTCCTCACTCAGCGCCACTGTGACCAGCTTCTTTCCATTCCCTTGGCGGGCAAAACCGAGAGCCTCAATGCTTCGGTGGCTGCCGGGATTGCCCTCTACGAGATCCACCGCCAGCGGGCTCCCCAAACCCTGAAACGAACCTGATAGATTCCTCAACAAAAGCAGTAGAATCTAGAAGATTGCAAAAGATGTCGAATGATCGTCAATGCCTGTTAATGGGGGATGGATCCCGTGAACCCTTGGATCAAACTGTTGGATAGGCTCCGTGGCTTATCGGTTTGGATCGAAATCACCACTGAAAACTGCATCTATTACTATGGTCCCTTCTCCGATGAGGCAGAAGCAGAACGCCATAAGGGTGAGTACATTGCCGACTTGAAGGCAGAGGGAGCTGCACAGATTCAAGCAGTGGTGAAGAAAATGCGCCAGCCGGAGTCATTAACAGTCGCTCGTACTCCCACTGGAGCGCGATCTCGATGACAGTCACGACCTACCAAGTTACGGTTTATCACCGGGGCCAGACTTACCAATTTGCTGCCCCTGCTGATCAACCGGTTTTACAAGCGGCTTTGGCACAAGGGATTGAGTTGCCTTCCTCCTGTCAGGCGGGGGTTTGTACTGCTTGTGCGGCTCGACTGCGGTCGGGATCCGTCCGCCAGCCAGATGCCATGGGCATTGGGCCGGAGCTTAAGGAACAGGGTTTTGTGCTCTTGTGCGTTGCCTATGCTACCTCTGATCTGGTGGTGGAGAGCGATCAGGAGGAGGAGGTTTATCGTTTACAATTTGGTTCCTGACTCTCGGACCTTGTACTTGTGCAGCTCCATTTGCTTCACCTCCGCTTGCCTTTGGTTTTACCCCTCTGGGCTGTGCAGCTGCAGGATGAGCTTTGTCAACAGGTGAGCCAAAGTCTGGGGCAATCTGCTGATTTGTTGCGTTGGAGCCTGACTGCGGTTGAGGGGGGGCAGGTTTGGGTGGAGGTGGTGGCGACAACAGAGGGGCCAGTGACTGCTCAGGATTCCCGCGACTCTAGAGAGAACCTTGCGTGAGTGAAGGAACAGAAGTAACCGAATTGCATCCCCCTGTTGCCCTCACCATTGCTGGATCCGACAGTGGGGGAGGAGCAGGTATTCAGGCGGATTTGCGCACCTTTGCCTTTCAGCGGGTGCATGGGACAGCAGCACTCACCTGTGTCACGGCCCAAAATACCCTTGGGGTGAATCGGGTGGATGCTCTGCCCCCGGCGGCGGTAGCAGCTCAAATTGAGGCGGTGGTCGGTGATATTGGGGTGCAGGGGATCAAAACGGGCATGCTCCTGAATGCCGAGATTGTGCTGGAGGTGGCCCGTCAGGTGGAGCGGTTGAGCTTACAGCCTTTGGTGGTGGATCCGGTGATGGTGTCGCGCACGGGGGCAAGGTTACTGGCGGAAGAGGCGATTGTGGCGATTCGGGAACGGTTGCTGCCTTTGGCTCAGGTAGTGACCCCCAATCGTTATGAGGCGCAAATTTTGTCCGGCTTGGAGTTGTCCTCTCTAGAGGAGATGAAGGCAGCAGCAGAACGGATTCGAGCCTGGGTGGGATCCGCAGCTGTGCTGGTCAAGGGGGGTGGCATGTCAGGGGATCTGCAGGGGGTGGATGTGTGGTTTGATGGAGAGCGCCTAGAAGTGTTGAAAACGGAGCGGATCCTGACTCGTCACACCCATGGCACCGGCTGTACCCTTTCGGCAGCAATTGCCGCCCAACTGGCTTGGGGGAAGGATCCGTTTCAGGCGGTTCAGCAGGCCAAGTTCTATGTCACGGAGGCGCTGCGGCACCCGCTGGCAATTGGAGGTGGGCAGGGGCCGGTGGGGCATTTTTACCCCCTTCTGGGTTGACGCCGGGCTAGGGCTGCTTCGTAGGCCCGCCGGTTTGCCTGCAAGGATTTTTCTAAGTCCACCACAGGGCGGGGATAGGTTAGCCCCAGTTGTACTCCAAATTGCTTCTGCTCAGCGGTAGTGAGACGGTAAGGCTCATGGATCTTATCCCCTGGAATCCCGGCCAGTTCCGGCAACCAGTGACGCAGGTACTCACCCTTGGGGTCGTAATCGCGGGATTGCTTGGGAATGTTGAAGTAGCGAAAACCGCGGGCATCGTTGCCCACGCCGGCACTGTAGTTCCAGTTGCCGTAGTTGCTGGCCACGTCGTAGTCAATCAACAGTGACTCAAACCATTCCGCCCCCATGCGCCAGTCAATCCCCAGGTTCTTGGTGAGAAAACTGGCTACATTTTGCCGCCCCCGATTGGACATAAACCCTGTTGCCGCCAGCTCCCGCATGTTGGCATCGACTAAGGGGTAGCCGGTCTCACCCCGGCACCACGTCTGAAAGCGCGGCCAATCCTGCTGCCAAGGGATCCGGATCCCTTGCAAACCGGAAGCCCGAAACAGCTTGCGCCCATGCTTGGCCAGGATCCAGCGAAAATAATCCCGCCACAGCAGCTCAAACACCAACCAGTAGGTGGACTCGTTGCGCACCCGTTCTGCTTCGTAGCGCTTCACTTCGGCATAGACTGTGCGGGCAGAAATACACCCCAAGGCCAGCCAAGGGGAAAGCCGGGAAGCATCATTGGCATCCAGCATGCCGTTGCGGGTTTCTTTGTAAACCCGCAGCCGATCCTGTTCCCAGAAGTAGCTGCGGATACGAGCGTGGGCAGCTGTGCTACCACCGACATAGACAAAGCGTGCCCGCGCATCCTGAGGCGGCAAGGATAACCCCAGCTCCCTCAAGGTTGGCAAGGGGCCAGGATCCAGGCCCTGCGGCAAGGGGGGGATCCTCTCAGGCATGGGCAAGGGATCCCGGACGGGGGTGTTACTTTCTTCCACCTGCTTGCGAAACTGGGTGAACACCTCCGGCAAGCGGGATAGAGGAAAGAGGAGATCCTCAGGGTGGTAAAGGGTATGGCCCCAGTCGGTGTACAGGGGAAGGCCCAAGGGTTGCAAAGCCTGTTTCAGGGCTTGGGTGACGGTCTCTTCTTCGGTACCCACTTCCTCATGGGCATAGACTGCCTTCACCTGCCATTGCTTGGCCAAGATTGGGATCACCTCTTCCGGGTAGCCCCACCGAATCACCAGATCGGATCCCTGCTTTTGCAGGGCTTGCCGCAGATCGGCCAAACTCTCCAGCAAAAACCGGCTGCGAAAGGGTCCGGTCTTGGGAAAGCCAAAGGCGGTCTGCCCCCATTGGCGGGGATCCAAGCAATACAGCGGGATCAAGGGGGATCCCTGGCGACAAGCTGCTGTAAGAGGCTGGTGATCCAGCAAGCGCAGATCGGTGCGAAACCAAAGCAAGTTGGCAATCATGCCGCCATCTTAAACTTCAACAGGTCCGTCCGTCCCAGGTTGTGAAACGGGATCCGACCGAGAGCGACCCAACTCTGGACTAGGGACAAAATGGGGCACGTCTGCAGCCGGGATATAGATAGGAGCTTTGGTGCGCGGGTGATAGGTTTGCCGGGCCGAGCGGTGCCGCATCGAGAAGGTACCAAAGTGGGCTAGTCGCACCGTTCCTCCCTGAGCCAAGCATTGACTGATGCTTTCCAGCATGGCTTCCAAGGCGGCAGCAGCCATCTCCACCGTCAAGCCATCCACCTGTTTGGCCATCTGGCGAGCCAGTAAGCGACGATTCAAGTGGGGAGGGGAGACCACCAACAGACTATCCCGATGCAGTAGGGCAACCTCAGGAGAACTTAAGATTCAGATTAAATCAAACGGGTTCTAATTCGTTCTCAAAAAACCACTGCCGAGAACGATCCGGAAACTCTAAGATGTAGCCGATGCCACTGCCATCCACCACCCGCCGCGCCAGCACCACAGCCTCTTTACCCACCAGTGCATGGGCATCCTCTTGTCCGCGATCCTGGACAGAGCGAACCCTAACTTTATCGCCAACTTTGATTAACATAGCCGCGAAGAACTTCACCACTCAAGATCCTACGGCAAAAGGATCCCTACCGTTGCCATAGCTTTATCTTGGCCGGTTTCTCTAGTTTATCCCCAAGCTCTGGGGTGGTTTTGAAGAAACGGATGCCAACTTTGTAGAAAAATAAGCCGGCAGTTGTGGTGATGGGGCGGCAGCCACTTCAGACGAAAAGCAACTGGATAGCCCCCCTCTACTTGGCTAGCAGAGAACGAATGTGATAAGATCAACTACCAGTCTATTGACTTAGATTCAGCCAGATTTCTGATAGGGGCTGTTAACTCAGAGGTAGAGTACCACCTTGACACGGTGGGAGCCGCTGGTTCAATTCCAGCACAGCCCATTTTCTTTTCGGATCTAACCTGAGGGTTGAGAGGCTAGGGGGAGGAGAGGTTAGCCCTGTATCAATTTTTGTATGAAGATTGTATGAAGAAAATTTGTATTCAGGGGTTATTGCTGCTGGGGTTAGGCTTGGCTTTCGTAACCCGCCAGCTCAATTTAGAGTTTAAGTAAAAGTTCCAAAATACAACAATGCCAATGGCAATTAGGTTGGCCAGCAAATAATGAATGCCGAGATGCTCACTTAGCAAGATCAATAGAAAAGAGTTAAGAGACAGGCCAATGAGACAGATGATATTAAACTTAACCAGTCGTTTCAGCCGGTTCAGCACACCAGGTTGTAGCTTCGCAACACTGCGAAATGTCCATAGATCATTCCAGAGAAAGTTATTCAAAATAGCAACTTCTGAGGAAATCAGCTTGCTGACTATCAATCCCCAGCCTAAATTCCTGGGATCATGCAACAGATAGAGCAAAGCCATATCTATAATGGTCCCGGATAGGCCGACGGTGCTAAAGCGCAAAAAGGATCCGAAAGGACCCAGTGAAAAGCGTAAGTGGATGAGATGTTGAAGATATTGAACACAGGTTTGCAGTTGGATCTTGCTCTGGCCATTTTGTCGCTCTTGAAAGATATATCCGACTTCTGCAATGGATCCCACCTTGCCTCGCGCCAACACCTCGATCAGCAGTTTGTAGCCTTTGGGGCTGAGCGGGATCCCAGCTAGGGTTTTGCGTCGCAGCAAAAATAAACCACTTAAAGGATCTGAAACCCGACTCAGGACGCCGGGTAGAATGGCTAACCCAATTAGTTGGGCGCCACGGGAAACAATGCGCCGGCTTAGCTTCCAGTGACTAACCCCGCCCGATTTCAGGTAGCGGCTGCCCACTGCCAAATCTGCTCCCGCTTGGATTTGTTGCCACAACTTGAGAATGATCTCTGGTGGATGTTGCAGATCGCCATCAATGACCCCCAAGATTTCCCCTTGAGCCGCCTGCCATCCCCGCAGTACTGCTGTTGCTAAGCCGCGTTCCTGATGCCGACAGATTACCTTCAATTGAGGTACCTCTTTTTGCAGCTCCCTAGCCAATTTGGCGGTGTAATCCGGGCTATTGTCGTCCACCACAATCAGCTCATAGATCCCAGGTAGGTGGGTATCTAGGTGGGTAGACAATTGCCGGATCAAGGAGCAAATGCTGGAAGCTTCGTTGTAGGTGGGAATGACTAGCGAAAGTTGGATGGAACTGGGTTGAACTAAGGCTGGAATCTGAATCGGGATGTGAGGGGTTTTGGGATGTGTGGAGGAAGCAAAAGCAGTATCGAGCATTATTCAGCAAGCCATCCCAAGAAGAGGGGTAAGTAAGGAGCCCAAGACGGGTCTCTAGAGGGCAGTTGAGCTCAAGGGTGCTCGAGCCAGAGTCAAGCCCATATGGTACCTAGGGATGGCCTTCAGAGCTAGACCTTTCTCCACCTACCCATGTAAGGGGGTGAGCTTATCTAAAGGGATCCCGTGGCGGGGGTAACGAGAACCGGCAACTCAGCCGTCGTCGCCCCGGGCTCGGCCAGGGATGGAGAAGGAGCCATGGGGCTAGGGTAAGGGATGCGCTCATGGTTGGATTCTCGCCATACCTCCACAAAAGCCTCCGCCACCACATCCAGATCGGCCAAGGTCAGGCCGCTCTCGGCTAGCTGACCGTCTTCCCAGCGGGCTTGGGCAATTTTTCGGACCGTTGCCCTAGCTCGCTCTACCACTTCAGGGCCAAATCCATCGCTCAAGATCATGCTGCGCAGAGCTGCTTCACAGGCATCTGCCATCATCACCACCCCAGTCTCTTTGCTCTGTGGAATTGGGCCATCGTAGCGGAACGGCTCCTGTGGCACCGGTTGCCCCCCGGCTTTCAGTTGGGCCTGGTGATAAAAGTAAGCAATGAGAATGGTGCCCTGGTGCTCGGGAATAAAAGCCCGGACAGCAGTGGGCAAGTTGTATTGCTTGGCTAGGCGAAGACCATCGCTGACGTGGGCTTTGATAATCTGGGCGCTGCGGTAGGGATCGTCCAGTTGCGTATGGGGATTGAGGCTGCCCATCTGATTCTCGATAAAGTAACGGGCCTGGAGCATCTTGCCAATGTCATGGTAGAGGGTACCGGTCCGCACCAGCTCCACATTTAGGTTCATTTTTTGAGCAGCCCGTTCGGCTAAGGTAGCCACAAAAAGGGTGTGCTGAAAGGTGCCGGGTGCTTCTGCCGCCAACCGCCGCAGCAGAGGCCGGTTGAGATTGCCCAATTCCAGCAAGCGAATCGGGGTGACCAAGTCAAAGAGGCGCTCCAGGTAAGGGCTAGCTCCTAGGGCAACGATGCTCCAGCCCAGGCTAGTCCCCCCTGCCAAAGCCATCGCCAGCAGATCAATGCCCCCTGTGGTTGCCAAGCTCATCGCTCCATAAGCCAGCATTTGCACCAGAGCTGCCCCTCCCCCCAAGAGAGCCAATTCCTCCCGAGAACGGGAACGCCCTGCCAAAGCACAGGCCACCACACTGCCAGAGAGCAAAGGGACAAAAGTAAGCAGACTCACAGAAGAAACCAAGGGCAATAACAACCCTTGCCCCACTACCACCAGCAAACCCAATCCTGCTCCATAAAAGCTGCCCAGTAACAGCCCCACTGCCGGTAGAGAACTAAATTGCAGCTTAAACAGAGCTGCCAAAAGCGGCGCCGTGAGGGAAACCAACAGAATCAACACCCGATCCCGTCGGCGCAGGTCGGGCTTCAGGCGTCTTTGCAGCGGCACAAAGATGGCCAGACCCATACCCATCACTCCAGCCACACCCACAAGGCCCCAGATATTGACTCCCCGCCGCGTCAGGCCAAAATGATCCAAAATCAGGAAAATCTCAGGGGTAATGGTTTGATCTGCCCGTACAATCACCTGATTTTCGGCAACGGAGATGATAACCGGCTCTACCTTTTCAATCTCGGCGCGAATGCGCTGGTCGGTGCGCTGCGGATCCACTTCCACATTGGGGATCAAGACATGGTCGAGCCATTGGTAAACCAGTGCCTGTAGTTCTTGCCGCTGGGTAGGACTGCCAGGAAAGTTAAGGTCATCCAGTTGTGCTTGGATCCCTTCGGCACGAACTTCCCGGAGTAGACCATCAACAATGCCGATTTTTTGTAGGCGCTGTAAAGCCCGCCGCGTCAGGTTTTGCAACTGTTGCCAATCGGCATCCGTGAGGTTAAGAACTGCAGCCGGAACAGGAGGAATCAGCTGTTCTAATTGGGGTAATGCTGACTGGTACTGCCGCTGGGCAGTTTCTACTTGGGTGATCAGTTGCGTGTAGGGATCCGCAGCAGGAGGAAGGGTAATAGTAATAGATCGATCCAACCAGGTCCGTTGCCAAACCTCGATTAACTCTCGCTTAGCCCGTTGCTGCGGTGGTAATTGATCGGGGTGAGCTGCCCCCTCCACTGAGAGAGTTGGACTCTCTCCGCGGGTGCGAATGGCCTCCTGTCGGACTTGAGCCTGAAGGGTTGCCCACGCCTCTGAGGGGAGCTGGCGCAGATAGATCTGGGTCGGGAGCGAAAGCAGCTGCACAGACACATAAGGGGCAGGGCCCACCTGCTGGCGGACTTTCTCCACAGCAGCAAACAAGGCCTCTAGATTTTGTTGCATCGTTTCATTGGCAGCGCTGCTGATCCGGAGAGCCTGCACCACCCGCCGGCGCACCTCGGCTTGCCGGGCTTGAGTGGCTTCTACATCTTCAATTTCTGCTGCTGCCGGCGCCAAAAAGGTCTGGGGAGAGCGACTCCCCACGGTTAATTGGGGCTCGTTGTAGTAGCGGATCCCGTGGACGGCAGTGAGGGAGAGTAGCGTCAGGATATACCCTGCCAACCGACCGGAAAGAGTAGGCTTTCTGCAACGAGGAGTAGGGTCAGAGAGGGATCCCGTCTGTTGCCATGGGCGCCAGGGGTGACTTGTTCTGTGAGGCAAGCGTTCTGCCACAGCAGTGAGTAAATGGTTCATGGCGTTTCCCAGACCGAGTCTTTCTCTTTTCTATCCCCTTTTGGCCAGAACAACCCCAACCTAGCGGCACCCAGGAGAGCCTTCGGGGAACAGATTTGGGTTGACATCAGTAAGTGAAAATACTTAATCACCAATGATAATCCGCCCTAGCATGCCTGCCTCCGCGTGTCCGGGAATGGTACAAATCAGGGAGTAGACTCCAGATTTGAGGGGAATAAATTGCCACTCCACCGCTGCCCCTGGCTTGAGCTCAATTTCCCGAATTTGGCCTTTGATTTCTACACCGGCCACTTCCAATTTGCGAGTCCAGACAGCATCTGCAAAATCTTTGGCAGTGAAGTAGTGCTTCAACTGGCTAGGGTTGCTTAGATGCAGGCGATACAGCACTCCATTGTGAAAGGAGAGCTCCTTGGGCACAAACACCAACTGACTATCGGCAGTGCCCAGTTGAATGAACTGGTCTTGGGGGGCTTGCTTGGAAAGATCCCGAGCAGCAGCCGGGGCAGGTACCCCTACCCAGAGGGTGAGCAGACAGACCCCCACTAGTAGACTGCGATAAACCCAACTCCACATGGCAATATTAATGATAACAAGACTGGTAGACAAAATTTATTTAGTTTATTTAGTTATTTAGCAACAATATCTCAACGGTATCGAGGGTATGTCCCCAGTCTGGAGAAATCCTTTTTCGGCCAGGCTTGGATGGAGGCCTTAGTTGTTTGTGGTTGTAGAGGCTTGGCCGGGTAGCATCAGCTCCTTTTGTCCCTATGCAGGAGCACCCGCGGTAGCTGAGCACCCATTTTTTCCACCGCAACAGCAGCGGCATAGCCCACTCCAATCTCTAGAGGGAGGATGGACCAAGCAGCTCCTATGCCTTGGCTGGTCAGAACAGAGTCTTTCATGGCTAGGGTTTTGGCTCCTGCCCATCCGGTTCCAGTGGCTTTGAGCAGAGCTTCCTTTCGTGTCCAGAGCTGAAAAAAGAGAGCATCCCGCTCATCCTCCGGACAATGGGCCAGGTCAGCCTGTTCAGTCGGGGAAAAATAGCGTTGGGCAATAGCTTGCCAGTGACGTACGGGTCGAATCCATTCCAAATCCACACCAACCCGCTGGTTGAGGGCCAAAGCAACCAATATCTGCTCATGGGAATGGCTGAGGTTGAATTGAATCGGCTGAGGGGGATCCCGCCAATAGGGTTTGCCCTTAGGACCCTGCTCAATCCCAATTGATTCCGGCGGCAGCCCGCTGTAGCGGCTGAGCAGCCTTCTCAGGAACAACCGGCCAGCCAAAAACCGCCGCTGATCCGCCGGCAACCGCAAGTGCTCTGCTTTGTTCCGCTCCTCGGGAGATAGAAGGCTAAGGGAGGGCAGCAATTCCTCAAGAGGAGGGATCCCTTGTAACCACACTTGAGCCACCTGTGGCGATAGAGGCGGGGGGTGCTGCACTGCTTCAACCCCGGGGGCGCCTATCCAAGTGAGTGGGAACACCATAGCGCTGTAGGGCCTAGAAAAGTAGCAAAACCGGTACAACCAAGGGTAGGGATCCCACTGCCCTCCACCGCCGATGGCTAGATAAGCAGCAGTTACATTACCAATTAAATAAAGGTCAAATAAAGTCAGCAGGCTAGAACCAAGTCGGATCCCTTCCCCTGACCAAGGTATGGAGATTTCTGAGGAGCCCTTGGCAGATAACCCAGGATCGGAGCATCTTTGGCGGAAGGGATGAGGTAGTATAACCTTGAGTTGGGCTTGCTGTAACTAACAGAACACACTCTACCTGTCGGCGCTTGCGAGGCCCGGTCTAACCTGATGTCTTCCTTCCAGTATCCCCCCCGTCCTGACCGCGTTAGCTTAGCTCGCCAACAGGCGATTCGCCAAGGCATCCTTTGGTTGTTGCTGGGGTTTACGGCTGTGGTTGCCGGCTCTGCCGGTGCACTCCTAGCTGTAATGTTGCCTCGCCCGGTTATCCCCACCACCCTGACTGCCGAGCAACAGGAGGTTTTCCGACCAGATGCCTTGCGGGTTGCGGCTCTGGATCGCTCTTTGCATATTCTCGTTCTCGGTACCGATAACCCGGATCCCAGCTTGCCCCTACCTGCGGAACGGGAGCGCTTCAATACCCGCACCGATACCCTTCTCTTGGTCCGTTTTGATCCCCAGGCGCGGCGGATCAGCGTGTTGTCCATCCCCCGCGACACCCGTGTGCGCCTGCCAGGATATGGTATTGCCAAGATCAATGCTGCTAACCTTGCGGGTGGCCCGGCCCTAGCAGCCCAAGTGGTCAGCGACTTGATGGGCGGGATCCCGATCGACCGCTACGTTCGCCTCAATACGGATGCCCTTGAAGCTTTGATCGATGCTGTGGGTGGGGTGGAGGTCTATGTGCCGGAGCCCATGCAGTATGTGGATCAAACCCAGCGGTTGTTCATCAACCTAGAACCAGGGCTACAGCGCTTGAATGGGGAACAAGCCCATCACTTCGCCCGCTTCCGCCGCGATCATCTTGGGTTGGGGGATATCGGTCGGGTGCAACGGCAACAGGAATTGCTGCGGGCCCTCAGTCGGGAACTGCTTTCCCCTGCCGTTTGGCCACGGATCCCCAAGATTTTGCAAACCATCCGTGCCAATCTCGATACCAACTTGACTTGGGAAGAAGTATTGACCCTGACTAAGTTCATTCTCACCTCCGGTGGGGATCGAATTGACCTGGTGCTGCTGCCGGGTCGGTTTAGCCAGCCAGGAGAGTTTGCTACCAGCTATTGGTTACCTGATATTCCTGCCGTGCAGCGGGTGGCGGTATCCCACTTTGGTGTAGAAGCCGAGGTGACCCGCATTCCCCCGCAACGGCTGCGCATTGCAGTTCAAAATGCTACCGGTAAACCGGGTATGGCTCGCCGCATGGTGCAGGAGCTGGCCAGACAGGGGTTTCCTCAAGCCTTTGCCGTGGAAGACAGTCTTCAGGTTCTGCAACGCACAGAAATTCTGGCCCAAAGTGGGGATCGAGAAGGAGCCAAACAAATTCGTGCCGCCCTCGGCCTAGGGGAAATGCGGGTGGAATCCACCGGCATCCTCAGTTCCGACATCACCATTCGCGTCGGTCAAGATTGGGCCCAACAACTTACCTGGGATATTGACCAAGCACAAGCTATGCCTAGGGCAGCCCAACTTTAAGGAGCAGAAAGGCTGGGTTCGGTTCCAAGTGCGGATTTCTGGAAAGAGGACCTGCTTGTCGTCGGTTCCTCAGCTTCTGTAGATTGGCACTAAGCCCATTGGAGTGCTAAGCCCGCCTATGACCATGCTGGAGCAGGGATCCATCACGATCCACACTGAGAATATTTTCCCGATTATCAAGCAGTCTCTCTACTCGGACCGAGAAATCTTTTTGCGGGAGCTAGTCTCTAATGCTGCCGATGCCATTGCTAAGCTGAAGATGGCCAGTCTTGCTGGCGAATTGGCGGATCCCCCTGAACCTGAGATTGTTATCACTTTAGATAAAGAGGCAAAAACTTTATCAGTAGCCGATAACGGCATTGGCATGACCGCCGAAGAAGTCAAGAAATACATCAACCAGGTAGCTTTTTCCAGTGCCGAAGAGTTTATCCAAAAGTACAAAGACAAGGGAGCAGACCAAGCCATCATCGGCCATTTTGGTCTAGGCTTTTACTCCTCCTTCATGGTGTCGCAGCGGGTTGAAATTGATACCCTTTCCTACAAGCCCGGTAGCCAGGCTGTGAAGTGGGCTTGTGATGGCACCACGACATTTACCCTCTCCGATTCTCAACGGGCCGGCATTGGCACTACTGTTACCCTGTATGTTGCCCCAGACAGTGAAGAGTATTTGGAACCCAGTCGGATTCGGGAACTAATCCGCAAATACTGTGACTTCATTCCTGTCCCCATTAAGCTGAATGGAGAAGTCATCAACAAGCAAAAGCCCCTCTGGAAAGTCTCGCCCTCAGAGCTCAAAGACGAGGATTACCTAGAGTTTTATCGCTACCTGTATCCCTTCCAGGAGGATCCCCATTTTTGGGTACACATCAACACCGATTATCCCTTCATTGTGCAAGGGATCCTCTATTTTCCTAAGTTACGTCCGGATATTGATCCTACCAAGGGGCAGGTAAAGTTGTTCTGCAACCAGGTATTCGTACAAGACAACTGTGAGGAGGTTATTCCTAAGTTTCTCTTGCCCTTGCGCGGCGCCATCGATAGTCCGGATATTCCCCTGAATGTTTCCCGCAGCTTTTTACAGAATGACCGAACTGTGCGGCGCATCGGGGATCACGTGGCCAAAAAAGTAGCGGATCGCCTAAATGAGCTGTACAAAGAAAACTATGAGCAATATGTCAAAGTTTGGCCGGATATTAGTCTATTCATGAAATTCGGGGCGATGAACAGTGATAAGTTTTTCGCCCAAATTAAGGATATTTTGATCTTTCGTCTGGCCGGTTCCCCCGCTGATAAGCCAGAATACCTGACCCTGAAAGCCTATTTGGAGCGCACCCAAGAGAAACAAAAGAAGCGGGTTTACTACGCTACTGATGAGGCGGCTCAAAGTGCCTATATCGATCTACACCGCTCCCAAGGATTGGAAGTCTTGATGCTAGATAGCTGGATTGACAGCCACTTTAGCAGCTTCCTAGAGCGGGAGTACAAAGAAGAAGGCATCCAATTCAAACGGGTGGATTCTGAGCTGGATGAAACCTTGGTGGATAAGGACAAGGCAGCAGACATTATCGATCCGGTTAGTCACAAAACCCGCAGTGAAAAGTTAGTGGATCTGTTTAAGAGGGCCTTGGGCAAAGACAAGCTGCAAATCAAGGCGGAAGCCCTAAAGTCAGAAGCTGTGCCAGCAATGATTCTGTTGCCGGAGGCCCTGCGGCGTTTGCAAGAGTTGAATGCGGTGCTGCAACAGAAGCCACTTGAGTTTTTGGAGGAGCACACCCTGGTTATCAATACGGCCCATCCGCTGGTGCAGAATTTGCAGGCCCTTGCCGATGAAGGCCGGGATCCCGAGCTGGTTAACCTAATCTGCAACCATATCTACGATCTGGCCCTGATTACCCAAAAAAGTTTTGATCCGGCTGCTGCCCGTGCTTTTGTGCAGCGTTCCAATGAAGTACTAACGCGCCTCACCAGCCGTTAGTAGGCAGTGCTATCCAGAGTTACCCCCGCCTGCAGGGCCTCTGTAGGGAGGGGAGGGCGGGATCCAGATCCTCGATTGTTGTGGGAGAGCAGAGGCGAAATTTGGCGCATCAAGGTGGCCATCTCCAGGGCACTCATGGCGTATTCCCAGCCTTTATTGCTCTTCACCCCGGCCCGCTCCAGGGCTTGCTGCAGAGTATCCGCAGTAAGAATACCGAAGATCACCGGTACACCAGTGCGAAACCCAGCTGCTGCAATCCCCTTGGAGACTTCTGCTGCCACATAGTCAAAGTGGGGGGTCTGGCCACGGATCACCGCCCCTAGGCAAATAACAGCATCGTAACGGTGGGATTGGGCCAACTGGTGAGCCACCAAAGGCACCTCGAAGCTACCGGGTACCCAATAGTAATCCACCTGTTTGCTCTCGGGTGAAACATCAATCCCATGTCGCTTTAGCCCATCCTGGCAGCCTTCTAGGAGCTTACCGGTGATCAAGTCATTAAAGCGACCAATAACAATGGCCAGGCGCAGATCACCCGTCTGAACAAAATTACCTTCGTAAACTGCCATTCCCTCTGCTCCGTAGAGACGGACTCCCTGAATCGGTTGCGTTCCACGGCAAAACCGCGCTTCATCATCCTAATTCAGTCTTGGCCAAAATCCGTCCCGCATCACTTGAGGAAATTCAGTACCCCCACCCCGATCACCATCAGCACCCAGAGCAGGGATCCCACCAAAATCACATTCTTACCACGGCTCCAGTCGCTAGCAGAGCTATAGAGCACAGGCACCACCACCACCAACAGCAAGCTATACAGCACCAGCACCAGCAGGGCAATTTGGAAAATGAGCATCATAAGTCAGAATCTCCTTATTGCAATTTTCAGTCCTGGATAGAAACTTCTGGCCGCTCTCAGGCCTTGCTGCTTAGCTGGACCAGGCCCGGCACGCGCCAAGCAAGCTGCAAAAGAGGATAACGCTCTGACTATACCAAAATCGGGATCCCTCGCAGAGGCTCACCTCCATCCAACTGTAAACCCTTTGCCCATCTCTTACTCAGAAGCTGACTGCAGCCGAAAAGGATTAAAATCCGTAGCAACATCAAAACAATCTTCCTCCTCCTGCCGCTTCAGCCAGTAGGTTATAAGGTAAGTAAGGGGGGTACACACAGCCTCAACTCCACACTTAAACAGGTAGTTGGAGAGAATCAAGCTACCCAACCCAGGAAATACCCCCAGAAAAGCAATGACCACAAACAACCCTGTATCCACCGCCTGACCCACCAACGTTGAGCCGATCGTGCGCGTCCACAGCCACTTTCCCTGCGTCCACACCTTCATGCGGGCCAGCACATAGGCATTGCTAAAACTTCCCGCCCAATAGGCAATCAAGCTGGCCAAGACAATACGCGGCGTCAAACCCAAAATCTGATCGTAAGCTTCCTGATAGGGCCAATCGGGAGCCGGCGGCAGGGATCCCACGATCATGAACGTCACCGACATCAGGGCTGCAGCAATAAACCCCAACCAGATAACGCGCCGCGAGCGAGCATAGCCGTACACTTCCGTGAGAATATCGCCAAAAATGTAGCTGAGGGGAAACAAGATGGTACCGCCGTCAAAGGTGAAGGGCCCCAAAACCAGGATCTTGCTGGAGGCTACATTAGAGATGAGCAAAACGGCTACGAACAGGGCCGTTACCGCATCCAGGTGGCGATAGGCACGTGCAGTCATAGAGAAATCATCCCAGGTGTTTTCGTATTTGTCGTAGCTCATTGAGGATCAAAGCCAAGCCGCGGGTGTGCTGCTCTAGCTCGGTAGTGAGCTTCTCAATCCGCGCTTCCAAATTCTTACTGTGGACCTCTTGGCTATCCAGGCGCTGGTTCACACCGGAAAGCCGCGTCACCACCTCCCGTTGGATCAAGTTTTCCACGCCCTGAATCAGCAGTGTTTCAATCGCAGTCAGCTTGTGCAAAATCAGCTGGGTGTTATCTTCAGAGGCTGTCTGCGGCACCACCGCAGGGGCCACCTGCAGGGTCTTACGGATTTGCGAGAGGAGAGCATCCGCCTCAAAGGGTTTTTCAATAAAATCAAACCCAACAAACGGCTCGGGAATCCGGGAGGTCACCTGTTCTTTTAACCCCGACATCATGATTACGGGGGTACTTTTGAGGCTCTCTTCGCGGCGGATTGCTTGCAAGGTGTCGTAGCCATCCATCTTTGGCATGACAAAATCCAACAGGATCAGGTCAGGATGGTGCTTTTTGGCGGTTTCTAAGCCGGTGATGCCGTCTTTGGCTTCTAGCACCTCAAACTGGTCAGCCAGGATGCTGGCCACCATCTTGCGAATCATGATGCTGTCGTCAATCACCAAAACCGTTTTGGTTGTCATGCCAGCGCTGCTCCATCCTCTCAGTTGGCGCACCTGCACAGGGTGAATCTCACCGATCGAGATCGACCAGATCAATCACTAGGGTACCCTCCCCTTTAGGCAAATGGGTGGTGTCCGCGGGAACTTACCCCTTGAGCCAATGTGCGACACTCTTTCTACCCAGATCGGCAGCCAGAAGGAGCGCTCGCTATAATCGATGTAAACAAAAATGAAGTATTCGCAACTCGCAGATCATGAGCATGCAGCTGAGCCCCGAGTTACCCCTGCCGATCCCCTCTTCTGTTGGGGAAGCCGCCTATCGCGCCTTTCAGTGGAGCAAAAATGTCTTTGGCCTAGCCCACAAAGCTCTTGCCACGCAAGCTTCTGACTTGATGCTCTCCTTGCTCAGAGATCTGCAAACTCTTTCTTCAGGAAAGTCTATTCCCCCACGGACACGAGTGGGTATTAGCGCTGCCACACTGCAGATTTTGCGGGCTCGATACGAGCAACTTTTGCACAGGGATTGGCAAGATGCCGAAGCGGGATATTACCCGCACGCGCTGCTCTTCGACAACCCTTGGTTAGATTTTGCCCGCTACTACCCGCAGGTGTGGTTGGATCTGCCACAAATTGCCCGACGGGTATACAACAAGCGCTATCAAGAGTTTTCTCAAGATATCTCTACCGAAGGTTACCCGAAGTACTACTTGCAAAACTTCCATTACCAAACCAATGGCTACCTGAGTGATGACTCTGCTGCTCTCTACGACCTGCAGGTGGAATTGTTGTTTGGTGGCACGGCAGATGCGATGCGCCGTCGAATCATCCCTCTGCTCAAGGATGCTCTGGATCCGGCGTTGGTCAGTCCCCATCTACTGGATGTAGCCTGTGGTACGGGACGAACGCTGCGCATGTTACGGGGATCCCTGCCCAAAGCCGCCCTCTACGGGTTGGATCTTTCGGCTGCCTATCTGCGCAAGGCCAACCAGCTTTTACAGGAGCTGCCGGAGGAGCTACCGCAACTGCTGCAGGCCAACGCTGAGGCAATGCCCTATGCAGATGCCACCTTCGATGCAGTCACCAGTGTTTTTCTGTTTCATGAGTTGCCCGCTGTGGCCCGCCAGAATGTGATCAATGAGATGAGCCGGGTGGTCAAACCAGGGGGATGGATTGTGATTTGTGACTCCATCCAACTGCTTGACTCGCCGCAGCTAGAGGAAACAATGGAAGCCTTTGTGCACACCTTTCATGAACCCTACTACCGCGACTATATCCGCGATGATTTGGGAGAACGGTTGCAACAGGCGGGTTGTGAGGTGGTGCGGCGAGAAACCCACTACGTCAGCACCTATATCTTGGCTCGTAAACAGTAAGGGCCGATCTGGACAAGGGACTTGAATCCTGTAGGACCTCAACCCAGGAAGCCGAACTGCAGCTATTGGTCCAGAGGATGTATAGTGGTGGTAGATACAATCTTCAGATAGAAGGCCGGGTCATTCATTATCCCGAGCTGAAAATCCTTGGGTGCAAGGCTATCGGAACCTTTTCTTGTGCTTAGGCTCATGTCCTACTCAACTGGATCCCTCCGCGCCGGCATCACTGCCCTGAAGCAGGAGCGTTACCTGGAGGCGATCAACTTATTGGAATCTTTCTGCTACTGCTGTTCGATTCAAGAGGGTACATCTCGCCGGCTGAGCGAGCGCAAGGGCTCTCATATGGAGCCCTCAGAATGTCTGCTGGCCCAGGTTGCCCTGGTGATGGCTTACCAGCGTAGCGGTGACTTGGAGCGCTCTACAGCCCTTTGCCAGGAACTCCTAGAACAGGAAGGGGAAACCTGGGCCCAAAAATGGGCTGCACAGGCTCTTCCCACCCTCAAGCAGGCTGCCGAACACTACATGCCCCCTGAAGAGCTGATGACTCGCTTGCCCCCTGTGCAACAGTTGGAGGAGTGTCAGCCCCTCTGTAGCTCTCGGGATCCGGCTCCGCATTTGCTCAAATCTGCCCATTTCTAAACCGTGTGGGGGTATGATGCGCTTTGGCTGTGGATCCCAGCCTGGCCTGCTTTTTGATGCCCTTTACCTGCTAGGACGTATGTCTGCTGCCGAACCTATCACCTATTACTTTTTGGCTGCTAGCTTATCTTTTTTGCGCTCTGAACCCTTGGAGGAGGTGTTAGAAGAGCGACGTCGGCACTATGAAGAGCATAACCGTCCTATCGATTTTTTCTGGGTGCCGGAGCCTGCGTTTTTGGAAACGGCGGCCCTTAAGCCGGTACGGGACAAGCTGAAGGGGGCTGTGGGAGCAGTGGTTTCTACCGATGCCGATTTCATCCGTTGGTTGAGTCTGCGTCTAACCTTTGTGGAAAGGGGGAGTTTTGTAGCCCCTAGTCCTTCTATTCCGGATCCCTTGCGCTCCTTGGCCACAGCAGAAGGGTAGGCCTTACGATTTGGTTTTTGTTCTTTGTTTGCAGAATCTGGCGGGATAAGATCGGGGCACCTCATTTTCAGCCTTGACTTACGTTGGTACCTGATTGAGGTCCCGACAAAGGCTGGAAAGATGGGGGTGAGTCACAGCGGGAGCACTATGACCTTGGAGCAACGATGGGATGGATCAGAAGGGAAGCAGGATTCCTACCCCTTGTATCCTGAGCCTGAGAATTTGCTTGCGCTCCCTACTCTAGAGGCAGGTTCGGACTACGGTTCAGGTTCCTCTTCATCAGATCCATCGGACCTAGAGACTGTTCCCGCTCAGTCTGAGACGGATGTGCTCCTCCCTTCCCCAGAAGCTGAGCAGCCTGAAGTCAAAGATGAGCTCAAGGAGGAGAGGAAAGATATATCTCGGCCAGGGTTGGAGAATTTTTTTGCTGTCTTACGCCGACGCAATTTTCTGCTGCTGTGGATGGGGCAGATATGCTCCCAGTTGGCCGATAAAGTTTTGCTGGTATTGTTGATCGGGTTGATCTCCAGTCAATTTCAGCCACAAGGGGCTTCCATCAGCGGTTGGGTATCGGCCATCATGCTGGCCTTTACACTACCGGCAATGTTGTTTGGCAGTATAGCCGGAGTCTTTGTCGATCGCTGGCTGAAAAAAAGTGTTTTGGTGGCCTCAAACCTGCTGCGGGGGATCCTGGTGCTGTTGTTGCCGCCCCTGCTGTGGTTGACTGCCGGTCGTGAGCTGTGGCCGGGGATCCCCTTAGGGTTTGCTGGCCTTTTACTGGTGAGCTTTGCCGTTTCCACCTTGACCCAGTTTTTTGCCCCGGCAGAACAGGCAACTTTGCCTTTAATTTTACCGAAACAGGATCTGTTGGCGGCCAACTCCCTTTACACCACAACGATGATGGCTTCGGTGATCGTCGGGTTTGCGATTGGGGAGCCTTTGTTAAGGTTGGCGGACCATTGGGTGCGCATCTGGTTACCGGGTCTAGAGGTGGGGCCGGAATTGCTGGTGGGAGCAACTTACCTTTTGGCGGGATCCCTGTTGTTGCTCCTACAACCGCACGAGAAATTGGAACCTCACCGTCAGGATGCACCCCATTTGTGGGAGGATCTCCAACTGGGCCTGCAATACATTGGCCAAGTACCGGCTATTAAGGCTGCTCTAGTACAAGTGGTGGTGCTTTACTCACTGTTTGCAGCACTGGCGGTACTGGCGGTCCGCATGGCGGAGGTGATGGTGGAGCTGGAGCCGGATCAATTTGGGGTGTTGCTGGCTGCTGCCGGGTTGGGCATGGCCATCGGGGCCTTTTGGGTGGGCCATACAGGCCGACAGGTAAGTCGCCGCGCTTGGAGCGGGTTGGGCTCGGTGCTGCTCTGTGTAGCCTTAGTATCCTTGGCCTGGACAACGGATTGGTTGTTTGCCAGTTTGGGGTTGATTGCCCTCCTAGGTTGTGCTGGGGCGCTAGTGGCGGTGCCGATGCAAACCTTGATCCAGGAGGAAACTCCTGAACAGCTGCGGGGCAAGGTCTTTGGTTTGCAAAACAATGTGGCCAATATTGCCCTGAGCTTGCCCTTGGTGCTGACGGGAGTGGCAGAGACCTACTTGGGTTTATTCTGGGTTTTTCTTGGGCTGGCGGTTACGGCAGGGTTGTCCGGTCTCTACACTTGGGCTCTGCTAGGGCATGAGGGAAAAGGACATCTCCCTCTGCTGTGACCTCCTGCCAACACCGTTAGCGCAGCCTGCCCATAGGGCTTAGCCCCTGCTGTGCAGCCGGCCTTGGCGGGATGAGCGTCAAATTAAAGTTCGTAACCAAACAAGCGCGGATCGGCTGCTTTCAGGCTGAGATCCGCCAAGCCGTATTCTGCCCAACGGCGATTGACCAACTCTACTACCGCCGGGTCGGAGGTAAGCGGATCCCGCCAGAGGGAATCGGTTTCTGGGGGGATCTTGGTGGTAGCATCGATACCCATTTTCCCCCCCAGGCCGCGTTTTTCGGTAGCAAAATCCAGTGAATCAAAGGGATTATCCGGCAGAATAAACACATCCCGCTGCGGATCCACCCGGGAACAGAGGCACCAAACCACCGCCCGTGGATCGCGGACATTGATATCTTTGTCTACAACAATCACAAACTTGGTATAGCTGAACTGGGGTAGGGCACTCCAGAAGGCGAGGGCCGCCCGCCGCGCTTGTCCGGGATAGGCTTTGTCGATGGAGAGAATGGCTGCTTTGTAACCAAGGGCCTCCATGGGTAGAAAAAAATCCACGATCTCCGGCACCTGCTGCCGCAGAATAGGAGTATAAACCCGGTTTAGGGCCAAGGCCATCATGTCGTTCTCTTTGGGGGGCTTGCCGCTGAAGGTAGTCAGATAAATCGGATTGCGGCGGTGGGTAAGGCAGTGAAAACGAATTAAGGGGGCTTGCTCATTGCGCGGGCCATAGTAGCCAATGTGATCTCCTGCTGGGCCATCAGGAGCCACTTCACCGGGGGTGATCGTGCCTTCCAAGACTATCTCCGCGTGGGCAGGCACCTGCAGGTTGACGGTCTTACATTGGGCTAGGTGTAATCCTTCCCCAGCGTAAAGGCCGGCGAACAGCCATTCCGACAAATCCACCGGTACCGGTGTTGCGGCTGCCATAATCACCAGAGGATCCACCCCGACGGCAACAGCCACTTCCAGCTTTTGGCCTCGGGCAGCGGCTTTGCGCAAATGCCGGGTGGCCCCCCGCACCGACAGCCACTGTACCGTCATGGTGTTGCGGCTTTGCAATTGCAGGCGATAAACCCCCACATTGGGGATACCATTTTCCGGATCCTTGGTTACCATCAAGCCCAGGGTGAGCACCCGTCCGGCATCCTTGGGATACACCCGCAGCAGCGGCAATTGGGTCAGATCCACTGCTTCTCCCTGCAACACCACTTGTTGGCAAGGGGGCAATAGGTCGCGGCTAGGTTTGGCCTTGAGTACACTCCACAGAGCTTGCCCCAGCTCCACTGCCTGGGAGAACTTTTTGGGAGGACGGGGCTGATAAAGGAGGGCCAATTTTTTACCCAGGCTCTCCAGCTCCTGGGGTTGCTCCATACCCATGGCCCAGCAGATGCGCTCCACTGTGCCCAGAACATTGATCAACAAGGGCAGAGGGGATCCCTTAACCCGCTCAAACAGCAACGCCGGTCCACCACAGGCCAGGAGGCGATCGGCAATCTCGGCAATTTCCAGATCAGGATCCACCTCCACAGGAATGCGGCGCAGCTGGCCACGGGATTCCAGTAGAGTAATGAAGCGACGCAAATCTCTGGGCATGAAGGCAAGGACTCCAACAGGGCAGATGTTCCTGTGGCATCGGAGGTTGGATCCCCGGCAATTTACTTGTCGCGGGAGAGGGCAAAACCGCTCATAAACGGCTTTTGCAGAGCTATAAACACTATCACCGGCGGGATGCTGGCGATGACTGCCCCCAACATCATCGGGCCATAGGAAGCGGAGCTATCTAGGTTCAACAGGGATTGCAACCCCACTTGCACCACTTGTCTCTCCCGTCCTTGGATGATCAGGCGTGGCCACAGGTACATATTCCAAGCGTAGACGAAGTGAATCACTGCCTGGGCCCCGATCGCGTTCCAACTGAGGGGAATTAACACCTGGGTGAGAAATTGTAACGGGTTGGCCCCGTCCAATTGGGCTGCCTCGGCCAGTTCACCGGGGATGTTGGAAAAATGTTGCCGAAACAGAAACGTGGCAGTGGCACTGGCAAGAAAGGGCACAATCAGAGCGTAGTAGGTGGAGCCCCAGCCTAGATTGGTAACAAAACGCAGCAGAGCAAGAATCAGAATCTCGGTGGGCATCATCAAGGTGATCAGCACAAAGCCAAACACCAGCCATTTGCCCGGGAACCGGAAGTAAACAAATGCCAAGCCTGCCAACAAAGAGAAAACTGTTTTGCCAACGGTGATTGCCACGGCGACTAGGGTGCTGTTGAGCATGTAGCTGCCCAAGTGCCGGGACACCATCACCTGTTGCCAGTTAAACTCAAAGGAGGAACCCAAGGTAAATTGATAGCGAAATACCTCAGCATTGTTTTGGGTGCTCACAATTAGCGCATAGAGCACCGGAAACCCCAGCACTAGGCAGGCCAGCCACAGGCCCAAATGCACATACCAGCGCTCCGGGATCCAGCGCCAAGTTCGGGAAGGGCGACGGCTGAGTTGACTAAGAGGGTGGGCGGGAGCATGGGACTGTTGCGGATCCTGCAAAAGTTGAGCCATCGTTCTTTGACCAAAGCGCCAGTGCTGCTGAGTAATGCCTACTTGGAGGATAATCGGACTGGGTTAACTTCTCCCTAAGAGATTTTGGCTCTTCTGTGAATTTTCAGGTACTTTTACCAACGGGAGGAAACGGGTAGAGTAGTACAGCAGCGATCTGTAGAGAAGAGGATCCCATGACTCGAGGCTTTGGTCCATTCGGCAAAATTCAAGAAGCTCTCAAAAAAGCCCAAGAGGTACGCGATGGGGCTCAAAAGCTCCAGAAAGAGCTAGAAGAAATGGAAATTGTTGGGGAGGCCGGCAATGGTTTGGTGAAGGTAACCGTCAATGGCAACCAAGAGCCTCTCAAGGTTTCCCTGGATCCTGAGGTTCTCAAGGAGGCCCCGGATGTGCTTGAAGACCTACTGCTGACGGCCATGGTGAACGCCTACACCCAGTCTGCTGAAACCATGCGCAAACGGATGGAAGAATTGACAGGCAACATTAGCCTACCGGGGTTGGGGTTGGGCTAACTTCAGCCCTTTCTGTACTTTCTGTATATGTACACTCGTCCCCTGGCGCGTTTGATTGAAGAGCTTCAACGGCTTCCTGGTATTGGCTCCAAAACCGCTCAACGCCTGGCTTTGCATTTGATCAACCGGCCTGTTGCTGAGATTGAAGCCCTAGCCCAGGCTCTTCTAGAAGCCAAGCAGACGGTCAGGCACTGTTCCATCTGCTTCAACTGGTCGGCGGAGGATCCCTGTGAGATTTGTCGTTCTCCCCAACGGGATCCCTCCCTCTGCTGTGTGGTAGCAGAAGTCAAGGACCTGGTGGCTTTGGAACGAACCCGTGAGTTCAAGGGCCGTTATCACGTTTTGGGGGGGTTGATCTCCCCTATGAATGGGATTGGGGCCGATCAGCTGCACATTCGCGAGTTGGTAGGTCGGGTAGCCCGGGAGAAACCTAAGGAGCTAATCTTTGCCCTCAGCCCCAGTGTAGAGGGGGAGGTAACCATGCATGTGATCAAAGATTTCCTGGTACAGGTTTCCCCCGGCTTGCGTATGACCCGCCTGGCGTTTGGTCTGCCGATGGGATCCGATCTGGAATATGCCGATGAAGTCACCCTAGCCCGTGCCCTAGAAGCTCGCCGCGAGCTGTAGCAAGGCTCGCCAGTCACCCCTTCAATAGGTGCTTCCCCCAAAGTTTAAGTTGATGGCCTCCTCCGTGCCCATTTCCCACAGCTTCTGAAAACTGCTGCTGTCGTTGCCGTTCTATTTGGGATAGTCTGCCCTTTCCCTGTGCCACTCTACCTTGGTCAGCGTTGACAGCATGGATGAATTGATCTGGCCGGATGGAGGTTGGGATCCCTGATGAACCCCGACAAGGCGGTAAAATTAATTTTAAGTTTGGGCTCGCACCTAGGGTTGTCAAGCATGTACCTTAGGCTTTTGCCCAAACCCAGACCTGTCTTGAAGGCGAAGGAGATCCCGTGGAGCTAGCTGAAGTTGAAGAGTTAATGAGCAAAGCCGTACAGGCAACCCAGCGATCCTTTAATACAGTGCGCACCGGGCGGGCCAACTCCAGTCTGTTGGATCGGGTTCAGGTGGAGTACTATGGCGTTCCCACTCCTCTGAAAGCCTTGGCCACCCTCTCCACTCCTGACTCCAGCACGCTTCTGATTCAACCTTTTGATCCCTCTACTTTGGCGGCGATTGAGCGGGCGATTGTGGCTTCTGATCTCGGCTTGAACCCGAATAACGATGGCAAGGTGGTACGGTTAAACATTCCCCCCCTTACCGAGGAGCGTCGCAAGGAGCTGAGCAAACAGGTGGCCAAGCTAGCAGAAGAAGGTCGCGTTTCTATCCGCAACATTCGCCGGGATGCCATCGATGCTGTGCGCAAACAAGAAAAGAACGGCGAGCTCTCAGAAGATGAGTCGAAGAGCTTGCAAGATGATATCCAAAAATTGACCGACCGCTACATTAAAAAGGTAGATGAGCTGTTGGCGGAGAAAGAAAAGGAGTTGACCACTATTTAGCTCTGTCTGAAGCTCTACCTAAAGCTCTATCTGTTTGAGCCGCGGCTGCTAGCTCAAAAACAGAAGGGGGATCCCTCCTAGGCTGCTTGCTTTGCGCCTCTGGCCCTAACTCAAACTAACAGCAATCTCTGTTGAAAACCGTTGGATAATCTCAAAGATGTGACTCTTGAGGAAATCCTTTTTCGAGGTAGGTGTTGATGGAGCACTGCTTCCAGATGGATCCTGACCCAACAAAACAACCCACAAGCGGAAATAAACTCAGACGGGATGGCTGAAAGTATCAATCAAAAATACCTCTGCTCTGCCAAGAAAGCCTCGATCTCCGCCCGATGAGCTAGGCTGGGTTGAGCACCTGCCCGCGTGACAGCAAGTGCAGCGGCGGCACTGGCAAACCGCAAGGCTTGCTTTAAGGATCCCCCGGCAACCAAGCCAGCGGCCAAGGCCCCACAAAACCCATCTCCAGCGGCGGTGGTATCCACCACAGGTACCCTGTAAGCCGGTAGATAGCCCTTCTCCACCCCATCCACCCACACCAAGCCTGCTCCCCCCAAGGTGATCATGACACTTGGGATCCCCTGTTCTTGCAGCCTTTGAGCGGCTATTAGGGCTTGGGCAGAAGTTTCAATCGGCAACTGAGTCAGCTGGGCAGCTTCGCTTTCGTTGAGCACCAGGTAGCGCACCTGACGTAACAGGGATCCCGGTAGCGGTTGAATGGGGGCAGGATTGAGCAAAATCGGGATCCCCTGAGCAAAGGCTTGCTCAGCCACTGCCAAGACGGTGGGGAGGGGGATCTCCAGTTGTAACAGCAGTAAAGCAGCAGGGGTGAAAGGGGGCAAGTGCTCTGGGGTGTAGCGCCCATTGGCCCCTGGACTAACCACAATCCTATTTTGTCCACTGGGATCTACCGTGATCAGGGCAAGGCCGCTTGGGCCTGGGAAAGTCTGCAATTGCTCCGTATCCACGCCATTTTGCTGCAAGTTCTCCCGCAGACTGTGGCCAAACCCATCGGATCCGATAGCCCCCCACATCTGCACCTGTCCGCCTGCCCGTGCTGCCGCCACCGCTTGATTGGCGCCCTTGCCACCGGGGTAGGTGATGTAGTCGGAGCCTAGCACTGTTTCCCCAGGGATAGGCTGGTGGGGCACCTGCACCACCAAATCCATATTCAGGCTACCGACCACTCGAATTAACTGAGACATAAGATGGTCTGCCAGGCTCTCTCCAACCATCAAGAAACACAAAGCAACCGGAATTGCCAAGAGAGTTTCATCCTGTCAGGGCAAAGGATGAAGAGAACCCAAGGGGGTGGAAAAGGCTTCTATGAGGAGCAGGAAAACCTCCTCCGCTTGCGGTGGGGAGGAAACAGGATATCAACTCAGCTGCTCAAGGTTGAATCAGGCGTCGTTCTATCACCCGATCGCTTTGGTGTTGCCGATCCGGACTAACAGCCCAGGCCTCAAAAATCAGCTCCGGTACCCCTGGGGGAATGGTTATCCGGGTCAGCGCTTGCCACTGCCCCTGTTCATCATAAGAAAAGTCCAATAACCAGCGGGGGCCATCCACCAAAGAGCGGGTACGACCATGCTTAACCCAAAACTTGATCCAAAAGGGGGCCTGATGAGTAGATCCATTGGGGGGAGGTTCACCCAGACCTGATAAACGCAGCACCACATCAAAATTGTCTCCGGCGCGGAGCTGCTCTGGCACCAACAGTTGTGGTGTCGGGCAAATGGCCGGTGGATGGAAAGGGAGAAGAGACTCCCCTGGGCTTGCAGCAGCAGCGGATGGAACCGGCTCAGCATTGGCAATGGGTAACTCAGGCTCAACCCCAGGGGTTTGACTCTGCTCTGGTTTCAATCCGGGTGAATCCAGAAGCATAGGCTTGGATTGGGAATCGGGGCGGGGCACTGTCTGCGGGCCTGGGGCCGTAGGCAATTCTTGCGGCTGCAGGGACACTATCCTCTCTGGCTCACTGGCAACAGGCTCGGTAGGGGCCGGTGGCACTGGAGCCAACTCTGGCGTGCTCTGTTGCCAAATGCGCAGCAACTTTTGCAAAGTGCGTTCAGGAGAAAGCAGGGTTGTCGTTGTAGCCGAAGAGTGACCGCTGCTTGCCGCTTGCGCGGCTCCTTCCCGCAAACGGGTGAGCGGCAGACGTGAGGTGGAGGCTTCCTCGACAAGAAGAGTGTCACTTTCCCCGCGACAGCGAATGGAAAAAGCAATCCTCAGGGGGAGGCGATTCGGATTCAGATCCTGTCGGTTGGGGGTTAAGAGCAATTCCCCACGCAGAGGGCATGTCCAGGTGTGGCTGGGTAAGGTGATGGGAATGCTAAACACGGCTGTACGGGCCTCGACAGGGAACTGAATCAAGCGTTGACCCTCAAAAATGGGCAGATCTTGCCCCGCTTGCCAAACTCGCACCCGCAGTTCACCACTACAGCCAATCCGGCCTGTCAACACCAGCATTTCATTAGGGGATCCCTCTAACTCCGTGTGCATGAGGGAAAACAGCTCTGCTGCCAGAGCTACTCCTGAATCTGGCGAAGAAGCAACCGTCGGCGGTTTATCTTGATGCTCTTGAGCAGCGGCAAAGGCTACAGGCTCCGGTTCGTCCCGAAGGGGTAAAGCCATCTCTTCTGGTGGTCCAGAACCGGCACCCACTTCTCTGGGCACAACTTGGAGGCGCAGGCAATTTTCTGTCTCCGCCTCCCCAAATAGCTCGGCAATTAAATCGGCATCCCGACAGTGCAGTTCCCAAAAGCCCGGAGAGAGGTAGCTAGTCGGAAGAATAATGCCAATCCCTTCATCGTTGGTACGCACAGAACGGCTTTGGGTTTGGATGGGGGTGGTGTTGAAGGTTGCTTTGGTAACTGGCAAGTCCCCCCCTTGAGCCGGTGGGTATTGGCGCACCTCAACCGTAATGGTGAAGTGAGGCTGTGGAGAGCGGGCCACGATGGTATAAGTATCTTCCGGCAGGACTGTCCCTTCTGCCGGTACAGGCTCCCAGACTTCTTGACCTTCACGCCTCACCCAAAAGCTCAACATCGCTCCGTCACCTCTCCCAGTGGGATCCCAAATAATTCACCAACTCGGCTTGCAAGAGGGTTTGCTGCTTACCTGTCGGCAAATGCTTAAGCTGCACCTCTCCGGAAATAGCCTCCGCATCCCCCAGAGTAACAGCCCAAATAGCCCCGCTGCGGCTGGCTCGCTTGAACTGCTTACCAAAGGCACTGCCACTCAGATCTAGCTCGGTGCTAAAACCCGCTTGGCGTAAGGATTGAGCAATCTGCAGGGATTGGGCCTCTGCTTTTGCTCCGCGGGAAATGACATAAACCTGAACGGAGGCAGGAGGAACACCCCCTTGTTTTTTTTGCAACAGCAACACCAGCCGCTCCATACCCATCGCCCAACCTATGGCCGGAGTAGGGGGCCCCCCTAGTTCCTCTATCAAGCCATCGTAGCGACCTCCTCCACAGACGGTGCTTTGGGCGCCCAAATCAGGGGAGACAATCTCAAAGGCCGTGTGGGTATAGTAATCGAGGCCGCGCACCAAGTAGGGATCCAACTCAAACGGGATCCCCAGATTGTGCAGATGGGCTTGCACCTGCTCAAAGAAGGCCTGAGAGTCTGGGCTCAGGTGTTGTAGCAGCTTCGGTGCTCCCTCAGCAATTTGGCGGGTATGTGGATCCTTGCTGTCAAGGATGCGCAGGGGGTTGCGGGTGAGGCGATCTTGCGAATCGGGATCCAGTTGCTCCCGAAATGGGGTGAAGTAGTCTACCAGCGCTTGACGGTAGGCTAGCCGATCCTGGGGATCCCCAATCGAGTTGAGCAACAGCTTGAGATTTTCTGCGCCCACCGCCTGCAACAGATCCCAAGCTAAGGCAATCACTTCTGCATCGGCACGGGGATCGCGGCTGCCGATCAGCTCCAGGCCCAACTGATGAAACTGGCGTTGTCGACCCGCCTGTGGGCGCTCATAGCGAAACATGGGTCCACAGTACCAAAGGCGCTGCACATCCCCCGCCACTTGCAACCCATGCTGAATGTAGGCCCGCACCACCCCGGCTGTATTTTCCGGGCGCAAGCTTACCTCCTGCTCCCCCCGCGTACTGAAGGAGTACATCTCCTTACCCACCACGTCGGTGGCACTGCCGATGCTGCGGGTAAAGAGCTCCGTCAGCTCCAAAATGGGGGTGCGAATTTCTTGGTAGCTGGCCCGACCCAAGATCTCGCGGGCTTTAGCTTCCACCTGCTGCCAAATCCTCACCTCCTCCGGCAGAATATCCCGTGTGCCTCGCACCGCCTGGATAATCTCCATCCTTTCTCCCCCTTTTTCCGGACCCATCGGCCGGTGCCCTTGCTCACCCATTTTCAACGATAAGTTCCCTCTACGGCTGAAGCATCCTGACCGGAATAGACAGCGGCAATTAAACCGGCGGCCACCACTGCAGCAGTGGTGGCCCTGAGAATGGTGGATCCTAAGGAAACCGGCACGCCTCCTTGCGCTCGTGCCTGGGCAATCTCGGCAGTTGTCCACCCCCCTTCCGGGCCGATGGCTATGGCAACTCGATAGACGGGATCCCGATCCCCTCCGACTGGCGGTTTGGGCAACACCTGCATCAGCAAAGGAACCTCCTGGCGGGCCACAGCCATCCCCCACCAGTTGACTTTAAGCGCTCTGACCCAATCGCCCCAGGCGGTAGGGGGGTCAATTTGGGGCCAGCGCAAACGCTCACATTGTTCTACGGCTTCCTGCACAATTTTTTGCCACCGTTCCTGCCGTCCTAGGCCTGGCTCTACTACGGTTCGCTCCGTCAGCAACGGGGTAATCTGAGCTACCCCTAGCTCTGTCACCTGGCGCAGTACCTCATCAAAGCTCGGACCCTTAACCACGGCCAGCCCCAGATGAACGTGAACCGGTAACTCCCGTGGCCGAGTTTCCACCCAGGCTACAACAC
This sequence comes from uncultured cyanobacterium, assembly GCA_937944885.1. Classification (GTDB taxonomy): domain Bacteria; phylum Cyanobacteriota; class Cyanobacteriia; order Thermostichales; family Thermostichaceae; genus Thermostichus. Next base: position 149,195 of record CALFBB010000016.1, read on the forward strand.
GGGATCCCTGTGGCTGCCAATGGGCCATCCACAACCCACCCGAACCATCCAAGACCAAAAAGGGATCCCCAACCTTGAGGCGGCGCACCCGCTGCAAATAGTGCTGTTGAGGGCTGCTCAAGTATAAGTTACCCCTTTCATCCCGCTGCTTAGGCGCAATGACCAACCTGGGCAGGCCACTTAGATCATGCGTGCGTTCAGACAGCACCATTCCCCCCGTCGCCAGAGGGCTGCCACCAGCCATTCGTTGGCCTCCAACATTTCGGCCACAAACTTGGCCTGCTCGATCAGAATACCACTGAGAATCAGCCATCCCCCCTCATTCACCACCAGGCGAAATTGCGGGATCATATCCAGGATCACATCCGCCAAAATATTACACACCAGCCCATCCACCATTTGGGGAATATGCTCCAGGCTGCCTTGGGCTACGCTAATGCGATCCGTTAAACCATTCAGGTCGCGGTTAAACAGAGTTGTCTGTACAGCAATCGGATCGATGTCCACTGCAAACACCTGCTTCACCCCCAGTACTGCTGCAGCCAGAGAGAGAATACCGGAGCCACAACCCACATCGGCTACGCTTGTTGCCGGAGGTTCTCCCCCCCAACTTTCCAGACGCATCTCCAAAGACTCGAGACATAGCTGGGTAGTGGGGTGTAAGCCCGTCCCAAAGGCCATACCCGGATCCATGCGCAACAGGTGACGACCGGGATGAGGGGGTGGCTCTAACCAAGCCGGGCAGATGAGCAACTTGTCTCCAATTGCTTGGGGCTGCCAATGGCGCTTCCAGGTGCTGCTCCAGTCCTCCGGCTCCAGCCGTTCCCAGCGCAGTTGTGGGGCAGGATACCCGGCAATCAGAGCGTCTTGCTGTAGACGGAGAGAGAGAGCTGCCAAATCCAAGAGAGTCGTCTTGGGCCATGGCAAATAGGCATGGATGCTAACCTGGTTTTCCCCACAGACTTGACTGCTCATCCCCTGGCAACCAAAGCTTTCTAGCCGCCAAAAAATTAGATCCTCTTGGGGAGCAGCAGCAACCAGGTTGAGCTCCCACCAGGTGGCACCGGGATCCGGGGCGTGAGCAGGGGTACTCAGGGTTGGGTTGGCAACAGTTGTGCTCACAAGGATTCCTTCAACAGAATAAGAGGACGATAGACAAACAAGATCAGAAAGATCAGAAGTTCAGCTCGGCTAAGCCGGCAACAGGCCCGAGCAGGGCATCAAAATCCAGCTCAACTGAGGCAGGACTAACCGCTCACCTCCCCCCAATTGGGGGAGAACCCCTACCTGAGCTTGTGATACCCAGCTTAGCCCCATGAGATAAAGTGAGACTAAAAGAATTAGGCTTGTTGATCGGCATTTTTATCAAACCTCAGTAATCTTACGGATGACTGTGGTTCGAATATGTCTTTGATTAGGCAAGTTGGGCGTATTGAGCGGTGGTGGAGAAGTGAAAATACAGGTGGCAAGGTCAATGTCAGCTGAGCAGTTGAGACAGCAAAGCCTCCCAAAGCTCACGTCTGCTCCTTTGCGGGTTGCCAAAGAGCCAGAGATCAAGAATATGGTCGCCAACGTAGAACCCCAACCTATCAAAGTCAGCACCCGCTCGGCTCTGATGCAGCGCTTCAATCGCAGCTTTCCATCTTTTTACAGTCAGTTTGTCAGCAGTGAGGTGCAGGCGCAAAATCTACGGTTGGCCTACACTCTCTACCAAACCCGCAAAGCGGTGGTACACATGCAGGACGAACGGCGCAAAACTACTCTCTGTTTTGCTTATCGCAACCAACCTTCTTTGCTTAGCGATTTATTGGGGGTGCTCACGGCTTTTAATCTGTCGGTGCATGGCATTAATCTCTATGGGCAGATCCATTCACCCCATTTGGTGTTTATCCATGTCGTCCTATCTCGAGATGGTAACAGCCTCTCTTCCCATACTAAGCTCAATTTGGAACGGGCTATTCACGAGTGCTTAGCGGGTGTCTTTCGTGTCCATGAAACCCTAGCTCTAGAGTTTGATCTCAAGGCCGGACTGAAAGATACACAGGTTTCTTTTTACTCAGATCAAGTCTTTCATTTGCCTACTCTTCTGGTGGATGTTGATAACAAACCAGGGATCTTTTACCGGGTGATGACCACTCTTTGGCAAGAAGATATAACGGTGATTAACCTAAACTTGATGTTGCGTCGTAACCGGGCACGCTTTATTTTCTACTTGCTCGGCCCTGACTCTACCACGAGGATGCCGGAGTTTCTTGGTCAGAAGTTGGCTTTGAGTGTGCAGCAGCGGTTACAGGGAGATTCCACCCCTTCGCATTCATGATTCATAAGGGCTGGGAGGCAAATCAAACAGAACAGTGCTCATGTAGCGCTCTGCCCATTCGGGGCCAAAGGCTCTCTCCAAGACGCGGCGGGTACGGTCATTCTGTTGTTGCTGGCTGCAGTAGCGCTGTTGCCCCTGGTAGTTGGACAGGATCTGCTTTGCATCCGTCTGGGGGGGTATCTGCCGGGCAAGCTGACAGTGAATGTCCAGGTAGCGGCTGGCTAAGGCCAAAAACTGATCTTCTTCTCTGGGATCGCTAGGGCGAATAAACAGACAGTAGGGGGAGAAAATGCTTCCCCACGGGGGTAGCTCCCGCCGCTGCCGAAACAAAGCAAGGTGGGATCCTAGGGTTTCCAATGCTTGAAGGTAAGGTTCCGGCAAGCTGGGGGTAACCGGGGAGAGATCGACAATGGCAGCACTCACCTGTCCTCGACCGGCAACAATGTCACATCCAAACATCGGCAGGGGGTACTGCGGCTGGGGGAACATGACGCAATGGAGAATATCCAGACTATGTCCTGCTCGGGCTAGCTCTAGGTGTAGCTTGCGAAAGGGATCCCCTTGGTAGCAGCGGTTTTCGATTTGCAGTTTTTCCCCATCTAGGCGGCCTTCCACATAGCCCAGATCCGCAGGCAGATCATAGGGTGCCAGGGTGAGGGTAGATCCCCAAATGTTCAGGATCGCCTCCGACAGGCGTTGGATCAGAGGATGCAGTTGAGTTTGTAAAGTAGGAGCGGTGAGCATGAATCCAAACCTGCAAGGGATCCCTTTTTTACTATCCCACCTGAGGGGGATCCCCAGCAAAAAGGGCAGTCAACCCCTTTCAATCCCGTACAGCTCCTGCTGTTAGCCCCCGCACGTAGTAGCGCTGCAAAACCAAAGCCAACAGCAACACCGGCAACACCGCGATGACCCCAAGGGCACTCATCCTTCCCCAAGCCACTTCATAGGTGCTAAAGGCCTCCAGGATCCCCAGGGTTAAAAGGCGGGTGCGCACCCCTGACAATACCAAGGGGCTAAAAAAGTCGTTCCAGGAAAAGATAAATCCCAACAGGCTGACGGTGATCACCCCCGGTGAGGATAAGGGCAATGCCACCCGCCAAAATGCCCCCCAACGACTACAGCCATCCACCAAGGCTGCTTCCTCCAACACCTGGGGCATGCCCACAAAAAAGCCGCGCATGAACCAAGCCACGAAGGTTATCTTAAACACGCTCTGCAACAGGATCAGCCCGGTGTAGCTATCCAGTAGGTGCAGATCCCGCATCATCAAGTAAAAGGGCAGTAGCAAGGCAATCGGTGGGAACAGATGGATCCCCAACATGGCCAAAGCCAACCGATTCACCCAAATCCCCGCTTGGCGGGCTAGACCATACCCCGCCGGGATCCCCAATATCAGTGACAGCAGGGTGGATCCCACCGAGACGATCAGAGTATTGAGCAAGTAACGGGCCACCGGTACCTCCCGCCACAGCGCCCGGTAATTTTCCCAGCTGGGTTGAAAGGATTGAAACAGGTTCACAGTTTGGGATCCCTGGCCGGTTTTGAGGGAGATCAGCAACATCCACCCCAGTGGGAATAGGAACACCAACAGCAGCAAACCCACCAGACTATAGAGGAGCAGCGGTTGCAGCCAGCGATGGCGAGGGTTGACCGTCTCTCCGGGATGCAAGAGGAACCGGGAGCCTCCCTTGCCAGCGGTTGTCGGGACTTGTTCCAGCTTCTCCAGTAGCTTCATGGGGCCCGTTCCCCCCAGCCAACAACCTGGCCGTAAAGGGCCAGAAACACCAACAAAATCCCCATCAGCAGCACCGACAGCGCCGCTCCATAGCCCACATCAAAAAAGGTCAAGCCGACTTTGAAAATGTGGTAGCTCATTACCTCTGTGGCTTGCCCCGGCCCACCGCCTGTGATGACAAACACCGAGTCGAAAATCTTAAACAGCTCCATTACCCGCAGCAACAGTGCCACCACCAATACCGGCCTCAGCAAGGGTAGAGAAATGTAGCGGAACCCTTGCCAACTATTGGCCCCATCCAGTTGAGCCGCTTGCAACAGTTCCGGGGGTTGGCTTTGTAGACCGGCAAACAGGGTGATGGCCAGTAGAGGTGTCCACTGCCAGACATCTACCCAGATCAAGGCCCAGAGCGCGGTGCGGGCTTCTCCCACCAAACCGCGCCCTAAAGGGATCCCTAAGCCTGTCAACAGCTGTGATACCAGGCCAAAATCGGGGTTGTACAGCCCCCGCCATACCAAGGCTGCCACCACCGGTGCTAGTGCCATCGGCATCAGTAACAAAGCCCGCACCCAACCCATGCCGGGCAGCGGCTGATCCAACAAAACAGCAATCCCCAAACCTAGGATCAGCTCCAATCCAGAGGCTACGCCGACAAAGAGTAAGGTATTTCCCAGGGATCCCAGTACCTGCGGATCCTGCAGCGCTTGCAGATAGTTTTGCCAACCGACAAAAACCTTAGAACCGCCGGGATCCGTCAGGCGATAGCGGAATAGGGAAATCACCAGCGCATACCCTAGCGGGTAAAGGGCAAAAGCCAGTAAAAAAGCCAGTGCAGGTAAGATCCAGAACAAAAGTCCCCATCGCCTCGAAAGACGCATCCACAATACCGGCCTACTCTCTCTCAACCGTTGCGGCCTCCTATTGGAGGGTCTGTTTAGGCCCTGCCCTGTTACTCCCGTCAGGCCTCTGGGCAGCTTTAGCCGGACTGCAGCAGTAAGCGTAAAGTGCTCAGGTACTCATTGATGTTGCGCCGGTTACCGCCAAAATCGTATTCCCCAATACGACCCACGGATGTAATTTGCAGCCGTGTCTGACCGGGATCCCCTTCCACCGGGGATAACGAGACGGTGATATCATCCACAAACTTAAAAAAGTTGGTGCGGGAGATCCCCTTTACCACCATGGCCTGAGTATCCACGGATCCCAACTCTCCGCGTTTCCACACTTGGAAAGCCTGTTCGGCTGCTCTTAAAACCTGCTCCGGGCTAGCTGGGAGCACCACTTCCTCCTGAGCACGGTTGTTGGGGGATCCACTCAGGGCAGCCGCTTGTACAGCCGGGATCCCGCCCACGAGAGCCAGCAGCAGCACAGCCAGCAATAGCCAAGGTTTCCAAGCAGACATACCAGCCAGAGATGAGGTTTCATCTCCAGTTTACATCTCTTATTAGGTCTCTTATTAGGTCTCCCGCTCTATTTGCCTCTGCTGCTATTCCGACAAGATTTTTTGCAGAGACTAACCGACTGAAGGGGATCCCGAACCTCAAGGCTCTGTCGATTGGCAAGCCTGTTCTAGCCAAGTTGCCTCCTCATCATCCAAAGCAGCGTGGTGCATTTCGTAAACCTGCTGATGGTAATCCTCAAGCCAGGTGCGTTGAGCTTCATTCAACAGGCTGCGGTCAATCAGCCGTCGATCAAACGGGATCCAAGTGAGGGAGCGAAAGCCCATCCACCCTTCCGGCTCAGGAATGGATACCACTTCATAAAGATTCTCCAGGCGGATCCCACCCCATCCCGGCAGGTAGTAGCCCGGTTCAATGCTGTTGATCATACCCGTCTTAAGAGGGGTGCTAGCCCGTCGGTGGAGCCCATTGGGCCCCTCATGCACATTTAAGAAAGCTCCTACCCCATGGCCGGTACCATGGCCGTAGTCCAATCCGGCTTGCCAGAGGGTCGAGCGGGCGATGCCATCCAAAGAGGCGCCATAGGTACCCGGCGGAAAAATCTGGCGGGCACATTGGATGTGGGCCTTGAGCACCTCGGTGTAGCGGTGCCGATACACAGGATCCGGCCTCTCTTGGCCAAGCCAAACGGTACGGGTATCGTCGGTGGTACCGCCGGTATAGTGGGATCCGGAGTCCAGTAGGAATAGTTCACCCACCTGCAGAAACTTGTGGGCATCTGGTGTGCCGTAGTGGATGATGGAGCTGTTGGGGCCGGCTCCGGCAATCGTATTGAAACTTAAGCCGCGCCAATCCCCTTCCTCCCGGTAGTGCCGCTCCATGGTGGCTGCCACATCCGCCTCACTGATCGGGATCCCCTGTTGGATTTGCCGGTCGATCCAGGCCAGGGTACGAATCTTAGCCCGGCTAGCTTTGCGATTGGCTCGCCGCATCTGCTCCAGTTCCAGGGGATTTTTGATGGCTTTCAGGGCTTCCACCGGGTGATCCAGCTCCCGACAGACTACATCCTGCAGCAGGTTCTGGGTGCCTTGAGTGGTCTGCTTGGGATCCAGTCCCACCGGGGCATAATCTTTAGCCCAGAGCGACAGATATTCGGAATAGCTGGCATAGGGTAGAATCTCTACTCCAGCTTCTTGCAGGCTGACCCATGCTTCTGGGCTCAGCCGCTCCCCATCGGTAAAGAGGGCTGCTTTTTCGGTGCTAACCAAGCCATAGGCGCGAAACACCGGATTGTAGGGGATATCCGACCCGCGTAGGTTAAACAGCCAGGCCACCTGGTCCAATTTGGTGAGGGGCAACAGTCCGACTCGCTGCTTCTGCATCTGTTGTCGGGTTTGCTCCAGCTTTTCGGCAAGGGTAGCCCCACTTAGGCGGGTGGGCACCGCATAGATCGGTTGGGTAAAAAGCTCCGCTTCAGCGGATCCCGGTTTTACCCGATCCACCCAGTTTTCCACAGTGGGGATCAGCAGCACCCCGCCGGCCTGAGCATGGGTTGTTAGCTCTTGATAGGTCGCCACTGAAACGGTAAAAGGATCCACTCCCAAGCGAAAACCGGATCCCAATGTTTCGACAATCTCCATCAGACTGGGCTGATCCGGCAGGCCCCCTTTGATTAGCGTAAAAAGGCTCAGATCCACTTCGCGCTCAGCTTGTTCGTGATAGCGGGGATCCACCCATAGCCAAGCTCTATCTCGAGCAATGAGAGCATCACCTGCCGAACCGGTAAAACCCGTGATCCATTGCCGCCGCTTGCGATTTTCCGGCAAATATTCATTCAAATGTTCATCTGCCGAGGGCACTAAAAATCCATCCAGATCCTGGTCTTGCAAAAGCTGCCGCAACTGCTGTAAGCGGGCTGAAATCTCGGAGCGGAGTAAAGCTGAAGGCATAGTCGAACAGGGTAAGTGCTGGGTTCATGATCTTAAACGAATTCCCGAACAGGGTGTTGGCTGGGCCCGGGATCTGTCTTTAGCGGCTTGCATCCCTTCAATAATCTGCTTAGAATGATCTACTTAACTCAACCTTGGGTTCATGACTTCAAACCCTGCAAACCCTTGCTGAACAACTCTGTCTCGCCTCTTGGAGAGCTTGGACAAATTAGAAAGCGCCTACTATGGGCATTAGAGTATTCAAGAGTATTCAAGAATAACCAACAGGGATCCCAAGACACCTGTAGCTTATGGCTCAACTTGAAGAACTGACCCAGGGTGAAATTGTTAAAGTACCTTACCAAACCAACCGGTCACTGTGCTTGACTGCCTTTGCGTTGAGCCGGAAACACCGGGCTAGGATCGGGGCAGAAGTTAGTTCTGTTTGGGCAATCATGTGGATCCCTACGGCTTTAATCAGCTTGGCCACCCCCAACTTGCTGCGTTTGCAAGGTTTTTATCGGGCGCTGCTGGGGATCCCTGCTCAGGTGCAGCTTCCGCAGGAAGGGGAGCCGGTCTATGTGGAGTTTCGCCTGCCGGGGTTGCGGTTGGGTCTTTACCGTAGCCATCACCCGGATTTTGCAGCGCGGGCAGGAGCGATGAGTCTCTGCTTGCAGGTGGAAGATTTACAGGGATCCCTGTCGGGAATCCAAGCGGTATTGGCAGAGTATCAGCTTGTAGTTTCTCCGGTGCGGCAGGATTTTCACGGGCAGGAGGTGGATTTTGTGGATCCAGATGGCAACCGCATTGTCCTCCATCAGCCCTCAGCGAGCTTCTGGCAGGCTATGGATTGGGATCCCCAAGCTTGATTGAACGGCAGTGAATTGGTGCAGGGAGTTTTTGGGCTCCACAAGAGGGGTAGCCTCAGATCGGAATAGGGTCGGAATAGGGGACGGAGTCCTTAGATCTATGCTGGAGGCGTGGGATCAGGGTCAGGAGGACGTCCTATCTGCCAAAGTAGATCGTGTAGGGATTGATAAGACTGGGGTAGTGGCGGTTGGGAGCCGATCCCCCCTATCAAAAGAGTGGGTGACCAGACGGCTGCCGGGTTGAAGTTCTGCCCGCAGCTTGTCGCGAATCAAGAGGTGAGAGCGGGGCAGCAGATAACAACTCACCACCGTTGCCGGCGTTAAATCTAAAGTGAGTTAATCCTGTTGCAGAAACTGCACCCGCTCTTTAACCTGGGCCTGCTTAGCCTGTTCCTGCGCCTCGCGGATCCGTTCTGATCGATATCCGCTCCTACTCCACAAGCTCCGCAGCGTTGGGCGGCCCGAATCGGAATGCGCCCATCTCCACAGCCTAAATCCTAAAGGGTATCGGCAGCACTCATCTGGGCTAGGTCCAGCATGGCATCGATCACCACCGGTAGGCTGCGCAGGTAGGGAGCTAAGCTCACCGCTTCCGAGGTTTCAGGTTGCCGGTGCTTGTTGTGCCAGGGATCCCTGCCGCCTAGATTTTGATTGGCTTTGGGCTTAAAACCAGGCGCTGCCCAAAGCGGCTACCCCCATCCATCCTGCACAAAGAGAGTCTTCCCAGCTACTGCCGGTTTGGCGGCTACACTGGGGCTATCTTAACCCTGCTCAACCCTGTTGGATATAGCACGCAATGATGCTTCTCACCCGTGCCCTCAGCTACGCTGAGCACAACAGCCAGATGCTGTGGCGGGCTTTGATTCAACATCTAGAGTTGGTGGCCGTACCCTTGGGGATTGGTCTGGTTTTGGGGTTGCCTTTGGGCTTTTTCAGTTCTCGATCCCAGCTATTGTCACTGCTGGTGATCAACGGCTTTAACAGCCTGAGGGTGATCCCTAGCTTGGCCATTTTATTCTTGGCTATTCCCTATTTTGGCCTTGGTTTTGGCTCCGCTGTGGTTGCCCTTACTGCTTTGGTGATGCCCCCGATCTTGATCAGCACCGATGTGGCCTTTCGCAGTATCGAACCGGCAATTCGAGAAGCAGCTTTTGGGATGGGCATGACCACTGGTCAGGTTCTGCGGCAAATTGAAATACCACTTGCTTTGCCGGTGATCTTGGCCGGTCTTAAAACAGCCACTATCGAGGTGATTGCCAGTGCTACCCTAGCTGCATTCATTGGTGCAGGAGGGCTGGGAACCTTCATTACGCTGGGGTTTGCCCTTTACGATAACGCTATCTTACTAGTGGGAGCAGTACCGCTGGCTCTACTGGCAATTTTGGCAGAGGTTAGCCTCAGCGCCCTACAGCGTGCCTTACAACCACCACAAACGTAACCGTTCTGCTGTACCCCACCATGCAGCCTCTTCCAGCTCATCTTCTAGCTCAGTTTTTTAGGTTTTGGTCCGGGCGTATCCGGTTGCGAGAGGCTTTGTTGCTGCCGCTGCTGCTGGCGGTGGGGCTAGGGGTAGGAGGAGCCAGCTATCTTTCTTGGCGAGCAGGACAACAAGCGGTGCTGCAGTTGGCCCAACAGCTTGGCCGTAAGATTAACGATCACGTCGAAAAAAACCTCGAGAGGGATTTACAACTCCCCCTTCAAATCAACTCCATCAATAAGGATGCGGTCCGTTTGGGGCTTCTGCCGGATCTGATGGCTCCATCTGCTGCTGATCTAAGTTTCTGGGAAGGCTACTTTGCCCGGCAGCTGCAGCATTTCCCGGAGGTGGATTATATCGGTTTTGTCTATGCTGAGGGTGGCTTTATCACCGTACACCGCCACAGGAATGGCACAGTCTGGGCTTATTCCACCGGTGGGCCGGGGCCAGGGAGAATACAAGGTCGTCAGCTGCATCCTGAGACAGGGGATCCCATGGGCCCAATCCGCCAGTTGAGGTTCGTAGATCTGAAGCAGCGGCCTTGGTTTGCAGAGCTACTCCAGCCGGAAGGAATTGGCCGCACCCAAGTGATGGGGGAGATCTTCTTAGAGCCACAACACTTGATCCTAACCGGCTTATCTGTGCGGAGTGAAGATGGCCTTTTGCAGGGGAGCCTGACGGTTGCTATTTCTACCCACAAAATTCAAGCTCTGCTGGATAGCTTTGATCGGAGTACCTCTGGTCTTAGCTTCTTGCTAGATGGGCAAGGGCGGGTTTTGGCGGGCCATGGCGTTTCTCCTGACAGAGAGCCGAGGTGGGGGGAAGAAGTCCATCCCCTCTTGGAGCAGGTCCTGCCGCTGCTGCGGGAGCAATTCGGGTCCTTGTCGGCTGCCCCTTCAGAAGCAACTTTTTTCCGCTTGCCGGTTGAGGGCAAGATACACCTAATCGAGGTGCAGCCGATTCGGGATGAGTGGGGCTTAGAGTTTTACTTTCTGCGCGGGATCCCGGAAGCAACCCTTTTAGCAGGGGTAAACCAAGGGGTACAACGGGCTTGGCTGTTCGGAGGAGGGGTGGGGTTGGCTGTGCTGGGGTTAGGAGTCATCCTCACCGACCGGCTGGTCCGCCCGCTTCGCCGTCTCACCGCAGCTTGTGCTGAGTTGAGTTCTTCCCAGGCTTGGCCGCAGTTGGATCCCGGCCCGATTGAGGAGGTGCAGACGCTGGCTTCTGCTTGGGAACAGATGGTAGCAAGCCAGCAAGCGCTGCTGCAGCGTTTACAGCAACAGCAACAGGAGTTTCGAGAAACCCTAGAGCAACAGTCGGAGTTGATCTGCCGTTACAGCCCTGATACTCGCTTGAAATTTGTCAATGAAGCCTATCTGCGCTTTTTTGGAGTAACCCGGGAGCAGTGTTTAGGTAAGCGCTGGATAGACACCCTACCCGAGGCAGAACGGGATCTGTTGTTAAAAGAATTAGCTAGCCTTACTCCTGCTCAACCTATTTGCACAGTTGAACGGGTCTATTCTGATTCAACTGATTCAACTGAAAAAAAACGATACATAAATTGGGTGGATCGAGGCATTTTTGACCACCAGGGCCAGTTGGTAGAATTCTCTCGGTTGGGCGAGAGATCACCGAACAAAGGACCATGGAGCTGGCGCTGCGGGAGAGCGAAGAGCAGTTTCGCACCCTGATTGAAGATCTCAATGTTGGGGTTCTCTTACAAGGCCGCCAAGGGGAAATACTTTTGGGCAACCCCAAAGCGCTGGAACTTTTGGATCTCAGGAAAGAAGAATTGTTGGGGCGCTCATCTTTTTTTGATTTTGATCCAGCTTGGGATCTCATCCGTGAGGATGGATCCCCTTTTCCGGAATCAGAGGATCCCATGCTGCAGGCAATTGCAACCGGTAAGCCGGTGCGGGATGTGGTGATAGGGGTTTACCGACCCCGCCTGCAGGATCGGGTTTGGTTGTTGGTGAATGCCAAGCCGCGCTTAGATGCACAGGGGCAAGTTTGGCAAGTGATCTGCACCTTTACCGACATCACCCCGCGTATCCAGGCCGAACGCACTCTGCGTCTGCAGGCGGCGCGAGATCATATGCTTGGGCAAATGACCGATCGGATTCGCCACTCCCTAGATTGGATGGAGATCTTGCAAACGACAGTTACTGAGGTTCGACAACTGTTACAAGCTGACCGGGTGGTGATCTACCGACTGCAACCGAATGGGAGAAGCTTTATCCAAGTGGAATCCGTCAGTCAGGCGGAGTTTTCCCTCTTGGGCCAAGGAATTGGGGAGCTCCAGTTTGAGGACTTTGTCAAGAACTTTTCTAGTCGGGAGCAAGTATACTCCATTGCTGATGTTGAGGAGGAGCTCCTTCCATCCTCTTATCTGGATTTCTTGAGAAGTTTACAGGTGCGCGCCAGCTTGGTGGTGCCCCTTTGGCAAGATCGCCACCCCGAATTGGAAGAGGGAGAGTATTTGTGGGGTCTGTTGGCTGTTGATCAGTGCCGAGGGCTGCGCCAGTGGCAAGATTGGGAAAGATCCACCTTGATGCAATTATCCCCCCAGCTCTCCATTGTCCTACAGCAAGCTCGCCTTTATCAGCGGCTACGAAACCTAAACAATGACTTAGAAAAGCAGGTGGAGCTGCGCACAGCTGAGTTACAACAGTCTCTCCATTTTGAAAGGGTTTTGCGCTCCATTAGCAACCGAGTGGTAGCCAGTTTAGATGAAGCTGAGATTCTCTACACCATTACCCAAGAAATGGTTACAGCTCTGGATGTGGTGAGCTGTGATATTAGCTTTTTCTCAGAGGATCAATCTCAGCTCATCCCCCACTATGAGTGTCGTCCCCATTTAGCCTCAATTTTGGGCAAAGCTTATCAGTTGCAGCTGGGCAGCGAGGCGATTTGGGGTAGCTTTAGCAACGGCGAAGGGATCCACTGCTGTTGCCATGACCTGGCCGGTGGAGAGTGGGTGACTCTGCTGAGCTGCCCGATTTTGGATGGGGAAGAGCTGCTAGGGGCACTGAATGTGGAGCGCCCCTGTGAGGCGTTTTTCCTGGAGTCAGAGATTCGCTTGGTTAGGCAGGTGGCGAATTTGTCTGCTCTTGTCCTTCGCCAGGCCCGCTTGTACAAGGCTGCTCAAGCTCAAGTTACAGAATTGGAACGGCTTAATGTGCTCAAGGATGACTTTGTCAGCACGGTTTCCCATGAGCTGCGTACCCCCATAACCAATGTGCGTATGGCTCTACGCATGCTGGAAATTATTGCTACCGATCCAGAAAAACAGCGGCGCTATTTGCAGATGGCTATTCAAGAATGTGAACGGCAGATTGCTCTGATCAATGATCTGCTGGATATGCAAAAGCTCGAGGCAGAAGGGTGCTCCCTGCACCTGGAGGAGCTCAACCTTAGTCAGTCTGTGCCGGAGCTGCTCAGCGGCATTCGACCGCTAGCCGAATCCAAGAATCAACAGCTGCAACTGCATATTGAACCAGGGATCCCGATCCTTCGGTTTGACCCAACGGCTTTTAGCCGTGTTTTACGGGAGCTGCTCCACAATGCCATTAAATACACTGCACCGGAAGCTACTATCTGTGTTCACCTCAGCCAGGAGGGGGAAGGGATTCTCTGTACCGTTAGCAACGAAGCTGAGATTCCCCAAGAGGAATTGACACGGATTTTCGATAAGTTCTACCGCATTCCCCAATCGGATCGCTGGAAACACGGGGGAACGGGCTTGGGTCTGGCCCTGGTGAAGCGATTGGTGATGTGTACGGGGGGCGATATCTCTGTCCAGAGCTCAGGCGGATGGACCCACTTCCGGGTTTGGTTGCCCCTGCACCTGAAGACAGATGGAGCTTAAGATGCCCCCTGATTATCGACCCCAATCTGGACTAGGCGGGTAACACCTGCTGCTGCCAGAGGACTTCTAGCTGGACGGTATATTCGGCATTTACAATCGGTACAGCCCCGGCAATGGCCTCTTGGATGGGGATCCCGGCGGTGGCCTCCAACCGGGCAAAGCTTGCCTGTAACTCAGCCGGTAAGCGGCCAATATCAATCAAAGGTAAATCCCCCCACACCTCGGGTTTGAATTTTTCCAGCTGACCTTCTGGACCGGCCAGCACCTCCGCCAGGACCATGGCCCCAAAGGGGTTGTTGGCATTCACCGGAATGGCGTTAAAGGAAGGATCAATCAGGCTGGTGCCCGGGATCCCATAGGGGATGGTAGCGGCGGGAAATTGTCCGTTGCTTTTGCGCAGGATTACCTGGTCGATAAAAGTGGGGATGAGCCAAACTTCGCCATTGGCAAACAACTCCGCTAGCCGGGTAAAGGTGGGAGGATAGGTTTGTCCTTGTCGCCACAAAAAGGGATCCAGCTTTTTCAGGTAGTCCACCACCGCTGGGGATTGCTGGGCCCAGAGCTCGGCATCAAACTCCGGCCCGCTGTACTGGGCGTAGCCGCCGGTCACCCCGTAGAAGGTGCTCAACAAAAAGCGGCTGCCATGAAAATCAGGGGGAGCCACATAGGTAAAACGGCCCGGGTTGGCCTTGGCCCAGTCCAACAATTCCGCATGGCTGCGGGGTGGCTCAGGAACCCGCTCGGCGTTGTAAGCCATTAGGAAATAGTTGCCGGTGTAGGGGGCGGAATAACCCTCAATGGGTAGGCCAAAATCGGTGGCAATATCGGCAGGGTCATAAAACGGAAGGCTGGGCAATTTCTCCGCAAAGGGGCCATAGAGGAGATTCCCTTGCTTGAGGGTGCGAAAGTTGTTGCCGTTAATCCAGATGAGATCAATGCTGCCGCCGCTGCGCAAGCCGGCTTGCACTTCCCCAATCACCTTGTTCACGGCTTCTACCGTGTCGGTGAGCGGGATCCGACGCAGGCGAATGTCGTAGCGCTCCCGAAGTTGGGTTGTGACCCAGCCATCCACAAAGGCGTTAATGGCCTCGCTGCCGCTCCACATGGCCCAGTTCACCCGGCTGCCCCGCGCCTGTGCCAGAATATCCGCCCAAGTTAAGGAGGCAAGTTGTTCCTGTGCAGAGGCTGGGCCAGCTAAAAACTGCCGCCCCAAAGCCCAAGCAGCCAGGGATCCCAGCCCCCCTACCACCTGCCGCCTTGTCCAAGGTTTGCTCAGCCAGTGCCCCATCGGAATCTTTCTCCTCTTTGTTTACACCACCATAGCCGCTGCCGACCGGGATCCCTCTACCCCCCACAGAGCCTCAGGAGGCAGATAAACCCACACCTCCTGCCCCAGCTGAAACTGTTGATGGGGGGGCACCCAGGCCTGCAACTGGACCCAAGCGGTATTTACCCTCAGTTGCCGCTGGGAGCCTGTAAAGCGTTCTGAGATGACTTTCCCTCTATAGACATTGTTGGCAAAAGGGGGAGGAGCGGCAAACACCTGAATTTGCTCCGGTCGGATCGTCAACCGCACCTTACCCTGGTAAGGCACAGCGCTGTAGAGCCGGATCCCCTCTCCCAACTGTAGCTGATGTTGATCCGCTTGGGCAGCGAAGAAATTCACCCCACCCAAGAAACGGGCAACGGCCTCTGAGGCCGGCCGCTGATAAAGCTCGGTAGGGGATCCCACCTGCTGCAGCTGCCCGGCAAACATTACCCCCATGCGGTGGGCCATCACGGTTGCTTCCATTTGATCGTGGGTAACCCAGAGGGTGGTCACACCCGTTTCCGCTTGCAACTGCACAATCAGCTCCTGCATCTCCTGGCGCAAGTTGGCATCCAAAGCCGAGAGCGGCTCATCCAAAAGCAGCACCTTAGGCCGGATTACCAAAGCCCGGGCCAAGGCCACCCGCTGCGCTTGCCCGCCGGAGAGCTGGGCCGGACGACGCTGGGCAAATCCTGCCAGTTGCACCCGCTCCAGCATGCGCAAGGCCTGGGCTTCCCGTTCCGCCCGGGGCACATGGCGCATCTTCAGGCCAAAGGCAACATTTTCTCCCACACTCAGGTGAGGAAACAGACGGCTGTGCTGAGAAAGGAGAGTCACCCCGCGCCGCTCAGGTGGCCAGGGGTTGAGGAGGATCCCGTCCAACCAAATCTCACCTGGATAGGGCAGCGGATCCGGCTGCAGCAGCCCGGCAATCAGGTTCAAGGTTGTGGATTTGCCACAGCCGGAGGGCCCCAGCAGGGCAAAGATCTCCCCTGTGGTTACCGTTAGAGACAAATCTTGCAGCGCCGGGATCCCCTGTTTGCCGAAGCGTTTGCTCAGGTGCTGCAGAACCATCATGTCCAGACTTAACTCCAGAACACCGCGGGATGGATACCCAGGCTAGCAGGAGAAAGGGATCCCTGACTAAGGCAGGAAATGACCGTAGCAAAAACAGTCGATTAAACGGTGCTCACTGTTTCTTTTTCTGCCTGTTCTTTTTCTACCTGAGCTTCTAGGTGAGCCTGCCGCAGCTGCTCCAGCAACTCCGCCCGTCGGTCGTACAGGCGCTTCAGGGGACGGGGCTCCCGTTTGGAGAGGGCATAGGCAGTGAGCAAGGGCAAAGCAATGGTGGAATCACTGTAGACCACGATGGTATCCGGCAATTTATCGGGATCCACCTTGCCCCAGGACACCGCCTCAGAAGGGGTGGCCCCTGAGAGGCCGCCTGTATCGGGTCGTGCATCGGTCACCTGCAAGAAAAAGTCGTGTCCCTTTTCTTCAATGCCGAGTACCTCTTGAATCTGCGGCTCCGTTTGCAACATAAAGTTCTTCGGGGATCCCCCCCCTAAGATCCAGACGGCACTGGCCCCACCGCTGCGCTTGGCCCCTAGCACAATTGCAGCCGTCTCATTCACATCCAACGACACATCGATCACCGGCCCCTGCCCCTGCAAGGCCAGAGCTGCCACATTCATGCCGATGGAGCTATCCCCCGGGCTAGAGGTGTAGACGGGTACCCCACAGCGGTAGGCAGCAGCCAAGAGGGAGCGATCCTGCAGCCCTAGCAGCTCTTCGCGGGCAGCGATGTACTTGCCGCAGAGATAATGAAATTCAGCGGATCCCATACGGCGGTTGAACTCGGGTGCTTGCATGATCTGGCGAAAGAAGGCATCCGTAGACAGCAGCACCTCGTAGTCGAAGAAAATATCGTAGATGCGCACCACCCCTTCTTCTCGCAGCACCACATCACTGATATCGGGGCGGCCACGGTGCAACTCCAGGCCCAAGCCAAAGTGGGTATCGTGGTAAAGGTTGGCGCCGGTAGAAACAATCCAATCCACAAAGCCTGCCTGCAGCAAAGGGATCACCGCCGCAATCCCCAAGCCTGCCGGTGTTAGTGCCCCTGTCAAGCTCAGACCCACCGTAACCTGCGGCTGGAGCATGCGCTCCACCAAAAGTTGACAGGCCTCCCGTAGGCGCCCGCCGTTGTAGCAGAGAAAGGTGTGCTCGATTAACTCGGTGAGAGGGATCCCCGCTCGAATTGGCTGTGGATCGATTTTGCGCCCGCTTAAAAACCGCTTTTGGGAACCCTCACCCTGGCCAGACATTGTGATTTGCTCCTGACATTGATACGCTGTGCTGCTACCCCTGTACGTTGGTTGTAGAACTGGTTGTAGAACTGACAACAGCTCGCGGTTAATGAGCCGGGGCAGCCTTTCTATATTGTCATTATTGTCATTGCTGCTGCCCTTCTCCTGTATCCTCTTCCCGACCAGGTGCTAGCGCAACCACAACCAGCTAAACGCCAGGGTCAGCACCGTCAGCGGTAAGCCAAAGCGCAGATGCTCGCCAAAGGTGAGGATATACCCTTTCTTGGCCGCTGCCTCAACCGTGATCAAGTTGGCCACCGCCCCGAACAGGGTGAGGTTGCCCGCCAAGGTAGAGCCGGCTGCCAACAGCAACCAAGCGGTGGTGTCCTGCTGCGGGATCAACGATTGCAACAGCAATACCGCCGGCACATTGGAGATGATATTGGACAAGAGGGCCACACCAGCCAGCAAGCTGGGCGGGGATCCCACCAGCCCGGCCGCCAAAGGTGCCAAGCTCGTTCCCCATGGGCTAGCAGCCACCAATTCCCGCGTGGCCCGTGTTAGGATAAACAGCCCGGAAAACATCACCAGCAAGCTCCAGTCCACCTGCCCCAGAAACCGTTCCGGCTTCAACCGGCGGGTGATCAACAACAGGGCTGCTGCCATGAGGGCTGATTCTGCCAAGGGCATCCCGGTAATAAAGGCTACAAAGAGCCCCCCGGTAATCACCACACTCTTGCGCAAAAGAGGTGGATAAGGCCGTAACAGTATCTGAGGAACCTTCACAAAAGGTTGCAACGAGCGCACCTGGGGGTAATACAGCCACAGCAACCCCACCTCCAGCAGCAACCCCACCAGGGCAATCGGGGTCATCCTACCGGCAAACTCCAGGTAGCCAATCCCGGAAAAAGAACCAATCAAGATATTCTGGGGATTCCCACTCAAGGTAGCAACCGAGCCGAGGTTTGTGGCTGCTGCCAACCCCAACAGGTAGGGGATTGGGTTTAACCCCAGCACCGTTGTGACTTGCAACGTCAGCGGCGTAAACACCAGCGCCAGCGTATCGTTGAGCAAAAAAGCTGAGAGCAACCCGCTGCCTACCACCAGCATGAGCAACAGGCCAAAGGGGCTACGGCTAGCCCGAATCAACTGCACCAAGGCCACCTGAAACGCGCCCCCGTAGGACAGGCTGGCATTGACCACCATCATGCTCAGCAGAAACACAATCGTGGTCGGGTCAATGGCCTCCCAGGCCTGAGGCAAGGACAAAGCCCCCAAACCAATTAACAAAGCGGATCCCACCAGGGCAATGGTGGCTCGGTTCATGCGCAACCGCGGTAGGGATCCCAGGCCCAACCCGACATAGCTCAAGCCCAGCACCAGCCAAGACAACTCCTGCACCCCCAGCCCCCTATGCACCGACTGCAGCTTCAGGATCCCCAATCCAGGAGACCACCCCCACGACCAAGGTCACCGGTCGGGCAGCCCGACCCTTACCCCATAAGACTGAACCCAAAACAAAACTTGCCGATCAGGGTCTCCCCCACAGAGGAGGGAGGCATTTGGCCGGGGATCCCAGCAGCTCACTTGCATCATCATGGCCCATCCAGCCCCACGAGAAGCTCTCTGGCTATTGGATAAGAGAGCCTTTCACCTCGACCCTCCGGTGGGGAGGAGATCTACATCGACTCGGGGGCGCTCAATCTGAGGATCCCTGTTAACAAATTAAACAACACCTGGCGGGTGGCCTGCACCAATTGAATGCGGGCTCGGGCCAAAGCCGGATCCTCCTGCAGCAGCGGCAAAATACGGCAGTTGTCGTAGAACTTGTTGAAATCGGCAGCAATTGCTTCTGTGTAACGAATAATTTTCTGAGGAGCACGTTCCTCGGCAGCAGCAATTAACTCATCCGGCAGAGCCAGCAGCCGCAGCAACAGGGTACGCTCCTCCGGTTCTGTGTAGGGCAGTTTGGCCGTCTCATCAAGAGAAACTTTCTCGGTCAGCTCTACTTTTTCTTCCTCCTGTAATCGCCGCAGCAGAGTGCAGCAACGGG
Organism: uncultured cyanobacterium; assembly: GCA_937944885.1. Classification (GTDB taxonomy): domain Bacteria; phylum Cyanobacteriota; class Cyanobacteriia; order Thermostichales; family Thermostichaceae; genus Thermostichus. The sequence continues at coordinate 168,466 of CALFBB010000016.1, forward strand.
CATGACTGTAGTGGACATACACCACCGGGTTATCAAAAGTTTGTTTGACGGCCAAATCCAAGTCAAAGTTTATCGGGCTGTCCATACTGGTGCTGAGTAGAAACCAACGGGCAGCATCTACCCCAACCCCAATTTCGGGATCCTCAATCAGATCATTCAAGGAGACAAAATTGCCGCTGCGCTTGGACATGCGCACTTCAACTTTCTCACCGGTTTCCGGATCGGTCTTAAATAACTTGACAAATTGACCAATCAAAATCTCCAGCTTGACATCTAAGCTAAAAGCTCCCACTGCTGCCTGCAACCGACCGATGTAACCGTGGTGATCCGAGCCAAGGATATTGATCAACCGCTGATAGCCGCGCCGGACTTTGTCTCGGTGATAGGCAATATCAGCAGCCAGGTAGGTTACAGATCCATCCGCTTTCTGTACCACCCGATCCTTGTCATCACCAAATTCTTGGGTTTTGAAATAAAGGGCTTCTTCGGCATCGGGTTTGGGCTCCTCCCCGCGGGGAGCCTTAGCCCTGTAGAGAAAGCCGCGCTCTTGCAGTTCTTGCAAAGAGTGTTGAATGGCACTCAGGCCTGTCTCCGGGTCAGGAGTGTGCAGGCGGCGCTCACTAAACCAGTGATCAAATGCTGTGCGCAGTTGCTGCAGGGTCCTTTTTTGCCCAGCAAGCATTTCTGCATAGGCAAAATCCGTGTATTCCTCCAGGGTCGTAGGCAGGGGACGGATCCCAGCCTTAACCTGGTCTAGCAGTCGTTGGGCTACATCAATCAAGTAGGTGCCGTGATAGGCCTCCTCCGGTAAGGGGATGTCCTCTCCCTGCAATTGCTTTACCCGCACCGCCAGGGACCGACCCAAAATCTGCATTTGGTTACCGGCGTCGTTAATGTAAAACTCACAATCCACCTGATGCCCTGTCCAGCGCAGCAGATCGGCCACGGTGGAGCCAACAGCAGCCCAGCGTCCATGTCCCACATGCAGGGGTCCGGTGGGATTGGCGGAAACAAACTCCAGGAGAATCCGTTCCGGTTGGGGTGCGCTGGTTTTGCCAAACTGTGGCCCCAGGCTAAGCAATTCCTGCAGGCGCTCGGCCAAAAAGGGATCCCTAAGTCGGAAATTGATAAACCCCGCTCCTGCCACACTGGTTTCGATGTTGGGCAAATGGAGATGCCGGCAAAGGGTTTGAGCAATTTGAGCTGGAGCCATGCCAGAGAGCTTCTTCAGGCTCAGGGCCGTGGGGCAAGCATAGTCCCCGTAGCGGGTATCGTTGGGGATTTGAATGACAGGTGTGATTTGGACACTTTGGTCGGGGGTCAGGGATCCCAGTTGGCCTGCTTCTGCTGCCCGTTGAATCGCCTTGGAAACGGCAGTAGCAAGAAACCGAATCAAAGAGGTGGACTGGGTTGGGGTTGTCATGGGAAGGCAGGGGGCACACGCAACAAAACTCAAGTATGACAAAAGACATCCCATACCAGGGAATTCCGGCTAGAACAGGTAGCAGCTAGCTGGGCATCCTTTGCCCTCCATGCATAAACCTCCCTCCACAACCTCCCTCCACAACCTCCCCTTTTCTCTACCTAAGATCAGGGATCCTATCCTAGCCGTTGTGTTTGATGATTGGGCTGAGGGTTGGGTATTCTTGAGTACTTCGGTGGGAGCCCCCTTGCCCCTCCGGTGCAGAACTTTCTACCGGCAGAGCAAAGATATCTTCCAATACAATTCCAATACAAAAGTTTGGCCTCACCCTGCTAAGTCTGCTGCTTGTCATCACCGACTCATTTTTGTCGCATTCCTGCTGTGAATCCCTTCGAAGCTAAGTGAGGCTACAGCATTCAGCAAAAAATGGTTAAAGTGAACTTCAGGAACTGTTACGCCTGGCTGTTCTTTTGGTTAGATAGCGAAGCAAACCAAAAGGATCAGGCAATGGCCATCAATGTCTTGTGGACTCAGCCTCACCTGCTAACTGCTCTAGGCTGGAATAGGTCCTCATGCTGTTTGTGGATTCATCCCTAGCGTCAGCTTCGTAAAGCTCTGTAAGCCGGTTATACCTATCCCACGGCTTTGCTGGTTAATCGCTGCAAGGTGGGAATAAAGTCTGGGTAAGAAACGCGGGCACAATCTGCTCCAATCAAGGTCGTGGATCCCTGTGCCCCTAGGGCTGCCACCATCAGGCTCATGGCGATGCGGTGATCCTGGTGGCTGTCTACCTCTGCTCCCTGGAGCGGGATCCCACCTTGGATTTCCAGCCCATCCGGTTGCTCCCTCACCTGCGCTCCCATGCGACCTAGCTCCTGGGCTATGGCAGCTAAGCGATCACTTTCTTTCACCCGCAGCTCTGCGGCATCTCGAATCACCGTTACCCCATCGGCAAAGGCTGCTGCCACCGCCAAGACTGGGATCTCATCGATCAAAGTCGGGATCCGCTCACCGGCAAGGGTGCAACCTCGCAAGGGTGCAGAACGTACCCGCAAATCTCCGAGGGGCTCCCCGGCGATTTCCCGTTGATTCTCAATTTGAATGTCTGCTCCCATTTCCTCTAGCACCTGCAATACGCCGATGCGGGTGGGGTTCAAGCCGACGTTTTCCAGCAGCAATTCACTCTCGGGCAAAATCGAGGCGGCCACCAACCAAAAGGCTGCTGAACTGATATCCCCTGGAACCGTCACCGCCTGCCCCCGCAACCGCGATCCCCCGACAACCGCCACCGTTTTCTTGTCCGGGTCAACTTGGATCTCAGCTCCAAAAGCCCGCAGCATCCGCTCCGAATGATCCCGTGAGAGGGCCGGTTCCGTCACCTGGGTGGTACCTTCTGCCAACAAACCCGCCAGCAAAAGGCAAGATTTTACTTGCGCCGAGGCCACCGGAGAGGAGTAATGGATGCCCTTGAGGGATCTTCCTTGTACGGCCAGAGGAGCCAGGTTGCCCCCATCTCGACCCCAAATCTCCGCCCCCATCTGTCGCAAGGGATCCACCACCCGCCGCATCGGTCGGGAACGCAGGGAGTTATCCCCGGTTACGACAAAGAAACGCCCAGCATGGCCAGCAAGGATCCCCAGCATCAGCCGCATTGTCGTCCCAGAGTTGCCCGCATCCAAAACATTCGCCGGCTCCTGCAACTGTCCTAGGCCAACCCCCTGGATGCGCACCAATTCACTATTCAGCTCAGAAATCTCCACCCCCATGGCCCGGAAGCAAGCTGCTGTACTGCAGGGATCCTCCCCCAACAGGAGTCCCCGAATCGTGGTTTCTCCCTCCGCCAGGGATCCCAGCATCAAAGCCCGGTGGGAAATGGATTTATCGCCAGGGATCCTGACTTGGCCCCGTAGACCAGAGACAGGGGATAGGGTCAGAGTAGTACCGGAAGGAGGGGTTTGCCAAGACATGGATTGTAGAAGCGGTTACAGAAGTTGAGGCAGTCTCATCATACTCATGCCTGTACCTCTGCAAAGAGCACTCTTAGATTATGGATAGATTACGGATGCACCTAGGTGGTACGACAGGCCGTCTTTTGACGGGATGCGCTGCTGTTGGGGAGGATAAATGCTAACAACATGGATTCCTGGGTCGAGCTTGGTCTCGACCTTTTTTATTCTGAGGGAGGAAGCAATAGGTCAAGGTATCTCATCTCATTCTCCGCATACCTGTCCATTTATTCAATTTATTCAATGCACTGGGTTGTATAGATACTTAGGTTTAGAAGTTAACAATTTCTGTGGCAGCGAAGCGGAAGCAGGTTACTCCATCAACCGAGGTTGAGGGGAAGCTCAAGAACACTCCCAAATGCAGCAAGGCGTTGGACAATCAGCAGAAATGCCCCACAACCATAGATTGACCCGGACGTGGCAAGCCTCGCCCTATCGCCAGGCGGAAAACTTGTCTGGCAGGGCAAGGAAAGATAGCGCAGAAAGATAGCGCAGAAAGATAGCGCAGACGACACAGCCGTTTTAATAAAATCCTGAATGATATACCTGCTGTTGATACCCAAGACGGCTACGGCGGGACACGCCAGAACTTACGCATACCAAACACATACCAAGATATGAGTAGCGGCTGCGCGCTCGGCCCAGGAAACCACCGGTTGAGGGCGGAGCCCCTGGCGACTCAGAGACGCCATGGGCATCCCTGGCCTACCGCTACGCGGGCGCAAGCTAACAAGCCGGGGAGGATATAGGGGAGGATGTAAAAGAGTGGTGCTTGCAGGAATAGATCCCTCCTAGTACAGTTGCGAGCCTACCCATCCCCCAAGGGCTGCTGAAGGGTCCTTTCCTAAGTTTGAGGCTGGTTGAAGGATCCCCGAGTTACGTTTCTGCTCAGGAAGCGGTTTCTGCCCTCTCTTTGGCCAGTTCATCCACCGTAAAGTAGCGATGAAACTTGTCCGTTACTCGTAACCACTGAGAACGGCTGCCTTGCTTACGGTAGCGGACCACAAAGCCTTTTTCCACCAACTCCGCCACATGCTGGTAGGCACTTTGACCCCGCAATTCCACCAACTCCGCCTGCGAGAGGGGCCCACGCAGAATAATAGTCGCCAAGGTGCGGGTGGCCCCCACGCCGATTTCAGGGGGCAAAAGCTGATGGGCTAGCTCCAGAAAGGGTTCCCGCAGTTGCAAGGCAAACCCTTCCCCCACCTGCAACACTTCTAGGGCCGAATCGCGGTGGGCATAATCCTCCATCAGCTCCAGTAGGGCATCGTAGGCATCCTGGCGGCTGCAGTGGGCCAACTGGGCCAAAGCCGACAACTCCAAAGGCTGCCCCTTCAGGTAAAGAATGGCCTCAATCTGGTTTTTGAGAGCAAATGGACGCTCCGCAGCAGTGCTCTCCTGCCGCGGCCCAGAATTGGTAATCCCCCAAGAACGATGTGAAGCCATAGCCAAGGGATCTCTTAACTTGCCCCGTAGCATAGCAACTGTTTTGGGTAAGGGATCCGCCCTTGAGTTCGGCTCCGACTAAACTTGCACCCAGACTAAGGCTTTGGCTTCAACCCATCTAACGGATCCCAAAAGCCAAGACAGGATCTTCTCACTGCAAAGGAGTTTTGCTGCCTCCCACCTCTTTTGGTAGACCTTGGCAGAGATGACAGAGGCCAAATAGCTGCAGCTCGTGGTAAAGAACCTGGAAGGGCTCAGGGAACTTAAGGGTCTTTTCCCACTCTTGCCATGGACAGGCCGGCAGGCGGATCATGCGCCGACACCGAATACAGGTCAAATAATGGTAGTGGTGCTCAGCCAGTGAATAGAGTATCTCACCCTCAGGTTGCCCATGGCAGCAGAGAAGCCCCTCTCGGCGAAGGTGACTGAGAATGCGGTAGACAGTTGCCAGACCAATTGTCTGCCCCTGCTGACGTAGCTGGGCAAACAGGGCTTGGGCGGAAATAGGTTGCTCCTGTTTCTGGAGAGTTTCCAGAATCAGGCGACGATGATCCGGACGTGCCATCGAGCTACTGTTTGGGCAAATTGAGCGAGAACGATTATCATTATCTTGTGTTTATCAACTTACCCCATTCAAGGACGTGGTGGCTCAACCGTACGATCTGGCTTCTCCTCCATTTGAAATGGATCCAGCTTTTGAGCAGCCTGCAGAGGAATCTCAAGTAGCCCAGAGTCAGCGGGACCGGCTGATTAGGATTCGTCACACCTGCGCTCATCTGCTGGCCATGGCAGTGCAGAGGTTGTATCCTGGTACCCGTGTTGCCACTGGGCCCTGGACAGAGACAGGCTTTTTTTATGACTTTGAGGTGCCTATCCAGTTAACAGAATCTGATCTGCCCAAGATCGAGGCAGAAATGCGGCGGCTCATTCGGGCTAACCTGCCGATTATCCGAGAAGTGGTGGAGCGGCAAGAGATCCAAGCTGAGATTGAACGGCTACAGGAGCCCTACAAGCAGCAGATTTTGCAGCGCATCCCAGAAGGGGAGACCATCACCCGTTACTTTATCGGTAACCCCGACAGTGGTCGTTGGCGCCAGCCGGGCAAGGCCCCTGAGGGATCCCTCTTCCAACCCTATGTATTGCCAAGCGAGGAAGTGTGGTGGGATCTCTGCGCCGGTCCCCACCTGAATTTCACGGGGGAAATTCACCCTGAGGCTTTTGCTTTAGAAAGTGTGGGTGGGGCCTATTGGCAAGGGGATGAAACCCAGCCGCAGCTGCAGCGGATCTACGGCACAGCTTGGGAAACCCCTGAAGAGTTACAAGCCTACCTGCGCCAGAAAGAGGAGGCAGCCAAGCGGGACCACCGCAAGCTCGGCAAGGAGTTGGATCTGTTTAGTCTGCAGGAAGCTGCTGGAGGTGGCTTGGTCTTTTGGCACCCCAAGGGATCCCAGATGCGGCTGATCATTGAGGACTACTGGAGAAAAGCTCACCTGCAGGCAGGATATGAGTTACTGTATACCCCCCACCTAGCCAACCTGGATCTGTGGAAAACCTCGGGTCACTTTGAGTTTTACCGGGACAGCATGTTCGAGGCAATGCAGGTAGAACAGCAGCAGTATCAGCTCAAGCCGATGAACTGCCCGTTTCACGTTCTCACCTACCAACGACATCTCCACTCTTACCGGGAGCTACCCATTCGCTATGCAGAGCTGGGAACTGTTTATCGCTACGAGCGCTCCGGTACCTTGCACGGCCTCATGCGCGTCAGAGGATTCACCCAGGATGATGCCCACATTTTTTGTCGCCCTGACCAGCTTCAGAATGAGATTTTGGGGGTTCTCAACTTAACCGAGCAGGTGCTGTCCGATTTTGGCTTTGCAGAGTACGAGATTCACCTCTCGACACGACCCTCCCCATCGGTGGGCTCTGATGAAGTTTGGCAACTGGCAACTGCAGCCCTTAAGGGATCCCTGGAAGCCAAGGGTTGGACCTATCAAATTGATGAAGGAGGAGGAGCATTCTATGGGCCGAAGATTGACTTAAAGATTAAAGATGCCATCGGTAGGCTTTGGCAATGTTCCACCATTCAAGTGGATTTTAATTTACCGGAAAGATTTGAGATCGGCTATGTGAATCAGGATGGATCCCGAAAAAGACCAATTATGATTCACCGAGCTATTTTTGGGTCTTTAGAGCGATTTTTTGGCATCCTTATTGAAAACTATGCTGGTGACTTTCCGCTTTGGCTAGCTCCTGTCCAGATGCGGATTTGTCCTGTAACACAAGCCCAGCATGAGTATGCCCGGCAGCTTATGCAGCAGTTCCGCAGCTGGGGCTATCGGGTGGATGTGGATCAAAGCCAAGACCGTTTGGCAAAACAAATTCGCAATGCAGAACTGCAGCGGATCCCTATCATTGCCGTGGTTGGCAAACAGGAGGCTCAAAGCCAAACCCTCAGCGTTAGGACTCGCAAGCAAGGAGATTTAGGATCTCAAACCATAGAGCAAGTCATAGAAATGATGGCTAAGGCCGTTTCTAGCCACACCACGGTTTAGAAAGGTCTAGAAAGAATGATCAGATGAAGTTAGGTGCTGTTACCTAGAGATACGTATGAGCTCGACCCTAGACATTCCCAATGTAGGATTGCCTGTCACCATCATTACCGGCTTTTTAGGTAGTGGCAAGACAACGCTCTTAAACCATATTCTTGATAACCGCCAAGATCTGAAAGTAGCTGTATTGGTTAATGAGTTTGGAGACATTGACATAGATAGCCAGCTGTTGGTGTCCATTGACTCTGACATGGTGGAGCTGAGCAATGGCTGCATCTGTTGCACCATTAATGACGATCTGATAGAAGCTGTCTATCGGATCATGGAACGGGATCAAAAAGTTGATCATCTTATTATTGAAACCACAGGCGTTGCCGATCCACTACCTATTATTCTAACCTTCTTGGGTACCTCTCTCCGAGATTTGACACGTTTAGATTCTGTTATTACTCTCATTGACTCAGAAACCTTTACTCCTGAGCACTTTAATAGCCAAGCTGCCTACAGTCAAATTATCAATACAGATTTAATTTTACTCAATAAAATGGATCTTGTTAATTCAGAAAAACTAAATTCACTGGAAAAATATCTCTTTAGCGTTAATCCTGATGCTCGTATACTTCGGTGTCAACAAAGTCGTGTTCCTCTGCCCCTATTATTTGATATTTCCCAAACACGTACCCAAGTTTACCTACAGAATCTAGATCCTGAAAATCCTGAAAAGCTTCATAGCTCCAACTCTGGTCCTCTTCACAGTCACAAGCACAATCACCACAATCACCATGAGCATCACGAGCATCATGAACATCACAATCACAGTCATCACTCCCATCACCTAGAAAACGATGGCTTTGTTTCGGTAGGCTTCCAGTCTCGTTATCCCTTCTCTCTAGAAGCCTTCCAGGAGTTCCTCAACCAGCTTCCAAAAGAAGTATTCCGGGCCAAGGGTCTGCTTTGGTTCAGAGAAAGTGATCAAAGGTATATTTTTCAACTCTCCGGCAAACGATTTAATCTGGATCCTGACTTTAGACCCAGAGCTGTAGGTAATCAGTTGGTGTTAATCGGTAGAAATTTAGATTGTGAAGATTTAAAACAAAAACTGGAAAATTGTGTTACACTAAGTTAAGTGGCCTTAGATCTTGCCAGCTGTAGTTTTGATCCCTAGGAGTGGGCTATGTCCTCTGAGGAGTACTCTTTGTCTGATGATCTCTTAAGCTCTGAAAGTGTTGTGGATTTTGAGGAACCCTCTGAAGTACTCCCTCGAATTTCTTCCCTTAATGTATTTACGGAACATGAACCTGTCGTTTCTGAGGAGCAGATGATCCAGGCAGTACGTACTCTACTGTTGGGGATCGGCGAGGATCCAGATCGGGAAGGCTTGAAAGATACCCCAAAGCGGGTTGTCAAGGCTCTTAAGTTTCTTACCCAGGGTTATCATCAATCGCTAGATGATCTCTTAAACAATGCTATCTTTCATGAAGACACTGATGAGATGGTTTTGGTGAGAGATATCGATATTTTTAGCTCTTGTGAGCATCATATTCTACCGATCATCGGTCGTGCTCATGTTGCTTATATTCCTGATGGTCGTGTTATTGGTTTATCTAAGTTGGCTCGCATTTGTGAGATGTATGCCCGTCGTCTGCAAGTTCAAGAGCGGCTAACTGCACAGATTGCCGACGCCATTCAAGGATTGCTTAAGCCTCGTGGGGTTGCTGTTGTGGTGGAGGCAACTCACATGTGTATGGTGATGCGGGGGGTACAAAAAACAGGATCCTGGACGGCTACCAGTGCTATGCGCGGAGTTTTTGCTGAGGATGCTCGTACACGTCAAGAGTTTATGAGCTTGATTTGTCATAACTTTAACAATCGCTAGGGCTTACTGTTGTCTCTTTTAGAGGAATCTTTTTGTGGATGTATCTAGATGCAAAAAGGTTCTCTTGATTGCAGTTACTTTCTCCTGATCTGGATCCCATGTAATCTTGCTGGATTGACCAGTTCAAGTTCAACAGTGATGGCCTTATTCCTGCCATTGTTCAAGATGTACAAAATGGCACTGTCCTGATGATGGCTTGGATGAACCGAGCGTCCATTCAAGCAATCCTTGAGACGGAGGAAGCCCACTAGAAGCCCACTATTGGAGTCGTTCTCGGCAGGAGTTATTGTACAAGGGATCCACCTCAAGCCACATCCAGAAGGTCAAAGTCTTTCTCTAGGACTCTGATGCAGATACTCTGCTGCAGATACTCTGCTTCTTAAGGTGGAGCAAGTGGGTGATGTTGCCTGTCATACGGGTGTGAGGAGCTGCTTTTTTTAATACCGTTTTAATACCGTGGATTTGCTGGAGGTTTGATTTTTCATTCATGGCACTCCGGAAAATCAGCTGTTGAACATTCAAAACCTAGTGGAACAGCGGCAGAAGGCCCGGCAAACCCGCAACTTTGCCGAAGCTGACCGCATCCGGCAACTTTTGCAGGAACAAGGGATTCCTCTGGTGGATGCTCCCAATGGAGAAACCTACTGGTACTCCACTGTTGAGCTGGACTAGGGAAGATGATACTCTAGAGAATGATTATCATTATTTGTCTAAGTGTACTGGATGAGCTCGTTGATCCCTGAGGCTCTGCAGTCAATTGTCAGCAGCTTCCAGAAGGCGGAAACTTCCAAGCGTAAGTACGAGCTGTTGTTGGCTTACGCCAAGCGCCTTCCTCCACTGCCGGAAGAAGAGCGGACGGAGGCAAACCTGGTTAGGGGTTGTGCATCCCGGGTTTGGCTGGCTACCTCTTTTCAGGATGGCAAGCTCGCCATTCGGGGAGATGCTGATGCTCAGCTGGTGAAAGGCTTGGTGGCGGTTTTGGTAGAGGGCCTAAGCGGCCTTTCCCCTAAGGAGGTTCTTCAGGTTTCACCAAGCTTTGTGGAAGATATGGGGCTGAACTTTAGCCTTAGCCCTTCGAGAACCAATGGTTTTCTCAATATGTTTTCTCTGCTCCGCCAGAGAGCTTTGGCTGCGCAGCTGATGGGGTCTAAGACTTGTGCTGTTTTTTCGTGAGGGATTCTGATGAACTTTAAGCCTAAGACTAGCTCGGTGCAAGCTGTGGTTTCTTTGATGGCTGCTTGTTCGCTGGGGGTGATGGGCAGTTTGCCCATTCGCCAGCAAGCCTCTCAAGCCCAGTCGGCAGCTCCTCCCCAAGTGGTGACAACCATTTTGCCGATGACCCAGTTCACCCGTGCTGTAGCCGGAGAGCGAGCGGAGGTAACGCCTCTGATTCCTCCTCACCTAGGTCCTCATGATTATCAGGCTCGCCCGGAAGATGGGCGTTTGCTTGCTCAGGCGGATGTACTGGTGATCAACGGTTTGGGGATGGAAACTTTTCTGGATGGGTTGATGGCCAGTGCCGGAAATCCTAACTTGACGGTAATCGACACCAGCGAGGGTATCCCCACCCTGCGTACCCAAGAGCCAGAACATGGGCATGGAGACGGTCATGGCCACTCTCATGGACATTCTCACTCCCATGGGCATTCTCATGGACACAGTCATGGACACTCCCATGACCATGGGCATAGCCATGGTGAGTTTAACCCGCATATTTGGTTGGATCCCAGACGGGCTATTCAGCAGGTGGAAAATATCCGCGATGGCCTGATTTCTGTGGATCCGGAGGGGGCAGATATTTACCGAGCGAATGCTGCTGCTTTTATTGAGGAGCTAACGGCTCTGGATCTGGAAATTGCCCAGCAACTGGCGCCATTTGAGGGGAGGAGTTTTGTGGTTTTCCACGATATTGCCCCTTACTTTGCCGAGCGCTACAACCTCAAGTCGGAGTTTCTGGTGGAGATCCCGGAGGCCAGTCCTTCACCGGAGGATGTCAGGCGGGTGATGGATACGGTGCGGGAATCGGGTTTAAAAACCATTCTTGTGGAACCACAAGTGGGGGACAACAATCCCTTTGAGGTTTTGGCTCAAGATTTGGGGGTACAAGTGCGGGTTTTTGACCCCATTGAAACCGCTGGCCCGGAGGGAATCGAGCCGGAGTATTACCTCACTATCATGCGGCAAAACGTGGAGAATCTGGTGTCGTCTTTTGAAGCGGAAACGGCTTTTCTACCTGAGGACTTTGTTCCGCTGTTGCCTTCGCTGAGTGGTCCTGTGGCGTTTGCGTTAGGAGGACGGGGTGCTTTGCCCAGCATGAGCGGTGTTGGAGCTGTTGAAGAACTGGAAGAACTGCTAGTCACCGCTCGATGAGCCTTCCTTCTTGTTCATCTTACTCTCCTCCAGAGGATGCCGTTCTTGTGGTGGAGGGGTTGACGGTCTACCGCGGTTCCCGTCTGGCGGTGCAGAATGTCTCTTTTGTGCTAAGGGCGGGATCCAATATGGCCATTATTGGCCCCAATGGAGCGGGGAAGAGCACCCTGATCCAAGCCATTTTGGGGATCCTTCCCCGCCAGTGTGGGCAGGTCTGGATTTTGGGGGAGCCGCTGCGCCTATCGGGTTATTTACCAGAGCAGGTGCGGCAGCAGGTTGCCTACATCCCCCAAAGTTTTCAGTTCAGCGGCAGCATGCCGATGACGGTGGCGGAGTTTGTTGCCCTGGGCTGGGGGATGCTGCGGCCTCGTTTGCCTTGGGTGGGTAGGGTGGCACGTCGCCAAGCGGTCAAAGAGGCGCTGGAGCGGGTGGGAGCGCTGCATTTGTTGGCGCAGCCTCTGGGTCAACTCAGTGGGGGGGAAACCAAGCGGGTGCTACTGGCTCATTGTCTGGTTTGGCCGCGGCGGTTGTTGATTTTGGATGAGGCACCAGCAGGGTTGGATGCCCGCAGTGAAGGGGATTTCTACCAACTGCTAGAGGAGGTGCGGCAAACTTTGGGTTGGTCGATTTTGCAGATTTCCCATGATTTGGATATGGTGTCCCGCCATTGTGACCAGGTGATCTGCTTGAATCGTTCTCTAATTCATCAGGGATCCCCGCAAACAACTTTGGCCCCGGAGGTGCTGGTCAATGCCTATGGAGCTGAGTTTATCCGTTATTTGCATCACCACTAAGGGAGGCTGGGATGCCAGAAGCATGGCTACGGGTGTGGGAACTGTTGCAGTTGCCATTTATGCAACGGGCTATGGTGAGCGGGATCCTCACCGGTGTAACGGGTGGGCTGCTGGGTAGCTTTGCCATTTTTCGGCAGTTGTCTTTTTTTAGTGATGCCTTGGGACACTCGGCGCTACTGGGAATTGTGCTGGGGGTGCTGCTGGGGGTGGATCCGACTTGGGTGCTGCTGCCCTTTGGGGTAGTGTTTGCTCTGGGGGTCACCTTGATATTGGAGCACACCCAGTTGTCAGTGGATGCAGTGCTCAACATTATCTACTCTTCGTCCCTGGCGCTGGCGGTGATTGCTCTCAGTTTGATTCAAGGCTATCGGGGCAACCTCAATCAGCTGTTGTTTGGGGATATTTTGGGGGTTAGCCCAACGGCCCTGTGGCTGAGTGGTATCCTTCTGCTGGTGAGCTTGCTGTACATTGGGTTAACTTTACCCTCCCAAATGTTATTAACTTTACATAAACCTCTGGCCCAGGCGCGGGGGGTGCGGGTGAACTGGCAGCGGACAATGTTTGTGGTGCTCCTGGCTTTGGTGGTGGCTTTGTCCATCCGCGCGATAGGGGTGCTGTTGGTGAGTGCTTTTGTGGTGATCCCGGCTGCAACGGCGCGGGTATGGGCTTCTAGTTTCAGTGCCTATGTGCTCTTGGCCATGCTCCTGGGGGCCCTGAGTGCTGTGCTGGGCATGTTGGGATCAGCTGTTTTCAATCTGCCCTCTGGGCCCAGTATCGTGACAACACAGCTGCTGCTGTTTGTGTTGAGTCTGGGGGTAAAAGGGGCAAGACAAACTGTAACTTTTTCTCAGGGCTAATGGCTGAGGCGGAAGGGCGCAGGTTTTCCAAAAGCTCAGGAGGTTTCCTTAGCCTTTCAACCCTTCCACAAAAAAGACAGGGATCCCTCAACCGGATTACCAAGCCGGCAGAGATCCCGTCCTATTGCCGCGATAAGAATACCCTGGGGGCAACTGCCCCGAGAAGCCCTTGCCACCCCAAACTCACCTCAAATCTGCTGCCACCCGATGGGCGCAGGCAAAGCCCGAGAAGGCAACGGCATTCAGCCCCTGACCAGGGAAGGTGCTATCTCCTACACAGTACAAGCCGGGGATGGCTGTGCGATTGAAGGGCATACCCAGCAACCCCCAAGGATCGCGGCTGGGAATCGGCCCATAGGTTCCGTTGACCCGGCCCAAGAAACGCCGGTGGGTGCGGGGGGTACCTACTTCCTTGAGCTCAATATGGGATCCCAGCTCAGGCCAAATCTGTTCCAAGCGACGGATGAGACGATCTGCTGCAGCTTGCTTCTGCTGCTGGTATTGAGTTGGGGTCAGCCCTTGCCAGGCGTTGATCCAGCTGGGGGTAAAAGCATGCACAATGTGTCGGCCCGGAGGGGCTAAGTCGGGATCCAATAGGGTAGGAATGGAGACAAAAATGGTGCCCTGCTCCGCTTCCAGGTGATGCCAATCTTCCAGCAAAATGTGATGGCAATCCCGCTCACCGGCCAGGGCCTCGGCACGTACCCCCAGATGCAGACTTAAAAAGCTAGGGGATTGCTGGTAGCGCCGTTGCCAGCGTTGTTCTGCCCGCGGCAGGGATCCCGGCCACAGCCGCTCAAAGGTATCCCAGCGGGTGGCATTGGAGATAACCCGACGGGCAAAGAGTTTTTCTCCGCTGCTTAGCTCCACCCCAATGGCTTGCCCCCGCTCTTCCAAAATCCGTCTGACATGGGCCTTGTAGCGGATTTGCCCGCCATGGGCCTCCAGCCCTTTGACCAGCTTTTGGGCAATTTGCCCTACCCCTCCCTTGGGATAGTTGATGCCGCCGTAGTGACGATCACAAAAGACCATACCGGCATTGATCAGGGGGGTACGATCCGCCGGTACGACCGACCAGCAGTAGCACTCCATATCGACAAAGCGCAGCAGATTGGGATCCCGCAGCTGCCGCCGCGCCACCTGGCCCACATTTACCGGCAAATAGCGCGCCAAGGTCAAGCAACCCAGGGGATTCTGGACAAAGGAGCGCAACAGATAGCCCGGCTCCTCCAGGGAGAGCAGCTCCATAGCATTTAAGCTGTTGAAAATCTCCCAGGCAGTATCGTAGAAGCGGCGGATCCCCCCGGCTTCGAAAGGGAAATAAGCCGACAGTTCCTGCAAAAACTGCTCGTAATCTCGGTGGACGCGCGGGTTGAGGCCATTGGGCAGATGATAGGCTATTTGCACCGGATCCGGGATAGCATCAATCTGTTCCCCTACGGCTGCCAACGCCCGCGTCAGCAAGTTGGTGGTGCCCTTGCTGCCCAGGCCAAAGATCATGGAAGCCCCCACATCAAAGCGATAGATCCCCCTGCCCTGGGGATCCTTACGCTCAAAATAGCCGGCACTGCCGCCAGGGATGAGATACTTCTCCAGCACCAACACGTTGTAGCCTTTGGCAGCCAGTTGGCTGGCCGTCACCAAACCGCCAATCCCAGCACCAATGACAATGGCATCCCAGGTACGACCTAAGGACTCTGTCCCGCTAACGCGATGGGAAGCAAAGGCTGTAGATTGCACAGCAAATGAAGGGGACAGGGTTTGGGTCAAGGGATCCCTCAAAACCGAATTCATTTTAAGTTTTGTTAAGCTTTTACCGCAGGCAATGGCCTCTCTTCAGGAAAGATTAAGCCACCTACTGTCTCCATACTACTGCGACTTCTCGTGGGGCTTGGCTTTGGATCCGATGCCCATCTGTACTTCTGGTTGAACCAATCTGGGCAAGAGCAGTACCCTTAGTTCTACAGTTTGGCGGACCAAAGGGGTTGTAGCGCGGGCTACCGAGGGCAGTGATCCGTTTCGACTGCGCCGTTACCCTGGAAGACAAGGCCATTTTGCAAACAAGGGATCCCGATGGGCCCCTCACTAACGCAAGCAGCACCGAACAGCACATGTTTACAGATAAGCCACAGACGAGCCTGGGCTCCTGATGCGCAAGCAATTGGCAGCTCTGCTCAAAGCACACGGCTCTCCATTGGATCCCTCAGAGCAAATCTTCCAAACTACGGGTGCCGACATAGCGACTGTAGGCATAGAGCAAGGCTAGGGTGAGGCCGGTAACCAAAAAGCTGAGGGCCGCCCCAAAGGGATAGTCGAGGCTAGAGCCAAACTGCAACTGAATCACATTGCCAATCAGCAGCGTTTTGCTCCCCCCCAATAAATCCGGCACCACAAACATGCCAAAAGCAGGGATCCCGACCAGGATGAGCCCCGCGGCCAGGCCCGGCAAGGTCTGGGGCAAGAGGATCCGCCAAAACACCTGCCAACCATTGGCGTAGAGATCACGGGCAGCTTCCGCCAATCGCCAGTCGATGCGCTCTACTGCTGTGTAGAGAGGCAAAACCATATAGGGCAAAAATGTGTAAACCATACCCAGATAAACCGCCAGCCAGCCGGGGTAGAGCGCCGTTTGGGGTGGGATCCAACCCAGCCAAGCCGCCAAGCGGGCCGGCCAAGCCTCGGGCCCCAGCACCAGCATCCAAGCATAGGTGCGAATCACCAGATTCGTCCAGAAGGGGATCACCACCAAAGTCAGCAGCAGATCCCGTTGTCGCGGCGGGTGGGCAGCAATAAAAAAAGCCAGTGGGTAAGCCAGCAGCACACAAAAAACAGTGGTAACTCCTGCCACCAGCAAACTGCGGCCCAAAATCTGCCAGTAAATCGGTGTCCAGCCCAAGGGGCCGTAGCCAAGAATGCGCAGGTAGTTTTCCAAGGTGAGAGGCAGTTGGATCTGGCCAAAATCTCCCCGACTCAGGAAGCTATACACCACCAGCAACAGCCCCGGCAGCACCAAAAAAAACATCACCCACAGCACCCCTGGCCCGGCAAACAGGAGGCTGCGCCCCAATTCTCCCAGGGGGGTGAGCATTTCTCCAAAGCGGATCTGTTGCTGATCCCATCCCCATCGGAAGCGGGAGATTCTTTGAGAGCTAGGGAGCTCTTTAGGGAGTGCTGCTTTTTCGGTAGTGGAAACTTCAGCCTCAAGCATCTAGAGATCCTCCTGTTGGCAAAGGAGCAGACTGCAAGCGGATGAGGCTTTTGGGGGGCAGATGGGCCACCAGAGATTCGCCAATCGCAAAACCAAAATCTTCATTGTCAGTATTAAGAGCGGTGGCTTTGAGCTGCTGATTGTTGATAGCCCGCAACAGGTACTGGTTCTCCGCACCGGTGTAAATCAGGTTTTCCACCCGTACCGGCACCTGGTTGGGCAGCAGATCCCAGCCTGTACGCGACAGCTGAATTTTTTCAGGGCGAATCGCCAGCTGCACCGGTTCATGGCTGGCCGGGATCCCTAGCACTTTTAACTTGCCTAGGGGGGTATCCACACAGTCGGTCCCACAGGCAGTACCCTGTAAGAAGTTGCTGGCCCCCAGAAAGTCTGCCACAAAGGCCGTGGCCGGACGTTCGTATACTTCATCGATAAGGCCCACCTGCTCAATTCGCCCCGCCCGCATCACTGCTACCCGGTCGCTGGTCACCAAAGCTTCTTCCTGGTCATGGGTCACGAAAATAAACGTCATCCCTAAGCGGCGCTGCAATTCACACAGCTGCACCTGCAACTGCTTACGCAACTTGGCATCCAAAGCCGAGAGCGGCTCATCCAACAACAGCACCTCCGGCTCATTCACCAAAGCCCGGGCCAAAGCCACCCGCTGCTGTTGCCCCCCGGACAACTCATGGGGTTTACGCTCGGCAAAGGCACTAATCTCTACCAATTCCAGAGCTGCCGCCACTTTCTTGTGCAGAGTCTCTCCCCGCACTCCCCGCATTCGCAAGCCAAACCCTACATTCTCCGCCACGGTCATAAAGGGGAAAAGGGCATAACTCTGGAAGACCGTATTGACATTGCGCTGATGGGCGGGCAGATGCCCCACTTGCCGACCTCGGATGAGCACCGTTCCGGCATCGGCCATTTCCAACCCCGCCAAGATGCGCAGCAGGGTTGTCTTGCCACAGCCGGAAGGGCCGAGCAGGCCAAAAAATTCGCCGCGTCGAATCTGTAAATCAATACCATTGAGGGCAACAAAATCGCCAAAGCGTTTGTAAAGGCCCCTCAGTTCCACATCCCAATCGGGCTCCCTAGAAGTACCAGCAATCACAATCGGCCAGCACAACAACAACACTTACTCAGTATGCAGGCCTGTAGCTGCACTGGAGTTACGTTAGGTACAAGTTCCATAACTCAGTTTCCGGTCAAAACCAGAGACCATGCAAACAACCCCATGAAGAGAGTATAGGGGCTACTGACCAAGGAGATCTTACCCCAGCCAGCTTTGCCCTCGGAGGATGTACTCCTCTCAGTCAAGCCGGGAAAAGGACTCCGTCTCCCTGACGCTATCGGCCAGCTGCAACGCTTCCGAAGGCCAAACCCAATCCAACAGCTCCGCCACCGGGATCCCTTCCGGCAATAACCCATAGCAACGGGAGCGAAACAGACAACTGCCACAGCGTTCGGTATGTGCTGTCATGGGAAAGTCCTGTGCTTGCAGCTGTTTCAAGTGGGTTAGGGTAGCCTTCAAATGGGCCAGATCTTGCTCATAAGCAGCGGCGCTGTAGCGCAGGCAGAAGGGGTGCTGCGGATGTTGCACATACCAAAAGGTCAACTCTACCTGCTCAGGGTGAAAAGGGCTCTCCAAGGGCAGTAGCTCCGCCACCCCACAAAGCAACAGCGGGTAAAGCCGCACCTGCCAGTCATTGCGCAGCTGGCTGTCCGGAGGGCGGTAACGCTTGGTTTTCCAATCCACAATGTGAACAGAACCTGGGGCAATCACCAACCGATCCAAACGGGCAATTAGCTTAAATCCCTCTACCCGCTGCCAGAGGGGCAACTCCGTCAATACTCGCCCTTGTGGATAGGCATGAGGACTGGTCAGAAACACCTGCCACCACTGCCGTACCTCCGCATCCAAGCTGGCTAAACGCGGCTCCACCGCTCGACCCCGGCTATACCATTCCACCAAACGATGAAACTGCTGCCCTTGTTTTCGCTCCAGCTCATGCTCAAAAGCATTAGCAGGCGGACAGATTAACCGCTCCAGGTAAATGTAACGGAACAGACGGGGGCAGTGGTTGAGCAAAGCCAAAGAGGAAGCAGAAAGGGTGAGCTGCTCCAGGGTTTGTGCCAATCCGGCCCGGGCAGGCAAGGGCTGTTGTGCAGCAGGGATCCTAGACATGGTGGGTGTAGTCGCAGTGCTCCGCCTGCTGCAACAGTACCATACGCAACCTACCCTAGGCCCAGGAGTTAGGGGGTGGTATAGACCCATGGGCAGCAGCGACGACAACCGTTGGGACAGCCTGCCCTAGGCATTGCAAGCATACGGTACAGGCTTTGTCTCACCGGAAGTGTTCTAGGATTCAAGTCAAGTATTTTAGACTAAAGGGCAACAATGACAGGCGTGTGATCACTGGGTTTTTCGGCTCGCCGCGGCTCAATATCAATCCAACAGGCGGTAGCTTTTTCGTACAGCTCCGGAGAAAGATACTGGTGATCAATGCGCCAGCCTCGGTTCCGTTGGAACCCCCCTGAGCGATAATCCCACCAGCTAAAATAGCCGGGCTCAGCAGTAAACTTGCGAAAAGCATCATGAAACCCCAAAGCCAGAATCTCCCGCAGGGCCTGTCGCTCGGCTTCTGAAGCCATGATTTCCCCGGCTTTTTTGGGATCATAAATATCTCGATCTTCAAGGGCAATGTTGAAATCACCACACATGAGGATCGGTTCCTTTCGTTGCATCAGCACCGTGAGATACTCTCTGAGTAGAGCTAGCCAACGCAATTTATAGACATACTTTTCCGATCCCACCTCAGACCCATTTGGTACATACAGATTGAGGATGCGAATCCCCTGGTAAACGGCGCTGATCACCCGCTTTTGCTCGTCCCAATCCCCGACATCACCTAGCAACGGTGCAAACCCTCGCTCCACCTTTTCCAAGGGCCCTCGACTGATCAGCGCCACACCGTTGTAGGACTTTTGGCCATAAACCTCTACCCAATAGCCCCGTTCTTGAAAGGCCGCCCGTGGAAATGCTTCATCCGCTACCTTGGTTTCCTGCAAGCAGAGGACATCTAAAGATGCTTGGCTGTCCAACCAAGCCAAAACCTGGGGTAAACGGGTGCGAATGGAGTTGACATTCCAAGTGGCAACTTGCATGGATCCCGCTCACTCCACCAATGGCCTTCCCTTGATTTGTGCCAGTCGTTCCGCATCCGGAACTTCACCTTCGGTATAGTAACCGGCAGCTTTTTTGGCCTCGATCTCCACACGAGCATCGGCAGGGATCAACTCTTCTGGGATGGGCACCCGCTTGATCACCTCAATACCGGAGTGGGTAATGGCCCGGTACTTGAGATCACTCATGGAAATCAAGCGATCAATCCGGGTGATCCCCAGCCAATGGAGCACATCCGGCATCAACTCCTGAAAGCGCATATCCTGTACCCCCGCCACACATTCGGTACGGGTGAAGTAAGCATCGGCCCGATCCCCTCCTTCCTGGCGTTTGCGAGCGTTGTAAACGAGAAACTTGGTCACCTCTCCTAGCGCCCGCCCCTCTTTGCGCAGGTAGACAACCACCCCAGCTCCACCCGCTTGTGCCGTTTTGATGCATTCTTCGATGCCGTGTACCAAGTAGGGACGGCAGGTACAAATATCAGAACCAAACACATCCGATCCGTTGCATTCATCGTGTACCCGTACCGCCAGGGGTAGAGCCGGATCGGTAATAGCAGCCACTTGCCCGACAATGTACACCGTCT
Organism: uncultured cyanobacterium; assembly: GCA_937944885.1. Classification (GTDB taxonomy): domain Bacteria; phylum Cyanobacteriota; class Cyanobacteriia; order Thermostichales; family Thermostichaceae; genus Thermostichus. The sequence continues at coordinate 188,768 of CALFBB010000016.1, forward strand.
GACCGCCAATCGGTGGCAAAAACACCGATAGATCCGAGCGGGTCACCAATTCTGGAAACATGCCTCCCGTTTGCTCAAAAAGGGTGCGTCGCAACAGGCTTTCCCTCATCTGAAGACGCTTAGCAATCCCCGGCAGGTACCAGACCGGTTCAATCGCCGCTTTGGTGACCACCAGCTTGCCACTTTCTTTTAAGATGCGGCCATCCGCCTGTAACCGTCCCTTAGCAATTGCCTCCTGCAGCTCCGGTATGTTGATGTGGGCTTGGGTGATGGCAATGGTGGGGCGAATGTCGTAGCCTTGGGCATAAAACGGAGCAAAAACCTCCCCCACAACTGCTCCCCAGGGATCCAAAGAGACAATCCGATCCGGATCCCCCCAGCTGGCATGGGGGCCAATTGCCACCACAGGAGCAGTATTGGTCAGATCAGCACGGTGATCCGGTTGCAAAGAGCCACTGGCCACCGCCAAGGCGCGGTAAAGGGCATAAGCCCCTGAATGGGTTCCAATTACATTGCGATGGGCAGGATTGGTCAGGCTACCCACCAGCGGGCCACGCTCGAGCGGATCGAGGGATCCCCAACGGATTGGCTGGGTTTGCGCACCGTAAGGGGAGGGATGGGAAGTCAGAACAATGTGACGAGGACGAGCAGAAGGTTCGGCCATAGCCCAAACAGCAGGGAAAAGAGCATTTTAGGCGATCCCCAGCCCTTTCGAGATAGCCTAATGCAGGATCTTGGCCAACCCGAGGGGACGGATCCCTGCCGGTGAAACCTCAAACCGGTAGGGCAGCATCTCCACCCCTGCCTCCACCGCCTGCCAAAACAACCGAGCATAGCAGGGATCCCGTTCTGCACCAGGGGCAAATTCGCTGCAATCGCTGCGGTTGATCAAATAGAGCACTAAAGCACGGTGTCCTTGTCGGCGCACCTGCATCAACTCCTGCAAATGCTTTTGACCACGGCTAGTCACCGTATCCGGGAAAAGAGCCCGGGAGCCAATGGCCCAAGTGGTGTTTTTAATCTCCAAATAAGCTCGGCCCGAGGCTCCGGTGAGCAGAAAGTCAATTTTGCTTTTCCCATAAGCCACCTCCCGTTGCCAGCCTAAAAAGCCCGTCAACTGCGGGAACCACCCCTGCTGTAATCCCCAGGCCACCAGCCGATTGGGTAACCCTGTATTGATGCCAACCCATACCCCATCCACCTGGATCATCTCCCAGGTGTAAGCCAGCTTCCGCTTCGGGTTGGTGTGATGGGAAAGGTACACCGGCGCACCCACCCGACACACTCCCCTCATCGGCCCTGTATTGGGACAATGGGCGGTGACCCGTTCGCCGTTCGCCAGCTCCACATCGGCAAAAAAACGTTTGTAACGGCTCAGTAACACCCCTGGGTGTAGCGGGGTCGGGAAGTGGTAAGGGATTTGGGAGTTCCCAGGCTGCATGAGCAAAGATCATCCTCCGGTAGGTATTTTTTCTGTAGGATTTCTGGAAATCTTCTCTCGGATCCCTTTTCCTGCGCTAGGGTGGAGAACGTGCTTCAGAGTCTGAGGCCCCCCATATCAAGGCCCAGTTCCCTTTAATAGTCCTTTTTTTCTGCCCTTTTGTTAAACCTTGGAGAAGAGAACCCGAATGCTGCGCCTTGAGCCTGATCTCGGCTTTCAGTCTGCGGATCCACTGCAGGATAACCGTGGACGTCTAGCTATATTCATCGATGGATCCAACCTCTTCTACGCGGCCCTGCAACTGGGCATCGAAATCGATTACACCCGTCTGCTCAAGACCTTAAGTGGCCGTTCCCCCCTCTTGCGTTCATTTTTTTACACCGGCGTGGACCGCAACAATGAAAAGCAGCAGGGGTTTTTGCTCTGGATGCGCCGCAATGGCTATCGCGTTGTCACCAAAGACCTGACTCAGCTGCCGGATGGCTCCAAGAAGGCCAACCTAGATGTGGAAATTGCTGTGGATATGCTGTCTTTGGTGCGTTGGTATGAGACAGCTGTACTGGTGAGTGGCGATGGTGATTTGGCTTATGCGGTCAATGCGGTCAGTTATCAAGGAGTACGGGTGGAGGTGGTGAGTTTACGCTCCATGACCAGTGATCAACTGATCAACCTGGCAGATCGCTACATCGATCTAGAATCCATCAAAGATCAAATCAAGAAAACCAATCGCTCCTCCTACCTGTACCGGCCGGGGTTCACCACTGACGAGGAAGACGAAGGCTAACCCCCCTTGCTGAAAGCGCCAGCAGCAAAATCCGTCTGTGGTCTTGCCGGGTGATGTCCGGTAGCCTTTACCCCTCCGCGCCATAAAGCCCCGCCGTACCGCTGCGCGGAAGCAAGCCAATAGGGCGGGGAGATAAGGCGCATCTTTCATAGTGAGGCAAGATTACTCTGATTTGCATGGCAACACTCACCAAGACGCTCAAGCTGCCGTTCCTTCGGCTCAACCGGTCGAAGACGGAGATGTTTGAGCGGCTGCAGAAACTGAATACCGAGGTTGCCCATTCGATCCTGGCTCTGCCGAAAACACAGCGGCGCACCTTGACGACCAAGG